>NZ_JBEYIL010000001.1:0-8510 GCF_040635845.1 Streptomyces sp. NPDC006872
GTTGATAGGCCGGATGTGGAAGCCCAGTAATGGGTGAAGCTGACTGGTACTAATAGGCCGAGGGCTTGTCCTCAGTTGCTCGCGTCCACTGTGTTGGTTCTGAAACCACGAACGGCCCCATGCCATGGTCACGGTATGGTGCGGCAGATTCACAGTTTCATAGTGTTTCGGTGGTCATAGCGTGAGGGAAACGCCCGGTTACATTCCGAACCCGGAAGCTAAGCCTTACAGCGCCGATGGTACTGCAGGGGGGACCCTGTGGGAGAGTAGGACACCGCCGAACAAATATTACGGGAAACCCCCGCACCATTAGGTGCGGGGGTTTTCTGCGTTCGGGCTCGTTTAGGGTCTTAGTCATGCGCTATGACCTGGTGATCTTCGACAACGACGGTGTCCTCGTGGACAGCGAGCCGATCTCCAACCGGCTGCTGGCCGGCTATCTGACCGAGCTCGGGCACCCCACCTCCTACGAGGACTCCATCCGGGACTACATGGGCTCTGCCATGCACCGGATCCACGACCTGGTGCAGGAACGCACGGGGGAGCGGTTGCCGGCGGAGTTCGACGACACCTTTCACCGGCGGGTGTTTGCGGCCTTCGAGCGGGAGCTGGAGCCGGTGCCGGGCGCCGTGGACGTCCTCGCGAAACTGGCCGCGGACGGGGTGCCGTACTGCGTGGCCTCGTCCGGGAGTCATGAGCGGATTCGGGTGGGGCATCGGACGACGGGGCTCGACCGGTGGTTCGACGACTCGCGGATCTTCAGTTCGCAGGATGTCGGGAAGGGGAAGCCGGCTCCGGATCTCTTCCTGTACGCGGCTGAGCGGATGGGGGCGGCGCCGGAGCGGTGTGTGGTCGTCGAGGACAGTCCGCTGGGGGTGCAGGCGGCTGTGGCGGCCGGGATGGACGTGTACGGGTTCACCGCGATGACGCCGGCGGCGAAGCTGGCGGGGGCCACCCAACTCTTCTCCCGCATGGGGGAGTTGGCCGACCTGCTGATCTGACGGGCGGCCTGACATTTGTCATGCGTAGCTCCGGACGATCGTTTCTACCGGGGGACCTGTCCCGGCGGCGAAGCTGAGGGCATGACGACGAACCAGCGCAAGAGCCGGCACCAGAAGCTGAATGCCTTCGCCCCGCTCATCGTGGACGTTGCGGTGCCGCTCGGGTCGTACTACCTGTTCAAGAGCGCGTTCGGGATGAGCACGTTCGCCGCTCTCGCCTGGAGCAGTGTGGTGCCGGCCGGGCGGACGCTGTGGAGCGCGGTGCGGGAGCGGACGGTCAACGGGCTCGCGGGGCTCATCCTCGTCGTCAACCTGGTCGGGCTGGTGCTGAGCTTCCTCTCCGGGGAGCCGCGGCTGATGCTGGCCAAGGACAGCGGGGTGAGCAGCACGGTCGGGATCGGGATCCTGGTCTCCGTGGCGTTGGGGAGGCCGATGATGACCGCCGGGCTCAAGCCGTTCCTGGTGAAGGGCGACGCGGTCAGGGAGGCCGCCTGGGAGCGGTTGGAGAGTGGGGCGTCGGTCGCGTCGGCGGACTTCCGGAGGCGGGAGCGGGCCTTCTCGGTCGTGTGGGGTGTGGTGCTGCTCGCGGAGTGCGTCGTGCGGGTCGGGGGGGCGTACACGGTGCCGGTGGACACGATGCTGTGGCTCGGGTCGGTGGTCATGGTCGTGGCGATCGGGCTGGGGATCGGGCTCGGTGGGGCGCTCGGGGCCGGGCCGATGGAGGCGATGGTCAGGTTCGAGGCGGCGGCGGCCGGGGAGGCTGCAGAGGCCGAGGTCGGGAGGGCTGAGCTCGCCCTCGCCCGGTGAATCCGGGAAAGCTGAGGGAAATTCATCTTTGGCTGGATCTACCCACGAGTACGCCGGGGCCCTACGCTCGCCGCCATGACAGATGTGCTGCGGCGCGGTAGGGCCTCTTTGGCGTTCAGCTTCTTCGCGCAGGGAGTCGCCTTCGCTCTGCTCGTGACCCGGATCCCGGCCATCCAGAACAGGTACGGGGTCTCGGACGCGCTGCTGCCCGTCTTTCTCGCCGCCGTGCCCATCCTGGCCGGGGTCGGGAGCGTGACGACCGAGCAGTTGGTGAAGCGGATACCGCCCAGCCGGGTGCTGCGCTGGGCCCAGCCGGTGGTGCTGCTGGCGCTGCTCGGCGTCGGGGCGGGGCGGGGGCTGGCCGAGTTGGGGATCGCCCTGGCCGTCTTCGGGCTCGCCGTGGGGGCGCTGGACGCCTCGATGAACATGCTCGGGGTGAGTCTGCAGCGGACGTACGGGCGCAGCATCATGCTCAGTTTCCATGCGGTGTTCAGCCTGGGCGGGATCGTGGGGGCCTCGCTGGCGTGGGCGGGGGCGCACTGGCATCTCGCGCTCTGGGTGTCGTATCTGCCGGTGGTGGCGGTGTTGCTGCCGGTGGCTCTCCTGGGGAGCCGGTGGTATGTCGACGGGGGCGGCTCGGAGGCCGGTGCGGAGGACGGGAGCGGTGCCGGGGCGAAGTCGGGTGTCGGCTTCAAGTTGTTGCTGCCGCTGTGTCTGGTGATGGCCTTCGCCTATATCGGGGACTCGACGGTCTCCAACTGGAGTGCGAAGTATCTGCAGGACGTGCTGGGGAGCTCGGAGCAGCTGGCGACCGTCCCGTACAACGTCTACATGGTGACCACGCTGCTCGGGCGGGCCATCGGGGACGTCGGGGTGCGGCGGTTCGGGGCCGCGGCGGTGGTGCGGCTGGGGGCCGTGGTGGCGGCTGTGGGGTTCGCGGTGGTGGCTGTCGCGCCCGGGGCGTGGGTGGGGATGCTGGGGTTCACGTTGGTGGGGCTCGGGTTGTGTGTGCTGGTGCCGCAGACGTTCGCGGCGGCGGGGCGGTTGTTCCCGGGGGCTTCGGATGCGGCGATCGCTCGTCTCAATATCTTCAATTACGTCGGTTTCCTGGTCGGTTCGCCGTTGGTGGGGGCGTTGGGCGATGCCTGGAGCTACCGGGGGGCGATGGCGGTGCCGATGGTGTTGGTGCTGGTGACGTTGGTGTACGCCCGGTCGTTCGCCGCTCAACCGGACCGATACGGTGGCGGGCATGAGCGGCCGCGCACAGCTGATGTGGGACGAGGCAGTAACGGGCTATGACTTCGGGCCCGAGCATCCGATGGATCCGGTCCGGCTGGATCTGACCCGGAGGCTGGTCGGTGCCCTGGGGCTCGACCGCGAGATGGACGTCGTCGCGGCGAAGCCCGCCGGGGAGTCGACGTTGCGGCTTGTGCACCGGGAGGACTACGTCGAGGCCGTCAAGGCGGCGTCGGCGGAGCCGGGGGCGGCGGACCAGTCGTACGGGCTGGGGACGATGGACGATCCGGCCTTCGCCGGGATGCACGAGGTGTCCGCTCTCATCGCCGGGCTCTCCGTGGGCGCGGCGGAGGCCGTGTGGCGGGGGGACGCGCTGCACGCGGTGAACTTCTCGGGCGGGTTGCATCATGCGATGCCGGGGGGCGCGTCGGGGTTCTGCATCTACAACGACGCGTCGCTGGCCATTGCCCGGTTGTTGGAGCTGGGGGCCGAGCGGGTCGCGTATGTGGACGTGGACGTGCATCACGGGGACGGGGTGCAGGCGGCGTTCTGGGAGGATCCGCGCGTGCTGACGATCTCGTTGCACGAGCATCCGCGGACGTTGTTCCCGCAGACCGGGTGGCCCGAGGAGACCGGGGCCGGGGCGGGGGAGGGGTCCGCGGTGAACGTCGCTCTGCCGGCGGGGACCGGGGACGCCGGGTGGTTGCGGGCGTTCCACGCGGTGGTGCCGGAGCTGATCGCGGACTTTCGGCCGGATGTGCTGGTGACCCAGCACGGGGCCGATACGCACTTCGAGGATCCGCTGGCCCATCTCGCGGTGTCTCTCGACGCGCAGCGGGCTGTGCAGGTGGCCTGTCATGAGCTGGCGCACGAGTACGCCGGTGGGAAGTGGGTCGCGCTGGGCGGGGGCGGCTATGCGGTGGTGGAGGTGGTGCCGCGGTCGTGGGCGCATCTGGTGGGGGTGGCGGCGGGGGCGCCGGTGGCTCCGGAGACGGTGATTCCGGAGAGCTGGCGGCAGGAGGTGTTCGCGCGTACCCGGCAGTTGGGGCCGGGGCGGATGACCGATGGGCGGTGGCCGGTGGAGTATGCGGAGTGGGACGCGGGGTACGACCCCGCTGATCGGCTGGATCAAGCTGTGCTGGCCACTCGGCGGGCGGTTTTTCCGTTGCGTGGGCTGTTGGCGTAGTTTTTCGCCCCCGCCGCCCCCGGGCTGGAAGTGCTTACGCCAACCGTGCGGTGTTCGCCCGATTTCAGCCCCGTCGAGGGCGGGGTGCGTCAGCATCGCTCCCGTGCTCAGTTCCGAGGCCCTTCGGGCGCATCTGCTTGCCGCGCGGCTGGCCGGGGTGGTGGCCACCTCGCGGGAGGAGAGTCTGCGGAGTTATCGGCTGTTCGCTGCTCGGGATCCTCGGGTGTTGATCGGTCTTGATCCTGAATGGAGTTGGGGGCAGCGGGATCTGATCGAGTTGATGGCGGACAGGTGTGGGGTTTCGGCCGATCCCGGATGCGTGTCCGGGCATGATGTGATCGATCCCGAGCGGACGGTCGCCGCGCTGGACGCGTTCGCGGCGCGGCTCGCCTCGGTTGCCCAGCGTGGTGCTCCCGTGCTCCTCGGCACCGGGCATCCCCATCGGTTGCTGGGGTTCTACGCCGGTCTTGCAGACGCTTTGTCGGCGGCGGGATGTGATGTCCTCACCCCGGCGCAGGGTCACTGTGTCGACATAACGACCCGGTTCGGCCTACGTAGGCACAACCTTGATTACGTACGGGGGGTCGCGGTCGTCCGGGAGGCCGGGGTCGAACGCGCCGGTTGTGCGACCGGTGTGCACAGTCATTCTCCGCTGCCGGTTCGGGTCGCTCTGGCCGCGGCTGCTGAGGGCGGTGGGCCGCTGCCCGAGCTGGTGATCGGGGACCACGGGTGGGTCTGCGGGGCAGGTCAGCTGGGGTTTGAGGCCATCGGGCTGGCGGACACCGATGACCCCGCGCTGTTCGTGGGGGAGGCTGAGGGGGTCGTCTCCGTCGTCGTTCCACTTGATGACGCTGTGCGGTCCGGTTACTACAGGCCGCTGACCCGCTACGTACTCAATCGAGCGTGTCTGTCACAGTAGGCCGCTGATGGGTGCACCTCTTCCCCACTCGCATCACCCGCCCCTACATTGGGGAGTGAGCACGCAGCGACGAAGAGTCACCGGAAGGGGAAGCCGGTGGCCGAAGAGTCGAGTGCGGAAGGTTCAGGTGTGTCATGGCTGCAGCTGGCGAGAGGCCTCTGAACGAGGTTCAGTTCCTTACCGTGGCGGAAGTCGCCTCGGTGATGCGAGTGTCGAAGATGACCGTGTACCGGCTGGTGCACAGTGGTCATCTGCCCGCGATTCGGGTGGGGCGGTCCTTCCGCGTCCCCGAGCAAGCGGTTCACGAGTACCTCCGCGAGAGCTACGTGGGGGTGGAAACCGCCTGACGGCCGAGGTCCCGGGGCCTGTCCGCAGGGGCAGGCCTCAGGCTGGAGGGGGCCGGCCCCAGGGCCGTCTCGGGCCCCTCCAGCCCCTCGATTACGACCTCAGCCCGTAGGCGGGTAGGCTAGCCCCTCGTAGGTCGTATGGGCCCATGGCGCCCAGCACCGAGTGATGAGAAGTGAGCGAGGGTAGTCGTGGGCTCTGTTATCAAGAAGCGGCGCAAGCGGATGGCCAAGAAGAAGCACCGCAAGCTGCTGAAGCGCACCCGCGTTCAGCGTCGCAACAAGAAGTAAGCGCAGGTTCTTACTTCGCGCGACGCGAGCCGCGTTGGCGTCGTGTGGCCCCCCATCGTGTTATCGGTGGGGGGCCACACGTATATGCACGTGTCGTGCGGTCGGTTGAACGCTGTGCGTATGCCTGGACGGGCACCATGGCTGATCTGGGCGTACGACCGCACGTTCTGGTCACCTCGTGCATCGGGTGGTCATCACAGCGCAACACCGACCCGCTAAGTTGGCCCGCAGACGGGGAACTCGGCAGGGCGGCAGCGGTTCCAGGACGGAAGGAAGGCGCTGATCTTGGGGAAGGTCGTGCTCGTTACCGGAGTGGCCCGTCAGCTGGGGGGCCGGTTCGTACGACGGATCCAGCGTGACCCACAGGTCGACCGGGTGGTCGCCGTGGACGCCGTGCGGCCCGAGCACCATCTCGGGGGCGCCGACTTCATCCAGGCCGACATCCGGCAGCCCACCATCGCGCGGGTACTGGCCGAGACCGGTGCGGACACCGTCGTCCACCTGGACGTGACCGCGACCGCGCTGGGCAGTGGCAGCCGGACCACGGTCAAGGAGACCAACGTCATCGGGACCATGCAGCTGCTCGGGGCGTGTCAGAAGTCGCCGAACGTGAAGCGGCTCGTCGTGAAGTCCAGTACGAACGTGTACGGGTCCGCGCCGCGTGATCCCGCCGTGTTCACCGAGACCACGCCGGCCAAGTCGCTGCCGAGCGGCGGCTTCGCGAAGGACACGGTCGAGGTGGAGGGGTATGTGCGGGGCTTCGCCCGGCGGCGGCCCGACGTCGCCGTGTGCGTGCTGCGGTTCGCCAACATCCTCGGGCCCACCGCCGAGACGCCGCTCGCCTCGTACTTCTCGCTGCCCGTGCTGCCGACCGTGTTGGGCTACGACCCCCGGCTCCAGTTCGTGCACGAGGACGATGTGATCGAGGTGCTGCGGATCGCCTCGCACGATCCGCAGCGGGGCACGCTCAACAGCGGCACCTTCAACATCGCCGGTGACGGCGTGCTGCTGCTGTCGCAGTGCTCGCGGCGGATCGGGCGGCCCACGGTGCCGCTGCTGCTGCCGGCCGTCACCTGGGCGGGGTCCCTGGTGCGTACGCTCGGCATGACGGACTTCTCGCCCGAGCAGATCCGGCTGCTCACCCACGGCCGGGTCGTGTCGACGGTCCAGATGCGCGAGACGCTGGGGTTCACGCCCCGGTACACCACGGCCGAGACGTTCGCGGAGTTCGCGCGCAGCCATGGACCCGGACTGCTGCCGCCCGAGGCCGTCGCCGGGGCCGTCGACCGGATCGCCGCGGTGCCGCTGCCGGGCGGCGGCGGCCGGTCCCCGGCCCGGCGGCCGGTCCACCCCCCGACGCAGAGCGCCAACTGAGGAGCGCATCAACGATGGCGGACGCCAAGGTCATTCCGTTCGACGACGACCGGACCCGGGGGAGCGCCGTAGCTCGGCCGCCCCGGCGCCGGGGCGCGGGGAGCCGGCGCAGGAACGGCGAGCCCGCGCCGGTCCGGGAGATCGGCGAGGTCGGTGAGGTCCAGCCCCTGCCCACCAGGGCGATCGGGCAGGATGATGTTCCTGTGACGGGTGAGGAACGGCTGGGCCAGGACGGGGGCGGCCTCGAGCGGCGGATCGCGGGCGGGTTGTCCTTCCTGCGCCGGCGCCTCACGGGCGACTACGAGGTCGACGACTTCGGCTACGACGAGGAACTGACCGACCAGGTCCTGATGTCCCTGCTGCGGCCGCTGTACGAGAAGTACTTCCGGGTCGAGGTGAAGGGCGTCGAGAACATCCCGGCGGAGGGGGGCGCGCTGATCGTCGCCAACCACTCCGGGACGGTCCCGATGGACGGCCTGATGATGCAGGTCGCCGTCCACGACCATCACCCCGCGGGACGGCATCTGCGGCTCCTCGCGGCCGACCTCGTCTTCATGCTGCCGGTGGTCAACGAGCTGGCCCGCAAGCTCGGGCACACCCTTGCCTGCTCGGAGGACGCCGAACGGCTCCTGGCGCAGGGCGAGGTGGTCGGGGTGATGCCGGAGGGCTTCAAGGGCATTGGGAAGCCCTTCAGCGAGCGCTACAAGCTGCAGCGGTTCGGCCGGGGCGGCTTCGTCTCCACGGCCCTGCGGCAGGGCGCTCCGATCATCCCCTGCTCGATCGTCGGGGCGGAGGAGATCTACCCGATGATCGGCAACGCCAAGACTCTGGCACGGGTATTGGGCTTCCCGTACTTCCCGCTGACGCCGACCTTCCCGTGGCTCGGGCCCTTGGGCGGCATCCCGTTGCCGACGAAGTGGACGATCCAGTTCGGCGAGCCGATCCCGACGGACGGTTTCCCGCCGGAGGCGGCGGAGGATCCGATGCTGATGTTCAACCTGACGGATCAGGTGCGGGAACAGATTCAGCACACGCTCTACAAGCTGTTGGTGCAGCGGCGGTCTGTGTTCTTCTGACGGGGCCGTTCGGTGGGGCGGCGGGTCTTTGGCGGGCTGAGTGGAGTCGGCGGACGGAGTCCGGCGCAGCCGTGCGAAGCCCGCGGAGCGGTGCGAGGACAGCAGACAGGAGGGGCCAAGCTGTTGGTGCAGCGGCGGTCTGTGTTCTTCTAGGTCAGCATGCGACGGCGGTGGGGGGGGGGGGGGGCGGCGCCGCCCCCCCCCCCCCGCCGGGGGGGGGGGGGGGGTGGTGTTGGTCCGCGAGCGGGGTGGTGGGGAGCGGGGGGGGGTGGCGGG
>NZ_JBEYIL010000001.1:8520-284224 GCF_040635845.1 Streptomyces sp. NPDC006872
TGCGCAGCCTGCTGCTCACCAGCCGACGCGGCCCCGAAGCCCCGGGCGCCGCCGAACTCGCCGCGGAGCTCACCGAGGCCGGCGCCCACAGAAGGGCAACCCCACCGCCGTCGCATGTGCTGGTGCTGGTGTTACTCCGCGTCCTCGCTGTCGATGCCCAGGCCTGGGAGCAGGCCGGGGAGGAGGGGTGGGAGGGTGACGTCCGGTTGGGTGGTGGGGATGCTGGTCGTCGGGGCGGTGGCGCCGGTGTCCTTCGGGGGGTCGAGCAGGCCGCCGGTGTTGCCGCCGAGGAGGCCGTCGTCGCCGGTGCTGCCCGAGGTGGAGGACTTGCTGGGGCTGCCGGCGCTGCTGCCGGTGCCCTCGGAGGTGTCGGCGCCGGTGCCGGGGGTGGTCGAGTGGTCGGTGTCGGAGGCGCCGGTGGATGTCGAGCCGGGGCCGCCCTGGCGGGTGCCGCCGCCGCTCTGGGCGGGGGGTTGCGGGAGCAGGGACTGCAGCGGGGCGACCTCTTCGTCTATGGCCTCGAAGACCGACGAGACCTGCTGACTGACGTCGCCGAGCTGGACCGGCAGACGGTCGCGCAGGGCGCCCCACACCTCGCGGTGCGAGCGGGAGAAGGCTTCCAGGGCCTGGATGGGGCCGAGGGAGTTCGGGTCGCGTTCGTACGCCTCGTGGAGAAGGCGGTGGCCTTCCGAGGCGTCGTGCTGCATGCCGTTCAGGGCGCGGCGGATCTCGCCGAGGGACTCGTGGTCGAGGTCGCCGCTGCGGCCCCGTTCCATGAGCCGGCGGGCTTCGCTGAGCCGGGTGGAGGCCTGGTCGAGATATGTGCGTCCGCGCTCGCCGTCCCCGTCGGCCAGGTAGTTGAGCTTGAAGTCCTCGATGCCTCGCTTCAGCCCGTAGAGCCCGTCGCCCGGGAGGGCGTCGGAGCTCGCGGCGGCCACGCCGCCGAAGGCGCCCGCCGCGACGCCGACGCTGAGGCCGCCCGCGGTGAGGCCCTTGGCGAGGCGGGAACGTGGTCGGAACTTGCCCAGGGGACCGGCCCGGTGAGTGCCCCTGGCCCGGTGGGAGCGTTGCTCCGGCACCGAAGGGTCCGATGCTTCGCCTCCCGCGGCGCCCGCCTGCAGCATGGCCTCCATTGCGGCGACCAACTGGGCCCGCTGGACGACCTTGACCTCGGGGTCGAGTTCCGGCTTGGGCAGCTCGGCGAGACTCGTGGCGAGGGCCAGTAGCTGGCCCTGCCCGGTCTGGTCCGCAGCGGCCGGTGCCGGTGGCGATCCTTCGGTCTGCTCGGCCGCCGTGCCCTGGTCGGACTGCTCCTCCAGGGCCTGGGCGAAGGCGTTCGCCCGCCGGTGCGCCGATACGTTCGCGATCACTGGCGGCACCTCCTCTCGTCATGACGGTCGACTCCCCGGGGGTCCTGAGGGTTGCACGCTCCCGGCCGGGTCCACACGATCGAGTGATCGGGGTCGGCCGGGAGGTGACCACAGGGAGCCTGTATCCCGCACAACGACTGGCGCGGCACTTGGGTTACGGACTGCGGATGATCGGATCGGGAAGGCAACGGACTTTCGCTGAAGGTGAGTTGGCGTCACGGAGTGTGTGGCGTCGGCGGTGGGCAGGGAGAGTGCGGGAAGAGAGAGGAAGGGGCGGGGTCAGCGGGCGTCTTCCGGGAGGAGACGGGCGAGGGTGCGGACGGCCCGGTACTGGAGGGTCTTGATCGCGCCCTCGTTCTTGCCCATCACGCGCGCGGTCTCGGCGACGGACAGGCCCTGGAGGAAGCGCAGGGTCACGCACTCCTGTTGCTGGGGGTTGAGCCGACGCACGGCGTCCAGCAGCGCGGCGTTGGAGAGGGACTCCAGGACGGAGTCCTCGGGGGAGCGCTCGACCTCGTTGGCGTCGAGCATCTCGCCGGTCGTCACCTCGAGCCGGAAGCGGCTCGACTTGAAGTGGTCGGCGACGAGGTTGCGGGCGATGGTGACGAGCCAGGCGCCGAAGTCGCGGCCCTGCCAGGTGAACGTCCCGATGCGGCGCAGGGCGCGCAGGAACGTCTCGCTGGTGAGATCTTCGGCGGTCGCCTTGCCGCCGACTCGGTAGTAGATGTAGCGGTAGACCGTGTCGCTGTACTGGTCGTACAGGCGTCCGAACGCGTCGGCCTCGCCGGCCTGGGCGCGTTCGACGAGGTCCATCATCCGGGCGCTGTCGCTGTCGGCGGCGGGTCGGCGGGCCGCGGGCGCGCCGGCCGTGCGTCCTCGTCTGCCGACCGCGGCGGTGCCGTCGGCCAGTGCGTAGCACGGGCCGACGGGTGCGGCGGCGAAGGCGGGGACGGCGTACGCGGTGGGGACGAAGCCGCGCAACAGGTCCTGGACCGTAGCGACCGTTGCGCGCAGCGTAGCCAGGCCCGAGGTGTCAACCCCGACGTGTGGGTACACGGGACTCCCAGAGGCAGAGCTTCCATCACGTGCAGTACGGAACCGTTCACCCGTCGTAGCGACAGGAGGGGTACCGGATTGCGTTTGAGGAGAATAACGCTTCGTGCAGGCCCTGCTACACCGAGTTGCTCAAATCATCGATTACGTCGCTTCTGTGGCCTATTGACGCTCGATCAAGTTGCGTAGGGTGACAGATTGTTGATCGAAACGGTTCGAGTTTCGGGTCGGTACGGGGCGTGTTGTGGCTGTGCGCGGACAACAGGACTGGATGTGGGGTTACGGGGGTACGACCGTTGGATTGGCCGGGTTTGCTCGTGGGTGTGGGGTGTTGTCGGGCGGCATGACGAAAGCGGCCGAGGCGGTACTACAACCGCCTCGGCCGCTTCTCGTGCGTCTTGTGTGCCTGGTCCCGGGTCGGGTTACCGCCGTCGGCGGGACAGGGCGATGGCCGCCGCCGTGCCACCGGCCACCGCGCCCACGCCGGCCGCCGCCGGGATGCCGACCTTCGCCGCCTTGCGGCCCGTGCGGTAGTCGCGCAGCCGCCAGTCGAGCTTGTGGGCGTGCTTGCGGAGCTTGGTGTCGGGGTTGATGGCGTAGGGGTGGCCGACGAGGGACAGCATCGGGATGTCGTTGTGGGAGTCGCTGTAGGCGGCGCAGCGGGAGAGGTCCAGGTTCTCCGCCGCCGCCAGTGCGCGTACCGCCTCCGCCTTCGCGGGGCCGTGCAGGGGCTCGCCGACCAGCTTGCCGGTGTAGACGCCGTCGACCGACTCCGCGACCGTGCCCAGCGCGCCGGTGAGGCCGAGGCGGCGGGCGATCACCTGGGCGATCTCGACCGGGGCCGCCGTGACGAGCCACACCTTCTGGCCGGCGTCCAGGTGGGCCTGGGCGAGGGCGCGGGTGCCCGGCCAGATGCGCTCGGCCATGTACTCGTCGTAGATCTCCTCGCCGATGGACATCAGCTCGGCGACGCGGTGGCCCTGGACGATCGACAGCGCCGAGTCGCGGGCCTCCTGCATGTGTTCGGGGTCCTCGACGCCGGCCAGCCGGAACCATGCCTGCTGCCAGGCGAAGCGGACCAGGTCGCGGGTCTCGAAGAACTTCCGTTTGTACAGGCCGCGGCCGAAGTGGAAGAGCGCGGCGCCCTGCATCACGGTGTTGTCGAGGTCGAAGAAGGCGGCGGCCAGCGCGTCGCCGTGCACGGGGAACTGCGGTTCCCGGTCGGAAGCGTCCAGGGTGTCCTGGGTGTCGAGCGCGTCCTGTGCTTCCTGCGTGGACTTGCGGGCTGCCTCCGCCGAGGCCTCGCCTGCCAACACGCTCCGCGCCGTGGCGGAGCGCCTACGGGGAGTGAGCCATCCTAGAGCGGCCATGGCGTGAGCATAGCCAGTCTGTTCGGCGGTTCCGCAGGCGCGAGGTTCGAAGGGTGTGAACTCTCCGCGACCGCGCCGTTAAAGAAGCGCGAGAATGGCGGTATGACTCCCCTCTTTCGACGTAAGGCCGACCCCCGCGAGCGGTCGGTCACGCTCATTCGCAAGTCCGGTTGTCATCTGTGCGACGACGCGGAGCTCGTGATCGAAAAGGTCTGCGCGGAACTCGGTGTGTCCTGGGAGCAGAAGGACATCGCCGAGGACCGGGAACTGTACGACCAGTACTGGGAGCAGATCCCGGTGGTGCTCGTGGACGGCCGTCAGCACACGTTCTGGCGGGTGGACGAGGGGCGGTTGCGCAAGGAGCTGACCGGGTGAGCCGGTTGGCCGAACTGACCAAGCAGTACAAGGCTGTACCGAACGTCGTTTAGGATCGATGGCGGTTTTGTCTCGGGGGCGGGATTCACGAGGAGAGTGGCGGTTTTGCCCCCTGGAATGACGCGCGTGACCCCGGTCACGTTGGGCGGGCAAATCGGACACCATCTTTGTGCACGCGTTCACAAAGACATAGCCTGCTGTCGACGGGGCGGTCCGGGTACGTGTGACCGCCTGCAGCCCCGCTCTACCCGCAGGAGCACCGTGGCAACTGGCCGAACTCACCGACCGGCGACCCGTAGCCGAGGGATTCCCGAGGCCACCGTCGCCCGGCTTCCGCTGTACCTCCGCGCGCTGACCGCACTGTCGGAGCGCTCGGTACCCACGGTCTCCTCCGAGGAGCTCGCGGCCGCGGCGGGGGTCAACTCCGCCAAGCTGCGCAAGGATTTCTCCTACCTGGGTTCTTACGGAACGCGGGGTGTCGGCTACGACGTCGAGTACCTGGTCTACCAGATCTCCCGTGAGCTGGGTCTCACCCAGGACTGGCCGGTTGTGATCGTCGGGATCGGTAACCTCGGCGCGGCGCTCGCCAATTACGGGGGGTTCGCCTCGCGTGGATTCCGGGTCGCGGCGCTCATCGACGCCGATCCCGCGATGGCCGGGAAGCAGGTCGCCGGGATCTCCGTGCAGCACAGCGACGGCCTGGAGAAGATCATCTCCGACAACGGCGTGTCGATCGGCGTGATCACCACTCCGCCGGCCGTCGCCCAGCAGGTCTGCGACCGGCTCGTGGCCGCCGGGGTCACCTCCATCCTGAACTTCGCGCCGACCGTGCTGTCCGTGCCGGACGGCGTCGACGTGCGCAAGGTCGATCTCTCCATCGAGCTGCAGATCCTCGCCTTCCACGAGCAGCGCAAGGCCGGCGAGGAGGCCGCGGCGAACGAAGCCGCCGTGGCCGCGCCCGTCAGCCGCGACGACTCCGCCGACCAGGGGCCCGACGGGGACGTACCCGCCGTGATGCCGGCATGAGTCTCCTCGTCGTCGGGCTGAGCCACCGCAGCGCACCCGTGAGCGTGCTGGAGCGGGCCTCGCTGTCCACGGACGCCCAGCTCAAGCTGCTCCAGGACACGGTCGCCGCCGAACCGGCCGCCGAGGCCGCCGTCCTCGCGACCTGCAACCGGATCGAGCTGTACGCCGACGTGGACAAGTTCCACGCGGGCGTCGCCGAGCTGTCCACGCTGCTCGCCCAGCACAGCGGCGTCGGCCTGGAGGAGCTCACCCCTTACCTCTATGTGCACTACGAGGACCGGGCCGTCCACCACTTCTTCTCGGTGGCCTGCGGGCTGGACTCCATGGTCGTCGGCGAGGGGCAGATCCTCGGGCAGATCAAGGACTCGCTGGCCCGGGCGCAGGAGCTGCACACCGCCGGGCGGCTGCTGAACGACCTGTTCCAGCAGGCCCTGCGGGTGGGCAAGCGCGCTCACTCCGAGACCGGCATCGACCGCGCCGGGCAGTCCCTGGTCACCTTCGGCCTGGAGCAGCTGGCCGCGGGCGGGGACGTGCAGGACTGGGCGCGGGGCAAGCGGGCCCTCGTCATCGGCGCCGGCTCCATGTCCTCGCTGGCCGCCGCCACCCTCGCGCGCGCCGGGGTCGCCGAGGTCGTCGTCGCCAACCGGACCCTCGACCGCGCCGAGCGGCTCGCCCAGATACTCGTCGAAGCCGACGGCACGGGCGTGTCGGCCCGTGCGGTACCGATGGAATCGGTGCCGGCCGAGCTGACACGTGCCGACGTGGCCGTCTCCTGTACCGGGGCGACGGGTCTGGTCCTGACGGCGGAGGCGGTCGCCACGGCCGTCGAGGGCCGCACGGGCGTGCCCGCCGCCTTCACCGTCTTTGACGCCGAGGCCCCGGCGACGGACGACGTGCGGCCGCTGCCGCCCACCTCCGTCGGGACCGAGGAGGGTTGTCCGCTCGACCTGGCCGCCGTCCAGCAGGCTCCCGTGCAGCCGACGTCCGGCTTCTCCGTGATGGGGGAGGCCGCCGTGGCCGGCATGGACGCGGCCACGCTGGAGCAGCACGCCGCCTGGGTCGACAACGCGACCGTGGACCGGCGGCTCGCCGCCCGCCGCAGCCCCGAGGCCGACGCCGAGCTGATCACCGCGCTCGCCGCGACGGCAGCCACCGTCGGCCGGATCCCCGAGCGCCGTCGGCCCGAGTCGGCTCCCACGCCCGTCCGCCCGCAGCCCGTCCTCTTCCTGCTCGACCTCGCGATGCCGCGGGACGTCGACGCGGCCGCGCACCGGCTCGCCGGGGTGCGGCTGGTGGACATCGAGTCGCTGGCGGAGGCCTCGGCCGACGCGCCGATGGCCGCCGACGTCGACCAGGTGCGGCGGATCGTCGCCGACGAGGTCGCCGCGTTCGGCGCGGCGCAGCGGGCCGCGCACATCACGCCGACCGTGGTCGCCCTGCGTGCCATGGCCGCCGATGTGGTGGCGAACGAGATCGCCCGGCTCGACGGGCGGCTGCCCGGGCTGGACGACAAGCACCGCGCCGAGATCACGCAGACCGTGAAGCGGGTCGTCGACAAGCTGCTGCACGCGCCGACCGTACGGGTCAAGCAGCTCGCGGCCGAGCCCGGCGGCGCCGGGTACGCGGACGCGCTGCGAACCCTGTTCGACCTCGACCCGGAATCGGTGGCCGCCGTGTCCCGGGCCGAGGACAGCACCGAGAAGAACGCAGAGAACCGAGGGCCGGCATGAACGGCATGAGTAAGGCACTGAGACTGGGGACGAGGCGAAGCAGACTCGCCATGGCCCAGTCCGGGCAGGTCGCGGACGCCGTGAGCCAGGTGACCGGACGGCCCGTGGAGCTCGTCGAGATCACCACCTACGGCGATGTCTCCCGCGAGCAGCTCGCACAGATCGGCGGCACGGGAGTCTTCGTGACCGCGCTGCGCGAGGCGCTGGCCAAAGGCGAGGTCGACTTCGCGGTTCACTCGTTGAAGGACCTGCCGACCGCGCAGCCCGAGGACCTCGTCCTGGCCGCCGTACCGGTGCGCGAGGACCCCCGTGACGTGATCGTCGCCCGGGACGCGCTGAAGTTCACCGACCTGCCGCGCGGGGCACGCATCGGCACCGGTTCGCCGCGCCGCATGGCGCAGCTGAACGCGTACGCGCGCTCCCATGGGCTGGACATCGAGACGGTGCCGATCCGCGGGAACGTCGACACGCGGATCCGGTACGTGCACGACGGCGAGCTGGACGCGGTGGTGCTGGCCGCGGCCGGCCTGAGCCGCATGGGCCGCCTCGACGAGGTCACCGACTTCCTGTCGATAGACACGGTTTTGCCCGCTCCCGGCCAGGGAGCACTGGCGATCGAATGCGCCGCGGTCAACGCGGACCTCGTCGCCGCACTCGGTGAGCTCGACGACCCGTTCACCCGGGTCGCCGTGACCGCCGAACGGTCCCTGCTCGCCGCCCTGGAGGCCGGTTGCAGCGCCCCTGTGGGCGCGCTGGCCGACCTGCTGGCCGACGGGCAGATTGTCAGAGAAATGCGCCTGCGGGGCGTCGTCGGCACGACCGACGGCACTCGTACGGTGCAGCTGTCCACCACCGGTCCCGTGCCCGAGACGCACGACCGGGCAACGGCGCTCGGTCGCGAACTCGCCGCCGAGATGCTTGCCCAGGGCGCGGCCGGTCTGATGGGGGAGCGAGCACAGTGAGCCCCACCACCCTTCCAGCCGCTGGTCCTGAACACGGGCACGTCACCTTCCTGGGTGCCGGACCCGGGGATCCGGGACTACTGACTCTGCGCGCCGTCGAGGCGCTGGCGCACGCGGACGTCCTCGTCGCCGAGCACGAGGTGCTCGACGTCGTACGGGCGCACACGAGGCCGGGCGTCACCGTCGTGAACGCGGAAGCGGGTCCTTCGTCGGACCCTCTTCCGGGCACGGGCGCGCCCCTCCCGACGATTGTTGACGGTAAGTCAACAACCGCTGAGGTACCCGCTGTGCGCGATGCCGCACATCTTGTCATGGAGGCCGCGCGGGGCGGCAGGCGGGTCGTCCGTGCGGTGTCCGGGGACCCGGGACTGGATACGTACGCGGCGGAGGAAATGCTCGCGTGCGCGGCGGCCGGTGTCCCCTTCGAGGTCGTACCCGGTGTCGCGGCCGCCGTCGGCGTGCCCGCGTACGCCGGTGTGCCGCTGCGGGACGCGCAGGGCGCGGACGTCCGCTTCGTCGACGCGCGGACGGCTTCGGACCGTTGCTGGACCGAGGTCGGAGCGTCCGACGGCACCGTCGTCGTGTCGGCGACTCTGGACTCCGTGGCCTCGGCCGCCGGGGAACTGGTGTCGGCGGGGCGCAAGCCCGATACGCCGATGACGGTCACGGTGGCCGGGACGACGACCCGGCAGCGCACGTGGACGGCCACCCTCGGCACGATCGCGCAGACCCTGAAGCAGGCGAAGGCGCTGCCCTCGCCCGAGGGCGGCCGACCGGTGATAGTCGTGGTCGGTGAGCGTTCCGCACCCGCCCAGCGCGACCAGCTGTCGTGGTTCGAGTCCAAGCCGCTGTTCGGCTGGAAGGTGCTCGTGCCGCGTACGAAGGAGCAGGCGGTGTCGCTCTCCGACCAGCTGCGGTCGTACGGGGCCGTGCCGCACGAGGTGCCGACGATCGCCGTCGAGCCGCCGCGGACCCCGCAGCAGATGGAACGGGCCGTTAAGGGCCTGGTGACGGGGCGTTATGAGTGGATCGCGTTCACCTCGGTGAACGCGGTGAAGGCCGTGCGGGAGAAGTTCGAGGAGTACGGGCTCGACGCCCGGGCCTTCGCGGGCATCAAGGTCGCGGCGGTGGGCGAGCAGACCGCGAAGGCGTTGATCGCGTTCGGCGTGAAGCCGGATCTCGTGCCCAGCGGCGAGCAGTCCGCGGCGGGGCTGTTGGAGGACTGGCCGCCGTACGACCCGGTCTTCGACCCGATCGACCGGGTGTTCCTGCCGCGGGCGGACATCGCCACGGAGACGCTGGTCGCCGGGCTGATCGAGCTGGGCTGGGAGGTCGACGACGTCACCGCCTACCGGACCGTGCGGGCCTCGCCGCCGCCGGCGGAGACCCGGGAGGCGATCAAGGGGGGCGGGTTCGACGCCGTTCTCTTCACCTCGTCGTCCACGGTGCGCAACCTGGTCGGGATCGCCGGCAAGCCGCACAACGTGACCGTCATCGCGTGCATCGGGCCGGCCACGGCCAAGACCGCTCAGGAGCATGGGCTGCGGGTGGACGTGATGGCTCCGGAGCCCTCCGTGCACAAGCTCGCGGAGGCGCTGGCCGACTACGGGTTGCGGCGGCGGGCGGCTGCGCAGGAGGCAGGCGACCAGGTGAGCCGGCCCAGCGAGCGGAGGCCGGGGGCTCGGCGCCGCAGGGCTACCTGAGGTAGCGGTGTGCGGGTGGGGCGGTGGGGGCTTTCGCCCCCGCCGCCCCTTCCCGTTCCCACCCCGTTCCCACCCCTGGGGGCTGCGCCCCCAGACCCCCCTTCGGCCCTGAACGGGCCTCGTCCTCAAACGCCGGACGGGCTGGAAGGGCGGTAGCCCGACTGGGCGTCGGCAAGGGCATTGTCGGGGCGGGCGTAGCGTTAGGTGTATGACGATGTACGGATCCTTTCCCGGTTCGCGGCCTCGTCGGCTGCGGACCACTCCCGTCATGCGGCGCATGGTCGCGGAGACCCGGCTGCACCCGGCGGATTTCATCCTGCCCGCGTTCGTGCGGGAGGGCGTGAGCGAGCCGGTGCCGATCCAGGCCATGCCCGGGGTCGTGCAGCACACGCGCGACAGTCTGAAGAAGGCCGCGCTGGAGGCCGTGCAGGCGGGAGTCTCCGGGATCATGCTCTTCGGGGTGCCGGAGGAGTCCAAGAAGGACGCGATCGGGACGGCCGGGACCGATCCGGACGGGATCCTTCAGGTCGCCCTTCGGGATGTTCGGGCCGAGGTCGGCGATGAGCTGCTGGTGATGTCCGATCTGTGCCTCGACGAGACCACCGATCACGGGCACTGCGGGGTGCTGGACTCCGAAGGGCGCGTCGACAACGACGCCACCCTGGAGCGGTACGCCGAGATGGCTCAGGTGCAGGCCGACGCCGGGGCGCATGTGGTGGGGCCCAGCGGGATGATGGACGGGCAGATCGGGGTCGTCCGCGATGCCCTTGACCAGATCGGGCGGGAGGACGTCGCCGTCCTCGCCTACACCGCCAAGTACTCGTCCGCCTTCTACGGGCCTTTTCGGGAGGCCGTCGGGTCCTCGCTGAAGGGGGACCGGAAGACCTACCAGCAGGATCCGGCCAATGCCCGGGAGTCGATGCGCGAGCTCGCGCTCGATCTGGAAGAGGGCGCCGACATGGTCATGGTCAAGCCGGCCGGGCCCTACCTCGACATCCTGGCGCGGGTCGCGGACGCGGTGGACGTGCCCGTCGCCGCCTACCAGATCTCCGGCGAGTACTCGATGATCGAGGCCGCCGCCGAGAAGGGCTGGGTCGACCGGGACCGGGCGATCTTCGAGACGCTGACCGGCATCAAGCGGGCCGGGGCGCGGAACATCCTCACCTACTGGGCCACCGAGGCGGCCCAGAAGCTGCGGTAGCTCCCCGCCCAGCCCCCGTACTCCCTGCCTGCCGCTTGCGCGGGTCACCAGGACAGGACGTCCTGCATGCTCTGCTGCCAGTACGTCACCGTCAGGGAGCTGTCGTAGTAGACGCCGCCGGCGGGCAGTGACGGCTTCGCGGACGCGCCGCCGTCGCTGCCCGGGTTCCTGCCCTGGAAGTAGACCGTCAGGTTCTTGGAGGTCGTGCCGCCCTCGCCGCTGCCGTCGGCGGCGGACAGTCGCACGCCCGCGTAGCCGGACTCGCCGGGCGCGAGGGTCGTCACGGCCTGCGGCTGCGTGTCCTCGTCCACCGGCGGCACCGACTGTGCGCCGTCGAACTTCAGGGCCGGGTAGTAGTAGAGGTCGCACATCTTGCTGCCGGTGTTGGTGACCGTGAGCAGCATGTGGTTCAGGGGGCGCGTGAGGGTCTGCGCGGTGACCTTGGTGTTCGAGCCGTTGCACGTGACTCGGTTCGCGGGGTCCGTGTCGTCGGCGGCCTTCGTCGCCCCGGCGGCCGCAGCCGGCGGGTTCTTCGCCGGGGTGGTGGAGGTGCCGGAGCCCGTTCCGGTCGTCGTGCCCGTCCCCGTTCCGGTCGTCGTGCCGGCGTCGGTGGTCGCGTCCGTGGCGGGGGTCGGCTGGGCCGCGGTGGGCTTCGTCGTCGACGATGCCGGCTGCGACGCGCCCTCGTCCTGGACGCCCGTCCCGTTCTCGCAGGCCGTGAGTGCGAGGGCCGTCAGGGCGGTGAGCGCGAGCAGGTGGCGGGTGCGGCGGATGCGCATGGTCAAGTCCTCTTCCGGGATGGCGGGTTGAAGCGACGTGCTTGGATGGCTACAGCTTGGGAGGGGATCCGTCCCAGCCGCCATGCCTGGCGGGTCATCCGGGATGCTGGAACGCTGGCAATGGGTCTGACCTGGGCAAACGCGCCATCCCTGGAACGCCGGGATGGGACATGGGGAGTGGGGAAACGGTGTCTACGGCCGAGTTCGCGGAGTTGCTGCGGGAGTTGAAGGAGCGGTCCGGGCTCAGTTACGGGACGCTCGCGAAGCGGCTCCACATGAGTACGTCGACGCTGCACCGCTACTGCAACGGGGACGCCGTCCCCACGGACTACGCCCCCGTCGAGCGACTGGCCCGGCTCTGCAAGGCATCCCCGCAGGAGCTCGTCGAGCTGCACCGGCGGTGGGTGCTGGCGGATGCGGTGCGGGGGAGGAAGCCGGCCGCCGACGGTGGTGGCGGCGCGGGCGGGGGTGACGGCGCGGACCCCGCCGCGGACCCCGTCGCGGACCCGAGCGTCGTCGCGGAAGCGGCGGAGGAGGCGGGCGGTGCGGGTGCGGATGCGGGTGCGGGTGAGACGGATGCGGCCGTTGTGGACGTCGGCGTCGTGGATGTCGGGGTCGTGGACGTCGGCGTCGTCCCGCAGGAGAGCGGCGGGCGGGGGTGGAGGAGGCGTCGGCCGTTGCTGCTCGCCGGTGTCGGGGTCGTGGCCGGTCTGGGTTCCGTCGCCCTCGCGCTCTCGCTGAGTCTGCCGTCCGGTGGCTCGGGGCGGGACGGGGACTCCGACGGCAGTCCCGTGGGGGCGGCCGCATCCGTGCAGGGGAAGGGGGCGGCGAGCGGTTCGCCGTCCGCCTCCGCCTCGGCCTCGCCTTCCGGCTCCGCTTCCGCCTCGGCCTCGGGGTCCGCGTCCCCGTCGGCCGCGGCCACGCCGTCGGCTGCGGCGGCGGGCAGCGGCGCGCAGGACTTCGACGCCGTCCCCCTGACCGTCAGCGCTCGGCCCTACGCCTGGGAGAGCCCCTGCTCGCAGCACTACCTGATCGACCGGGAGCCGGGGCAGGTCGCCCCGCCGCCCCTCGAACAGGACGCGCCCGCCTGGGTGGCCGCGCACGGGGCCGTGTCCTCGGGGAGCCAGCTCCTGGAGTTCACCGTGCAGGGGACCGGCGCGGAGACCGTCGTCGTGGAGGACGTCAAGGTCCGTACGGTGGCGAAGCGTTCGCCGCTCGCGTGGAGCGACTTCGCGATGGGCTACCCCGGGGTCGGCTGCGGCGGCGGGGTGCCGACGCGCTACTTCACCGTCGCCCTCGACGCGGCGCGGCCCGCGCTGGTGCCCGAGGCGGGGCACCCCGACTTCCCGTTCTCGGTGAGCGCGTCCGACCCGGAGATCTACTACGTGAGCGCCGACGCCTCCGCGTACGACGTGAGCTGGCAGCTGGAGCTGTCCTGGTCCAGCGGGTCACGGCACGGCACGCTGACCCTCGACGACGACGGCAAGCCGTTCCGCACCAGCGGCAACAACGGGCGGCCCGCCTACGAGTTCCCGCTCGGCGGCTCCGCGTGGGGGCCGGCGGGGTCGTTCGACACGCCGTAGGAGCCGGGCAGGGGGGCGGAGCCGTTCAGGGTGGCGGGGCTCGACGGGCCCTCGTCGCGCAGGCCCTGGCCGTCGTCGCACGCGGTCAGGGTGAGCACGGCGACGGCGGTCAGGGCGGCGGCCAGCGGACGGACGCGGCGGCGGGTACGGCGTGTGGGCATGGGGCCAGCCTGGGCCGTATCGCCCGTGGACTGCCATGTTCGACGGGCAAGTCGGGACGCCGGTTCGGTCCCATGGCGTTTGACCTGCGGAAACAGTGCTCGTCTGGGACGGGTCGTGGGACGCCCGTGACGGTCGTCCATATGTCAGAAACCCGTGTGTAGACCGCATCCATCTCTCTAGGGTGCGTCGCATGACCTTCGCTCCCGTCTCCGCTCCCGTCTCCGTCCCCGTCCCTGCGCTGGCCGGGCGTGCCCGGTCGATCGGCGGCTCGCCCGTGCGGGACATCCTCGCCGTCACCGCCCGCCCCGAGGTGATCAACTTCGCGGGTGGGCTGCCCGCGCCCGAACTGTTCGACCGTGCGGGCGTCGCCGCCGCGTTCCGGTACGTGCTCGAGGAGGCCCCGGCGCAGGCCCTGCAGTACTCCACGACCGAGGGCGAGCCGGAGCTGAGGGAGCGGCTCGCCGCTCGGACGACGGCACGCGGACTGCCCACGACCGCCGACGACCTGCTCGTCACCACCGGCTCCCAGCAGGCGCTGTCCCTGCTCGCGAGCGCGCTGCTCGACCCCGGCGACACGGTCCTCGTCGAGGCCCCCTGCTATCTGGCCGCCCTCCAGGTCTTCGGACTGGCCGGGGCGAGGATCCTCGCCGTGCCCGAGGACGCGGACGGCCCGGACCCCGAAGCGCTCGCGGAACTGGTCGTCCGGGAACGGCCGAAGCTGCTCTACACCGTCCCCACCTTCCAGAACCCCACCGGCCGCACCCTCCCCGCCGAGCGCCGTGCCGCCCTCGCCTCCGTCGCCGCCCGGCACGGCCTGTGGATCGTCGAGGACGACCCCTACGGCGAACTCCGTTACGACGGCGAGCGCCTGCCCTGGATCGCCGCCCATCCCGACGCCCGCGACCGCACGGTCCTGCTCGGCTCCTTCTCCAAGGTCATGGCCCCCGGCATACGGCTGGGCTGGCTGCGTGCCCCCGCGGAGCTGCGGCGGGCCTGCGCGGTCGCCAAGCAGGCCGCCGACCTGCACACCCCGACCGTCAACCAGCTCGCCGCCGCCCGCTACCTGGCCGTCGACGACCTCGACGCCCATGTGGCGCGGGTGGCCGCCGTGTACCGCGAGCGGCGGGACGCCATGCTGGCCGGGCTGGGCGAGGCGCTGCCGCCGGGGTCGCGGTGGAACCGGCCCGAGGGCGGCATGTTCCTCTGGGCCCGGCTGCCGCAGTCGTACGACACCGCCGCGCTGCTCCCGCAGGTCGTCGCGCAGGACGTCGCCTATGTGCCCGGCGCGCCCTTCTACGCCGGTGAGCCCGACCGGTCGACGCTGCGGCTGTGCTTCGTGACGCAGACGCCGGAGGAGATCGGGGAGGGGCTGCGCAGGCTGGGGCGCGGGCTCACCGGCTAGGACAAGGCCCTAGGCGCGGGTCAGTCCCACCAGAAGGTCCAGGAGGGCTCGCCGACGAGCTGCTGGGCGTAGGCCGCCAGGGTGCCCGGGCCCTGGAGGACGTTGTCCGGGCAGAACGCGAAGTGCTCGGCGGCGATCTGCTCGGCTTCCTCGACCGTGGTGGGCGGGGCCGCGACGGACACGGCGAGGACGTCGAAGCCGAGGCCGACGACCCGTATGCCGAAGCGGTCCTCCCAGGAGCGCAGGACGGCGCTCAGACGTGCCGTGTCGCTCTCGTGGTTGGCCGGGCCGGACCAGCCGACGGCCGTCGGGACGTCGGCGCTGCGCCGGGCGGGGACCAGTGCGAGGTACGGCGACCTGAACCAGGAAGGCCCCTGCTCCGCAAGGGTGTCGGCGATCTGGGCGGCGCGTGCGTCGGGGTCCGCCTTCAGGGCGGGGGAGGCGGCGAGGCCCGGCCACTCCTCGCCCTGCGCCGCGCACTCCTCCCAGTACTCCGCGAGGACCTCCTCCGCGTCGTGGTCCCCTGGGTAGGAGACCTCGTCGGGCATCAACTCCCATTCCCTCGGGCCGCCCTGGGAGCCGCCGAGGTCGACCAGGACCGGGAGCAGCCCCGCCCGTGCCGCCGGTGCGCCCAGGGCCGTCCAGTTGCCGGAGGACGCCGACTGCTCCGAGTGCCACAGCAACGGCTCGTGCCACGGACCGTCGCAGGTCGCGTCGATCAGTCTCCCGGGCGGGAGTTGGAGCCCGAGGGAACGCCCGCTCGGGTCGGACGCCAGCTTGGGCAGCGGGTTGGGAAGAGTCGCCATGGTGGTGACTGTAAGGGTCGGCACTGACATCGGCACGGGCAGTCGAGCGGGCGGACGGCGAACCCCGGCCACCCCCTCGCGGGGATGACCGGGGCTCGGTCGGGTTTCGCCGCGACGGGCGGGTCAGCCGAGGGCCTTGACCGTCCTCCAGTCCAGGGTCAGGACGATCTTCACGGCCGGATTCGTGTTGGTCCTCGACGGGTTGTAGATGCGCATCTGTCCGTCGGCGGCGAAGCGGGCCCAGATGTCGGGGATGTCGTCGTTGTTGACGTCGGGGATGCCGAGGGCCGTCGACACGGCGGCCTCGGTCCAGCTGGTGCCGTAGGCGACGTCCCCGTTGAGGGAGTTGGAGGCCAGCTTGAGCGATTCGAGGTCGACGCTGCCGCTGACGGTGCCGGGCTTGCCGTGGCGGACGTACATGTTGCCGTTGTCCAGGTTGCGCCACAGCAGGTCGGGCGTGAGGTCGTCGTTGATGTCGGCGACGTTGACGATGTCCCGGCGGGCCCAGGCGTCGGCGTTCATCTGGGTGGCCGCCTGGAACTTTCCGCCGGTGTAGCCCGAGAGGGTCCAGAAGGCGGCTCCGGCGCGCAGGACCACGTCCGGGAGCTTGTCGCCGGTGATGTCCCCCACCGCCTTGATCTGGGTCCAGGTCGAGGGGGCCGGGGCGTTGGACGGGAGGAGCACCTTCAGGCGCTTGTCCACGTCGAAGCTGCCGTAGCCGTCGCCCGGGTAGAGGTGGAAGCCGCCGTCCGGGGTCACCGCGAACAGGTCCGTCGTGCCGTCGCCGGGGTAGGCGTCCCCGTAGTGGGTGATCAGGGCGGCCTTGCCGGTGGTCGCGTTGTACCAGTGGCCCGGCGGGTTGAGGCCGCCGGCCGAGGAGTAGGCCGCGTCCAGGCAGGTGTCGAGTTCGCCGCCCTCGTTGCCGGGGCAGTTGATCAGCTTGCCGGACGCGTCCACCGCCAGCAGGTCCGCGATGGCGTCGCCGCTGGTGTCGCCGGGGCTGTCGGCGACGGCGCTCGGCGGGACGTAGAAGGAGTAGTCGGTGGTCTTGCTCGGGTTGCCGGCCGAGTCGTAGGCGATCGCGTTCAGGGTGTTGGGGCCCGCGTGCTTCGGCGCCAGGTCGGGGACGCTCGACACGCCCGCCACGGGTGCCGGGGCGTCCTTCCAGCCCAGGCCGTCGATGGCGTACCGGATCTTCGTCGCGCCGGTGGAGGTGAGGGTCACCGGGCCCGTCTTGCCGAACTCCATCGTCGCCCAGGTCGAGCCGTCGTCCGTGGCCTCCAGGAAGACGTCGCTCTCCACCGTCGGCGGCGGCGGACCCGAACCGTCCACGGTGAGCGTGCAGTTGCCGCTCGCCGGGTAGTACGCGGAGCGGCCGTCACCCGAGTCCTCGGCCCGTACGTTCCAGTAGTAGACGCCCTTGTCGACCAGGGTGCTGGACGCGATCGTCAGCGTGGCCTTGCCGGCGGAGAGGCTGGTCACCAGCGTGCCCGCGGGCACGGCCGCGCCCGACTTCCAGAACCGGAAGCGCAGTCCGGCGAGGTTGCCGTCGGGGTCGGTGGACTTCGCCGACAGGACCACGTTGGTCTTGCCGACCGTCGCGCCCGCCGCGCTCGTGTTGCAGGCGCCGCCGGGCGTGCTGGTGACGCTGCTCGGCACGGCGGGCTTGCGGTTGTAGGCGACCTCCATGGTCGCCGACTTGGCGTTGAACTTCCGCCAGGTCTGGGTGTCGCTCTCGCTGGTGGCCCGCATTCCGAAGGTGATGTTGGACCAGCCCTTGTCGGCGCCCGTCTGCGCGGCCGACTTCACGTTGAACGCCTCGTACTCGTCCGGGCAGTCGGCGGACGACCAGCCGTGCGCGAAGGACTTGCGCTGGATCTCGTCCGACCAGCTCGGCTGCTTGTTCCAGGTGGTGCCGGACGAGATCGAACCGGTCAGCCAGAACTGGAACTCCCGCTTGGTGCACGACCAGGAGTGGTTGTTGAGCACCTTGAAGGTCGCCGAGGTGATCGACGCGCCCTTCAGGCTGCTGCTGTAGTTCATCCGCCAGAACGAGCGGGCCGTGCCGTTCGTGTCGTTCTCGCGGCCCACCCGGGCGTCCGAGGTGCCCGAGCTGAAGTTGGTGCCGTTCCAGAAGCTGGAGTTGGGGTACGGCTTGTAGGCCACCGTCCAGGCCAGCCAGCCCGAGATCAGCGG
This sequence comes from Streptomyces sp. NPDC006872, assembly GCF_040635845.1. Lineage (NCBI taxonomy): Bacteria > Bacillati > Actinomycetota > Actinomycetes > Kitasatosporales > Streptomycetaceae > Streptomyces > Streptomyces sp. NPDC006872. The sequence continues at coordinate 26,239 of NZ_JBEYIL010000001.1, forward strand.
CGGGTCGACGAACACCGGGAACTGCACGTCCGGGTCGCTGAGCAGGCCTGTCTCAGCGACGCGCAGGTTCAGCCGCGCCGTGCCGGTGCCGTCGCCGTCCAGCCGTGTCGGGGTCGGCGCCTGCCGGGCGCCCGGCTCGACGCCGCTCAGCCCGGACAGCTTCAGGACGTCGGCGGGCGTGGCCACCGAGGTGTGCGCCGCGCTGTCCGCGGGCAGCTCCGGGTCACGGCCGGCGGAGTCCCAGGCGAACGGGGTCGGGATGGACCCGGCCTCCTTGCCCGCGGCGTCCAGGACCAGGACCCGGCTCGCCTTCGCGTCGTGACGGAAGCGGGCCGTGGGCGACTTCAGGCCGTACGACACCGTCGCCAGCGCCGGGTTCTTCGCGGCCTCGCGGGTCTTGACGACGAGCAGCTGCGCGAAGCCGCCCTCCTCCCGGGCGACCAGCAGCAGGTCCACGCCGGGCAGCACCTCGGAGTAGAGGGCGCGCGGTCCGTCGAGCACCGGCTCGGGCAGCGGGCCCGGCCAGGTGTAGGAGACGGTGTGGCCGCCCAGCACGGTCTCGGCCAGGAAGGTGTCTTCGGCGGCGGTCAGGGGCTGCCGGGCGTACGAGCGGTCCGCGCGGTCCGCGTCGGCCGTTCCCGCCGAGAAGCGCACCGGCTGGGCCGGGTTGACCGGGCGGATGCCGTCGGCCGTGCGGCGCAGTCGGTTGTCGATAGGCGCCCACGTGCCGGCCGCGTTCTTCGCCCGTTCGGGCAACGCGGTGATCCGGGTGCGCAGTTGGCCGTCCGGCCGGGCCCAGGTCAGTTCGGTGGCGGTGGTCGCGGTGTCCACGGCCACCTCCTTGCCGGTGCGCCTGGCCTCGGCCGAGGCGGCGGCCTCGTCGCGCGGGCCCGTGTCGGCCTGTCGGGCCTCGGCAGGCTTGCGCGACCGGGCAGTCGACGGGTCGTCGGGGTGCCACCAGGGGAGCAGGGCAGCGGTCAGGGCGGCCAGTACCAGGCCGAGGGTGAGGGTCAGCCGGGTGCGCGTGCGCACGAGGGGACTGAGAAAGCGAGGCGGCGCGGACACGGCGGTCTACTCCCGTGTGGTCCAGGCGGATGAGGACATGGGCGCGGCACACGATCACACGCTTTGCACAGGCCGTCCATATATGAAGATTTTATAAATCCGTGATGATCACTTGGCGGGGACTTGACCCTCAGTCCCTGATGTCGAAAAAGCGCTCCTTGTCCATCTGTTGTGTATTCATGGGGTCGGATTTCGGGCGACTTTCGCATTGGTCAATCGGTGTGCGCTTCTGTTCGGAAATCGCCTGTGACGGACCTCTCAAAAGGACCCTTTCCGTCCACTTCAACTGCCTTGATGCGTGTGGCGGTCATGACAGAAGGTGCTGACCACCTCTGTTGTTTGCATCGCCTGGGTGGAGTCGACGCGTATGCGTGCTCAAGGTCCACTGTCATGGCTGGGGCGCCCACGCCCCGCCCTGACGGAGTCACTACGACGGCGCCGGCGGCTCGGCCGCGTGGCGACCGTCCTTTTGTTGTCCTCGACGCTGACGGTGACAAGCCTGGGCGGGGAGGCGTGGGCGGTACCCGGCCCCGGGATGACCCGGACGATCGACCTGCCCGACCTCCCCGAGAGCACCGAGATCGACGGTGACGAGGAGGCCGACAAGACGATCACCACGGCACCCGAGGTCCCCGTCGACCCGTACGCGCCGACCGCCGTCACCCCGTGGACGCAGGACACCGGCGTCGCCACGCTGACGGCCGACTCCGCACCCGGCGCCACCGTCCCGGTCGACGATCTGCCGATCGCCGTCGGCGTCCCCGAGGGCACCGCCCCGGCCGCCCTCGCCGGCGACTGGAAGGTCGACCTGGCCCCGCCGGACACCTCCCAGGACGCGGGCGTCTCCGGTCTGATCATGCGGATCACGCCGCCGGCCACGGCCGACCCGGCCGCGCAGGTCGCGGTCGCCGTCGACACCACCGCCTTCGCCGACCTCTACGGCCCCCAGGCCGCCGACCGCTTCGGCCTGATGCTGCTGCCCGACTGCGTCCTGGACGCCCCCGGCACCGGCGACTGCGCGCCCGAGGGCGCCGCGACCATGTCCGGCAAGGCCGAGGACACGGCCGAACGGCTGGTCAGCTCGGTCGAGCTGGTCCCCGCCAGTCAGGCCCCGACCCGGACCAAGGCCGCCAAGCAGGCGACCACCCGCAAGATCCTCTCGGGCTCGGTCCCGGTCGCCGAGCTGCTCGGCGGCAACGCAGGCGCGGAGGCGACGACCTCCGGCGCGTCCGTGCGCACCGCGGCCGCGAGGACGAGCGGCGCCGCGAGCACGGTCCTGCCCGCCGTGGACGCCTCCGGCCCCCAGGTCGTCGGCGCCATGGACACCGGCTCCTCCGCCTCCGGCGACTACACCGCCACCCCGCTGCTGTCCTCGGGCTCGTGGTCGGCAGGCTCCTCCTCGGGCGCCTTCACCTACGGCTACCAGGTGCAGGTCCCGGAGTCGGCGGGCGGTCCGACGCCGAAGGTGAGCCTCAGCTACTCCTCCCAGACGGTGGACGGCCGCACCTCGGCGACGAACAACCAGGCGTCCTGGATCGGCGACGGCTGGGACTACAACCCCGGCTCGATCACCCGCACCTACGCCAACTGCCGTGAGGACTCCAAGAAGGACGGGTCGAACAACAAGACCCATCGCACGGCCGACCTGTGCTGGGGTTCGGACAACGCCACGCTCTCCCTCGGCGGTTCGACGACCGAGCTGGTGTGGGCGGGCGGCAAGTGGACCACCGCCAACGGCGACGGCGCCAAGGTCGAGCGGATCACGGACAACACCAGCGGCAACGGCGCGAAGGACGGCGAGTACTGGGTCGTCACCACGCGCGACGGCACCAAGTACCACTTCGGCAAGCACAAGCTGCCGGGCTGGTCCTCCGGCCAGGACGTCACCGACTCCGTCCTGACGGTCCCGGTGTACGGCAACCACAAGGACGAGGACTGCTACAAGGCCGACGACTGGAAGTCCTCCGCCTGCACCCAGGGCTGGCGCTGGAACCTCGACTACGTCGAGGACGTCCACGGCAACGCCATGTCCCTGTGGTGGAAGAAGGAGGACAACTACTACGCCCGCAACTTCAACTTCAAGGACCCGGTCAAGTACGACCGGGGCGGCTGGCTCGACCACATCGACTACGGCCAGCGCAACACCCTGGGAAGCGTTTTCACCGCCCCCGCCACCTCCCGGGTCTCCTTCGCGGTCGCCGAGCGCTGCATCGACGACGCCAAGTGCACGGAAGCCAACTTCACCGACAAGGACCCGGGCAAGTACCGCATCTGGTACGACACCCCGGCCGACCTGCGCTGCCAGTCGAAGAAGATGTGCTGGAACGCGGGCCCGTCCTTCTGGACCCGTAAGCGGCTGACCTCCATCACCACCGAGACCCAGCGCGTCGCGGGCAGCACCGCGCGCCAGAAGGTCGACGCGTACGCCCTCACACAGAACTTCCCGGTCCTGAAGACCGGCCCGAACACGGCCCTGTGGCTGGAGTCGGTCCAGCGCACCGGTTACGACCGCGGCGGCGCGAGCGCGACTCTGAACGCGGTGCGTTTCGAGTCCAACGCCGAGGACATGCCCAACCGCGTCAAGGAGGACTCGCGTCCGGGCTTCTCCCGGCTGCGGGTCGGGCGCGTCATCAACGAGTACGGCGGCGAGACCGTCGTCACGTACAAACAACCCGAGGGCCAGTGCCGGACCGGCGTCGGGCTGCCCGGCAAGGACGACAAGGCGGAGCTGAAGGCCAACACGCGGCTGTGCTACCCGTCGTTCTGGCACCCGGACTCCGAGGTCGAGGACATCGACTGGTTCCACAAGTACGTCGTGGACACCGTCGAGGAACTCCCCAACGTCGACGGCGCGTTCGCCACGCAGACCGCGTACCAGTACAAGAACGCGGGCTGGAAGCTCGCCGAGGCCGAGTTCACCAAGAAGTCCACGCGCACCTACTCGCAGTTCGCGGGCTTCGAGCAGACCGCGGTGATCACCGGCACGGACGAGCCCGCGATCGGCAGCAAGAAGTCGAAATCGGTTACCCGCTATTTCCGCGGCATGGGCGACGACATCCCGGTCAAGGACATCACCGGCGCCGAGATCGCCAAGGACCTCGAGCCGTTCGCCGGCCGTATCGCCGAGGAACTGACCTACACCAACGCCTCCGACGCCGACACCGACTGGCTGTCGCGCAGCGTCACCGTCCCGGCCGCCACCGAACTCGCCCGGCGCAACCGCGACGACGGCCTGACCGCGCTGCGCGCCTGGCGCGTCACCGAGCCCGAGGAGTACGCGTACACGCGTTCCTCCGGGACCGGCGACGACACCCGCACCCAGCGCGTCGTCAAGTCGACGACGACGTACGAGCCGGAGTACGGACTGCCCACCCTCGTCGAGTCGCTCGGCGACACCGGCAAGACGGGCGACGAGTCCTGCACCAAGCTCGAGTACGTCCACCAGACGGCCAAGCACCTCATCGGCCTCAGCAAGCAGGTCCTGGTCTCGCCGACGACCTGCGCCGCCGCCGCCTTCGGCGACCTGAAGACGCTGAGCGGCGCGGCCCGTACGGCGTACGACGGCCAGGACTACAACGTCGCGCTCGGCGCCGGCAGCCTCGGCGAGGCGTGGAAGACGTGGTCGCTGAACGGCGACGGAACCGCTTTCCAGAGCGAGGGCCGGACCGAGTTCGACGCCGTCGGCCGCGTCGTCAAGCAGTTCGACCCGGACGACAAGCCGTCCTCGATCACCTTCACCCCGCCCACCGGCCAGGTCTTCACGGTCACCCAGACCAACGCGGCCGGCCACACCCAGACGCAGGAGCTGGAGCCGGGCCGGGGCACGTCCCTGAAGACGACGGACGCCAACAGCCTGGTCAGCGAGGCCAGGTACGACCCGCTGGGCCGGCTGGTCGAGGCGTGGGCGCCGGGCCGTACCCCGTCGGCCTCGGCCGTGCCGGACTTCAGGGCCGTTTACACCATCCCGAAGTACGACGAGGACAACCCCGACCGCAAGCCGCCGTACGTCACCACCTACGCGCGCGGTCACGAGAACCGCGTGGAAACGTCGGTAACCCTTTACGACGGTCTCGGCCGGGAACGCCAGACGCAGGAGGAGGCCGACGGCGGCGGTCATCTGATCACCGACACCCTCTACAACAGCTCGGGCGAGGTCTGGCAGACCAACAACTCCTACCTCACCCACGAGGCGAAGTTCGGCGAGCTGTTCAGCCCGCTCGCGGACACCGCCGTACCGAACATCACGCGCTACGCGTACGACGGTCTCGGCCGTGTGGTGACGGAGACCCCGGTCCTCAAGGTCACCGACCCGCTGACCCAGGAGTCCTCGTCCCAGCCGGTCCCGGAGCGGGCCACCCGCTACGAGTACGGCCAGGACTGGTCCAAGGTCGTCAACCCGACCGGCGCCTCCTCCTACCGCGTGTACACCGACGCCCTCGGGCGCACCGCCCGCGTCGACACCTTCAACCCCGAGGCCCCGGGCGGCTTCACGTCGATGCGGTACGCGTACGACAAGCACGGCCGCATGGAGAAGGCGACCAGCTCGGCCGCCGCCGCGCACCCGTGGACCTGGACCTACGACCACCGGGGCCGTCAGCTCACGGCCACCGACCCGGACACGGGCACCACGGAGACCAAGTACGACGCGCGTGACCGCGTGTCGACGACGAAGAACGCGCGCGGTTTCGTCGTCTGGAACGGTTACGACGTTCTTTCCCGCCCCACCGAGCAGCGTCTGAACGGCTCCGACGGCACCCTGCTGTCCACGTACGAGTACGACAAGGCGCTCGGCGGCAAGGGCATGCCGTACCTCGCGACCCGTTACACCGACGGTGAGGCGTACTCGCAGCGGATCGACGGCTACACCAAGGACTACCAGCCGATCTCGACGACCCTGACCCTGCCGCAGTCCGCCAAGGACACCTGGGGTCTGGACCTGACGTACAGCTACGGCTACGCGTACACCGACACCGGCATGCTCCAGGAGGCGACGCTCCCGAAGGCGGGCCGCTTCGCCTCCGAGAACCTGGTCGTGCGCTACAACGAGGACGGCAAGCCGCTCTCGCTGTCGGGCAAGGACTGGTACGGCTCGGAAACCGTTTACGACCCCTATGGCCAGGTCCTGCGCTCGACGCTGGGCGCGCAGCCGTACCGGGTGTGGACGCAGTCGACGTACGACGAGTCGAGCGGCGAGCTGACGGACCAGTCGGTCTACCGCGAGCAGACCGTCGACAAGAACGTCGTCGCCGACAACCTCGTCTCCAAGCGGGGGTACACCTACGACCCGGCCGGCAACGTCACCTCGATCCACGAGCAGGCCGTCGGCCTCGCCACCGAGCGCCAGTGCTTCACGTACGACCCGCTCGGCCAGCTCAAGACGGCCTGGACCGCCAAGGACCAGAAGTCCTGCACCACGCCGAAGAACTCCGACGGCTCCCTGAACGTGGACGCCGGCAAGGACAACTCCGGCTACTGGCAGGAGTACGAGTACGACCTGGTCGGCAACCGCAAGACGCTGACCGAGAAGAACCTCGCCGGTGACACCGGGCGGGACGCGGTCACCTCCTACACGTACGGCAAGGCCGACGGCAGCCAGCCGCGCGCCCTGACCAAGGTGTCGAAGAAGTACAAGACGCCGCAGGGCGTCGATGTGACCGCCGAGGCCGAGCGGCTGTACGAGCTGACCGGCGAGACCAAGACGATCACCTCCCTCCAGAACGGCGACAAGCAGGAACTCTCCTGGACCTACGACGGCAAGGTCGACCGGATCGCCGGCCAGGGCCAGGGCGGCAAGACGCCGTACGTCGGTCTGGCGGACAAATGCCTCGACCTGAAGAGCGGGGTGGCCTCGGCCGCCCAGGGCATCCAGCTGTACCCCTGCAATGTGACCCAGGCCCAGAGCTGGCGCTTCACACCGGCGCCGGGCACGGACTCGAACAAGGGCACGCTCACCGTCTACGACGACTGGTGTGTGCAGCCGGCGGCGAACGCGGTCGGTTCGGCGGCGCAGGTACAGAAGTGCAACGGCACCTCGGCGCAGCAGCTGAAGCGCACCCCGTCCGGTCAGCTGATCCATGCCGACTCGGAGCTGTGCCTCGCGGTGAAGGACGCCAACTCGGCGAACACCACCCCGATCGTGCTCGCCGCCTGCGACGCCGCCAAGGCCGAGCAGCGCTGGGCCCCGCAGAACGACACCCGGCACATCTACGGCCCCGACGGCACGCGTCTGCTGACCATCCAGGGCAAGCAGGCCACGCTCCACCTCAGCGACACCGAGGTGACCGTGGCGGCGGGCGGCGCACTGATCAACAGCCAGCGCACCTACTCGGCGCCGGGCGGCGCCGTGATGCGGTACGCGTACGGGCTGGGCCCCGAGACGCTGGTCGCGCTGGCGGGCGACCACCAGGGCAGCGCCTACGTGGAAGTGGGCCTGAACGCCTCGATGCCGGTGCGCATCCGCAAGCAGGACCCCTTCGGCAACCAGCGCGGCGCCGGCACGGTCGGCCTCAACTACCAGTCCCGCACGGGCTTCCTGGGCGCGGCGCGTGACGATGCCTCCGGCTTCCAGCCGCTGGGCGCACGCCTGTACGACCCGGTGGTGGGCCGCTTCCTGTCGGCCGACCCGGTCGTGGACCTGAACGACGTCCTGCAGTCCAACGGCTACGCCTACGCCCACAACAACCCGGTGACGATGTCCGACCCGACCGGTCTGGCCATCAGCCTGACCGCCTCGGAGCGGGCGGCGGCACTGGCGGGCGCGGGTCTGTCGGCGGCGCAGGTCGCGCAGGCCCAGTCGATGATGGGCAAGTCCCTCACCTCGGTGATCCTCGCGGTCGCCTGGGAGACGCTGAAGGACTTCATCGGCATCAACGACGCCATGGCCTGCTTCGGCGGCGACATGTGGTCCTGCGGCAGCCTGATCATCGGGGCGATCCCCTGGACCAAGCTGGGCAAGATCCCGTCCGTCCTGAAGGCCGTCAACCGCACGATCAAGGCGATCGAGTCCTTCCGCGCCGCGAAGAAGGCGGCGGAACTGGTCCTGAAGGCGGCGAAGGCCGCCGAGGCGGCCGCCCTGCGGGCCAAGAAGGCGGCGATCGAGAGAGCGAAGAAGGAAGCAGCTCAACGAGCGAAGAAAAAGGCGGCCGAACAAGCGAAGAGAACCGCCGACAAGGCGGTCGCCCAGACGAAGAAGACCGGTAACGCGGTCCAGAAGCAGGCGCAGGCGAAGGCCGCGCCGAAGGTCTCCACCAGCAAGGGTTCCGGTGGCGGCGGCGGGTCCAAGCCGGGCGGCAACTCCGGCGGGTCCTCGCGCGGCAGCGGCGGATCCAGCGGCGGCGGCGGTTCCGGCAAGGCCGGCAACGGCGGCGGCGGTGGCGGCGGCTCGGGCGGTGTGCCCAGCACCCGGGGCGAGGCCAACGACCGTCCTCCGCTCGTCGACGTGGACTCCGCGCCGGCGAACTGGAACCTCGACGACCGTCTCGCGGAGGTCGAGGCACGGGTCCCGACCTACGCGGTGCTCGGCGCCAGCGCCCGGACGCGGAGCCGTACCTACGTCGGCGCCGTGAACACCCGCACAGGAGACTCGGTCTGCGCCTCCTCGGGCGGCGGGTACTGCGCGGAGGGCAACGCGCTGCTCGCCCTGGGCGGAAACCCGGACGAGGTGATCTTCACCAATGCGTATACCTTGGCCCGCGACGCCGAACGGAACTGGACGGCCGTCCTACGGAAGGTGTGCGTCAGATGTCAGGCTGACTATCCCGACCGTGAAGGCAACTTCGTGCCCGGCATCCAAGGCGATCCGGGTGGCCCGTGGGGAGACTAGAAGCGGTGACGAACCCCTTGAGCAGTCCTGTCGAGAAGAGTCCTGCCGACGACAGTCCTGTCGACAACAGCCTCTTCGAGATCGAGCTGCTGAAGTTCGACTGGGAGCGGATGGAGTGCGGCTGCGGCGAAAGCGCCGCACACCTCCCGCCCAGGATCAGAGATCTGATCACCCTGGACGAGGCCCACGGCGGCGGCGAGGCATTCCTCACCGCCCTCCACGACCACGTCATGACCCCGGCCGACGAGCTTCTCCCGGTGTCCTCGGCCTTCGTCTCGGTGGCCTTCGCCGCCCTGACGGGCCCCCTGTCCGAGCCCGCCCGACGGGAGACGCTCGGCTGGGTGCTCCGTATCCTCGGCCCGGCCGTGGACTCGGGCGGCCCGGTGGCCGAGGCCTGTGTCGCCGCCGCGCGGGAGGGGCTGTGGGTGCTGTACTCCGAGGTCATGCAGGGCGCGTCGGCGGCCGGGGCGGCCTACGCCTTCGAGACGCTCATGCTGATCGAGGAGGACCTGGACAGGCTCCGCGCGGTGCAGGCCGCCGCGGGGGACCGGCTTCCGGGGGATCTGGCTTCGGAGGAGATCTGACGCCGGAGGAGATCTGACGCCGTAGGGCCCAGGGCTCCTGTCGTTCTGAGAGTTGGGCGGTGCCCGGGGATTCCCGGGCACCGCCCCTTCGGCGTTCCCGGGGAGAGCCGGCCTCGGAGGAGATCCGGCGCCGCCGGTGGGAGAGCGGGCGCTCGAGAGGGTGGTGTGGTGCGAGTTCGCGCGCCCCGCCCAGTAAGCTCACGGGGTGGGACAACTCAAGCGTGGACAGGTGTGGACAGTCTCCACGGTGGGCCGGGATCGCACGGTCGTCGTCGTGCAGAACGACCATGTGGCCGAACTGCACTCGGGCGCTGTTTTGTGCGCCCTGCTCGACACCTCGGGGGAGCGGCCGGAGTCGCTGGTCACCGTGCGGGTGTCGATGCCGCTACGGGGGATGGTCGTGGCCCCGGATCTGTACAACTTCCGCCTGACCCGCTTCGAGGACGGCAAGTACCACGGAGACGTCCCCGTGGACGAGATGGAGAGCGTCGACACGGCGCTGCGGGCCGTGCTCAGTCTCTGACACACCGCCCGCGCCGCCCGCGCCTCCGATCGGCGGGCAGCCGATCGGCATGTCACCCATGGGCCGCCCGGGCCTCGAAGCACTCCTTCGCGCCGCCCGCCACCGGCAGGAAGCAGGCCTCGACGACCGTGCCGAGGACGGTCGCGGTCATGCCCGTGGTGACGTAGGTGTCCGCCTCGACCTTGTTCTCGACCCGTGCGGTGTGGGGGCGGCCGGCGCTCGCGGCCGCCCCTGATTCGATGCGGTCGCCGATCCGCGCACCCCACATCCGCGCCCAACTCGTCCCGCACACCCTGCTGTAGCGCAGCTGGATGGAGGCTCCGGTCGCGGTGACGTGCTCGGCGAGCGTGTCCGGCGAGCCCGCGCAGTTCATGGCGGCAGGTTTCTTGCCCTCGCACGTGGTCGCCCTGCACTGCGGGCCGCCGGTGGACCGGGTCGCCGACGGCCGGGGCGCGGGGTTCTTTTCCGGGAGGAGGACGAGCGTCAGGGCGACGGCCCCGAACACCACCGCGCACACCGACGCGAGGATCGCCGCGGCCGCCGCACCCCGATGCCCGACCGGAACCGGAGCGCTTTCTTCCGGGGACGGGGACGGGGCGGGAGGCTCGGAGGGGGACGGGGACGGGGACGGGGACGGTAGTGGGGGTGGCAGTGGGGGCGATGGCTGGGGCGGTGTCCGGGGCGGGTCCTTCGGGCGGCCCGACTCCTCCGACTTCGCGATCTCCCACAGCGCCAGGCATCGTCCGTCCGGCTCTCCGGCCAGGCGGCACAGCTCCTGCACCGCCTGGCGAGGCGGCAGCGACCTGCCGTTCAGGTAGCGCTCCCAGGAGGACTTGCTGAACGTGGTCTCGGCGGCGAGGCGGGCCAGGCTGAGGCCCGTGCGGTCCTTCAGCTCCTTCAGCGCCGCCGTCAGTCGCGCGCCTCCCGGTGACGAGGTCATCCGCGCAGCGCCTTCCAGGTCTTCGGTCCGACGATGCCGTCCATGATCAGACCGGACCGCTTCTGCATGGCCTTGACCGCGCGTTGGGTCAGCGGGCCGAACTCCCCGTCGATGCCGCCCGGCGAGATGCCCGCCCGGCGCAGCAGGCACTGCGCCTCGGCCACATCGGGGCCGACGCTGCCGTAGAAGATCTCGGTGTTCTGGGTGCGGCTGATGCCCGCGTACCAGAGGCCGTCGGTCCGCTCGATCGCGCAGGTGTACACCGGAGCGTGCGAGGACGCCGGGGCGGTGGACGGGACGGCGGCGGCCGCGTGTCGGCCGTCGTCGTCGTTGAGACGTAGGACCAGGAGGACGGTCGAGGAGACGGCCAGGACGAGGGCGACCGCGCCCGCCCCGAGCGCGATGCGCAGCGAGCGTCCGGGGACGCGCGTGCCCACGGCGGCCGGCTGCTCGGCAGTGGTGGCGGGCTGCCCGGCAGTGGTGGCGGGCGGATCCGACTCGGCGGGCGGCTCCGACTCGGAGGGGGATGACGGGGACGTCGGGGACGCGGTCGGGCGTGGGCCGGGCCAGGTGTCGGCGGCCACCTCGTGCAGCGCGAGCAGACGGACCGGGTCGTCGCCGCAGATCCGGGCCAGTGTCTCCACGGCCTCGCGCGGCGGAAGCGACCTGCCGCCCAGATACCGCTCCCACGATTTCTGGCTGTACCCCGTCTTCGTCGCCAGCTGACGCATGCTCAGCTCGCTGTGGTCCTTCAGTCGGCGTAAGTGCTCCACCAACTGCCGGGCGTTCGGGTCGAGTTCGTCGGGCAGCGCGTTGCGGCGCGACATGGGTCCCCCCAGATGGTCATGGCCATGATCAGCGACCCCCCGCTTCGTCGATTCTGCATGAGCGGAACCACGTCTGCCACAGCCGTCCCGCGAGGCCGTCCAGGGCGGCGGTGTTCGCGCAGGTCAGGGGGTGGGACGTCCCAGGAAGCCGTCACTTGCGCGGCTGCTGTGGCGGCCGTCGCCGACCGCCCCGCACTCTCTTGTCGTCACCGACGAACCGAAAGCCGAAAGCCGCAAGCCGAAAGAGGAACACATGCGACCGAACGTCTTGGCCAGGACCATCGTCAGCCTCACCGCCGTCGCCGGCATCGCCGCCGGGACCCTGGCGGCCGCGGGTACCAGCTACGCGGCCCCCGCATCCGCCGCCAAGACGGCGGTGAGCGCCGACGCCACCATCCTCGCGACGGAGAACTTCGGACTCACCTCCGCCGAGGCCAAGAACGTCCAGGGGTGGCTGGCCGAGTACTGGGGCTACACCGGCTCCATCGACGGACAGCTGGGCACCAACAGCTGGAAGGCGTTCCAGCGCTGCCTCGCGCAGTACTGGGGCTACAACGACTCCATCGACGGCGACCCCGGCCCCAACACGATCAAGGCGCTCCAGCGGCTCCTGAAGGACAGCTACGGCTACACCGGCGCCATCGACGGCATCGCCGGCGCCGGCACCCGCGCGGCGTTCAAGCGGTTCGCCGCCTGACCCACCGCGCGACGCACCGTCCGACGTACGCCGCCACATGCGGCCGCGGCCCGTTCTCCTCGGGGGTGGAGGACGGGCCGCGGTTCGTCGTGCGTCAGGTGCGTCAGAGCTTCCCGGGGGTCCTGATGCCCAGCAGGGCCATGCCCAGGTGGAGCGTGCGGGCCGTCAGGTCCACCAGGAAGAGGCGGTTCTCCACGACCTCCGGCGGGTTGTCGGCCGACAGCACATGGCACTGGTCGTAGAACGTCGTCAGATGCGAGGCCAGCTGGTACAGGTACGCCGCCAGCTTGTGCGGCTCGTACGCCGCCGCGACCTCCGACACCGTCTCCGCGAACTGGTCCAGGTGCAGGCCCAACGCCCGCTCCGCCGGGGCCAGTTCCAGCTCCGGGTGAGCGGCCGGGCGGGTCTCGCCGGCCTTGCGCAGGATCGACTGGATACGGGCGTACGCGTACTGCAGGTACACGGACGTGTCGCCGTTCAGCGAGACCATCTGGTCCAGGTCGAACTTGTAGTCCCGCACGGCCGACGTCGACAGGTCGGCGTACTTCACCGCGCCGATGCCCACGTACCGGCCGTTCTCCACGATCTCCGGCTCGGTCAGGCCGACCTTCTCCGCCTTCTCCCGGACCACGGCCGTCGCCCGGCCCACCGCCTCGTCGAGGAGGTCGACCAGCTTGACCGTCTCGCCCTCACGGGTCTTGAACGGCTTGCCGTCCTTGCCGAGGACCGTGCCGAACGCCAACTGGTGCGCCTTCACGTCCTCGTTCAGCCAGCCCGCCCTGCGCGCCGTCTCGAACACCATCTTGAAGTGCAGCGACTGGCGTGCGTCCACGACGTAGATGAGCGAGCTCGCCTTGATGTTGAAGACACGGTCGCGGATCGCCGACAGGTCCGTCGCCGCATAGCCGTAGCCGCCGTCCGACTTCTGGACGATCAGCGGGACCGGATTGCCGTCCGGGCCCTTCACGTCCTCGAAGAACACGCACAGCGCGCCCTCGGAGCGGACCGCGACCCCGGACTCCTCCAGCAGCCGGCAGGTCTCCGCCAGCATGTCGTTGTAACCCGACTCGCCGACGATGTCCTCGTCGCGGATCTCCATGTCCAGCTTCTCGAAGACCGAGAAGAAGTAGATCTTCGACTCGTCCACGAACTTCTGCCAGGTCGCCAGCGTGTGCGGGTCGCCCGCCTGGAGGTCGACCACCCGGCGACGCGCCCGGGTCTTGAACTCCTCGTCCGCGTCGAACAGCTTGCGCGCGGACTTGTAGAGGCGGTCGAGGTTCGACATCGCCTCCTCGCCGCTGACCTGCGACTCCTTGTGGTCCAGCTCGTGCGGGTGCTCGTCCAGATACTGGATGAGCATGCCGAACTGGGTGCCCCAGTCGCCGATGTGGTGCCTGCGGACCACGCTCTCGCCGGTGAACTCCAGGATCTGCACCATCGCGTCGCCGATGACCGCCGACCGCAGATGGCCGACGTGCATCTCCTTCGCCACGTTCGGCTGCGCGTAGTCGATCACCGTCGTGCCGGCCTGCGCGGCGTGCGGCACGCCGAGGCGGGCCTCGTCCGCGTACCGCGCGGCCAGGTTCTCGGTGATCGCCCGGTCGGTGATCGTCACGTTCAGGAAGCCGGGGCCGGAGACCTCGATCTCCCCGATCACATCACCGGTCGTCACGTTCGCCACGACCTGCGTCGCCAGCTCCCGCGGGTTCGCCTTCGCCTTCTTGGCCAGCGCCAGGATGCCGTTGGCCTGGAAGTCGGCCCGGTCGCTTCGTCGCAGCAGCGGGTCCGAGCCGGCGGCCTCCGGCAGAGTGGCCGAGAGGGCGGACGCGAGACGCTGTTCGACGGAGTCGCTGAGGGACGTGACCGGGGCCATAGGAGTGGGTGCCGTTCTCCTCGTGGGGACGCATAGACACGGCCAGTATCCCATGGGGGGTAAAGCGGTTTTCCCGGGCGCGGGGCCGTCTGGGAGAATGGGAACCCCATGAGCGTGGGACCCCTCATTACCTGGGGACCCCCATGCGGGACTCCCATCAACGCTTCCAGAATCAAGAGGACGTGCCGATCGTGGCTCAGAGCACCGAGACCACCGACTGGGTCTCCCGTTTCGCGGATGAGGTCATCGAGGAGTCGGAGCGCCGAGCCCCCGGCGCTGAGTCATCAGTCGCTACCGCTCAGGTTGTCGTCGTCGCGTCCGGACTCTCCCCCTCCGGCCCCATCCACCTCGGCAACCTCCGCGAGGTCATGACCCCGCACCTCGTCGCCGACGAGATCCGCCGCCGCGGCCACCAGGTCCGCCACCTGATCTCCTGGGACGACTACGACCGCTACCGCAAGGTGCCGGCCGGCCTCGACGGCGTCGACGACACCTGGGCCGAGCACATCGGCAAGCCGCTGACCTCCGTCCCGGCGCCGCGGGGCTCCGCCCACCCGAACTGGGCCGAGCACTTCAAGGCCGCGATGGTCGAGTCGCTGGCCGAACTCGGCGTCGAGTTCGACGGGATCAGCCAGACCGCGCAGTACACCTCCGGCGTCTACCGCGAGCAGATCCTGCACGCCGTCGCGCACCGCGCCGACATCGACGCCATCCTCGACCAGTACCGCACCAAGAAGGCCCCGGCCGCCGCGGCGAAGAAGCAGCAGCAGAAGCCGCTCGACGAGGCCGAGCTCGAGGCCGCCGAGGGCTCGGGCGCGGCGGCCGAGGACGACGGCTCGTCCGGGGCCGGGTCCGTCGGCTACTTCCCGTACAAGCCCTACTGCGGCAACTGCGCGAAGGACCTCACCACGGTCACCTCCTACGTCGACGACACCACCGAGCTGTCCTACACCTGCACCGCCTGCGGCTTCGCCGAGACCGTCCGGCTCAGCGAGTTCAACCGCGGCAAGCTGGTCTGGAAGGTCGACTGGCCCATGCGCTGGGCGTACGAGGGCGTCGTCTTCGAGCCGAGCGGCGTCGACCACTCCTCCCCGGGCTCCAGCTTCCAGGTCGGCGGCCAGATCGTCGGCATCTTCGGCGGCAAGCAGCCCATCGGGCCCATGTACGCCTTCGTCGGCATCAGCGGCATGGCCAAGATGTCGTCGTCCAAGGGCGGCGTGCCCACCCCCGGCGACGCGCTGAAGATCATGGAACCGCAGATCCTGCGCTGGCTCTACGCCCGCCGCCGGCCCAACCAGTCCTTCAAGATCGCCTTCGACCAGGAGATCCAGCGGCTCTACGACGAGTGGGACAAGCTCGACGCCAAGGTCGCGGAGGGGGCCGCCCTCCCGGCCGACGTCGCGGCACACGCGCGTGCGGTGGGCACGGCCGGCGGTGAGCTGCCGCGCACCCCGCGTCCACTGCCGTACCGCACGCTCGCCTCCGTCGCCGACATCACCGCCGGACACCAGGACCAGGCCCTGCGCATCCTGAGCGACCTCGACCCCGAGAACCCGCTCGCCGCCCTGGACGAGGCCCGGCCGCGGTACGACAAGGCCGAGGCCTGGATCAACACGCACGTCCCCGCCGACCAGCGGACCATCGTGCGCGAGGAGGCGGACGCCGAACTGCTGAAGTCCCTCGACGAGGCCACCCAGCAGTCCCTGCGGCTCCTGCTCGACGGACTCGCCGACCACTGGTCCCTGGACGGGCTCACCCACCTCGTCTACGGCGTGCCCAAGGTGCAGGCCGGGTTCTCCGCGGACGCCACGCCCAAGGAGCTCCCGCCGGAGATCAAGACCGCCCAGCGGACGTTCTTCGCCCTGCTCTACCACCTGCTGGTCGGGCGGGACACGGGGCCGCGGCTGCCCACACTGCTGCTGGCGGTGGGACAGGAACGGGTGCGGGCCCTGCTCGGGCAGTGACGCCGTGAGGAAAGCGCCCGGTGCCGTGGGGCACCGGGCGCTTTCTCATGCGATGTGCTCGTCCGCCAGTTCGGCGTTGAGACGGTTGGAGAAGCGGTTCACCATCCGCTTGGCCTCGGCCTCGGGGAGGGTGATGTCGTATATCGCCTCGACATCGACGATGAACCCCTTGACGGTCGGTGCTCCGTTCCCGCTCTTTATCGACTCGCGGAAGACCTGGTAGAAGGCGTCCTCGTCCGGCTCGGAGCCGCCGCCCTCGCCCAGCTCGCGGCTGCGGCCCGGGACCACCGGGATGGGGAAGCTGCCGGTCTCCTCCGGGGAGGGTTCCTGGACCGGGGGCTCCTCCTGGTACTGGTCCTGGTACTGCTCGGCCCGCCGCTGCTCTTCCATCCACTGGGTGTACTGCTGCTGCTGTGTGGGGTCGTAGCTGGGGTCGTAGCCGCCCTGGTACGCCACCTCGTGCGGCGACTGGAACCAGGGGCTCTGATCGTCCTCCGGCGGGTAGTCGACCTGCTGCGGCTGCTGCCCTTGCTGGAGCTGTTGCCCTTGCTGGAGCTGCTGTGCCTGCTGGGGCGCAGGGGCCGCCGCCAGTTCCGGCTGAGGCGCGGACGCGGACACCGGAATCGGCGCCGCGACCGGCACGGGGGCCGGAGGCAGCACGGCCGGCTCTATGCCCGCCGCCGCCAGACCCGCAGGGGCCGTCTCCGCCAGCGGGACGCCGTAACGGGCCAGCCGCAGCGGCATCAGCGACTCCACCGGGGCCTTGCGGCGCCAGGCGCGGCCGAAGCGGGAACGCAGCCTCGCCTGATAGACGAGACGTTCCTGCTCCAGCTTGATCACCTGGTCGTAGGACCGCAGCTCCCACAGCTTCATCCGGCGCCACAGCAGGAACGTCGGCACCGGGGAGAGCAGCCAGCGCGTGATGCGCACGCCCTCCATGTGCTTGTCCGCCGTGATGTCCGCGATCCGGCCGATCGCGTGCCGGGCCGCCTCGACGGCGACCACGAACAGGATCGGGATCACCGCGTGCATACCCGTGCCCAGCGGGTCCGGCCAGGCGGCCGCGCCGTTGAACGCGATCGTCGCCGCCGTCAGCAGCCACGCCGTCTGCCGCAGCAGCGGGAAGGGGATGCGGATCCAGGTCAGCAGCAGATCCAGGGCCAGCAGGACACAGATACCCGCGTCGATGCCGATCGGGAAGACGTAGGAGAACTTCCCGAAGCCCTTCTCCAGAGCCAGTTCCCGGACCGCCGCGTACGAACCGGCGAAGCCGATGCCGGCGATGATCACGGCGCCGGTCACGACCACGCCGATGAGAACGCGGTGCGTCCGGGTCAGCTCTATTCGCTCCGACACCCGTACTCCCCTCCCCTTGCGTGTTCTTGCGCGCAACAGGGTGGCACATGTGTGCGGCGCACGCGTTGCCGGTCCGTCAGCTCTTCGCGGAAGCGGAAGCCTTCGGAGCCGCCGCGGCCGTCGTGGCCTTCCCCGTGGCCGACGCCGACGGGGAAGGCGTCGCCTTCGGAGCCGACGTGGCCGACGCCCCCGAGGAGGCCGTCTTCGACGGGGCCGGGCTCGACGTCGACGTACCCGAACCGCCGCCGGTGCCCTCGCCGTTGGCCGACTGCACCGAGGCCACCGCCTCCTTCGCCGCCTTCTCCGCAGACTTCGTCAACGTGTCCGCGCTCGGCGTTTTCTCGCCCGCCAGACCGGCGCCGTTGTAGTCGAGCGTGATCACGACGTTCTCGACCCGCGCCACGACCGTCTGCTGCTTGAAGGCGCCCTCCGTCTTCTTCAGGTCGTACGCCACCAGCGTCGCCTCGTCGCCCGTCCCCGCGACCGCCTGCGACTTCGCGTTCTTCGCGCCCGACACCGCCTGGGCTTCCTTGACCTGCTTCGCGTAGTACGTCTTCGCCTGCGACTCGCCGTCGCCCGTCGTCGCGTCCGACTCGAAACGCAGCAAGGACACGTTCAGCCAGCGGAACTGGGAGCCCTTCACACCGTTGTTCGCCAGGCTCGACCAGGAACAACTGGTTCGGGCCGCGGTGTCGCTGGACGTCCCCTCCTTGCCCGAGGCCGCACCCTTCGGCACCAACTCGGTCAGCGTCTTCTTCGGCAGCACCGCACACGCCTTCGGCAGCGTCTTGTACGCCGCCGCCTGCACGGTCGGCGCGGCGCTCGCGGCCGAGTCCGTACCGGAGCCGGCCGACGCGCTCGTGTCCTGCGCGCCGTCATCGGAGCCGGAGCCGGAGTCGGAGGAGCAGCCCGCGGCGAACAGCATCACCGGGACGGCCACGGCTGCGGCGAGAAGGCGGCTGCCGCTGCGCCCTCCGGCACGCCTCACTCGCTCGGCACGCTGCTCGCACTGGTCAAACTGGCCGTCACGCTGGGCTCGTCGCTGCATGGTTCCTTCACTCATGACGCTCGTGGTTCCTGCGGTCGGATCGGGTCCGAGGGGCCACGGTACGCGGTGAAGAAGCTGTGCGGTTCCCCTTCGAATGCTTTACGAGGGAGGTGCGGACGGGACCGAAGTGGCCTCAGCCGGCCAGGGAGTCGGCCAGTTGCGCGGCCAGTTTCCGGGCCTTGTCCTGCATTTCCTCACTGTCCGGCACGACACCGACGGTCGCCGGCTGCTCCTCGTACTCGATGGTCACGATGACGTTCGACGTGCGGAACGCCACAGTCACGGTGCGCTGCTTGGCCGTCGAACCGGAACTGCTGAGCGCATCGTCGACGAACGCCTCGTCGCCCAGATCGTCCAGCAGCCGGGGCTGGATGTCGGCGGAGGAGGACGGCGAGGGGGAGGCGGAGGAAGAAGGGGACGCGGAGGCGGTCGAGGCGGAGGGCGAGAGGGTCGCCGCGGAGGAGGGGCCCGTGGTCGTGGACGTGGTCGTGGACGGGGACCCGGTGGTGGTCGGCGAGGAGGCGACCGGGGCCGGGAGGTCGGCAGCCGTCACCTTCGTCGCGAAGAGTGTCTCGGCCTGGCTGTCGTCGCTGACGGCGTTGTCATAGGAGACGACGCGTTCGAAGTCGACGAAGAGATGGTCGGTGGCGTCCGTCGACTCCACCTTCCAACGGCAGCCCACCTTGCGGTCCGTGTCGTACGTCAGCGTCGCCTCACCCGCGTAGGCCGTCTCGCGCTGAGTCTCGTCGGCGAGCTGTTTGATGCCGGGGAGCAGGGAGTCGAGCGTGGACCGGTCCACGACGCCGCACGCCTCCGGGAGCGTGGCGTACTTGCCGGGCTGCGCGGCGGTGGTGGCGGTGCCGGCCTCGCCCGGGTTGGAGTTGTCCGTCGAACCGCCCTCCTTCGAACCGCCGGTGCAGCCGGCCAGCAGCGCCGCGAGGAGCGCGACGACGCCGGGTACGTACGCCTTCCGCTGCACGGTCGGCTCCTCTCGAAGGTCAGGCTCGACGGTGAGTCGCTTTTTCGGTGGCGGGTGGTCCAGTGTCCCCGCTGGTTATTCGCTTGCCGGGCGGGGGTGGCCCCTGCAGACAATGTGTATCGCACGCGACACCGTGGATGCCGGTCCGCCGTCCGATTTGGCGGATCTTGGCTCCGGTTTTGCGATTACTGACTTCTGTAGTTGTTCCGGGGGAATGAGGACGACATGTCGTACGTGGAAATGCCGGGCGCGAAGGTACCCATCCGTATGTGGGCCGATCCGACGTCGGTCGAGGAGGGTGCGCTGCAGCAGCTGCGCAACGTGGCGACCCTGCCGTGGATCAAGGGCCTGGCGGTCATGCCGGACGTCCACTACGGCAAGGGCGCGACAGTCGGCTCGGTCATCGCGATGCAGGGGGCGGTGTGCCCTGCGGCGGTGGGCGTGGACATCGGCTGCGGGATGTCGGCGGTCAAGACGTCCTTGACGGCGAACGACCTGCCGGGGGATCTGTCGCGGCTGCGGTCGAAGATCGAGCAGGCCATTCCGGTGGGGCGGGGGATGCATGACAGCCCCGTCGAGCCGGGACGGTTCCATGCGCTGGCCACCGGGGGGTGGGACGACTTCTGGGGGCGGTTCGATGGGGTGGCCGAAGCGGTCAAATTCCGTCAGGAACGTGCCACGAAGCAGATGGGAACGCTCGGATCCGGAAACCACTTTGTCGAGGTTTGCATCAGTGGTGACGGCTCGGTCTGGCTCATGCTCCACTCCGGCTCCCGGAACATCGGCAAGGAGCTGGCCGAACACCACATCGGCGTGGCGCAGAAGCTTCCGCACAACCAGGGGCTGATCGACCGCGACCTTGCCGTGTTCGTCGCGGACACGCCGCAGATGGGGGCGTACCGCAACGACCTGTTCTGGGCCCAGGAGTACGCGAAGTACAACCGCACGCTCATGATGGCGCTCCTGAAGGACGTGGTCCGCAAGGAGTTCAAGAAGGCGAAGCCGAACTTCGAGCCGGAGATCTCCTGCCACCACAACTACGTGAGCGAGGAGCGGTACGAAGGCATGGACCTGCTCGTGACCCGCAAGGGCGCGATCCGGGCCGGTTCCGGCGAGTACGGGATCATCCCGGGTTCGATGGGCACGGGTTCGTACATCGTGAAGGGTCTCGGCAACGAGAAGTCGTTCAACTCGGCTTCGCACGGGGCCGGTCGGCGGATGAGCCGCAACGCGGCCAAGCGCCGCTTCACGACGAAGGACCTGGAGGAGCAGACCCAGGGCGTGGAGTGCCGTAAGGACTCCGGCGTCGTGGACGAGATCCCGGGTGCCTACAAGCCGATCGAGCAGGTCATCGATCAGCAGCGGGACCTGGTGGAGGTCGTCGCGAAGCTGAAGCAGGTCGTCTGCGTCAAGGGCTGACGGAGCGAGACGCCCCCGGCGGAACCGGGGAACCGGGGAACCGAACTGGGGTGCGGTGCTGTCTTTGGATAGGCCAGTTCGGGGCGTTGACACGGGGGTGTCTGATGAAGCGGATTTGCGCTGTGGTGTGCGTGCTCGTCGTGGGGGGTCTGCTCGCCGGTTGTTCGCAGGGGTATGAGGACAAGCGGGGGAGGGGCGACGCGCCGGTGCAGGGGAAGGCGGGGGACGACACTCCCGCCGAGGTGTTCAACATGCCCGACGGGTTCGGGAACCTCGCCACGAAGTGTGTGGGGCACGGGTTTCGGGCGTATGTGACGACCAACGCCACCGGTCCGTCCAACGTGCAGATCGTGGAGGACAAGACGTGCGGCGGGTGAGGGCCGTCGGCCTTGCGGCCGTTCTCGTTCTCGCGCTCGGCGCTTGTTCGCAGGAGTACTACGACGAGCGCGGCAAGGCCGATGCCCCGGTGGCGGAGCAGCGTGGGGAGGACAGTCCGGCCGAGGTGTTCAACTTCCCGGACGGGTTCGGGAACCTTGCCACGAAGTGTGTGGGGAAGGGGAAGCGGGGTTACGCCACGACCAAGTCCGTGCAGGCCGACGATGACGACGAGGTCGTCGTCATCCCGGCCAACGCGGTGATCGTCGACGATCCGACCTGTGCGGCGCCCTGAGCGTCACTTCGCGTGGCGGACCGCGTAGATCATGACGAACGCGATGAAGTGGATGCCGAAGAGGAAGTAGGCCAGGAACGCCCACATCTTGCGTTCGTCCCTGGTCTCCTGGGCGAGGCGGCGTTGTTCCTGCGCCTTCAGTGCGTTCTGCGGGTCCGCCGCCGGGTCCGTGGTGTCCTCCGGGGGCATCACAGGTCCCTGTGGACCTTGGTGTTCGATGCCTGGGCGCGGGGGCGCAGGACCAGGAGGTCCACGTTGACGTGGCTGGGGCGGGTCACCGCCCAGGTGATCGTCTCGGCCACGTCGGAGGCGGTGAGGGGTTCGGCGACGCCCTCGTAGACCTTGGCCGCCTTGTCCTCGTCGCCGTTGAAGCGGGTGAGGGCGAACTCGTCGGTCTTGACCATGCCGGGGGCGATCTCGATGACGCGGACCGGCCGGCCGACGATCTCCAGGCGGAGGGTCTCGGCGAGGACGTGGGCGCCGTGCTTGGCGGCGACGTAGCCACCGCCGCCCTCGTACGTGCCGTGTCCGGCGGTGGAGGAGACGACGACCACCGTGCCGTCGCCGCTCGCGACCAGCTTGGGCAGGAGTGCCTGGGTGATGTTCAGGGTGCCGAGGACGTTCGTCTCGTACATCGTGCGCCAGTCGGCGGGGTCGCCGGTGGCGACGGGGTCGGCGCCGAGTGCGCCGCCCGCGTTGTTGACGAGGACGCCGATGGTCTTGAAGGCGGTGGCGAACTCGTCCACGGCGGCGCGGTCGGTCACGTCCAGCTGGTAGGCGGTCGCCTGGTGGCCGGCCGCGTTGATCTCCTCCGCGAGCGCCTCGATACGGTCCTTGCGGCGGGCGGTCAGGACCACGCGGTAACCGGCCGCGGCGAGTTGCCGGGCGGTGGCGGCGCCGATTCCGCTGCTCGCACCGGTGACGATCGCGATGCGGGAGGGTGCGGACGGGGCGGCGGCGGGCATGAGCGCTCCTCGGACGTGTGTACGGCTGGCTTTCGCCAGGATATGCCGCTGCTGCTCGGTTCCCTCGGGGCGTCTACATGATGAGCGCCCTGCCGACGAGGCGGATCACATGGTCGGAGTTCCGCACGGTCGTGCGCTGTCACCTGTTGGAGGGCGCCTGCGGGGCGCCGGGCGTGGGATACATCCCCTGCATAGGGCCTGGTTGTTTCCGGCTGTTTCCGGCGGTTTCTGATCTAGGAGTGGTGCCATGCGCAGGTTGCGGGGTGTCGTGGTGTGGGGTGCGGGTGCCGTGCTGGCGGTGGGCGCGGGTGTCGTGCCCGCGCACGCGGTGGGGGAGGAGACCGAGGCCGACCTGTCGTATCACGGCTTCGCGGTCATGGACGGAGGCCGGGTCGACGTACGGCTGACTCCGCGCAACCACGGTCCGGGCGCCGTCGCCGACTCGACGGTGCGGCTGCGCTGGTCGGTGCCGTTGGCGGCGGGGGAGCAGTGGCTGCCGGCCGGGTGTGCGCGCACGGGTCGCCAGGAGGTGGTGTGCCGGACGGGGGCGCTGGCCGCGGACGGGCTGGGGGAGCAGCTGGCGTTGCGGGTGTGGCTGCGGGGGCGGCCGGCGGAGGTGACGATGGCGGTCGACACCTTGTGGGGCGGTGGGGCAGTGGACCGTAATCGGTCCAACGACCGGCAGCAGGTGCTGGTGCTGGACACCGGGGACGCCTACTTCTTCTGACTTCCTCGGACTTGCTCCGACTTCTTCTGACGCCCGTGGGGTCGGTGCGTCGTCGTACCATCTGCGGACGGCAGCCGACGGCGGCGCCGGCGAAGGGAAGCGATGTCGGGGAACGTGCGGTCTCGGCTGCTGGACGAGCTGTCCGTGGTCTCCCGCCGGTACATGGCCGCGTATGCCCTGTTCAACCAGGCGCTCGCCGACCGTCTGGGGCTGCATCCGACCGATCTGCAGTGTCTGAACCTGCTCACGCTGGAGCGGGAGCCGGTGACGACGGGCCGGGTCGCCGAGCTGACGGGACTGACCACCGGGTCGGCGACCCGGCTGGTGGACCGGTTGGAGCGGGCGGGTTACGTCGTCCGGGAGCGGGACGCGGCCGATCGGCGGCGGGTGCTGGTGGCGACGGTGCCGGAGCGGATCGCGGAGTTCGGGCGGATGTGGGAGCGGCTGGGCGGCGACTGGATGCCGCTCTTCGACGATCTCGCGGACGCCGAACTCGCGGTGATCGTGGGGCATATGCGGCGGACGGTGGAGTTCGGCGCGGAGCAGGTCGTGCGGTTGCGGGAGGGCCGGATCTAGGGCCGGGCAGGCCCTGGGCGTCGGGGCCGGGAAGTCGGGGTCGGGCAGTCGGGTCTAGGGTCGTGCTGGTCCTGCGGCCGGGACGGTCGAGTGACGCAGGGGACTTCTGGGGGCGGGATGCAGGAGACGGAGATACGGGCGTCCTCGGCGGGGGTGGCCGAGGAGGTTCGGGGCGGTGGTCGTCCGGGGCGTGAACTGCCGCGGCACTGGCCGCTGTTGCTGCTGGGCGCGGCCGTGTTGCCGGGTGTGCTGCTGGTGCTCGTGGGGCGGTCGTTGGACGAGCCGGCGGGGCAGGCGTGGCGGACGGTGTGTCTGGCCGTGATCGTGCAGGCGCTGCCGTTCCTGCTGTTGGGCACGGCGCTGTCGGGGGCGATCAACGCGTTCGTGCCGGCGAGTGTGTTCCAGCGGCTGCTGCCGAAGCGGCCGGCGCTGGCGGTGCCGGTGGCGGGGCTGGCGGGGGTGGTGCTCCCGGGGTGCGAGTGCGCGTCGGTGCCGGTGGCCAGCAGTCTGATCGGGCGGGGGGTCGCGCCGGCGGCCGCGTTCGCTTTTCTGCTGTCCGCTCCGGCCATCAATCCGATCGTGCTGACGGCGACGGCCGTGGCGTTTCCGGGCAGTCCGGAGATGGTGCTGGCCCGGTTGGCGGCCTCGCTGGTCACCGCGGCCGCGATGGGCTGGCTGTGGCTCTGGCTGGGGAGGTCGGAGTGGCTGCGGCCGGCCGTGCGGCACACCGGGCATCAGGCCGGGCACAGCCGGTGGACGGAGTTCCGGCAGGGCTTCCAGCACGACTTTCTGCACGCGGGCGGTTTCCTGGTGGTGGGCGCGATGGCGGCGGCGACCTTCAATGTGGCGATGCCGCGGTCGGTGCTGGACACGTTCTCCGGTTCGCCGTGGCTGTCGGTGCTGTTCCTGGCGGCGCTGGCGATCGTCCTGGCGGTGTGCAGCGAGGCGGACGCGTTCGTGGCGGCTTCGCTGAGCGGGTTCTCGCCGACGGCACGGCTGGCGTTCATGGTGGTGGGGCCGATGGTCGATCTGAAGCTGATCGCGTTGCAGGCGGGGACGTTCGGGCGGGCCTTCGCGTGGCGGTTCTCGGCGGCCACGACGGTGGTCGCGGTGGTGTGCAGCGTGATCGTGGGAGGGGTGCTGCTGTGAAGCGGTTGGTGCAGGTCGTGCTGCTGGTGCTGAGCGGGGTCGGGTTGCTGCGGACCTCGCTGTTCACCGAGGAGTACCTCCGGTATGTGAAGCCGGGGATGCGGCCGTTGCTGGTCGCGGCCGGGGTGGTGCTGGTGGTCCTGGGGGCGGTCGAGGCGTGGACCGCCGTCAGGCGGCGGCGGGCCGACGACCGCCAGGAGCACCAGGAGCAGCACCAGGACCACCACGAGCACCAGGACCACGGGCACGATCACTCTCGGGTGCCCCGGGTCGCCTGGCTGCTGTTCCTGCCGGTGCTGAGCCTGCTGTTCTACGCGCCGCCCGCGCTCGGGTCGTACACCGCCTCGCGGGAGCCGGCGAAGGCCGTCGCGGCGGTGGACGACGACGGGTTCGATCCGCTGCCCGCGACCTCGCCGCTGCCGATCACGCTGACCGACTTCACGCAGCGGGTGCAGCAGGACCGCAGCCTGGCCGTGAAGGGGCGGGCGGTGCAGCTGACCGGGTTCGCGTCCCCCGCCGGTGACGGCGCGGACGGGTGGTATCTGACGCGGATCCTGGTCAGCTGCTGCGCGGCGGACGCCACGACGTTGAAGGTGCGGATGTACGGGGTGGCCGCGCCCGAGGCGGACACATGGGTGGCGGTCACGGGCGTCTGGCACGCGGGCGGGAAGCTGGGGACCTCGTCGGCGCCGGTGGCGTTGGACGTGCGGAGCGTGCAGAAGATCCGGAAGCCGACGAACGCCTACATGGACGCGCTACCGCTTGGCTGAGCGTCAGTGCTACCGCTTGGCTGAGGCGGGTGCGTAGGCCGTGGGCGGTACGCCGATCGTCGCCTTGAAGTCGCGGATCAGATGCGCCTGGTCGGCATAGCCCAGGTCGGCCGCGAGGGAGGGCCAGTCCAGCGCCTCCTCGGTCTCGGCGCGCTCCAGGGCCTCGTGGATGCGGTAGCGCAGGATGACCCACTTGGGGCTCACGCCCACGTAGCCGGCGAAGAGGCGTTGGAGGAGTCGCACGGAGACGCCCTCCTGGTCGGCCAGGTCGGTGACCCTGCGCAGGCTGCGGTCGGTGCGCACGTGCTGGACGAGGTCCATGGCGTGGTCGGCCCGGGGGTCGGGCGCGGGGTCGAGGGAGAGCAGGAAGGCGTCGAGCGCGGCGATCCGGTCGAGGTCGTCGGCGGGGGTGACGACCGACCGGGCGGTGGCGTCGTCGGCTCGCGGGAAGACGTCCCGGGCGGGCAGTGCGCGGCCGGTCCAGTGCGAGACGGGCACGTCGGGGGCGTAGGGCCGGAAGCCGCCGGGCCGGAACTTCGCCCCGCACACCCGGCCCTGTCCGGTCAGCTTCCGGGTGAAGAGGCCGAGTGCGACGCCGGTCAGCTCGCCGTAGGGCGGGCCGTCGTCGGCGTCCCACTGGAAGGTGAGGTTGACGGAGGGGTGCGGGACGACGTGGGAGGCGTAGGGCTCGGGCAGGTCCCAGTCGATGAACCAGTACGTCTCGACATGGCGGCGCAGCGGCTCGGCGGGCCGGTGGCGGCGGAACCGCACACGGGTCAGCAGGCCGGCCGGGTCGACGATCCCGCGGGTGTCGCGGCGGGGGGCGGCCATGTCCGGATCGTACGTCGCGTTTCTTCAAGATGGGCGGGGTCCGGCGTCCGTACGGTCGAGGCATGGACACGAACGCGAACACGAGCGAGAACGCGGACCGTGCGAAGGCGTACGGCATCGGTGAGCTGCTGGGCCTGGCGCGGGAGCGGGCCGTGCCGGTGGTGCGGGGCATTGCGGACGCGACGCTGGCCGCTCCCACGCCCTGTGCGGAGTACGACGTGAAGGCCCTGGTCAACCATGTCTTCCAGGTGCTCGTGCAGTTCCAGCGGCTGGCGGCGAAGGAGGCGTCGGACTTCGGCGAGGCCCCGGACCGGGTGGGAGAGGAGTCCGACTGGCGGGCGGGACTGCTCGCGGAGGCGGACCGGCTGGTGGCTGCGTGGTCCGTGCCCGGCGCCGAGGAGGGCACGACCGGGGCGATGGACATGCCGGCCCGGTTGGTCGGCTCGATGGCGTTGCTGGATCTGACCGTGCACCTGTGGGATCTGGCGCGGGCCACGGGCCAGGAGTACCGGGCGGCCGACGACGCGGTGGTGGCGGAGCTGGCGGGCGCGGTCGCACAGCTGGAGCCGACGGCCCGGAAGATGGGGGTGTTCGGGGAGCCGGTGGCGGTGGCGGAGGGGGCGTCGGAGTTCGAGCGGCTGCTCGCGCGGACCGGCCGGGATCCGTACGGGAAGTGACGTCCACGGGACGGGGGCAAAGATGACGGGGGCGGGGTGACCGGGGCGGGGGTCTTCGGCCGCCGGGCGGGACGACCGGGGTGGGAATAGCCGGGGAGGGGGCGCCGTTCTGCAGGTATAGTTGAAGCGTAAACAACCTGGAGGGTGAGCGACCATGCAGTTCGGGATCTTCAGCGTCGGCGATGTCACGCCGGACCCCACGACGGGCCGTACGCCGAGCGAGCGCGAGCGGATCAAGGCCATGGTCGCCATCGCGCTGAAGGCCGAGGAGGTCGGCCTCGACGTCTTCGCCACCGGCGAGCACCACAACCCGCCGTTCGTGCCGTCGTCCCCGACCACGATGCTCGGCTACATAGCCGCGCAGACGGAGAAGCTGATCCTCTCCACCTCCACCACCCTCATCACCACCAACGACCCGGTGAAGATCGCCGAGGACTTCGCGATGCTCCAGCACCTGGCCGACGGCCGGGTGGACCTGATGATGGGGCGCGGCAACACCGGCCCGGTGTACCCCTGGTTCGGGCAGGACATCCGGCAGGGCATCAACCTCGCCATCGAGAACTACGCCCTGCTGCGCAGGCTGTGGCGCGAGGACGTCGTGGACTGGGAGGGGAAGTTCCGGACCGCCCTGCAGGGGTTCACCTCGACGCCCCGGCCGCTCGACGACGTGCCGCCGTTCGTCTGGCACGGGTCCATCCGGTCACCCGAGATCGCCGAGCAGGCCGCGTTCTACGGCGACGGCTTCTTCCACAACAACATCTTCTGGCCCGCCGACCACACCAAGCAGATGGTCGAGCTGTACCGGGCCCGGTACGCGCACTACGGGCACGGCACGCCCGAGCAGGCCATCGTCGGGCTCGGCGGCCAGGTGTTCATGCGGAAGAACTCGCAGGACGCCGTCCGTGAGTTCCGGCCGTACTTCGACAACGCGCCGGTCTACGGTCACGGGCCGTCCCTGGAGGACTTCACCGACCAGACCCCGCTGACCGTCGGCACGCCCGAGCAGGTCATCGAGAAGACCCTCAAGTTCCGCGAGTACGCCGGCGACTACCAGCGTCAGCTGTTCCTCCTGGACCACGCGGGGCTGCCGCTGAAGACCGTGCTGGAGCAGCTCGACCTGCTCGGCGAGGAGGTCGTGCCGGTGCTGCGCAAGGAGTTCGCCATCGGCCGGCCGGCCGATGTGCCGGACGCGCCGACCCACGCCTCGCTGGTCAAGGCCACCCGGGAAGGGGTGAACGTCGCATGAAGCTCGTCGTCGTCTCGGCGGGGCTGAGCGTCCCGTCGTCGACCCGGTTGCTGGCCGACCGGCTGGCGACCGCGACCGCCGGGCGGACCTCGGCGGAGGTGGAGGTCGTGGAGCTGCGCGACCTCGCCGTCGAGATCGCCCACAACTTCACCAGCGGTTTCCCCGGCCGGAAGCTGGCGGCCGCGCTCGATGCGGTGACGGCGGCGGACGGGCTGATCGTCGTCACGCCGGTGTTCAGCGCGTCGTACAGCGGACTGTTCAAGTCCTTCTTCGATGTGCTCGACCCGGACGCGCTGGCCGGCAAGCCGGTGCTGATCGCCGCCACGGGTGGTTCGGCTCGGCACTCGCTGGTCCTCGAGCACGCCCTGCGGCCGCTCTTCTCCTACCTGCGGGCCGTCGTCATGCCGACGGCCGTCTACGCGGCCTCGGAGGACTGGGGCGCCGAGGGCCTGCCCGAGCGGATCGAGCGGGCGGCGGGGGAGCTGGCGGCGCAGATGACTCCGTCGGCTCCGGTGAAGGAGCAGTTCACGGTGGTGCCGTTCGCGGACCAGCTGGCGGCGCTCACCAGCCCGTCCGGCGTTTGAGGACGAGGCCGTTCAGGCCGAGGCGGGGATCTGGGGGCGGCAGCCCCCAGGAACGCCCACCCGGACGGTGAGAGCCAAGTAAGAAGGGTGATCGTAGGACCGTCCGGACCGCCCAACCGCCGGAGGCCTTGGCAGACTGGGTCGGTGCCTCCCACCGTGCTGCTCGCCGAAGACGACCGTGCCATCCGCAACGCCCTGGAACGCGC
Source organism: Streptomyces sp. NPDC006872 (assembly GCF_040635845.1). NCBI lineage: Bacteria > Bacillati > Actinomycetota > Actinomycetes > Kitasatosporales > Streptomycetaceae > Streptomyces > Streptomyces sp. NPDC006872. The sequence continues at coordinate 55,737 of NZ_JBEYIL010000001.1, forward strand.
CTTGTCCCTGGAGGGCTACCGGGTCACCGCGGTCGCCGACGGGGTCGAGGCGCTGGCGCACGCCCACAAGAATCCGCCGGACGTGCTCCTCCTCGACGTGATGATGCCCGGGATCGACGGCCTTCAGGTCTGCCGGGTGCTGCGCGCCGAAGGGGACCGCACGCCCATCCTGATGCTGACCGCGCTGGTGGAGACCGCCGACCGGATCGCCGGTCTCGACGCGGGCGCCGACGACTACGTCGTCAAGCCGTTCGACGTCGAGGAGGTCTTCGCCCGGCTGCGGGCGCTGCTGCGCCGGACCAACCCCGACGCCGCGACGCCCGTGGTGCCCGACGTCCCCAAGCAGCTGCCCGAGCAGCGGTATCTGGAGGCGGCCGGGCTGCGGATGGACCCGCAGGCGCGGCGGGCCTGGCGGGCCGGGCGGGAGCTGGAGCTGACCCGGACCGAGTTCGAGCTGCTGGAGCTGCTCGTGCGCAACGCCGGGATCGTCCTGGACCACTCCACGATCTACGACCGGATCTGGGGCTACGATTTCGGGCCCGGCTCCAAGAACCTCGCCGTCTACGTCGGCTACCTGCGCCGCAAGCTCGACCAGCCGGGCGCCCCGCAGCTGATCCACACCGTGCGCGGGGTGGGTTACGTGCTGCGGGAGGACTGAGGGGCGAGCGGGTGAGCGGTCCGGACCTGATGCGTCGGCTGCGTCGGGTCGTGTCCCGGCCGCGGCCGAAACTGGTGTCGCTGCGCACCACCTTCGCGGTGTCCTTCGCGGCCGTCACCGCCGCCGTCACGGTCCTGATCGGCGTCCTGTCGTACTCGGCGGCCGCCCGGCTGGTCCGGGTCGACCAGGAGACGGTGTTCGACGAGGTCGTGCAGGATCTGCGGGACGAGGTGCGCGACACCCGGATGGCGCCGGAGGACTTCTCCTCGGCCGCGCCGGGCCACGACCTCGTGCGGCCGGCCCGGACGGACGTGCAGGTGCTGGGCCCGGCCGGCTCGGTCGTGGACCACGGCACCCCCGGGCTGCCGGTCGTGGCCGCCGACCGCACGATCGCCGCCGCCGCGACGTCCGGGCGGATCATCGAGCACAAGGACGTGGACGTCGGCAGCGACGTCTACCGCATCGCGACCGTCTCGCTGGGCGGCGGCCGGGGCGCGGTGCAGGTGGCGCAGGAGTTCAGCGACACCGAGGACCTGCTGCGGGCGCTCCAGCAGCGCACGCTCGTCCTGATGACCGCCGTGGTGACGGCCGCCGGGCTGTTCGGCTGGTGGCTGGCCCGGCGCATCACCCACCGGCTCGTCATCCTCACGACCGCCGCCGAGGACGTCGCCCGCACGCGCCGGCTCGGCGTGCAGGTGCCGGTCACCGGCTACGACGAGGTGGGCCGGCTGGGCCGAGCCTTCGACCGCATGCTGGGCCGGCTCGCCCAGTCGGAGGAGGACCAGCGGCGGCTCGTCCAGGACGCGGGGCACGAGCTGCGCACGCCGCTGACGTCGTTGCGGACGAACATCTCGCTGCTGCACCGCATCGACGAGCTGCCGCCCGACGCCCGCGCCGAGCTGGTGGCGGATCTGGGCCAGGAGGCCCGTGAACTGACCGACCTGGTGAACGAGCTGGTCGATCTCGCGGCCGGCCAGTCCGACACCGAGCCGCCGCGCAAGCTGGACCTCGCCGACATCGCGGAGGAGGTCGCGGGCCTCGCCCGGCGCCGCACCGGACGGCAGGTCGTGCTCCGGGTGAGCGGCGCCACCACCACCCACGGGCGGCCGGGCATGCTCCAGCGGGCGCTGTCCAACCTGGTGGAGAACGCGACCAAGTTCGACCGCGAGGGGCGGGCGCCGGTCGAGATCGCCGTCACCGGGCCCGCCCGGCCGGGCGTCGTCCGCGTCGAGGTCCTCGACCGCGGGCCCGGCATCGCCGAGGCCGACCTGACCCGGGTCTTCGACCGCTTCTACCGCGCCGCCGACGCCCGCTCCCTGCCCGGCTCCGGCCTCGGCCTGTCGATCGTGCGCGAGGTGGCGCTGGCCCACGGGGGCGGGCCGTTCGCCTTCCGGCGGGCGGGCGGCGGCTCGGTGATCGGGTTCACGGTGGGCGGCGGGCCGCCGGACACGGCGTAGCGTCCCCCGCGTAGCAGCGGGCCGCGGTGAGCAGGTATGCCTTCTGCGGTGGCGGGAGCGGTCCGCCGGTGACGGAGGGAGTGGGGCGTGCTCGATGACCGGGAGGCCGCGGTGCTGGCGGCGGTGGACGAGGAGGCCGTCGGGCGGACGCTGGCGGAGCTGATCGCGATACCGAGCGTCGGCGGGAGCCCGGCCGAGTCCGAGATCCAGCATCACCTCGCCGGGCGGCTGGAGCGGCTCGGGCTCGACGTCGACCTGTGGTCCATGGACCTGCCCGCCCTGCGCGCCGACCCCGACTTCCCCGGCGCCGAGGCCCCGCGCGACGAGGCCTGGGGACTGGTGGGCCACACCCCCGGGGACGGTGACGGGCCGACGCTGATCCTGCAGGGCCATGTGGACGTCGTCCCGCCCGGCGACCCCGCCGCCTGGGACGGCGACCCGTTCGTGCCACGGGTCACCGGGGACCTCGTGCACGGGCGGGGCGCGTGCGACATGAAGGCCGGGCTTGCGGCCCACCTGGGCGCGCTGGCCGCGATCCGGGCGGCCGGGGTGCGGCTGCGCGGACGGGTCGCCGTGCACTTCGTCGTCGGCGAGGAGGACGGCGGACTCGGTGCCTTCGGCACGTTGCGGCGCGGGTACGGCGGCGACGCCTGCGTCATCGCCGAACCCACCTCGCGGACGGTGATCACCGCCAACGCGGGCGCGCTGACCTTCCGGATCACCGTCCCCGGCAAGGCCGCCCACGCCAGTTCGCGGGAGGCCGGGGTCAGCGCGATCGACGCCTACCTGCCGTTGCACCGGGCGCTGGCCCGGCTGGAGGGCGAGCGCAACCGGGACCCGGATCCGCTGCTCGCCGAGTACCCGATCCCGTACTCCCTGTCCGTCGGCACCGTGCGCTCCGGGGACTGGGCGAGCAGCGTGCCCGATCTGCTGGTCGCGGAGGGGCGGCTCGGGGTGCGGCTCGGGGAGGACCCTGGCGTGGCGCGGGCGGCGCTGGAGCGGTGCGTGGCCGAGGCCTGCGCGCAGGACGACTGGCTGCGCGCGCATCCGGCGACCGTGACCTGGCCCGGCGGCCAGTTCGCGAGCGGCCGGCTGGCGGCCGGGCATCCGCTGCGGGACGTCGTCGCGGACGCGTACGCCGACGCGACCGGCGCGGCGCGACCGCGCGAACGCGGGGCCACCTACGGGAGCGACCTGCGGCTCTACGCCGGGGCCGGGATCCCGACGGTGCAGTTCGGGCCGGGGGACATCGGCGTCGCCCACAGCGCACGCGAACAGGTGTCCCTCCGGGAGGTGGTGGAGACGGCGCGGGCGCTGGCGCTGACGGCGGTGCGGACGGCGGGTGTGAGGTGAGGCAGGTCACAGCCGCCGATTGAGGTGCGGACCGGGGTGAATTCCGTACCCCCGCACGACGACCGTTGTCCGGATGCGAGGATGTGTCGCCATGGCCGCTGGGTGGTGTTCTCGCACGCTACGGGCCGCGCTGTTCGCGGCCGTCTGCGTGCTGCTCGCCGCCCTGGGGCACGTGATGATGTCCGGCTCCGAGGTGCCCGCGTGGGCGCTGGCCGCGAGCGTGGCCCTCACCGGCGCCGCCGGCTGGAGCCTGGCGGGCCGGGAACGCGGACTCCCCCTCATCGTGACGGTCGTGCTCGCCGCCCAGACGGTCCTGCACACGGCGTTCTCACTGACGGAACGGCAACCATCGGCCGGGGCCATGGAGATGGACTCCATGGACATGGCCGGTATGGGCCGCATGAGCCATGCAGGGCACATGGAGCACATGGGCCACACGGACCCTTTGGGTGAGGCCGTCGGCATGGGCGGCTCGTCCTCGTTCGGCATGCTCGCCGCCCACCTGCTCGCCGCGCTGCTGTGCGGGCTGTGGCTGGCCCACGGCGAGAGGGCCGTGTTCCGGATCCTGCGGGCGGTGGCCGGATGGCTGGCCGCGCCGCTGCGACTGCTGCTCGCCCTGCCCGTCACCCCGGAGCGCCCGCGCGTCCGGTTCAGCCGCCGCGGATCGGAGCGCGCGCCGCGGCTTCTCCTTCTCACCTACGCGATCACCACGAGGGGCCCACCCCTGAGGACCGCTGCCGCCGCCTGACGCCATACGGCTGCCGACGGCTGTCTCTTCCTCATGCCCTCACACATGCCCTGACGCATGCCCTGACACATGGCCTGACCCATGTTCCGGCACATGCCCTCAGGCGTTCCCTCATGGATGATCCGAGAAGGACACCAGGTGATCAGTACTGCCCCAAAGCCGTCCCAGGCGTCCCACGCCTCCCGGGACGAGTCGATAACGGCGTGGGCGCTCGCCGCCCGTGCCGGTGACGCGGACGCCGTCGAGCAGTTCGTCCGCGCTCTGCACCGCGACGTCCTGCGCTACGTCGCCCATCTGTGCGCCGACCCCCAGGCCGTCGACGACCTCGCCCAGGACACCTTCCTGCGCGCCCTCGGCAGCCTGCACCGGTTCGAGGGCCGTTCCTCGGCGCGGTCCTGGCTGCTGTCCATCGCCCGCCGGGCGGTGGTCGACAGCCATCGGTACGCCGCCGCCCGCCCCCGGCTTTCCGACGTCCCGGACTGGCAGGTCGCCGCGGAGCGCGTCCAGCCGCGCGACCTGCCCGGCTTCGACGACGGCGTCGTCCTGCTGGATCTGCTGGCCTCGCTGCCGGACGAGCGGCGGGAGGCGTTCGTCCTCACGCAACTGGCCGGCCTGCCCTACGCGGAGGCGGCTCGGGCGAGCGACTGCCCGGTCGGCACGGTCCGTTCGCGCGTGGCGCGGGCGCGGGCGACGCTGGTGGATCTGCTGTAGGAACCGTTTCCGAGGGCGGTGGCCGGTGCCACCGCCCTCAGGCGCGTCGCCGCCCGGCCAATGTTGTGCATTTTATTGACGGCGGTTAAATGAAGGCCTAACTTCTCGGTGTCCTTCCCCCGCTCAAGGGAGACCGCGATGCCTTCGTCCCCCGTCGCATCAACCCGGCAGTTGCGTATGGTCGCCGCCTCCGGACTGCTCGGCACCGCCGTGGAGTTCTACGACTTCCTCGTCTACGGAACCGTCGCCGCCCTCGTCTTCGGCGAGCTCTTCTTCCCCGGCGCCGATCCGGCCGTCGGCACCGTCGCCGCGTTCGGCACCTTCGCCGCCGGCTATGTCGCCCGCCCGCTCGGCGGGATCCTCTTCGGGCACTTCGGCGACCGGCTCGGCCGCAAGTCGATGCTGCTGCTCACCATGGGCCTGATGGGCGGCGCGAGTTTCCTCGTCGGCCTGCTGCCCACGTACGACACGATCGGCGTGTGGGCACCGGTGCTGCTGATCACCCTGCGCGTCGTCCAGGGCATCGCCATCGGCGGTGAGTGGGGCGGCGCCACGCTGATGGTCGTCGAGCACGCGGGCGAGCGGCGGCGCGGACTGTGGTCCAGTTTCACGCAGATGGGGGCCCCGCTCGGCTCCCTGCTCTCCACCGCCGTCGTCACGCTGGTCGTCACCCTCCCCGAGGACGAGTTCGCGGCCTGGGGCTGGCGTGTGCCGTTCCTGCTGAGCGTGGTGCTGCTCGGCGTCGGACTCTTCGTCCGCCTCAAGGTCGTCGAGAGCCCGCTCTTCGCCGCGGTGAAGAAGGAGCGCGCCGAGTCCCGGCTGCCGATCCTCGACGTGCTGCGGCACCCCCGTCCCGTGCTGCTGGCCTGCGGGGTCGGCATCGGTGCCTTCACCGCCCAGTCGCTGCTGACCAGCTACCTCATCGCCTACGCCACCGGCATCGGCTACGCCCGCCCCCAGGTGCTCACCGCGCTCACGGTGTCCGCCGCCGTCGCCCTGGTCGTGCTGCCCTGCGCGTCCGCGCTCTCCGACCGGGTCGGCCGCCGCCCGGTCGTCCTCGTCGGCGCCCTCGCCTCGGCGGCTCTCGCCTTCCCCGTCCTCGCGCTCGTCGACTCGAAGTCGCCGGGGCTGCTGATCCTCGCGGTAGTCCTCGGCCACGGCATCGCCCAGTCCATGATGTACGGCCCGCTGGGCGCGCTGCTCACCGAGATGTTCGGCACCCGGGTCCGCTACACCGGCGCCTCCCTCGGCTACCAGGGCGCCACCCTCATCGGCGCCGGATTCTCCCCGATGATCGCGGGGAGCCTGGTGGCGGGGAGCGGCGACAGCACTCCCGTCGCGCTGCTGCTGTGCGGCGGCGCGGCCGTGACCGCCGTGACCGTCCTTCTCGTACGCGAGACCAGCCGGACGTCCCTCGCCGACACCGCCGACGCGACCACCGCAGACTCCGACGCCCCCCACACCCAGGAGATCACCGCATGACGCCCCGCACCTGCACCCGTACCGCCTTAGTCGCAGCCCTGCTGCTCGCGGTCACCGCCCTCCCCGCCACGACGGCGACGGCGGCGGACACGAGCCACGTCGAAGGCCGACTCCCCTCCGGCGCCACGTACATGATGGACGTGCCCGCCGCCTGGAACGGCACCGTTCTCCTCTTCAGCCACGGCTACGCGGCCGGCCCCGCCAACCCCGCCCAGGACGCCCCGGACGACGCCACGAAGGTCCTGCTCCTCGCGAAGGGCTACGCGCTCGTCGGTTCCTCCTACGCCACCACGGGCTGGGCGGTCACGGACGCGGTCCCCGACCAGCTCGCCGCCCTCTCCGCCTTCACCGACCGCTTCGGCGCGGCCGGTCGCACCATCGCGTGGGGACGGTCGTACGGCGGACTGGTCACCACCGCCATCGCCGAGCGCCACCCGGACCGCATCGACGGCTCGATCGCCCTGTGCGGGCTGGTCCAGGGCGGCGTCGCCAACTGGAACAACACCCTCGACCCCGTCTTCGCGATCAAGACGCTGCTCGCGCCCGGCTCCGACGTCCCGCTGACCGGCCTGCCCGACCAGGCGGCCGCCACCGCCACGGCCGGCGCCCTCACCGCCGTCGTGGAGTCCGCGCAGACGACGGCCGCCGGCCGGGCCCGTATCGCGCTCGCCGCCGCCCTGCACAACATCCCCGTCTGGAACCAGCCGACGCAGACCCGGCCGGCCGCGACGGACTGGGACGCGCAGCAGGTCAACCAGTACGCCGCGGTCAAGGGCCTGCTGAACGCCGGCTTCAACCGGCGGCAGGAGGCCGAGGCGCGGGCGGGCGGCAACATGTCCTGGAACACCGGGGTCGACTACGCGAGGCTGCTCGGGCAGTCCTCCGTCCGCAAGGAGGTCGGTGAGCTGTACAAGGCGGCCGACCTCTCCCTGCGCGCCGACCTGGCCGCCCTGAACCGCGCCCCGCGCATCGGCGCCGACCCGGCGGCCGTCGAGTGGATGCGCGACACCAGCTCCTTCACCGGCGAACTCGCCAAGCCGCAGCTGTCCGTGCACACCATCGGCGACGCCCTCGTCCCGGTCCAGACGGAGAGCGCCCTGCGCCGGGCCGTCACGGCCGCCGGTTCCTCGGCCCTCCTCCGCCAGGCGTACGTCGACAACGCCGGCCACTGCACCTTCAGCCCCGCCGAGCAGCTCGCCGCGCTGCACACCCTGGAGGTCCGTCTCACCGCCGGCCGCTGGCAGGGCACCGACCCGCAGTCCCTCAACTCCCGTGCGACGGCGGCCGATCCGAGCACGCCCACCCGCTACGTCTCCTACCGGCCGACCCCGTACCTCCGCCCGTACGACCTCGCGCACCCCGCCGACGGACCCGACGGCCGCTGACCCCGTACGGCCGCCCGCCCGCCGGTGGGTGCGGCGGACGGCCGTACCCTTTCCCCCGTGGAGGACGACGACATCCCGGACAACATGCCGGACACCTCTGAAGGCGCTGCTCCGCAACTGCGCCCGCAGTCGCTCATGCTCGCCTTCTTCGGCAACCATGTGCTGGAAGAGGGCGACCTGTGCGTCTACTCGGGCAGCATCATCGACGTCCTCGGCCGGGTCGGGGTCGGTGAACAGGCCGTGCGGTCCACGCTGACCCGCATGGTCAGCCGGGGGCTGCTGCGGCGGCAGCGGGAGGGCCGCAGGATGTACTTCGGCCTGACCGAGCAGGCGACGCGCGTCCTGTGGGACGGTCGCACCCGCATCTGGCGCGACAGCGCGGTCAACGACGACTGGGACGGCGACTGGACGCTGCTGGGCTTCTCGCTTCCCGAGTCGCGCCAGCGTGAGCGCCACGACCTGCGCTCACGGCTCGCCTGGTCCGGGTTCGGCGCGCTGTACAGCGGGCTGTGGATCGCGCCGGGGAGGGTGGACGTCGCCGCTGTGGTCGCCGAACTCGGCCTGACCGCCCACGTCAAGATCTTCCACGCCTCCGCCGACGAGGGCATCGACATCGGCCTCATGATCCGCGACACCTGGGACCTGGAGAGCATCGCCGCCCGCTACGTCTCTTTCGACAAGCGCTGGACCGCCCATCTGAACGCCGGCCCGGGCGACGACCCGATCGGCATCCGACTGCGGCTGGTCAGCGAGTGGCTCTGGACGATCCGCACCGACCCCCGACTCCCCGCCCGCCACCTGCCCCCCGACTGGCCGGCCCGGCCCGCCCAGGACACCTTCCGCCGGGTCGCGGAACAGACCGCGGCCCCGGCGGAACGCCAGGCCCACGAGGCCCTGGAGACGACCCCGCTGCGGTGAGAGCCCTCGTGCGGACGAGGGGTCTCAGCCGTTCTTGCGGGCCACTGCGCCGTAGATGCCGATCGGCGGGGTGTCGGGCTGGGCCGGCTCGTCGGGACGCCAGTCCGGGACCAGGGCCAGGCCCGGCTCGATCAGGGTGAAGTCGCCGAAGAAGTCGAGGACGCGGGCGCGGGGCCGGGGGTTCATGCTGGCGGTGGCGCTCTTGTAGACGGCGGCCGCGTCCTTGCGCCCGTCCTCGTGGAGGTCGCCCGTCGCATGCGACAGGACCAGGTAGGAGCCGGTGGGCAGCGCGTCGCGGTAGGTGGCGAGGAGGGCGTCCGGGTCCTCCGCCTCGGTGATGAAGTGCATGATCGCCACCAGCAGCAGGGCGACCGGCTGGTCGAAGTCGATGAGCTTGCGCACGTCGGGGTGGTCGAGGATGGCCCGGGGGTCGCGCAGGTCGGCCAGGGCGACGGAGGTGTCCGTGTCGTCGTCGCCGATGAGAGCCATCGAGTGCGTGCTGACGATCGGGTCGTTGTCGACGTAGGCGACGCGGGTCTCGGGGGCGATGGCCCGCGCGATCTGGTGCACGTTGGGCTCGGTCGGCAGGCCGGTGCCTATGTCGAGGATCTGGCGGATACCGCCCTCGGCGACGACGTGCCGGACGGCGCGGTGCATGAAGCTCCGGTTGGCCCGCACGGCCAGCCGCACCTCCGGAGCCGCCTTGATGAACTTCTCGGCGGCTTCCTGATCGACCTCGTAGTTGTCCTTCCCGCCCAGGAAGTAGTCGTACATCCGGGCCGGATGGGGCTTGGTCGTGTCGATCTTGAAAGAGGCGCTGCTGCCCTCGCCGTGGGAAGAGCTCATGATCCCTGACTCCGTCCTGGACTCGCGTCCCACCACTGGAGGAACTGTCGTGAGTGACCATCAGATCATCGTTCATTGTGCGGTGTTGTTCGAACCAGGGTCGGAGTTGTTTGGAGGACCGGCAGCTGCAACGGGAGAGGTCAATGTGACGCACGACACTATTGACGGTCATGTTTTGGCCAACACATGATCCTCGCAGCTTTCTTGTAATGAAAAATTAAGAAGACGGGGGGGTCCGTGTTCACTCAGACACGGCAACGCGATTGGCGTCGAAGAGCCAGGAGTTGGGCGATAGCCGTCGCACTTCTGGGGGGTGTGGTTCCGGCGGCCGGGGTGACTCCCGCAGCCGCCGACGACGCGACGGCCTCGGTGGCGGCGGACCGGACTCCGGAGTCGGAGGCGAGCGCCCGCGCGGCGAAGACCGGTGAGCGGGTGGCCGTGGACGCGGCGACCGACGAGTCGTCCCAGGTCTTCGCCAACCCGGACGGCACCTTCACACAGGAGATGAACGCGGCCCCGGTCCGGGCCCGGCAGGACGACGGCAGTTGGGCCGCCATCGACACCACCCTCGTGCGCGAGGCCGACGGCTCGGTGCGGGCGAGGAACACGACGGCCGACCTCACCTTCTCGGGCGGCGGCAGCGGGCACGGACTGGTCACTCTCGAGGACGACGGGCACGAACTGCGGTTCGGCTGGCCGACCACGCTCCCCGCGCCCCGGCTCGACGGCGCCACCGCCACCTACGCCGGAGTCCTTCCGGACGTCGACCTGCGACTGACCGCGCTGAGCTCCGGCTACACCTCGGTGCTCGTGGTCAAGACCGCGGAGGCGGCGAAGAACCCGGCGCTCGCGACGATCAGGATGACCCTCTCCGCCGGTGGCCTGGACATCGCCCCGACGGCCGACGGCGGTTTCGTCGCACGCGACGGCGACGGCGCCCCGGTCTTCCAGAGCCCGGCGGGACAGATGTGGGACTCGGCCGGCGACACCCCGGCCGACGGCGCCGCGACGACCGGCGTGAGCACGCAACTCGTCCGCACCGCCGCCTCGACGGAGACGGCGGACGAAGCGACCCCGCTGCCCGCCGCCGAGGGCGAGCCGGCCCCCGTCGAGGCCCCGAGCAGCGGCGACGCGGCGGCCGAGCTCCCGCTCAAGGTCACCGCCACCGCCCTGGAGATCACACCCGACCCGGCCCTGCTGCACGGCGACGACACCGTCTTCCCGCTCTACATCGACCCGCCCACCAAGGGCATCGCGCTGGGCGACTGGACGGCGCTGGCCTCCAACGGCACCAAGTACTGGAAGTTCGACGGGGACAAAGGCGTGGGGCGCTGCTCCAACTACGCCGGCTACCTCTGCTCCAACAGCCCGTACACCCAGCGCATGTACTTCGAGTACCCGCTCTCGTCGATCCACGGAAAGAAGATCCTGGACGCGACGATGGAGGTGTACCAGGAGTGGACCTTCACCTGTGATCCGCACTGGTACGACCTCAGCCGTGTGAACAAGGGCATCGCCTCCAGCACCACCTGGTCGTCCCGCCCCACCGGAGTGGACCTGATGGGCGACCGGAACGTGGCCTACGGGCGGGGCGGCCTGTGCAGCCCGTCGCAGCCCGCGAACTGGGTGCGCTTCAGCGACAACGTGGACGAGGAGACCAACGAGAACCTGACGACGACCCTCGCGTCCTACGCCGCGAACAAGGAGTCGCAGATCACCTTCTCGCTGACCGCGCACGACGAGTCCGACGGAGGCGCCTGGGCGCGGTTCCGCAACGACGCCAAGCTGTCGGTCACCTACGTCTCCTACCCGGGCAAGCCGACCTCGTACGGCGTCCAGCAGGGCACCACCGGCCGGGCCTGCAACGCCTCCACGCTGCCCTTCGCCACCAGCGACACCACGCCGAAGATGCTCGCCACGGTGCAGTCGGCCGACGCCGCCAACTCCCAGCTGCGCGCCCTGTTCGAGGTGTGGAAGGCCGACGGCTCCAGCCGCGCCTGGTACGCGGCCTCGCCGGACGGCGCGTGGGTGGCCGACAACGCCCCCCGCAACGCGACCTCCACCGCGCTTGCCGCGCAGACGGACTACCGGATGCGGGTCAAGACGCAGGCGTACTACAAGACGGACCGGGGCGTGACCGGGGTCCTGGACTCGGCCTGGTCCTCCTGGTGCTACTTCCGCGTCGACACCGATTCGCCGCCGCCCCCGGTGGTGACCAGCGCGGACGGCGTCTACAAGCCGGCCGAGACCGACCCGGCCGCGGGCGGGGTGGGCACGCCGGGCAAGTTCACCTTCACCCCCGCGGACACCAACCCCAACACCGCCGGCATCCAGTCGGACGTCGTCAGCTACAAGTGGAAGCTGAACAGCGGCGCGGTCTCCCCGCCGATCCCCGTCGCCAAGGGCGCGGCGCACACCCAGTCGATCACGCCGAACCAGGCCGGTGAGAACACCGTCCAGGTCTGGGGCTACGACGCGGCCGGCCACAGCTCGCTCACCGGGTACTACAGCTTCCTGGTGAAGGGCGCCGAGCAGCCCTCGGGGATCTGGCACCTGGACAACGCCCTGACCGACTCCACCACCGCCACCCAGCACCCGCTGACCTCCTCGGGGGCGACCTGGGACCCGCTCGCCCGCAGCGGCTCCGGCGCGGCCAAGCTCAACGGCACGAGCGCCTACCTCGCCACCTCCGGCGCGGTCCTGGACACCACCAAGTCCTTCACCGTCTCGGCCTGGGCGCGGCTGACGAAGAAGGACGTCAACTACACCGTCCTGTCCCAGGCCGGCACGAACGCCTCCGGGTTCCAGCTGTACTACTCCACCGCGTACAACGCCTGGATCTTCAACCGCCACCAGACGGACGTCGTCGAACCCGCCATCACCCGCTCCATCGGCACCAAGCCGCCCGTCCTGAACGTCTGGACCCACCTGACCGGCGTCTACGACGCGGCGGCGCAGACCATCCAGCTCTACGTCAACGGCGTTCCGCAGGGCAATCCGACGCCGTTCACGGTGACCCCGTGGAAGGCGTCCGGAAACCTGCAGGTCGGACGGCTGTGGCACGCCGCAGCCGGCAAGGAGAACTTCGCCGGAACCATCGACGAGGTGAAGGTCTGGTCCCGTGCGCTCGCGGACACCGAGGTCGCCCACGAGGCCTGGCTGGAGGACGAGGACCTCAGCGACGGCACCTCAGGGGACCCGGTCCCGACGCTCGTCGCCAAGTGGGACGCCACGGACATCGCCAACGCGACCGGCAGCACGGTCAAGGACACCAGCGGCTTCGGCCGCAATCTCACCCTCAACGGGGCCGCGCTCACCCAGTTCACCACCGGCGACCCGGACATCGGCGAAGAGGTCACGACCACGCAGCGGATGACCCTGAACGGCACCAGCGCGTACGCCACGGCCACCGGTCCGGTCGTCGACGACTCCGGTTCCTTCACCGCGACCGCCTGGGTGACGCTGGACCCGGCCAAGCTCGCCGACACCAGTAAGTCGTACGCGGTGCAGGTGTTCGGCCAGTCGGGGACGAGCCAGTCCTCCTGGGGCGTCTGGTACGAGCAGCCGGCCGGCAGCACCCAGGGCCGGTGGACGTTCGGCCGTCCCGACAAGGACGGCACCGGGGCGGTCTGGACCGAGAACGAGTCCGACGCGTTGACCACGGCCCAGCTGGGCGTGCCGGTCATGCTGACGGTCGTCCACGACGCCCAGGCGGCGGCCGACCCCGACGACACCTCCAAGCTCGGCGCGCTCAAGCTCTACGTCGACAGCGCCCTGATGGGTGACGAGGACGGGGTGCCCTACTCGGCCCCCTGGCAGGGCGGCGGAGCGTTCGAGATCGGCCGGGCGAAGATCAACGGCGCCGCCGCGCGCTACTTCCCCGGGGCGATCGACAGCGTCCGCGTCTGGGCCGGAGCCACTTCCACCGACGCGATTGCCGACCGGCGCAACACCGAGCAGTAGCAGCCGAGGGACGGGCAGGGCGGGCGCAGTTGCCCGCCCTGCCCTGCCTCGCGCTGCCTCTTTCGCCTGACCATTCCCGTTTCCGAACACCGGGGGAAATCACCGTGTCTCCAAGACCCTTCCGCAAACGCTTGCCAGGGGCGGTCGTCCGCCGCTGGCTCGGCCGTGGCGGGCTCGTCCTCTCCCTGTCCCTCCTCCCACAGCTCGTGACTCCCTCGGGGTACGACTTCGCCGCCCAGGCCCAGACTCCGGCGGCCGGCAGGAAGTTGGAGGATCCGGCCGACGCGAAGATCGACAAGGTCGGCGTGCTCAGGGCCGGCGTCTCCAAGTCCCCGAAGGACAAGGCTGCCCCTGCCGCCCAGCAGACCCGTGAGCGGGTGAAGAAGGCCGCCTGGCCGGGGCCCGGCAAGGCCACGGCCGAGGTCGCGGCGACCGGCGAGGCCGCGGTCAGCGTGGGCGGGCTCGGGATCAGGCTGGCCCAGGTGCCGGCCGCCCCGGCGGCCAAGGCTGCGAAGAAGCGGGCGGTGGCCTCCGGCCCGGCCGAACGGGTGGCGCTCGGCGTCCAGTCCTCGGCGGCGGCGAAGAAGGCGGGCGTCAACGGCGTCCTGCTCACCGTCGCACCGGCGGCAGCCGTGTCCGGCAAGGGCGACAGCGACAAGCTCCGGGTCTCCTTGAGCTACGCCTCCTTCAAGGACGTCTACGGCGGTAACTTCGGCCCCCGGCTGAGCCTGGTGACGCTCCCGGCGTGTGCGCTGACCACCCCGGAGAAGAAGGCCTGCCGCACCCAGACCCCAGTGCCGGGCGCGGGAAACGACGCCGCGTCCCAGACCGTGACCGGCACCGTCAGCACCCGTACCCCGATGCTGCTGGCTGCGGCTGCGGACAGTTCGGGCGGCGGGGGCGACTACAGCGCCACCCCGTTGTCCCCGACCGCGACCTGGGAGGCCGGCGGCAGCACGGGCGACTTCACCTGGAACTACCCGCTGCGGGTTCCCCCGGCGACGGCCGGCCCGTCCCCGAACCTGTCGATCTCCTACGACTCCGCCTCGGTGGACGGCCGCACGGCCGGGGAGAACAGCCAGACCTCGGTGGTCGGCGAAGGCTTCTCGATCACCGAGTCCTACATCGAGCGCAAGTACGGCTCCTGCAAGGAAGACGGCCAGTCCGGCAAGGGCGACCTGTGCTGGAAGTACGCCAACTCCACGCTGGTCCTCAACGGCAAGGCCGTGGAGCTGGTCAACGCCTGCGCCGACAAGGCTGCCTGTGACGCCGCGGCCCTGTCCGAGGCGTCGGGCGGCTCGTGGAAGCTGAAGAACGAGGACGGCACCCGCGTCGAGCACCTGACCGGCGCCACCGGCAACGGCGACGACAACACCGAGTACTGGAAGGTGACGGACGTGTCCGGCACCCAGTACTTCTTCGGCAAGCAGCGCCTGCCCGGCTGGAGCGACAACGGCACCGCCGCCGACGACCCGGTCACCAACTCGGTGTTCACCGTCCCGGTCTTCGGCGACGACTCCGGGGAGCCCTGCTACAAGTCCACCGGCTTCGCCGACTCCTTCTGCAACCAGGCCTGGCGCTGGAACCTGGACTACGTCGTCGACACCCACGGCAACGCCTCCACGTACTGGTACGGCAAGGAGACGAACTACTACTCCAAGAACGCCGACACCGCCGTCAACGGCACCGCCTACACCCGCGGCGGCTACCTCAACCGCATCGAGTACGGCCTGCGCAGCGACCTGATCTACGCCAAGCCCGCCGCCCAGCAGGTCCGCTTCGCCTACGCCGAGCGCTGCGTCGTCTCGGGCGGCTGCACCGACCTGACCAAGGACACCAAGGCCAACTGGCCCGACGTGCCCTTCGACATGATCTGCGCGGCGAGCACCAAGTGCACCACCCAGATCGGCCCGGCGTTCTTCACCCGCAAGCGCCTCACCGACGTCACCACCTCGGTGTGGACCGGCGCCGGCACCACCCAGCGCGACGTCGACACCTGGCACCTGGACCAGAGCTTCCCCGACACCGGCGACGCCTCCTCGGCGAGCCTGTGGCTGAAGTCCATCCAGAACACCGGCAAGGCCAACACCACGGCCGCCGCGATGCCGCCGGTGGTCTTCGGCGGCATCCAGCTCTCCAACCACGTCGAGGGCAGCGGCCCGGACACCCTGCGCTACATCAAGTGGCGGGTGCGGACCATCAAGTCCGAGACCGGCTCCACCCTCACCGCCAACTACTCCGGCCCCGACTGCATCTGGGGCTCCAGCATGCCGGCGGACGTCGACAAGAACACCCGCCGCTGCTTCCCGGTCAAGTGGTCCCAGTCCGGAGCGACCCCGGTCCTCGACTGGTTCCACAAGTACGTGGTCACCTCCGTCTTCCAGGACGACCCCTACGGCCACGGCGACACCGGCGAGACGTACTACGACTACCAGGGCGGCGCGGGCTGGGCCTACGCCGACGACGAGGGCCTGACCAAGGCGTCCAACCGCACCTGGTCGCAGTGGCGTGGCTACGGCAAGGTCGTCGAGACCTCCGGCGACACCGACGAGGGCCCGCGCTCCAAGAAGTCCACGCTCTACATGCGTGGCCTGAACGGCGAGAAGGAACTCGACGGCACCTCCCGGGTGGAGAAGGTCACCGACTCCGCCGGCACCGCACTCGACGACTCCCGCCAGTACGCCGGCTTCGTCCGCGAGACGATCGTCTACAACGGCGCCGAAGAGGTCAGCGGCACGATCAACACGCCCTGGTCCCACAAGACCGGCAGCCACACCTACAGCTGGGGCACCACCGACTCCTGGATCGTCCAGCCCGGTGAGACCGCCAACCGCACCACGACCTCCACCGGCACCCGCACGGTCAAGCAGAAGTCCACGTACGACACCACGTACGGCATGCTGCTCACGGTGGACGACAGCGGCGACGCGGCCAAGACCGGCGACGAGACGTGTGTGCGCACCAGCTACGCGCGCAACACCTCGGCCTGGCTGGTGAATGCGGTCTCGCGCACCGAGACCTACTCGGTCTCCTGCGCGACCACGCCGACGATCCCCGACCACGCCGTCTCCGACATCACCAAGGCCTACGACGGCCAGGCGGTCGGCGTGGCGCCCACCAAGGGCGAGGTCAGCGCCTCCTACCGGGTCGCGAGCTACGGCGCGACCGACAAGAAGCCCGTCTACCAGCAGGTCTCCGGCTCCACCTACGACAAGCTGGGCCGTCCGGCCACCGCGACCAACGCCCTCAACCAGACGGTCAAGAACACCTACGTCCCCGACGACACCGGCTACGGCCCGCTGACGTCCAAGACGACCATCGACGCGAAGCTCTACGCCTCCACCGCCGAGGTGGACCCGGCCTGGGGCACGGCCACCAAGACCACCGACGCCAACGGCAACGTCACCGAGTGGTCCCTGGACGCGCTCGGCCGCCTGGTCTCGGTCTGGAAGCCGAACCGCTCCCGCGGGCTCGGGGACGCCGCCAGCATCGTCTACGCCTACAGCATCAACAACGACAAGGAGACCTGGGTCCGCACCGACGCTCTCAAGAACGACGGCAAGACCTACAACAGCTCCTACGAGATCTTCGACGGTCTGCTGCGCTCCCGCCAGAAGCAGACGCCCGCGCCGAACGGCGGCCGGGTGATCTCCGAGACCCTCTACGACGACCGCGGCCTCGCCTACATCACCAACGAGCAGGTCCACGACAACAACGCGCCCTCGGGCACGCTCGCCAACACCTTCCCCGGCTCCGTCCCCGCCTCCACCGAGACGGTCTTCGACGCCGCCGGCCGTGCCACGGAGACGGTCTTCCGGGTCTACGACCAGGAGAAGTGGCGCACCAAGACCGCCTACCAGGGCGACCGCACCGCCGTCACCGCGGCCACGGGCGGCACCGGCACGCTGGTCGTCACCGACGCCCGCGGCAGGACCGTCGAGCGCCGTGAGTACGGCGGCCCCGCCCCGACCGGCAGCGACTACAGCCGCACGCTGTACGCGTACACGCCCGACGGCAAGGTCGAGAAGATGACCGGCCCGGACGGCTCCGTCTGGTCGTACGACTACGACCTGCGCGGTCGCAAGACCACCTCCGTCGACCCCGACAAGGGCACGGTCACCACCGCCTACAACGACGCCGACCAGCCGATCAGCACCACGTCGCTGGTGAACGGCGTCTCGCGCACCCTGATCACGGACTACGACGAGCTGGGCCGCAAGGTCGGCACCTGGGACGGCGTCAAGGACGACGACCACCGCCTGACCAAGTTCACCTTCGACAGCCTGGCCAAGGGTCTCCCGACGGCCGCGATCCGGTACGTCGGCGGCACCACCGGCAAGATCTACTCCCAGGTCTTCACCGGCTACGACGCGCTCGGCCGCACCAAGGGCACCAAGACCGTCATCGCCGCCACCGACGCCCTGGTCGTCGCCGGCGCGCCGCAGACCTTCACCACCACGTCCGTCTACAACAGGGACGGCACCGTCCAGTCCACCTCGATGCCCGCGGCGGGCGGCCTGCCCGCCGAGACCGTCGGCAACAGCTACAACGACCTCGGCATGCTCACCGGCACCGAGGGCATGACCGACTACGTCCAGAACATCGGCTACTCCCCGTACGGCGAGATCGAGGAGACCCGCCTGGGCACCTCCACCGATGCCAAGCAGCTCCAGATCCTCAACCGCTACGAGGACGGCACGCGCCGACTGGCCAACTCCCACACCGTCGACCAGACCAACACCGGCTACACCAGCGACGTCGACTACGCCTACGACGCCAGCGGCAACGTCAAGTCGATCACCGACAAGGTGGGTGGCAAGGACACCCAGTGCTTCGCCTACGACGGCTACCGCCGACTGACCGAGGCCTGGACCCCGTCCTCCAACGACTGCGCCACCGCCCGCTCGTCGAGCGCTCTCGGCGGACCGGCCCCGTACTGGAACTCCTGGACCTACAAGCCGGGCGGCCTGCGCGACACCCAGATCGAGCACAAGGCCACCGGTGACACCACGACCGCCTACGGCTACCCGGCCGTCAACGCCACCGGCGGCGGCCAGCCCCACACGCTGACCTCCGTCACCGTGGGCAGCGCTGCCGCGAAGTCGTACACCTATGACGACCAGGGCAACACCACCAAGCGCTACGGCGTCACCGGCGCCGCGCAGAGCCTCGTCTGGGACATCGAAGGAGAACTCGCCCAGCTCACCCAGGGCACGGAGACCACCGACTACCTCTACGACGCCAACGGCGAACTCCTGATCCGCCGCGGCTCCGTCAAGACCGTCCTCTACCTGGCCGGTCAGGAACTCCACTACGACACGGCCGCCAAGAAGTTCGCCGCCCAGCGGTACTACCCGTCGGGCGACGCCACCGCCGTCCGCACCGAGACCGGTCTGTCCTGGATGGTCGACGACCACCACGGCACCGCCTCGATGACGATCGACGCCACCACCCAGGCCGTCACCCGCCGCTACACCAAGCCCTTCGGCGAGGCCCGCGGCACGACGCCCTCGGCCTGGCCCGACGACAAGGGCTTCCTGGGCAAACCCGCCGACGCGGGCACCGGCCTGACCCACATCGGCGCCCGTGAGTACGACCCGGCCGTCGGCCGTTTCCTCTCCGTCGACCCCGTCCTCGCCCCCGACGACCACGAGTCCCTCAACGGCTACGCCTACGCCAACAACACCCCCGTCACCAAGTCCGACCCGACCGGCCTGCGGCCGATCACGGACTGCGAGCGCGGGTGCAGCGACGGCAAGGGCGGCAGCTACCGGGACTACATGACGATGGGCCCGAACGGGACCTGGGTCTACCACTCCACGAAGACCTACTCCGTCTACATCCCCATCGTGGGAACGATGACGGTGACGGTGAAGAAGACGGGCAACAAGTCCGTCGCCTCCGTCACGTTCCAGAAGGGCCCCGAGCCGCTTCCCAAGAAGAAGTCCGGCAACGAGGAGCTTTACAACGAGATCGAGAGCTATATGTTCTCGGAACTCAAGACGAATGTGGTGTCGGACGACGTCAAGGGCATCAAGGGGCTTTTGCGGCCTTGGAAGTGGTACGACGCATTCGGCCGGAATATGGGCGCGGATACACAGGCGGCACTCGCCATGTGGACCGCCAAGGTATGCCCGAAGATCTGCGAATGGGACCACAAGCCGAAGCTCGCCGCGAAGTTCGACCTGGCCGAGTCGGACTTCTTCACCAGCGTTCCCGGCACCGACCTGGAGGCGTACTACGACATCTGGTCGAACGTCCACTACGGCTACGTGGGAGCCGCGGCCGGGATCGACGAGAAGACCCTGATTGACGGCGCCTCCGTCGCGGACCCGCTCCTGGTCGGCGAAAACGACATCGGCGACCAGATCACGATGAGAGCAGGGGTCGAACTGTACGAGGAGTACGGAGTCGACCTGACGCGAGAGCAGTTCCACTCGGCCATAGTCGACACGGTCAAGGAACTGTATGACAAGGGTGCTACGCAGGTGAGGCACTCGTAGACCGTCCAGCCTGGGTGCCGCTAACGTTGGCGGCGCCCAGGCTTTTTTTCGTTCGAACCATGCATTGAGGAGACATCATGGAGGCTGCCACTCGCCGCGTCGGGTGCCTGTTGCCTTTGGGCGCCGGTGGGATGGTGGCAGGGGCGACGGTCTGGGCGGTCGCCGGCATCTGGCGCTCATGCGACGTCGGCAACGGCTCGGCCAACGGCGCGGTCCTGCTTTTTTGCTTTCTTCTGATATGGGCCCTGCTCTCTTCGGTATGGGGCCTCATTCTTAAATTCCTCGGCACCAGAGGAATGAAATGGGCATACGCCGCTGCAATCTGCGCGAGCGTGGGCATCGCCTGGGGAATGATCGCGTGGATCGGTGTCCTGGATTCCTACCCGTCACCGATCTGCGAGGGAAACGTCCCTCCGTGGTGGCCGGAGATCATCCCGGTGTAGCCGACCGGGCGCGTGACAAGGGCGGGGTTCGAGAACCCCGCCCGCTACCCCGCCCGCTTTCGTGCAGAACCTCGGCTCAGGGCCAGACCAGGCAATAAGGCTGGTGGCCTGCCTCGTGCAGGCGGTGGCTGAAGTCCTGCCATTCGTGGAGCAGCTGGTAGACGTTGAACGCGTCTCGGGGGCCGCCGCGGTCCGGGACCGTGGACCAGATGAAGGCTGCCGCGCCGACCGCTTCCTCGCCGATGTCGCGGAGCGGGTCGACCACCGTCATGGGGAGCTTCACGACCGCGTAGTCGGGGTGCAGGACGACCAGTTCCAGTGGGGGCACCTTGTGGAGCGGGACGCCTTCGATGCCGGTCAGGACCATCGCGGCCATCGTCTCCGGCTTGATCTTGGTGAACATGCCGTTCATGCCGAGCTCGTCGCCGCCGAGTTCCTCGGGGCGCATCGAGATCGGCACACGGGCCGCGGTCGCGCCGTCCGGCGCGCCGAAGTACTTGTACGTCACCCCCACCCGACCACCATTCCTGCTCCCCGCCCGGAGGCGGTCGACCCGTTGGTCAACACGCCGGTCGATCCGTTCGGGCTCATTCGGTACATCTTGTGCCTGTGTCCGACGCGCTTCGCCTGCTTCCTCCGCGTCGCGCCGGTGCCTTCCCCGCTGGGCACGTCGAGGACCCAGATCGTCAGTCCCCTCGCCCAGTCCGCCACCGCGATGCATATCTCCACCCGACTGCTTTTCTAGGCCGCGTGGTCCCGCCGCGCAACCCGATCATCGTGTCAGTGACCTCCCCCACGGTCGCTCGCCGAAACGTGCGTTGAAACACCTGTCCGCAGGATCTTCGCAGCCCCTCGACACACGGTCGGTGTGAGCTACGTCTATCAGGCCCGTTCCGACTCAGTTTCGCAGATGGCCGAGTGGAGGATGAGAGGGGAAGGGGCCCAGGCCCCCCGGCCCGGGGCGGGGCTCGGCTGCCTTCGTAGTCGCTGGCCTACCCTGGGAGGTCATTGGCACCGGAGCCCAGCAAGTCGGAGAAGGTCGGAGAAGCCGCAGGTCATGAGCGAACTGCCCTATTCATACGATGCGCCTGTCTCGCAGGCGCTGTTCGACCGCGCGTCCGTCGTCACGCCCGGCGGGGTGAACTCCCCGGTGCGTGCCTTCCGCGCCGTGGGGGGAACGCCCCGGTTCATGGTGTCCGGTACGGGGCCGTATCTGACCGACGCCGACGGCCGGGAGTACGTCGACCTGGTCTGCTCCTGGGGTCCCATGATCCTCGGGCACTCCCACCCCGAGGTCATCGCGGCCGTCCAGGACGCCGTCTCCCGCGGCACCTCCTTCGGCACCCCCGGTGAGGGCGAGGTCGCGCTCGCCGAGGAGATGGTCGAGCGCATCGCGCCCCTGGAGCAGGTGCGGCTCGTCTCCAGCGGTACCGAGGCCACCATGTCGGCCATCCGGCTCGCCCGTGGCTTCACCCGGCGCGCCAAGGTGATCAAGTTCGCCGGCTGCTACCACGGGCATGTGGACTCGCTGCTCGCCTCGGCCGGGAGCGGGGTGGCCACCTTCGCGCTGCCCGACACCCCCGGTGTCACGGGAGCCCAGGCCGCCGACACCATCGTCCTGCCGTACAACGACCTGGAAGCCGTGCAGGAGGCCTTCCACCGGCATCCCGGTGAGATCGCCTGTGTGATCACCGAGGCCTCGCCGGGCAACATGGGCGTCGTGCCGCCGCTGCCCGGGTTCAACCAGGGGCTCAAGGACGCCTGCGCGAACAACGGCGCGCTCTTCATCTCCGACGAGGTCATGACCGGGTTCCGGACCAGTCGGAGCGGCTGGTTCGGGATCGACGGGGTGCGGCCGGATCTCATGACCTTCGGGAAGGTCATGGGCGGGGGCTTCCCCGCCGCCGCGTTCGGCGGGCGGGCCGACATCATGGCGCACCTCGCGCCCGCCGGGCCCGTCTACCAGGCCGGCACGCTCTCGGGGAACCCGGTCGCCACCGCCGCCGGGCTCGCCCAGCTGCGGCTGCTCGACGAGGACGCGTACGCCAGGATCGACGCCGTCTCCAGCCGGATCCAGTCGCTGGTGTCGGAGGCGCTGACCAAGGAGAGCGTCGCGCACACGCTGCAGAGCGCCTCCAACATGTTCTCCGTCTTCTTCACGGACCGGCCCGTCCGCAACTACGCGGACGCGAAGACGCAGGAGTCGTTCCGCTTCAACGCCTTCTTCCACTCGCTGCTGGCGAACGGCGTCTATCTGCCGCCGTCGTCCTTCGAGTCCTGGTTCGTGTCCACGGCCCACGACGACGCGGCCGTCCAGAGAATCGCCGACGCCCTTCCGGCGGCGGCCCGAGCGGCTGCGGAGGCCACAGCAGCATGACCAGCCCCAAGAGCAACAGCGACCTCACCGTCGTCCACCTGATGCGGCACGGCGAGGTCGAGAACCCCGACGGCGTCCTCTACGGCCGGCTCGGCGGTTACCACCTCTCCGAGCTGGGCCGGCAGATGGCCGACCGGGTCGCCGAGCACCTCGCGCCCCGCGACGTCACGTATGTGGTCGCCTCCCCGCTGGAGCGGGCGCAGGAGACGGCGACGCCGATCGCCAAGGCGCACGGTCTCGACCTGGCCACCGACCCGCGGCTCATCGAGGCCGACAACGTCTTCCAGGGCAAGACCTTCGGGGTGGGCGACGGCGCCCTGAAGAACCCGGAGAACTGGAAGCATCTCGTCAACCCGTTCAAGCCGTCGTGGGGCGAGCCGTATGTGGACCAGGTCGTCCGCATGATGGGCGCGCTCGACGCGGCCAAGGACGCGGCACGCGGCCATGAGGCCGTGCTGGTCAGCCATCAGCTGCCGATCTGGATCGTGCGGTCCTACGTCGAGCGGCGGCGGCTGTGGCACGACCCGCGCAAACGGCAGTGCACGCTCGCCTCGCTGACGACCTTCACGTACCAGGGCGACCGGATCGTGTCCGTCGGCTACGCGGAGCCCGCCATCGACCTCGTGCCGGTCCATCTGCGCGCCGGCGCCAAGCCCGTGAAGGGCAAGAGCAAGGCCTTCGGAGCCTAGGACCGGTCGGGCCGGACAGGGCCTGGCCACCACCTTCCTTCACGACCTTCACCGCCCCTCCCACCTCGTGGCTTAAATCGGATTGTCTGTTACCGAATCCGGAACAACCGGCGGAACCCCCTCGTTCGTCGTGTCCTCTGAATGGGTGACCACCAGAGGCACTGACGAACGAGGACGCCATGCGCACGATCACGCGAAGGGGAGCACTGGGGCTCGGTGCCGGGGCCGCCGCCGCTGCCGGACTCACGGGCTGCGGCAGTCTCACGAGCTCGGACCCCAGCCCCGCCGACGGCTCCAAGTCGGGCGGATCGAGCAAGAGTCCCTCCGGTAGCCCCAAGGCCACCGCGCGCCCCCTCGGCGACGGCTCCACCTCCTTCACCGGCAAGCAGCCCCACCAGCCGGACAAGCCCGTGCCGCTGGAGGCCGGCCAGGAGCCGCCGCAGTTCGTCGTCTTCTCCTGGGACGGCGCCGGCGAGGTCGGCAACGGTCTCTTCCCGCGCTTCCTGGACCTCGCCAAGGAGCACGGCGCGAGCATGACCTTCTTCCTCTCCGGGCTGTATCTGCTGCCCGAGTCGAAGAAGCGGCTCTACGACCCGCCGAACAACCCGCGCGGCGCCTCCGACATCGGCTACCTCACCGACGAGCACGTCAGGATGACGCTCACCAACATCCGCCGCGCCTGGCTCGAGGGTCACGAGATAGGCACCCACTTCAACGGGCACTTCTGCTCCGGGCACGGGACGGTCGGCAACTGGACGGCCAAGCAGTGGCGCAGCGAGATCGACCAGGCGAAGTCGTTCGTGAAGAACTGGCGGACCAACACCGGCTGGACGGAGGAGGCCGCGCTGCCCTTCGACTACGACAAGGAACTCGTCGGCGGCCGCACGCCCTGTCTCCTCGGCCAGGACAACCTGCTGCCCACCGCCCGCGCCCTCGGCTGGCGCTACGACGCCTCCTCGCCGGGCGGGCGTCAGGTGTGGCCGCAGAAGAAGGACGGCATCTGGGATCTGCCGCTGCAGCAGATACCGTTCCCCGGCCGTAGCTTCGAGGTCCTGTCGATGGACTACAACATGCTCGCCAACCAGTCGATCAACTCGACGAAGGCGCCCAGCCACAACTACCCCGGCTGGCGCAAGCAGTCCGCGCAGGCGTACATACAGGGATTCAAGCGGGCATACGAGTCGAACCGTGCGCCGTTCTTCGTCGGCAACCACTTCGAGCAGTGGAACGGCGGCATCTACATGGACGCCGTCGAGGAGTCCTTCAAGTACATCGCGGCGGAGAAGGAGAAGGGCGCGGACGTCCGGCTGGTCTCCTTCCGGCAGTTCGTGGACTGGATGGACGTCCAGAAGCCGGAGGTGCTGGAGCAGCTGCGCACCCTCGACGTCGGGCAGCAGCCGGCCGCCGGCTGGAAGGCGTTCCTCAAGGACAACAACACCCCCGGCTCCACCAGCTCCTCCGGCTCCGCCGGCCCCTCCGCATCCGCCGCCTGAAATGCGGGTTTCCGCCCGCAAGGGGGGTGCGCAAGATCCCCAGAACGGGCATGCGAAACTTTTCACATGAGTGCCGCCAGCCGCGCCCCCCTGTGCTCGACCCCCTCGATCCGCTCGCGCCGTGCCGCCCTGACCACGGCCGCCGGCACAGCCGTCGCCGCACTGTTGCTGTCCGCGTGCACCTCCGGCGGCACCGCCGGGGGAGGCGGTGACACCAACTTCGTGATGGGCAAGGACGGCATCTCCACCGCGGAGAAGGGGGAGCGCGCCGCGGCCCCCGACCTGTCCGGCGACACCGTCGACGGCAAGCAGCTCGACGTCGCCGACTACAAGGGCAAGATCGTCGTCCTCAACGTGTGGGGCTCCTGGTGTTCCCCGTGCCGTGCGGAGGCGCCGGGCTTCCAGAAGGTCTACCAGGACCTCCAGGCGGACGGCGTCCAGTTCGTCGGCATCAACACGCGCGACACCAAGGCCGCCAACGCCGTCGCCTTCGACAAGCAGTTCGGCGTCACCTACCCGAGTCTGTACGACCCGACCGGGCAGCTGATGCTCCGCTTCAAGAAGGGCACCCTCAACCCGCAGGCCATCCCCTCCACGCTGGTCATAGACCGGGAGGGGAAGATCGCCGCCCGCTCGCTGGCCGCGCTCAGCGAGGAGCGGCTGCGCAAGATGATCGCTCCCGTCCTCGCGGAGAAGTGACGTGAGCGCGGTCACCCTGCTCGCCGCGGACGGCTACAACGGCACCGTGCTCAACGGCGCGTTGCTGCTCGCCCTGCCCGTCGCCGTCCTCGGCGGTCTCGTCTCCTTCTTCTCCCCGTGCGTCCTGCCGCTCGTCCCCGGCTATCTGTCGTACGTCACCGGAGTCACCGGCACCGACCTCGCCGAGGCCCGCCGCGGCCGGATGGTCGCCGGCGCCTCCCTGTTCGTGCTCGGCTTCACCGCGGTGTTCGTCTCCAGCGGGGCCCTGTTCGGCTACTTCGGTCAGACGCTCCAGGAGAACCAGGGCGTCCTGTCCAAGGTGCTCGGCGTGCTCATGATCGTCATGGGCGTCTTCTTCATGGGCCTGATGCCCTGGATGACCCAACGGGAGTTCCGCTTCCATCAGCGGCCCGCCGCCGGACTGGTCAGCGCCCCCCTGATCGGCGCGCTGTTCGGCATCGGCTGGACCCCGTGCATCGGCCCCACCCTCGCCTCCGTGATCGCCCTGTCCTCCCAGCAGGGGAGCGCGGGCCGCGGTGCCATACTGACCGTCGCCTACTGCCTCGGCCTCGGCCTGCCCTTCGTGCTCGCCGCGGTCGCCTTCCGCAAGGCGCTCGGCGCCTTCGGCTGGGTCAAGCGTCACTACGTCTGGGTGATGCGGATCGGCGGCACGATGATGATCGTGACCGGTCTGCTGCTGCTGACCGGTGCGTGGGACCGCCTTGTGCAGGACATCCAGTCCTGGTCCGCCGGCTTCACTGTGGGGATCTGATCGATGAGCAAGACCACGACGACCGACGAGACGACCCCGGTCGACGGGACGACCACGGTCGACGGGACGAAGACCGACGACCAGGATCTCGGGGCCGCCGGCTCCCAGCTGTCCACCGCGCCCGCCGACTCGCTCGCGAACATGCCCGGCCTGGGCGTGCTCGGCTGGGCGCGCTGGTTCTGGCGTCAGCTCACCTCCATGCGGGTCGCGCTGCTGCTCCTGCTGCTGCTGGCGCTCGGCGCGATCCCCGGTTCGCTGATCCCGCAGTCGGGCACGGACGACACGAAGGTCGCCGACTTCCGTCAGGCGCACGACACGCTCGGGCCGATCTACGACCGGCTCGGCCTCTTCCACGTCTACAGCTCGGCCTGGTTCTCCTCGGTCTACATCCTGCTGTTCATCTCCCTCATCGGCTGCATCGTGCCCCGCACCTGGCAGTTCGTGGGCCAGCTGCGCGGCCGCCCGCCGGGCGCGCCGAAGCGGTTGACCCGGCTGCCCGCGTACACGACCTGGCGCACTCAGGCGGAGCCGGAGCAGGTCCGCGAGGCCGCGCTCGCCCTGCTGAAGAAGCGCCGCTTCCGCGCGCAGCTCACCGGGGACGCCGTCGCCGCCGAGAAGGGCTACCTCCGCGAGGTCGGCAACCTGGCCTTCCACATCGCGCTGATCGTGATGCTGGTCGCCTTCGCCTGGGGCCAGCTCTTCAAGACCGAGGGCAACAAGCTGATCGTCGAGGGCGACGGCTTCTCCAACACCCTCATCTCCTACGACGACTTCAAGTCCGGCACCCTCTTCAGCACCGACGACCTGACGCCGTTCAGCTTCGATCTGAACAAGTTCACCGGCACCTACGAGAAGAGCGGCCCGAACACCGGCACCCCGCGCGTCTACCAGGCCGCCATCACCTACCGCGTCGGGGCCTACGGCAAGGGCCGGAAGACCCTCGTCAAGGTCAACGAGCCGCTGGAGATCGGCGACTCGAAGGTCTACCTCACCGCGCACGGCTACGCGCCCTTCGTCACCGTCCGCGACGGCAAGGGCAACGTCGTCTACAGCGACGCCGTACCGCTGCTGCCGCTGGACTCCAATGTGACGTCCACCGGCGTGATCAAGGTCCTCGACGGCTACCGGGACGCCAAGGGGCTCAGCGAGCAGCTGGGCATCTCGGCCTTCTTCCTGCCGACGTACACGCAGGGCATGGAGACCGCCTCGACGTTCCCGGCGCTGAACAACCCGGTGCTGAACCTGACCCCGTTCCACGGTGATCTGGGCGTCAACTCGGGCATCCCGCAGAGCGTGTACCAGCTCGACAAGACGCACATGAAGGAGTTCAAGGACTCCAAGGGCGCGCAGGTGCGGGAGAACCTCAAGCCCGGCGAGACCATGACCCTGCCGAACGGCGCGGGCTCGATCACCTACGAGGGCACCCGGCAGTGGGCGAACTTCCAGGTCACCCAGCAGCCCGCGAGCGGGTGGGCGCTGGGCGGCGCGACCGTCGCGATCTTCGGCCTGGCGGGTTCCCTGTTCATCCAGCGCCGCCGGGTGTGGGTGCGTGCCGTGCGCGGCGACGACGGGGTGACGGTCGTCGAGATGGCCGGTCTCGGCCGCAGCGAGTCCGCGAAGGTGCCCGAGGAACTCGGCGACCTCGCCGGGATCCTCTACGACCGGGCCCCGGGCGCGCCCGTCCCCACAGATTCCTCCGATCCCTCCGATCCTCAAGCCGTATCTGCCGAAGGGGCTGAGAAATGACTCTCGCCGCCGCCACCAACGAGAATCTCGCGAGCATCAGCAACACGCTGATCTACTCCGCGATGGCCGTCTACACCCTGGCCTTCTTCGCGTACATCGCGGAGTGGCTCCTCGGCAGCCGCAGCAAGGTCGGCCGCACCGCCGCCGCGCTCACGCCCGAGGCGAAGGCCAAGGCCAAGGGCCCGGCCGTCACCGTCCAGAAGAACGGCGGCACCGCCGTCCTGGAGCGCCCGCAGGTCGTCGTGCGCTCCGCGGCCGGCGCGCGTGACGTGCCCGACGGGCCCGGCGCGCACGGTGGTGACGAGCAGGGCGACATGTACGGCCGGATCGCCATCTCCCTCACGGTGCTCGCGTTCCTGGTCGAGCTGGGCGGCGTGATCGCCCGCGCGGCCTCGGTGGAGCGGGCCCCCTGGGGCAACATGTACGAGTTCAACATCACCTTCTCCACGGTGGCCGTCGGCGTGTACCTCACGCTGCTGGCGCTGAAGAAGAACGTGCGCTGGCTCGGGCTGTTCCTGATCACCTCGGTCCTGCTCGACCTGGGCCTCGCGGTCACCGTCCTCTACACGGCGAGCGACCAGCTGGTCCCGGCGCTGCACTCGTACTGGCTGTACATCCACGTCTCCACCGCGATCCTGTGCGGAGCGGTGTTCTACGTGGGCGGGGTCACCACGGTCCTGTACCTGTTCAAGGACTCGTACGAGAACAAGCTGGCGACCGGCGGCAAGCCCGGCAAGTTCGCGGACTCGGTCCTTGACCGGCTGCCCGCGTCGGCCTCGCTCGACAAGTTCGCCTACCGGGTCAACGCGGCGGTGTTCCCGCTGTGGACGTTCACGATCATCGCGGGCGCGATCTGGGCGGGCGACGCGTGGGGCCGCTACTGGGGCTGGGACCCCAAGGAGACCTGGGCGTTCATCACCTGGGTCGGCTACGCCTGCTATCTGCACGCCCGCGCCACGGCCGGCTGGAAGGGCCGCAAGGCCGCCTACCTGGCCCTGATCGCCTTCGGCTGCTGGCTGTTCAACTACTACGGCGTCAACATCTTCGTCTCCGGCAAGCACTCGTACGCCGGAGTCTGAACCCCGCACCGACCAAGGCCGGTTCTCGTGACCCACGTCACAGGAACCGGCCTTTGTCGTACGGACAGGTAGAGGGGTGTGGATACGCATCTGAGCATGTTGAGGAAACGCATCCGCGCGGGGGACCACGACGCCTTCGGCGCGCTCTTCGACGCCTACGCGCGCTCCGTCTACAACCACGCCTATCGGCTCACGGGGGAGTGGACGACGGCCGAGGAGATCGTCTCGCTGACCTTCCTGGACGCCTGGCGGCTGCGCGAGCGGCTGGACGAGGACGGCGGCTCCCCGCGCCCCTGGCTGCTCGGCATCGCCACCAACGTCACCCGCAACGTCCGCCGCGCGGCCCGAAGACACGCGGCCGCGGTGGCGCGGCTGCCGCGCGAGGAGACGCTGCGGGACTTCGCCGACGAGGTGGCGGGCCGGGTGGACGACGCCGTGCAACTGGCCGCCGTGCGCACCGCGCTGGCGAGGCTGCGGCGCGCCGAGCGCGAGGTGCTGGCGCTGTGCGTGTGGTCGGGCCTCGGGTACGAGGCGGCGGCCGAGGCGCTGGGAGTGCCCGTGGGCACCGTGCGATCACGGCTCTCGCGGGCGCGGGCAAAGCTCGCGAAACATATGGAACCGCCCGCCGTGCGCGGACAGATGAGAGGTGAAGACCGCACCTCGGCGGTCAGGCCCATGAGGGAGGGAAGCCGATGAACCAGCTGCCTGAACAGGACCTTCCGCCGGGCCGTCACCGACTCCTCAAGGAGCATCTGATGACCGAGATCCGGCACACCGACGAAGCCGTCGCGAAACCGCGGAAGCGGTGGATGGGCCCCGCGCTCGCGGCGGCGGCAGTGGCGACCGTCGCCTCCGTCACGTTCACCGTGCTGCCCTCGTTCGGCGGCGCAGACGCGGGACTGCGCAACACGCCGGCGGCTGAGCGCCAGGACGGGGACGGCAGGATCCGCAACGACCAGTTCGTCTATGTCGAGAGCGAGCAGTCCTTCTACGAGACCGGGCTGGACAAGAAGCTGGTCCGCGTGCGCCTGCACCGCACAGAGGTCTGGGTCTCCGTGGACGGCACCCGCAAGACCATGGTGCGCGACGACAGGGACGGCAGCGAGCTGCTCCGTTCGGCCGGGGAGCCGGGACAGGAGATCTACGGCGACAGCTTCAGTTACAACTTCCTGAAGTCCCTGCCCACCGACCCGGACGCGATGTACGACTATTTGGTCGAATCGTCCGTGCGGATCTACAACGCCGCCTGGGTCGGGCCCACGCTGTACGGGACCTATGACGAGCACCAGGCCGTGCTGCAGCTGGCCGGAAAACTGCTGAGTGGCTCGATCGTGCCGTCGGCGCAGCGCGCCGCGCTCTACCAGGCCGTCACCCGCACCCCCGGCGTGAGGGTGGACGAGGACTCGGTCGACGCCCGAGGGCGGCACGGCGTCGGGATCATGCGCACGGACACCAAGCTGCCCATCCGCTTCGTGTGGACCTTTGACAAGAAGACGCACGAACTTCTCGGGCAGCGGGCGACCCTCACCCAGAACTACAAGGGACTGAAGAAGGGGACAGTGCTCGGCGACACTGCCGTCCTGCGCCGCGCCGTCGTCGACAAGGCGGGCGAGCGCCCGTAACCGTGCGGAACCGGTTCCCACGGGTCAGGCTGGTGTCATGACCGGTTCCGTCGAACAGGGCACCAGCCAGACCCACGGGAACACGCACATCCTGCACTTCCTGGTGCGGCTCCCGGGGGTCGTGGAGACGGTCTGGCCCGCGCTGACCACCCCGGAGGGGCTCGCGCTGTGGTGGACGCCCGTGGACGTCCTCGAACACCGGCTCGGCGGCGCGGTCGCCCTGCGGGGCCTGGGGGAGGGCCAGGTCACCGCGTGGGACGTGGACCGGGTCGCCGAGTACACCGTGGAGGGCGGCGGCCGGATCCGGTTCCATCTGGAGCGGGACGGGGACGACGGCTCCCTGCTGCGCTTCACCCACGAGTTCCAGGGGCGACTGGGAGACGGCGGCACCGAACCCGGCTGGCGCGCCAGATTCGAACGCCTGATCGAAACCCTGGAAGGCTCCTGAGCTCCAGGACGGCGGTCGGAGCCGCTAGGACGGCGGCAGGCACTCCTTCCCCGGCGGCTTCCCCTCCGGCCAGGCGATCCGGACGAAGCGTGAGCCGCCGTCCGCGTGCAGCTCCACGATCGGGACGGCCTTGTCGTACGGGTTGCCGTGCACGTCCAGGCAGATCCAGCCGCTCGCCCCGTTCACCCGCAGCGAGCCCTTGACCTGCGGCCACTGCAGGCCGACGTCCGCCAGCGGCGGGACCGTCCCGCCGTCGGGGGTGGCCTCGCGGAT
The DNA here is from genome assembly GCF_040635845.1 of Streptomyces sp. NPDC006872. Classification (NCBI taxonomy): domain Bacteria; kingdom Bacillati; phylum Actinomycetota; class Actinomycetes; order Kitasatosporales; family Streptomycetaceae; genus Streptomyces; species Streptomyces sp. NPDC006872. The sequence goes on from NZ_JBEYIL010000001.1 coordinate 87,402, forward strand.
GCCGTGGACGGCCAGCGTCATCGCGTCGTAGCCGATGATCAGCTGGCCGTCCTCCAGACCGATCCCGCCGATCGGGCCGACCGGCTCACGGGCGCTGCGGGCGAGCAGGTCGGTGAGGACCTTCGCGTCCGCCGCCGATCCGCCGACGGAACCCGCGGGTGACTTCGTCCAGGCGTCCGGGTGGGCGAGGGCGGTGTAGCGGACGGCGAGGTTGTGGGTGAGGGCGGTGCGGTCCAGCTTCTTGTCGCCGGACAGGTAGGAGCCCTCGTCGCCCGTCAGCACGGTGAACTTGCGGTCCTGGCAGCCCCGGGTGCCCAGCGCGTTGACGAACTGCCGCAACTGCGTGTGCCGCCCGGCGAACAGGATCGTGTCGGTCGCCGCCGAGGTGTCGCACACCAGGTGGGTGATCTGCCGGAAGGTGTTCGCGGTGGTGCCCTCCTGGGTGCGGTCGGCGGGCGGGGTGAACGGCTGCGGCTCGTAGGGCGAGCCCTTGAGCAGCGCGGCGAACGACGACTGCAGAGTGCGCGTGTACGGGTCGCCGGGCTTGTCGTAGACCAGCAGCGCCCGTCCCGCGTCGACCTTGGCGAAGGAGGCCAGGGCACGCGCCTCGTCGGTGTTGGTGGGGGAGACCCGGGCCAGCCCGGGGAAGGGGTCCTTGCCGTTCTGCCCGTTGGCGAGGTCGTCGGCGGTGATGGACGCGCCGACCACCGGGATGCCCCGCCGGGTCAGTTCCGCGACCGCCTTCTTGTTGTTGTCGGTGCTCTGACCGACCCCGGTCACCGCGCGCAGCCGGTCGGCCCCCTGCGCCATCCGCTCCAGCTGATCGACCATCACCGTCCAGTGCTCGCTGGTGGCACCCGGGTTGGCGAGCACCAGACGGATCAGCGGAGCCTGGCCGTTGGAGGTGTGGTTGGCCTGCCACTGCGCCAGGTACGCGCCCTGCAGCTCATGCTGGATGTCGCTCAGCGTCGAGGGGGTGGACGCGGTGTACGGGAGCATCAGCGCGACCGTGACGTAACCGCCCGCCTTGAGCCGGTCGTTCTCCCGGTCGATCGCCTTCACCACGTCCCGCAGCTGGGCGTGCCCGAAGTCGTACGCGCCGGTGGCCACGCCCACGCACTCGTCGCTGTCGGCCGGACGGGCCACCCCCGGCGCGCACGAACGGTCCTCGTCGGTGACCGCCAGCACGGCGAACACCAGCCCGGTCACCACGGCCGCCGTGACCAGCACCGTCAGATAGCGGTAGAGGCGGATCTCCCAGACCTCCCGCAGCCACCGCACCAGCGGGCTTCTGACCCCGTCCGCCGCCATCACGCCACCCCGTCCCCGTCGCCGTCCCCGTCACCGTCTCCGTCTTCGGCCGGTATGTGCAGCGGGCGGCCCGCGAGGGCGTCCTCGGGCCAGGCCTGGGAGGTCGCGAACAGCAGCGCGCCCCCGGCCGGCCGCAGGTCGGACAGCTGGAGCAGCTCGAACCCCAGCCGCCCGCACACCCTCGGGTCCGGCAGCACCAGCGGGTCGGTCACCTGCCAGACCGCGTGCAGCAGCCGCCGTATCCGCAGATGCAGGGCCGCGTTCACACCCTCCGGCGGCGTCCGGCCGGCGTCCGTGCGGCCCAGCGCGATCGCCGACCGACGGTCGTCCCGGCCGTCCGCGTCCCGGCCCTCGGAGTCGTGGGCGTGGAAGTAGGGCGCGGACGCCAGGAAGCGGAGCGTCTCCAGCCAGGTGCGGGTGCGCAGGGTGGCGAAGGCGTCGCGCAGATAGGCCACCGCCGCGTCCGTGTCGCCGAGCGCGAGCTCGTGGTACAGGCGGAAGGCGTCGACACCGGGATGCGGGGTCCGGAAACCGAGGCCGGGCGCGAAGTGGGCGATCATCGTCTCGTGGACCTCGCGCCACTTGGCGTGGTCGGCGTGGCGGTGGTGCAGACGGAGCAGCAGCAGGGTGCGGATGAAGGGGTCGCCGACGAAGTGACCCGCTTCGGCCGTCAGCCCCTCCTCGGCGAGTCGCGCCCGCAGGGACCGAACGCCCGACGAGCCGAAGTCGTCCGGGAGTTGGGCGTGCGCGAGGGCGACGGCGGAGTCGTGGCCGTGCGCGGCGGCCAGGACCGTCAGCTCGTCGAGCCGGTCCTCGGGGACCAGTCGGGCCAGCAACTCGGCGTAGACGGGACGGCCCTCGTCGGCCTGCCCCTCCTCCATCCTGACCTTCTCCGTGAGCAGCCGTCCCAACGAGGCGGCGGACTCCGGGTGTTGCCGGGCGGCGGTCGCGAGCAGCACGATCCCCAGCGGGTTCCCGCCGGTCAACCGGTGGGTGGCGTGCGGGAGTCGCGGCGGCAGTTCGACGTCGTCGCAGACCGCGCCGACGATGTGCAGGGTGTCGTCGGGGGAGAGCGGCGGCAGCGGCACGAGCAGCGCCCGCGAGGAGGGCGAGCTGCCCGGCTCCCAGTCCGTGGCCCGCGCGACCTCCGGCAGCGCCCGCCGTACGGCGTCCCCGAGCGCCGGATGGTCCGCACCCCGGACCGTCGCCACCCACACCACCTGGTCGACTACCCCGTCGGCCCGGTCGCGCAGGACGGCGTCCAGCAGCCCCGGCCCCGGACCACTACGCGCGTTGTCCAGCAGCACGAGCGGCCGGCCCAGGCGGGTGAGATGCGAGCCGATCCCCGAGTACGCCTCCGCCAGGTCGGCGAGCAGCGCCCGCACCAGCCAGCGCTCGGCGTGCTCCCGCGAGGTGCCGCCCGCCCGGAAGTTCCCCGCGAGCAGCAGCAGGCCCCGCTTGGCGTTGCCGCCCGCGTTCGGATACGAGCGGTACCAGGTGGCCGGGCGCTGCTCCTTGCGGTGCGTGACCCCCTCGGACAGCGCCTCCAGCGTCGCCTCGACCGTCGCCGCCACGAACGGGCCGCCCCCGCTCGCCGCCGCGATCACCTTCGACGCGACCTTCGCCGCCCACCGCCCGGCCAGGCTGAACCGCGAGGCCCGCTCGTTCAGCAGCAGGATCCGCACCAGCTCACGTCGGATACGGTCCGAGTCGGTCCGCCCGCTCCAGTCGCTCGCCCGGACGGCGACCAGGCCCGCCGTCAGCCGGGGGAAGGTGAGCTGTCCGGCCGCCCGCACCGGCTCCGTCAACTGCTCGGCGACCACCAGCAGCGCCTGCCACACCGGCGACCAGGACTCCGGGCTCTCCTCGTGCGGCGGCCGCGCGAACTGCTCGTCCTCGCAGTCGATCAACGCGACCGGAGTACGCCGACGGGCCTCGCCCCGGCGGGTGTGATCCGTGTAGGCGTCCCACAGCTCGGCGAGCACCGCGCTCTTGCCCAGCCCCCGACCGCCCGCCAGCACCAACAGGGGCGGGCCGGTGGGGTGTTCGAGCTTCTCCGCGTGGAGTTCGTAGGGACGGATCCCGACGAGTCGCGGTACGAGACCGGGCGGCTCGACGTCGAACAGCGCACCACGCCCGTACAACCGTCTGTGCACCGCGCACCTCCCCCAGGCCCGGTTCCCAACGCAAGGGTAAGGAGGGGGAGTTGGTATTAGCCAGATCGCGTGATGTCCGTTGAGTTACGAAAGTTCCGCAACGCCGCCGACGAACGCGGCCCAGGCGCTCCGCTGGATGAGCAGGACATCCCCGTCAGGGCTCTTGCTGTCGCGGACGGGGATGACGGAGGTGAACTCGGGGGCGAATTCGAGGCAGTCGCCCGAGTTGATGCCGCTGTAGCTGCTCTTTATCCAGGTTGCCGCGCTCAACTGCTTCTGGTTCATGGTCGCCGTACTCCTCCATCAGCTTGCCGATCAGAGCGGCGGATTCGCGAGCAGACGGAGTATCTGCCCTGAGGACATCATAGATTTGGCTGTACTCGGCGAAGTCTTCCGGATCGTTGTGGAAGTGGCCGCGAGTCCGCGATTCCGAGTAGATCCAGCGTTCACCGTCCGGCATCGTGAACAGCAACATCGACTTGTCGGGGCGCTTGATGTCGAAGCGGTTGGCTGGGATCACCTGGATACGGACGTTGGGGAGTTGTCCCACGCGCAGCAGGTGCGCGCACTGATCCCGCATCACGGCGGGACTGCCCACCGGGTTGCGCAGACCGCTCTCGTCCACCAAGGCGACGTACGTGGGCCCGCCTTCGGCGAAATAGCGTGGCTGTCGGCTCAGCCGGGCCCTGACCCGGCTTTCGAGCAGGTCGCCGCTGGCTCGCAGGGAGAGCAGTGCTCGCACGTACTCCGGTGTCTGCAACAGGCCTGGCACCACCATGACTTGGTACACATGCAGCGCGACAGCGTTTGCCTCCATCGCCACCATGCGTTGGAACCAATCCGGGTGCTCCACCTGCGCGTACCAGTCGATGCGCCCCCACAACCGGGTCAACGCCCCACCTGAACCCAGCACCTCGTCGCACTTCTTCGCGAACGGCTCCTGCGGGACCCGCGTTCCCGCCTCCACCCTTGCCACCAGCGACCGGTCGCACGGGATCGCGCTCGCCAGCGCCTCCTGCGTCAGCAGAGCGCCCTCGCGGAAGTGGCGTAACAGCTCTCCGAACAGAACGGCGTTGGTGGCCACAGGTCGTCCCCCTCCGTGACAAGTGCACCTTGGCACGCGTCGTGCATTGATACGCACGGTGCCCGCACGCGACGCTCTGTACACCCAGAGTCACGCGGTCGGTACGGAGAGGGCATGGACGGGGCATGATCGAACACACCGAGAGCCAGTTCGAAACGGGAACGGTCGTCTATGACCCCAGGTCGGACAGGGTCGGCGAGTACCGGGGCAAGGCCGGCCCCTACGCGTTGCTGCGCCCCCTCGGGGGCGGACGGGAGTGGGAGGCCCGCCCGGAGGCGATCCGCCCCGCCACCCCCGCCGAGCGCCTAGCCGCAGGCGTCCGTGCCGCCAACTCCCGTTCCCTGTACCCGCCGGAGGTGCCCGTTCCCGTCCGTGACTGCGCCGCCTGCGCGGACTTGGCCGCGCTGCGCGCGCAGGCCCGCGCCCGCCACGACGGCAGCGCCGAGACCGACGCGAACGTCCTGCTCAGCCGCCATCAACGGCGCTACCACACAGCCTTCTTGGGGCTCCAGGAGTGATCAGTCCACGGTGATCGAGTCCAGCTTCTCCCGCAGGTACACATGTGAGCTGACCGCCTCGTACGCCACCCGCCCGACCGGCGCCGGGACGGACTCCACGACCGTCCCCGGGGTGCACTCGCCGAAGTAGACGAGGGACATGAGCTCCTCGGTGGGCGCGTCGGCGGGCGGAGGCAGCACACGGTGCCGTCCCGACCGCCACCGGTCACCGGTCCAACGGGCCATGAGGTCGCCGAGGTTGATGGTGAACGCGTCCGGGTCGAAGGGCGCGTCCTCCCAGCCGCCCTCGTCCGTCCAGACCTGGAGCCCGCCCTTGCCGGCCTGCCGGTCGAGGATCGTCACCGTGCCGAAGTCGGTGTGGGGACCGATGCGGAACTGGCCGGGCTCCGGTTCGCCGATGACGTCCGTCCCGGGATACCAGTTGATGTTGAAGCCGTAGGTCGGGTGGTCCATGTGCCGGGAGAAGAAGTCGGGTTCGAGGCCGAGGGCCTCCCCGAGCAGGGAGAGGAGCCGCTTCTCCAGCTCGCCCATCCGGTCCAGGTACTCCTCGCAGAGCGTGCGCAGCTCCGGGACCTCCGTCGGCCAGACGTTGGGCGCGTACCACTCCGCGTTGACTACGGGGTCGTCGAAGGGCTCGTGCGTGGCGAAGGTCAGGGACTCCTTCAGGTCCGGCGGGGTCTCGGTCCCCTCCGAGTAGCCGTTGGCCTCCGCGCCGGGCCCCAGCCATCCCCGTCCGCCGACCTTCGCGGTGTACTGCTCCTTCACCTCGACGGGAAGCGTGAAGAACGCCCGGGACGCCGCCCGGATGCGGTCGCGCAGGGCGGGATCGACGCCGTGGCCGGTGATGAGGAGGAATCCGGCGGTCTGGAGAGCGTCGTCGACCGTACGGGCGATGGCGGCGCGGGCCTCCGGCTCGCCGTCCAGCCAGGGCCGCAGGTCGATGGTCGGGATACGCGGGTTGCTCGGGGTGCTCGGGCTACTCACCGATGTCCTCGTTCCACAGTGCCGGGTTGCTCTTGATGAAGTCGCGCATCATCTCCACGCATTCGGGGTCGTCCACAAGCACGATCTCCACGCCGTGTTCCGCCAGCCAGTCGTGCCCGCCGTGGAACGTGACCGCCTCGCCGACGACCACCCGGGAGATGCCGAACTGCCGGACCAGCCCGGAGCAGTACCAGCATGGCGAGAGGGTCGTGACCATCGTCGTGCCGCGGTACGAGCGCTGCCGCCCCGCCGCGCGGAACGCGGCCGTCTCCGCGTGCACGGAAGGGTCGTCGTCCTGCACGCGCCGGTTGTGGCCGCGCCCCAGCAGCGTGCCGTCCGGGCCGTACAGCGCGGCCCCGATCGGGATGCCGCCCTCGGCGAGCCCGGCGCGGGCCTCCTCCACTGCGACGGCCAGCCAGGCCCTCGCCGTCACCTGATCCATGGGGTCCATGACTCCAGTCTGCTGCGGACAGGCCGCCTTAATCCGAAAATTCCTCGTTTCCCGGAAAGCGCGACGTAACGCCCAAAGAGGCCGTTACGGTGTCGTACCCCGGGAAGCACCAAGCTCCCGGCGTCCCGGCGTGCGTACCTGACCCACGCGTCCCGCAGAGTGCAGCCTTCTCGGAGAACCTCATGTTCGGTAGGCGTCGACGTTCAGACCGGCGCTCCGCCGGTGTCGCTTCCGGGGCGACCCCCACACAGCCGACAACCGCACCGACAACCGCACCGGCCGCCACAGGGGCCGCCGCGCCAGGCCCGGCCCAGCAGCCCGCGGACGAAGGCCGCTCGGCGCGCTGGTGGCTCGTGGCGGCGTTCCTCGTCGCCACCCTCTTCGGCGCGTCCTCCTATATCTGGGAGGACTGGGGCACCGGCGATGAACGCACCCTGTACAGCACGGTCAGCTTCGGCGTGGCCGCGGTGCTGCTGGGGATGTTGGCGGCTTCCTTCTCCACCCTGAACGGCAAGGAGACCGCCGTCGTCGTGGTGGTGCTCGCCGTCGTCTGCACCGCCACCGCCCTGTTCATCTCCTACTGCAAGATCCATCAGCCCATCGATGTGACCGACAAAGCGACCTTCAAGATAGGCGCGAAGGACGTCAAGGAGGTCATCGCGACCCACGAAGAGGCCTTCGAGTTCTCTGTGCAACTGCCGGAGGACCGCGACACCCTGCACCTGACGTTCAGCGGGACGGATCCCGATCGTGGCAGCGGCACGAGCTGCCTGCCCAGAAGCAGCCTGCGCCTCACCGGAACCGCGCTTCCCGCCGGGTTGAACATCCCCTTCGACGACAAGGCCGTGACGGTGCCGATCAGTGACAGGCACAACTCCATACACCTGCACGTCGAACTCCGGACCGATCACGCATGCCGGATCCGTGTCGCCGTGAGAAGCGCGGTCCTCGAATCCTGACGCCGCCTGCCTGCATTTCTCTCCCCCCGAAGGATCCGTACATGCACTTGCCGACACGTCTGTGTCTCACCGCCGCGCTCTTCGTCGCGCTCACGACCGCGTCCTGCACCAAGGAGAAGGAGTCCGGCGGCGACGCCGTCCCGGCGGTGCCCTCCGCACCGGCGTCGGCGACGGCGACGTCGGCGAGCCCGAGCCCCTGGGTCGTCCCCAAGACCCTCGACATCGGCGTCAAGATCGACCAGCCCGGCTTCAACCAGTTCGACCCTTCGGCGCACGAGTACGCGGGGTTCGAAAAGGAGCTCGCCGACTTCCTCGGTGAACGCATCGGCTTCGAACCGGACTTGGACGACGTGTCGTCGAAGGACCGAGAGAAGGTGCTTGCCAAGGGCTCCGTCCAACTGGTGATCGCGACCTACTCCATCACGGACGAGCGACTCGAACAGATCGACTTCGTGGGGCCCTATCTGAAGACCGAGCAGGGCCTGCTGGTGCGCGCCGACAACAAGGAGATCAAGGACGAGAAGGACACGGCCGGCAAGGAGATCTGCACCGTGAAGGGTTCGACATCGAAGGCCGGCCCCAAGAATCCGCTCGACAAGGACGCCATCATTTACGACGACGCGGAGGACTACAACGCCTGCGTCCAGCAACTCAGGGACGGCAACGTCGACGCCGTATGGACGGACCGGGTCATCCTCTACGGCTTCGCCGAGATCTACGACGACGTACGCGTCGTGGACAAGATCAACGTCGGCAAGAAGCAGATGTACGGGATCGGCCTGGCCAAGCACAACCTGGCGATGTGCAGGCGACTGCAAGGGGCGCTGCGCGAATTCATGAAGGACGAGTGGTATTCCCACTTCAAGCAGCGTTTCACCCGCCTCGTCCAGACAGACCCCAGGTTCGAGACGACGTACAGGCCGCCCGCCGACGACATCGACACCTACACGCAGTGCACCCCCTAGGCAGTGGGTACCCTGTGCCGATCACCGCCGCGCGTGCGGCAGTTGGGCCGGGTCGCGTGGAAGGAACGTTCATGGTTGCTGCTCCGGTGCTGGAGGAGCTGCGGGAGGTCTGTCAGCCGCAGGCCAAGCTGGCGAGCCGCAACGGCGAACACTGGGCGGGCCGGCTGTACATGCGGCGGATATCCCTGCGCTTCACCCGCCAACTGGTGCGCACCCGCGTCACCCCGGACCAGCTGACCTGGACGATGGTGGCGTGCGGGGTGCTGTCGGGCGCGGCCCTGCTGATCCCGGGCCTGGCCGGGGCCGTCCTCGCCGCTCTTCTCATGCAGCTGTTCCTGCTCTTCGACTGCGTGGACGGCGAGGTCGCCCGCTGGAAGGGGCAGAACAGCGCGACCGGCATCTACGTCGACCGGCTCGGCGCGTATCTGGCCGACGCGGCGCTGATGATCGGCTTCGGCTTCCGGGCCGCCGAGTCCGGGCTGGGGGAGTGGAACGGGTTCAACGGTTGGGTGTCGCTCGGACTCGTCACCGCGCTCGGCGTGGTGCTGCTGAAGGCCTCTACCGACCTGGTGGACGTCGCCCGGGCCCGGCGTGGGCTCCCCGTCGCCGACGACGAGGCCGCCGCGCCGCGTTCGCAGGGCGTCGCGTCGGTGCGTCGCCTCGCCGCCGCCTTCAAGATCCACCGGGTGACCAACGGCATCGAGGCCTCGCTGGTCCTCCTCGTCGTGGCGTTCGCCGACGTGGCGACCGGCGGCATCGAGCCGACCCGCTGGGCGCTGGCCGCCATCGCCGCGATCACCTGGCTGATGGTTCCGGCCCATCTGCTGTCGATCCTGTCGTCGTCCCGGCTGCGCTGACGACATCCAGATACGCGTGGAGACGGCCCGCCCCCGCCAGCATCGCGCGGGTGCGGGCCGTCAGCGTCTGTGCGCGGGCCGCGAGCGCCGACCGCAGCGCCGTCTCGCTGCCGCCCTCCCGGCGCAGCTCCGTCAGCACCGGCCCGATCTGCGCGAACAGATGGCCGCCGCGGCGCAGACTGTGCACGATCCGGGCGTCCCGGACGTCGGCGGGGCCGTAGAGCCGGTAGCGCGTCCCGCGTTCGCGCGGCGGGTCGATCAGCCCGGCCGCCTCCCACACCCGCAGCGCGGACGTCCGCACGCCGAGCAGCCGGGCCACCTCTCCGATGCGCAGGCTCGCCCCATGGTGCGGCGGCGGCGCGGGTTCCGCCCGCAGCGCCTCCAAGGCCTCGCCCGTCGCCCGCAGCGCGCCGCGCTCCTCGTGCAGGGCGGCGTGGGCCGCGTCGACGAGGGCGAGCGCGGCCGGGGTGTCGCCCTCGTGCAGGGTCCGCATGATCCGGGCCGCCGGCACCGGGCCGTAGCCCTGCACCAGCGCGCGGTAGGCCAGCAGCGCCTGCCGGTGCAGCTCCGTGAAGGTGCGGTAGCCGGACGCCGTCCGCTCGGCCGGCGGGAGGACGCCCGCGTCCTCGTAGTTGCGGATCTGCTGCGTCGAGAGCCCGGCGAGCCGGGCGAGGTCGACGGAGCGCAGTCGCGTCATGGTCGGCGTGTCATGGGCTCAGCGACCGCCAGATGCGGTCGGGCAGGAGCCGTGCCGCCTCGTCGAGGTCGACGTCGTCGACGCCGGACAGCGAGCGGCGGGCCACCCCGATGACCGGACCGAGCACGAGGGACTCGACAAGGGGCAACGGGAGGGGGGCCAACTCCCCTGCTTCGATGCGGGGTTGGATCCAGTGGGCGAAGGCCGGCAGCCCGGCTTCCCGGGGCAGGAGCCGCGCCGCGTCCCGGTGGTCGCGGACGAACGCCAGATAGGTCCGCACGATCGCGCGGATGCCCGTGCGGGCCGTGCGCGAGCCCGCGAGGGCCGTGGCCAGCTCGTCCAGCAGCCGGTCCAGCCAGCGTTGCGCCAGCGCGGACAGCAGACCGTCGAGGCTGCCGAAGTGGTGGTAGAGGCTGCCGAGACTGACCCCGCTGGCCTTGGTGACGGCGTTGACCGTGAAGCCCTGTTCCCCTTCGGCGGCGTACACGCGCAAGGCGGCGTCCAGGAGCAACTCGGCGGTGACCTCGCCGCGTTGCTGCTTGGGGCGCTGCTTGGTGCTCATCGAACAGGTGTCCTTGATCGTGCTGCTGTCCCAGTCAGAGTAGAGCACATGGATTTCTAGAGCCGATTTCTAGAAAAGCACTTCGATTGTGGCGCAAGCCGGTTCACACTGGGCGCGTGTCCTTGCCGGAGATTCCCATATCGCTCACGCGACAGCAGGCCGCGGCCGGTGTCGTCCTCACCGTCCCGCTGGACGTCGGCTCCGTCCAAGTGCGTATCCCGCCGGCCCGGGACGGCGACCTCGTCCGGGCCTGGATCGGCGACCAGGAGGTGCTGCTGCGCATCCGGGTCATCGGCTCGGGTCGTCAAGTGCGCAAGGTGCTCACCGTGCTCGGGGCCGTCGCCGCGCTCGTGTTCGTGGTGGTCCTGATCGACTCGGGCGGCGACGACGGCGACACCGTCGGCTCCCCGGGCAGCACCTCGACGTACGAGCCGTACAGCCCCGATACCTCCTACACCCCCTACGACCCGTACACCGCGGACCCGTACACCGACGATCCGTACACCACGGATCCGTACACCACGGATCCCTATACGGACGACCCCTACGCGGACGAGACCGAGGCTGCGGCCCCCGACCCCTACACGTCCGGGACCTGCCTCAACGGGACGCTGCCGGACTCCACGGTCGCGCAGCCGGTCAACAACGTGGAGGAGGTGTCCTGCTCGGCGTCCGACGCGCACTACAAGGTGATCCAGACGTTCCCGTTCACCTCGGACATGAGCAAGTGCGAGGCCAACTCCCGGACGCAGTACGCGTTCTCGTACAGCTACACACTCAACGGAGCGGCCGTCAACGAGTACGTGTACTGCCTGATCGGCCTCGGTTCGTACGCGCGCTGAGAGTTCGTCGAATCGCTGTCCCTACGCCGGCGGCTGCGGGTCCTCGCCGGACTCGCGGCGCTTCAGCTCCTCCTCGCGGCGGCGCAGATCGGCCTCCCAGTCCTTGAGGAGGGCGTCGTCGTCCTTCGCCGTGTCTGCCTTGTCCCCCTTGTTCCCGTCGCTGTCCTTGAGCGACTTCAGGAACTCGGGGTTGTCGTCCGGGGCGACCCACTCGGTGCGGCGGGTCCTGGCCGTGCCGCCCGCCGCACTGCCTGCCGGGGCGTGCCGCACCTTTCCGGCCACCAGCCAGGCGACCGGACCGACGAGCACCTCGCCGAAGAGCAGGATGATGATGACCCAGACCACCTTCGGCAGCCCGCGCACCTCCTCCTCGGGGGTGTTCAGACAGTCGATGAAGGCATAGATCCACAGCGCCAGGACCAGCAGGAACGGCAGATACCTGAGCATGGTGGCGGGTTCCCCCAAGTGACGGCGGCAGGGCTTGGGACGGCCCCGGTGACGGGGCCAGGGTAGCCGGTGGCCGATACTGGGACACATGGCTTACGACGATCTTCGTTCCCTGCTCAGGGCACTGGAACGCGAAGGCGACCTCAAGCGCGTCAAGGCCGAGGTCGATCCGTATCTGGAGGTCGGGGAGATCGTCGACCGGGTCCAGAAGTCCGGCGGCCCCGCGCTCCTCTTCGAGAACGTGAAGGGGTCGAGCATGCCCCTCGCGATGAACGTGTTCGGCACCGACCGACGGCTCCTGAAGGCCCTCGGGCTCAAGTCGTACGCCGAGATCAGCGAGAAGATCGGCGGCCTGCTGCGACCCGAGCTGCCGCACGGCTTCGTGGGCGTGCGCGAGGCGTTCGGCAAGCTCGGCGCGATGACGCACGTCCCGCCGAAGAAGGTGAAGTCCGCGGACGCCCCGGTCCACGAGGTCGTACTCCATGACGACGAGGTGGACCTCGACCGGTTGCCCGCCCTCTTCACCTGGCCGCAGGACGGCGGCTCCTTCTTCAACCTGGGGCTCACCCACACCAGGGACCCCGAGAGCGGCATCCGCAACCTCGGCCTCTACCGCCTCCAGCGCCACGGCAAGCGCACGATCGGCATGCACTGGCAGATCCACAAGGACAGTCGCAACCACTACCAGGTCGCGGCGCGCCGGGGCGAGCGGCTGCCGGTCGCGATCGCCTTCGGCTGCCCGCCCGCCGTCTCCTACGCCTCCACCGCCCCGCTCCCCGGTGACATCGACGAGTACCTCTTCGCCGGGTTCATCGCGGGCAAGCGGATCGAGATGGTCGACTGCAAGACCGTGCCGTTGCAGGTGCCGGCGCAGGCTGAGGTGGTCCTGGAGGGCTGGCTGGAGCCGGGCGAGATGCTCCCGGAGGGCCCCTTCGGCGACCACACCGGCTTCTACACCCCGCAGGAGCCCTTCCCGGCGCTGAAGATCGACTGCGTGACGACACGACACCGGCCGCTCCTCCAGTCGATCGTCGTAGGCCGCCCGCCGACCGAGGACGGCCCGCTGGGCCGCGCGACGGAGCGTTTCTTCCTGCCCCTGCTGAAGATCATCGTCCCGGACATCGTGGACTACCACCTGCCCGAGGCCGGTGGCTTCCACAACTGCGCGATCGTCTCGATCGACAAGAAGTACCCCAAGCACGCGCAGAAGGTCATGCACGCGGTCTGGGGCGCGCACATGATGTCCCTGACCAAGCTGATCGTGGTCGTCGACGCCGACTGCGACGTCCACGACCTGCACGAGGTCGCCTGGCGGGCCCTCGGCAACACGGACTACGCCCGCGACCTCAGCATCGTCGAGGGCCCCGTCGACCATCTCGACCACGCCTCCTACCAGCAGTTCTGGGGCGGCAAGGCGGGCATCGACGCGACGCGCAAGTGGCCCGAGGAGGGCTACACGCGCGACGGGGGCTGGCCGGAGATGGTCGTCTCCGACCCGGAGACGGCGGCCACGGTCGACCGCCGCTGGAAGGAGTACGGCCTGTGAGCTCCGCCTCCGCAGCGCTCCCACAGCCGGGGCGCACCAAGGCCTTCCTGCGCCTGGTGATGATCGAGCACTCCGTCTTCGCGCTGCCCTTCGCCTACATCGCCGCGCTGACGGCGATGTTCCGGCTGGACGGGAACATCCACTGGGGACGGCTGCTCCTCGTCACGATCTGCATGGTGGGCCTGCGCACCTTCGCGATGGCCGTCAACCGGATCATCGACCGCGAGATCGACGCCCGGAACCCGCGGACGGCCCACCGCGAGCTGGTCACCGGCGCGATGTCCGTCCGCCACGCCTGGACCGGCGCGCTGATCGCCGTCGTGATCTTCCTCGGCTCGGCGGCGCTGCTCAACCCGCTGTGCCTGGCGCTGGCCCCCGTCGCGGTCATCCCGATGGTCGTCTACCCCTACGGCAAGCGGTTCACGAACTTCCCGCAGGCCATCCTGGGGCTCGCCCAGGCGATGGGGCCGATCGGCGGCTGGCTGGCGATCACCGGCGAGTGGTCCTGGGAGGCGGTCGTCCTCGGGCTCGCCGTCGGCATCTGGATCGGCGGCTTCGATCTGATCTACGCCTGCCAGGACGTCGACACCGACCGGGAGACCGGCGTCATGTCGGTGCCGGCCCGCTTCGGCATCCCGGCGGCGATCCGCGGCGCGCGCGTCTGCCACGCGATCACGACGGCCCTGCTGGTCTGGTACGCGCTGCTGACCGACGCGGGCGCGTTCTTCTGGCTGGGCCTGGTCGTCGTCGCCGGCGCGTTCCTCTACGAGCACACGATCGTGCGACCCCACGACCTGTCCCGTCTGAACAGGGCGTTCTTCTCCGTCAACGGCTTCATCGGCATCGCCCTCTTCGGGTGCGCGCTGCTGGATCTCCTGGTGCGGGGGCTCAGCGTGTAGCCACCCCCGTTCACTAGGGCCCACCGGTCCTGAAGACCTCCGCGCTCACCGGTACGCTCAAGGTGTGAACGCAGGAGAAACGCAGCGCGTGCCTTGGATCGTGGGGGTGTCCGGGGCGTCCGGTACGCCCTATGCCGCCGCCGTGCTGCGTGCACTGCTCGCCGGGGGCGAGAGCGTGGACCTGGTGGTCAGCCGGGCCTCGCGGCTCACGCTGCTCGACGAGACCCAGATCTCCTTCCGGGACGCGCACTGGCGGGACGACCTGCGGGAATGGCTGGCGCGGGGGGCCGATGGAAAGCCCGACGCATTCGAGCCGACCGACGCGGCTCTCGACCGGGTGCGGTACTGGGGCGCGGGGGATCTCGCCGCCGGGCCGTCCTCGGGGTCGTACCCCGCGAAGGGGATGCTGATCGTCCCCGCCTCGACCGCCTGCGTCGCCGGAGTCGCCCTCGGGCTGTCGAAGGACCTGCTCCAGCGGGCGGCGAGCGTGACGCTCAAGGAACGCCGGGCACTCGTCGTCGCCGTCCGCGAGACGCCGTTGAACGGGCAGACGCTGCGTCATCTCGTCGCCCTGGACGACGCGGGCGCGAGCGTCGTGCCCGCCTCCCCGGCCTTCTACGCGGGGGCCACCCACATTCAGGACCTGGTCGACTTCGTCGCCGGCCGGGTGCTCGACGCGGCGGGGGTCGCGCACGGGCTGTACCGGCGGTGGGACGGCGAACTCGGCGGAACGCGGGCCGGCTGAGCACCGTCTTGTCTTGTCTCTTCAGGAACTTTGATTCTCTTCAGGAACTTTGATCGGAAGGCTTCGATTCGCATGGACGCGGTGGACAGGCAGCTCATCCAGGCCCTGAGGGAGAACGGCCGGGCCTCGTACGCGGAGCTGGGGCGCCTCGTCGGTCTGTCGGGACCCAGCGTCACCGACCGCATCAACCGGCTGGAGGCGGCCGGTGTCATCACCGGCTACCGCGCCACGGTGAACGCGGCCCAGCTCGGCCTCGGCGTCACCGCCCTCATCGGCATCTCCCTCTCCGACGCCGCCGACCACGAGGACGTGGCGAACCGGATGAAGGACCTGAGCGAGATCGAGGACTGCTGGTTCATCGCCGGCGACGACTCGTTCATGCTCAAGGTGCGGGCGAACGACGTCGACGGCCTGGAGAAGATCATCAGGCGGCTCAGCGGGACCAAGGGCGTGTCCCGGACCCGTACCACGATCGTGCTCTCCACGAAGTGGGAGAACCGGGTCGGAGAGCTGCCCGAAGAGGTGTAGCCGTACGGTGGGGATGTCGTCGGAGAAAGGTGTGGTGCGGGCATGGACGTCGGGCTGAAGCGCGAGCTGGAGGAGAAGGTCGGGGCCGGTGAGCGGCTGACCCGTGAGGACGGCATCGCGCTGTACGAGTCGGACGACCTGGCATGGCTCGGGGGGCTCGCCCATGAGGTGCGCACCCGCAAGAACGGCGACGTCGTGCACTTCAACGTCAACCGTCACCTCAACATGACGAACGTGTGCACCGCGTCCTGCGCCTACTGCTCGTTCCAGCGCAAGCCGGGCGAGAAGGACGCGTACACGATGCGCATCGAGGAGGCGGTGAAGCTCGCCAAGGCGATGGAGGGCGAGAACCTCACCGAGCTGCACATCGTCAACGGCCTGCACCCCAGCCTGCCGTGGCGCTACTACCCGCGCTCGCTGCGCGAACTGAAGTCGGCGCTCCCGGACGTCTCGCTGAAGGCGTTCACGGCGACGGAGATCCACCACTTCGAGACGATCAGCGGGCTGTCGGCCTCCGAGATCCTGGACGAACTGATCGACGCGGGCCTGGAGTCGCTGACCGGCGGCGGCGCGGAGATCTTCGACTGGGAGGTCCGCCAGCACATCGTGGACCACCGCACGCACTGGGAGGACTGGTCGCGCATCCACCGCCTGGCGCACGAGAAGGGTCTCAAGACCCCGTGCACCATGCTGTACGGCCACATCGAGGAGCCGAAGCACCGGGTCGACCACGTCCTGCGGCTGCGCGAGCTCCAGGACGAGACCGGCGGCTTCCAGGTCTTCATCCCGCTGCGCTACCAGCACGACTTCGTGGACATGAAGGACGGGAAGGTCCGGAACCGGCTGCAGGCCCGGACCCAGATGGCGACCGGCGCCGAGGCCCTGAAGACCTTCGCGGTCTCCCGGCTCCTCTTCGACAACGTCCCGCACGTCAAGGTCTTCTGGGTCATGCACGGCGTCCAGACGGCGCAGCTGGCGCTGCAGCACGGCGCGGACGACATGGACGGCTCGGTCGTCGAGTACAAGATCACCCATGACGCGGACAACTACGGCACGCCCAACAAGCTGACCCGCGACGACCTGCTGGACCTCATCCGGGACGCCGGCTTCCGCCCGGTGGAGCGCAACACGCGCTACGAGATCATCCGCGAGTACGACGGCCCGGACCCGGCGCGCCGGGAGTCGCCGCAGCCGATGCGGGTGTGAGCCTGTCGTGGCCCTTGCCTTCACCCTCGACCCCGCCCTCACCCCCGACCTGCGGGACGGCATTCTCGACCTTTGGACGGACGCCTCCAACGCCGGCGGAGCCATCGGCTTCGTGCCGCCGGTGGACCGTGAGGCGGTCCGGCCGGAGCTGGTCAAGCACCTCGCGGCGATGGCCGAGGGCCGCCACCGGCTGCTCGTCGGGCGGGACGCCGCCGGCGAGGTCGTCGCGGCCGCGTTCTTCGCCTTCAACACGCACCGGCTCCAGACGCACTGGGTCTGGCTGTACACGGTGATGGTGCACCCCCGTCACCAGGGCCAGGGGTACGGCCGTGGCCTGCTGGCGGCCGCCGCCGACGCGGCCCGCGGCTTCGACGGCATCGACGCGATACGGCTCTCCTGCCGCGGCGGACTCGGCCTGGAGAGCTTCTACGGCTCCTGCGGCTACCAGGAGGTCGGCCGGATACCCGGCGCGATCAGGGTCGCTCCCGACGACCACCGCGACGACGTCATCATGCTGCTGCCGTTGGGCTGAACCCCGCTGCGAGATCGACCGCCGGGCATGCTTCACTGGACGACGGCCCCTTTTGGAATCGGAAGAGTGGATTGACATGCTCCGCTACACACTGATGCGTCTCGGTGTCCTCGCCGGCTGCCTCGTGGTCGTCGGGGGCCTTGTCTACTCGGGCGTCTTCCCGCGCGGCCTCGGCGACTCCAACGGCATGTGGATCATCCTGCTCTCGCTGGTGATCTCCGCGCCGATCAGCTTCGTCGTGCTGCGCAAGGAGCGCGACCGCGCCTCGGTGACGGTCGTGGAGCGGGTGGACCGTATGAAGGCCAACCTGGAGGCCAACCGCTCCCAGGAGGACGAGGCGATCGACTCGGCCCACGCGCAGGGGCAGACGTCGTAAGGGAGTTGCTCCCGTCCGGGCCGAACTAGGCTGGTCCCATGGGTGCCGTGAAGACCAAGCGGATGCCGCGTGCGGTCCGTGAGCAGCAGATGCTGGATGCCGCCGTGGAGATCTTCGGGCGGCGCGGGTACATGGCCGCGTCCATGGACGAGATCGCCGAACTCGCGGGCGTGTCGAAGCCGTTGGTGTATCTGTACCTGAACTCCAAGGACGAGCTCTTCACCGCCTGCATCCGCCGGGAGGCGGCGGCGCTGGTGGCCGCGGTGCGGTCCGGCGTCCGCACCGATCTGCCCGCCGACCGACAGCTCTGGGACGGGCTGCTGGCCTTCTTCGCGCACACCGCGGCCCATCCGCACGCCTGGTCCGTCGTGCACCTCCAGGCCCGTACCCACGGCGAGACCTTCGCCGCCGAGGCCGCCGCGATGCGCGAGGAGATCGTCGCGTTCGTCACGCAGCTGATCGCCGTCGCCGCCCGTGAGGCGCACCGGGATCCCGACCTCCCCGAACGCGAGGTCGCCGGCCTCGCCGAGGCCCTGGTCGGCGCGGCCGAGTCCCTCGCCACCTGGGCCAACACCGCCGACGGCATCACGGCCCGCCAGGCGACGACGACCTTGATGAACTTCGCCTGGGCGGGCCTGGGCAACCTGATGGAAGGTCATCCCTGGTCCCCGCCGGAGTCCCCGCAGGAGGGCTAGCCCATGGACCACGACGACATCGTGCTGGTGATCGCCCATCCGTTCGGTGACGTCGAGCGTTCCCTCGCCGACTGGATCGCGCGCGGCCCGGGGCGGCCCTACGTACGCCCGGTCCGGGCCCGGTCGCGCACGACGGGCGAGGAACTGCCCCTGACCGTGATCCCGCTCCAGTACCGCAACACGCGGGCGGCCCGCCGGGCGATACGGGAGGGCCGGTTCCCCAACCCCTGGCCGCGGACCTGGCCGATGCCGAGCCAGGAGGAAGAGGACCGAATGGATGCGTCCCCCTACGCCAGGTTCACCCGCAAGGCCGATCCCTACGAGGACGACGACGGCTCCTGAGCAGGAGGACCCCCGGGGTCCCTGAGCGGGTCCACGCGGCCGCTCACGTGGACCCGGCCCGCCCGACCGGTCCCGCGCAGCTCGAACCGCTCGCCGTCCGAGGCGAACGCCACCGTCCCCGGCAGCAGGACCGGGGCCCGGAAGTCGGCGTGGGCGTGGACGGCCGACGGGGTGCCGTGGGCGGCGAGGCAGCGGGCGACGGTCCACATGCCGTGCGCGATGGCGCGGGGGAAGCCGAAGAGGCGGGCGGTGAGCGGATGCAGATGGATGGGGTTGCGGTCGCCGGAGACGGCCCCGTACCGGCGTCCCACATCCCCGCCGAGCCGCCACTCGTCCAGCACCGGCAGCGGCTCCCGCTCCGGGGTCGGTTCCGGTGCGGCTTCCCTCGGCTCGGCGGACGTCCCGGTGCGGTGCCGGGCCAGATAGGCGCTCGTCGACTCCCAGACCACCGCCCCGCCGGGCCGCGCCCGTAGCTCCGTGACGACCGACGCCTGCGTCCCCCGTCGATGCGGTGCCAACTCGGCGATGTGCACGGAGAGTTCGTAGGCGTCCGTGGACGCGAGCGCGCGCCGGCGGGTGATGTCGATCGACGTGTGGACGAGGCCCAGCAGCGGGAGCGGGAAGTCCCGGCCGCTCATGATGCGCATGGCCAGCGGGAAGCCCAGGACGTGCGGGTAGGTGATCGGCAGGCCGTCGCCGCCGGTGGCGAACCCGCACACCCGCTCGTAGCAGGACAGCCGGTCGACGTCGACGCGGAGCTCGGGCACGACCAGGCGGTCCCCGGCGAACGCGGCTCCCGGGCGGGGTCTCTTGAACGGTGAGAGCAGCGCGCCCCGCGCGAGCAGCGGCCCCAGCGACGGCGTGCTCCGCAGCGAGGTCATCACGCCCCCAGCAGGCTCTGGCCGCACACCCGCACGACCTGCCCGTTCACCGCGCCGGACGCCGGATGGGCGAGCCAGGCGGTGGTCTCGGCGACGTCCACGGGCAGCCCTCCCTGCGCGAGTGAGTTCATCCGGCGGCCCGCCTCGCGGATGAACAGCGGGACCGCGGCCGTCATCTTCGTCTCGATGAAGCCCGGTGCCACCGCGTTCACCGTGACCCCGTGCCCGGCGAGCGCGCGCGGCGCGAGGGAGCGGACCAGACCGGCGATCCCCGCCTTGCTCGCGCCGTAGTTCGTCTGCCCCGCGTTGCCCGCGAGCCCGGCGATGGAGGCGGTGGCCACGATCCGGCCGCCGGTCCGCAGGGCCCCCTTGGCGAGCAGCGCGTCCGTGGTGCGCAGCACGCTCGCGAGGTTGACGTCGAGCACCGAACCCCAGCGCTCGGCGGGCATGTTGACCAGTCGCCGGTCCCGGGTGATCCCCGCGTTGTGGATCAACACGTCGATTCCGTCGGGGAGTTCGGCGGCGATCCGCTCGCCCGCGTCGGCGGCGGTGATGTCGAGGGCGAGGGCGCTGCCGCACAGCCGCTCGGCGACCCGGCGGGCGTCCGCCTCGGCCTGCGGTATGTCGAGCACGACGACATGCGCGCCGTCCCGGGCGAGGGTCTCGGCGACCGCCTCGCCGATGCCGCGCGCACCGCCGGTGACGAGCGCGGTGCGACCGGCGAGCGGAAGCGCCCAGTCGACGGTTCCTTCGGGCCCCTCGGCCCCCACCCCGATCACCTGGCCGCTGACGTACGCCGACCTGGGGGAGAGGAGGAAGCGCAGGGTGGACTCGGCGGCGGACGCGTCGGTCAGCCGGACCAGGTTCACGGTCCTGCCGCGCCCGATCTCCTTGCCGAGGGAGCGCACGAACCCCTCCAGGGCCTGCTGGACGGCCGCCCGGTGGTGGTCGTCGGCGGCGGCGTCCAGGGGCGAGCCGAGGACCACGACGCGCCCGCTCGCCGCGACCGACCGCACGACCGGGTGCAGGGCCGCGTGCACCTCGGCGAGCGTCTCGACGTCCCGGACGCCGGTCGCGTCCAGGACGACCGCGGCGGGGTCGGCGGAGCCGTCGAGGGGCAGCCCGGTGCGGGCCAGGACCGGTGCGAGATCAAGGGCGGTCGTCCCGGCCGTAAGGTGGAGCAAACTGCCTGTGAGGGACGGGTGTTCGGGTGACCAGCGCCTGAGCGCCGCCGGCTGCGGAAGGCCGAGCCGTCGAGTGAGGAAGCGGCCGGGTGCGGTGGCGGTGAAGCTCAGATAGCGGTCGGCCATGTTCGTCTCCCACGGGCTCGGCACACTTGCTTACTCCGGAGTAAGGTTACCGTGGGTAAGTCTAGGTCAAGGGCGAGGAGCAGGTCGAGATGAGTGCCCAGGAACCGTCGGAGCCGTCACGGCTGAGACTCGTGGAGTCGACGCCGAAGCAGCTGACCCCCATCGAGCCCCCGAGGGCCCGCCGCGTCGCGATCGTCGGCGGCACGCGCATCCCCTTCGCCCGCTCCGACGGCCCCTACGCCACCGCCTCCAACCAGGAGATGCTGACGGCCGCGGTGAACGGGCTGGTGAACCGTTACGCCCTCGACGTCCCGGGCGTGGTGGGCGAGTTCGTGGCCGGCGCCGTCCTCAAGCACAGCCGGGACTTCAACCTGGCCCGCGAGACCCTCCTCGGCTCGAAGCTGGACGCCCGCACCCCCGCCTACGACATCCAGCAGGCCTGCGGCACCGGTCTCCAGGCCGTGATCGCCGCCGCCAACAAGATCGCCCTCGGCCAGACCGAGTCCGCGATCGCGGGCGGCGCCGACACCACCAGCGACGCCCCGCTCGGCGTCAACGACCGGCTGCGCCGCATCCTGCTTCAGGCCCGCCGGGCGAAGTCCACCGGCGCCCGCCTCAAGGCCCTCGCACAGATCCGCCCCGCCCATCTGATCCCCGACATCCCGCGCAACGCCGAACCGCGCACCGGCCTGTCCATGGGCGAGCACGCGGCGATCACCGCCCGCGCCTGGGGCGTCGAGCGCGCGGCGCAGGACGAACTGGCGGCCACCAGCCACCAGCGGCTCGCCGCCGCCTACGAGCGGGGCTTCTTCGGCGACCTGGTCGTCCCCTTCCGCGACCTGGCCCGCGACCAGAACCTGCGCCCCGACTCCACGGTCGAGCAACTGGCCCGCCTGAAGCCGGTGTACGGAACCGACGGCCCCGACCCGACCATGACGGCGGGCAATTCGACCCCGCTCACGGACGGCGCGGCCGTCGTGCTCCTCGCCTCCGAGGAGTGGACCGAGGCGCGGGGCCTGGAGCCGCTCGCCTATCTGACCGCGTACGAGACGACGGCCGTGGACTTCGTGCGCGGCGATGTGGCCGGCGGCGAGGACGGCTTGCTGATGGCCCCCGCCTACGCCGTCCCGCGCATGCTGGAGCGGACCGGTCTGACCCTGGCCGACTTCGATCTCGTCGAGGTCCACGAGGCGTTCGCCTCCCAGGTGTTGGCGACGCTCGCGGCCTGGGAGAAGCGGGGCCTCGGAACCGTGGACCGGGACCGGCTGAACGTCGCCGGCTCCTCCCTCGCGACCGGCCACCCGTTCGCCGCGACCGGCGCCCGCATCGTCGCGACGCTCGCCAAGCTGCTCGCCGAACAGGGCGGTCCCGCAAGGGGGTTGATCTCGATCTGCGCGGCGGGCGGACAGGGCGTCACCGCGATTCTGGAACGAACGTGAAGGATCCTCATATAACCCCCGAGATTGCACAGCCCTAGCCCCGAAACATCCCGGAACACGCACAGGCTCCACACGTGAGCGCCGTACGATCCCCTACCTAACCGGCGGTAACCCCTTTCATAGGGGGCACACCCGGTTGAACGCGTCGGTGCGCGAAGCACGTACGTAAATGCAGCAAGCAGTTTCGTAGCTGCACGCCCAGGGAGCCGCCCGTGTCCACCCCGTCTTCAGCTTCAGCCGCAGGGTCGGCCTTCGCCGACTTCGACGCTCCCCCCACCCTCGTCGCACCCGAGACCCGACGACTCGACGGCGCCGTACGGGAGGCGTCCGTCCCGGCCCTCGCGCGCCCGGTGACGTACGGCTCGCTCGCCGACCTGCCCTACGACAACGCGGCCGCCGCCCCCGCGGCGGTGGTGCTCAGCCGCAAGGCGCAGGACGGCGAGTGGGCCGACATCACGGCGGAACGTTTCGCGGCCCAGGTCCACGCGGTGGCGAAGGGGCTGATCGCGGAGGGCCTCGCCCCCGGCGACCGGCTCGCCATCATGGCCCGCACGAGATACGAGTGGACGCTGCTCGACTTCGCGGCCTGGGCGGCCGGGCTGGTCACCGTCCCGATCTACCCCACCTCCTCCGTCTTCCAGACCCGCTGGATCCTCCACGACTCCGGCGCGGTCGCCCTGGTCACCGAGACGGCCGGTCAGGCAGCAGCGCTCGGCCCCGAACTCGACCGGCTGCCCGACCTCCACCACCTCTGGGTCATGGAGAAGGGCCATGTGGACCGGCTGATCGAGGCGGGCGAGCACATCCCGGACGCCGAGGTCGAGATCCGTCGCGGGATGCTCGTCCCCGACACGCTCGCCACCCTCGTCTACACCTCCGGCACCACCGGCCGCCCCAAAGGCTGCGCGCTCACCCACGGCAATTTCTTCGCCGAGGTCGACAACGCGATCGAACTCCTCTACCCGGTCTTCAAGTCGAAGAACGACGACGAGCTCTCCGTCCTCCTCTTCCTCCCCATGTCCCACGTCTTCGGCCGGATGGTCGCCATCGCCTGCGTCCGCGCCCGGGTCCGCCTGGGCCACGCCCCGAGCCTGAAGGCGGACGAACTCCTGCCCGACATGGCGGCCTTCAGACCCACCTGTCTGCTGGCCATCCCCTACATGCTGGAGAAGGTCTTCAACACGGCCCGCGCACGGGCGGAGTCGGGCGGCCGGCTGTCCTCCTTCGACCGCGCGGTCGGCGTGGCCCGCCGCTACGGCGAGGCGGTGGAGGCCCAGAAGACCGGCGACGGCTCCGGCCCGGCGGCCACCCTCCGCGCCGCCCGCACCTTCTACGACCCGCTGGTCTACCGCCGCATCCGCAACGCCATGGGCGGCCGGGTCCGCCACGCGATCTGCGGCGGCTCCCCGCTGGGCCGTCGCCTCTCCTCCTTCTACCTGGGCGCGGGGATCGAGATCTACGAGGGCTACGGCCTGACGGAGACCACCGGCGCGTCGACGGTCACGCCCCCCATGAAACCCCGCCTGGGAACGGTGGGCTGGCCGCTGCCCGGCACGAAGATCCGCATAGCCGCGGACGGCGAGATCCTCATCGCCGGCGAACACGTCCTGCGCGGCTACTGGGACCCGGCGGCCGGGGGAGTGGTCCCGGCGGCCCCCGACGGCTGGCTGGCCACCGGCGACCTGGGCGAACTGGACGACGAGGGCTTCCTGACCATAACGGGCCGCAAGAAGGAGATGATCATCACCGCGGGCGGCAAGAGCGTGGCCCCCGCGCCCCTGGAGAACTGGCTGCGCTCGCACCCCCTGATCTCCCAGGCGATGGTCCTCGGCGACGGCCGCCCCTACGTCTCCGCCCTCCTCACCCTCGACCCCGACGGCCTCACCCACTGGCGTCAGATGAACGGCAAGCACCCGGTCCCGGCGGAGCTCCTGATCGACGACGCGGATCTGAACGCCGTACTCCAGCGCGCGATCGACGAGTCCAACAAACTCGTCTCCCGCCCGGAGTCCATCCGCCGCTTCGCCATCCTCCCGACGGACTTCACGGAGTTCTCCGGCCACCTCACCCCGTCGATGAAACTCCGCCGCGAGGCGATCCTGAACGACTTCGCGGACCAGGTGGAGGGCCTGTACGCGCAGCAGTAGGAGAAGCGGTAGGAGAAGCAGTAGGAGAAGACGCCGCTCGTGAACGGCACCCGTCCTCCCCGAACTGCCGTTCGCTCAGGGTGCGTCGTCCCGCAGGACGCTGTAGGACACGCTGTCGCGCCAGCGCCCGTCCCGGAAAATGACGCTGCGCAGGATGCCCTCGCGGGTGAAACCGACCTTCTCCAGGGCGCGTTGCTCGGCGAAGTTCTCCACCTCGGTGTGCGCCTCGATCCGCGCGGCGGGCGTGTGCGCGAACAGGTAGCGGGCCAGGAGGCGTTGGGCCTGGGTGCCGACGCCGCGTCCCTGGGCCTGCGGCAGCAGTTGGATGCCTATGTTCCAGTAGTACGAGTGGGGCACGGTGACGACCTTGCGCCAGGCCACGAAGCCGAGCGTGTCCGTGTCGGTCGTCACCATCAATTGACCGCCGTCGGCGGAGAGCAGTCCGTTCTCGGTCCAGCGGCGCCTGAAGCGCCCGGGGTCCGTCCAGCCGAACCACGCGAACGGCCCGGCGGCCTCGGGGTCGACCATGAACAGTTCCAGCATCGGCAGGTCGTCCTCGCGGACGGGGCGCAGTCGCACGGTGTCGTCGATCACCCGACCACGCTAACCGTGCGCGCGCTGCATCGCATACGTGTTCCCGGCGTCGGGATCGCTGTAGAAGAAGAACAGCACGAGCTTGTTGTGGGCATCGCGGTCCACGTAGAACCGCCAGGTGTAGGCCGAGGGCACCTCGGGCGACTCCGTGGGCGCCGGTGTGGCGGAGCGTGTCCCGACCGCCGTCCGGGTCGTCATGGTGAGGCTGATCGTCTGGCCTCCGGAGTGGTCGGCCAGTTCCCAGGTCCCCGTGCCGGTCACGCGCCAGGCGTCGTCGAAGTCGAAGTCCTGGCCGTCGAGTTGCCGGAAGGCCGCGGTCCCGTCCGGGCGGAGGGTGAGCCGTGTTCCCTCGACGCACTCCCAGGTCCCGACGGCCTCAGCCGCTTTGGCGTCGTGCAGCCCGGTGCCGTTGTAGTACTGGTAGGGACCGGCGAGGCCGGTGGTGCATGCGCTCAGTGCGGCGATCAACGCGACGGACGACGCGAGTGACGCGCCTGCGAGAGGCCATCTCATGGTCACACCCTCGCAGAGTTTTTGAACGTGTTCAACTCAAGTGCGGTGCGCGATCACGTCGAGGCGAGGTGGTGGCGCATCGCCGCGCCCTACGCGTCTTACGTCGCCGTTGCACGGCCATTGACTTCACAAGACCCTCGCGGGACATTCCGGGCTCCGCACCCGAATTCATTCATCCATGCGTTTTCTGCGGGCTGGAGTGGGCCATGAACACGAGCGCGGAACCTGCGAGACCTGTCGGACTGCCCTCCCGTAGGGCCGTGCTCGGGGCGGCCACCGCCGGTGCCGGGCTTGCGGTCGCCGGTGGAGGGGCGCGGGCGGCCGATCTTCCGCTCCTCGGTACCTATGACGTCGTCGTCATCGGGTCCGGGGCCGCCGGGATGACCGCCGCGCTCACGGCCGCCAAGCGGCAACTGACGTGTGTCGTCGTCGAGAAGGCGCCTACCTTCGGGGGGTCCGCCGCCCGGTCGGGCGCCGGGATCTGGATCCCGAACAACTCCGTCATCCTGGCCGCCGGGGTGCCGGACACGCCCGCGAAGGCGGCCGCCTATCTCGCCGCCGTCGTCGGGGCGGACGTTCCCGCCGACCGGCAGGCCGCCTTCCTCGCGCACGGGCCCGCCATGCTCTCCTTCGTCATGGCCAACAGCCCGCTGCGCTTCCGCTGGATGGAGGGGTACAGCGACTACTACCCCGAACTGTCCGGCGGGCTGCCCGGCGGGCGGTCCATCGAGCCCGATCAGCTCGACGGCAACCTCCTCGGCGCCGAACTCGCCCGGCTCAACCCCCCGTACCTCGAAGTCCCGGCCGGCATGGTCGTGTTCAGCGCCGACTACAAGTGGCTCGCGCTGGCCGCCGTCAGCCTCAAGGGGGCCGCCGTCGCCACCGAGTGTCTGGCACGCGGGACGAAAGCCGCCCTGCTCGGGCAGAAGCCGCTCACCATGGGCCAGTCACTGGCCGCAGGCCTGCGCGCCGGACTGCTCGCCGCCCAGGTGCCGGTATGGCTGAACACCCCCCTCACCGACCTGTTCGTGGAGGGAGGCGTGGTCGCCGGGGCCGTCGTCACCCGCAACGGCGTGCCGGGGCTCGTGCGGGCGCGGCGGGGGGTCGTCGTCGGCTCGGGCGGGTTCGAGCACAACGCGGCGATGCGGGCGCAGTACCAGCGCCAGCCGATCGGCACCGAGTGGACGGTCGGGGCGAAGGAGAACACGGGGGACGGGATCCGCGCCGGCCAACGGGCCGGAGGGGCCCTCGCGTTGATGGACGACGCCTGGTGGGGGCCCGCCATCCCGCTACCCGGCGACCCGTACTTCTGCCTCGCCGAACGCACCCTCCCCGGCGGCCTGTTGGTCAACCAGGCCGGCGCCCGCTTCGTCAACGAGGCCGCCCCCTACAGCGACGTCGTCCACACGATGTACGACCGAAACCCGACCGCCCCGGACATCCCGGCCTGGCTGGTCGTCGACCAGAACTACCGCAACCGGTACCTCTTCAAGGACGTCGCCCCGACCTTCGCGTTCCCCGCCGACTGGTACACCTCGGGCGCCGCCCACAAGGCCTGGACCCTGGACGCCCTCGCGGCCTCCATCGGCGTCCCGGCCGCCGCCCTGCGCGCCTCCGTCGACCGGTTCAACACCCTCGCCCTGCAGGGCAGGGACACCGACTTCAAACGCGGCGACAGCGCCTACGACCACTACTACACGGACCCGTCCGTGCTGCCCAACTCCTGCCTCGCACCGCTCTGGCTGCCCCCGTTCCACGCCTTCCGGATCGTCCCCGGCGACCTCGGCACGAAGGGCGGTCTGCGCACGGACGCCCGGGCGCGGGTCCTGCGGGCGGACGGCTCCGTCGTCCCCGGGCTGTACGCCGCCGGGAACGCCAGCGCGGCCGTCATGGGCCACAGCTACGCGGGCGCCGGTTCGACGATCGGGCCCGCGATGACCTTCGGGTACATCGCGGCCCTCGATCTCGCGGCCACGCCTACGCCGGGTTGAACACGCCTACGCAGGGTTGAACACGCCTACGCCGGGTTGAAGGTGATGACGGCGGTGTAGTCGGAACCGGCGTGGAACTCCACCCGTTGGGTGCGGGACGGTGAACCGATTTTGCTCAGCGGCAGGACCCAGGTCTGGGTGCCGCCGCTGACCGTCCTCGTGGGGTGGGCCGAGGTCTCCGTCCAGCTCCAGTCCGTCGACCGGCTCCGGAAGAGGCCGCCGTTCTCGATCATGTAGTCGGCGCCGAGGGCCGAGGGGGAGGGGTAGGGGAGCTGGTAGCCGGTCCTGGTGTTGCCGTCGGTGTCGATGAACACGTGGTAGAAGGGCTTCGCCGAGTGGAAGGTCACCTTGAACGTGACGGTTCCGGAGGACACGCACGCCGAGTAGTCGGTGAGCGGGCCGGAACCGGCGGCCGAGGTGCAGGAGGGGCCGTCGTCGCTGCCGCCCGCCCCGGCGGCGGCCACGTCGGTGCCTGCGCCTGAGTCGGTGTCGGCGTCCTGGCCGGTGGACGGCCCGGCCTGCGTGGGCGCGCCGGCGCCGGCGTTCTTGGCGGACCCGGTGGCCGACGCCTTCGGCGACGCGCTCGTGGCGCCGGGCGACGGCGACGCGGACGGTGCGGTCGACGCCGAGGCCGAGCCGGACCCGCTCGGCGCGCTCGCGTCCGGCCCGGTGCCCCGCGCGTTGTCCGCCAGGCCGCCGCCCGGCATCGAGGTCGCCGACCGCGAGTCACCGTCACCGTCGTCGGTCCCCACGAAGGCCGCGCCACCGATCAGGGCGGCCACGAGCACAGCGGCCCCCGCCAGCAGCACCGGCCGCGACAACCGCCGCCGACCAGGGGACGGGGACGGGGACGGGGACGGGGTTGGGGTTGGGGACGGGGCTGGAGGCGCGGTCGTGGTCCGAGGTGCCGTCTGGGATCGGGGCGTGGCCGTCCCGGTCGGTGGCGTGGAGGCGGCCTCCGCCGCGAACGCGGCCGCCGCCTCGGACATCGGAGGCGCTGCGGCCTCGGACTCCGGGGAGGACGCTGAATCGTCCTCGGCGCCGGTGCGGCCCGGTGGCGCGACGGCAGCCGACGCCGCGGCGATCGCCGACGGTCCCTTCGACCGGCGGGGCAGCGGAGACTGCACTGTTTCGCGTCCTTCCAGCATCCGGGAGAGGGCCGCCGAACGCATTCGGCAGCCCTGAGGCGCCGATCGTACCCGGGTTCGATTGGGATCCAGGCCCAAACCGGCGCCGCGATGTTGTCGCCAAGTTGCTTGCGGAGGGCCGTCGTTGGACCCGGCGGCCGCGACCCGGTCCTGGGACAGGTCCTGGCGCCCGTCCGGCGCTACAGCGGCTTGCGCAGGATCAGGAAGGCCTGCGGGACCTTCTCCCCGCGGTCGGTGTTCGGCTCCCGTACCGTGCGGGACTGCTCGGTGAAACCGGCCGCCGTCAGCAGTTCGACCATCTGTTCCGGACGGCGCCGTAGGAAGTCGAGGGCGACCGGGTGACCCCAGGGGCGGTCGTGGCGGCGGGGCACGTCGCCGACCTGGAAGCCGAGGAGGAGGTGGCCGCCGGGGGCGAGGACCCGGTGGAACTCGGCGAAGAGGGCGGGGAGTTCGTCCACAGGGGTGTGGATGGAGGAATACCAGCTGACCGCGCCGTCGAGGGAGCCGTCCGCATGGCCGTCCAGCTTCAGCATCGAGCCCTGCTCGAACCGGATCCCCGGGTTCTCGCGCCGCGCGATCGCCAGCATCGACTCCGAGAGGTCGAGCCCCGACACGGACAGTCCCAGGGCGGCGAGGAATCCGGTGATCCGGCCGGGCCCGCACCCGAGATCGACCACCCGGCCGCCGGCGCCGACGAGCTCGGAGTACGCCCGCATCACGGCCCGCTCCAGCGGCTGAGCCGCGACCTCGTCACGGAAGAGGTCGGCGTAGTCGTCGGCGATGGCGTCGTAGAAGGTGCGGGTGGCCGTGAGGAAGTCCGGAGTGGAGGGGGCGGGAGGGGCGGACGGCGTGGGAGGGGTGGACGGCGTGGCGGGGACGGCGGTCTCGGCTGGGACGGTAGGGGTGGCGGGCTTGGCGGGGGTGGAGGCGGAGGCGGGGGTGGAGGCGGAGGCAGGGGTGGCGGGCTCGGTGGGGGCGGAGGCGGCGGCAGGGCTTGCGGCTGTGGCGTCGGTGTCCGTCATGGGCGGGGACCCTAGCCGCCCCCACCGACAACGGGTCCCTTCCAAGCCACCCCCCACCGACAACGCGCCCTTGTCCAAGCCACCCTCAGCTTCAAGCCATCCCCAGCTCTAAGCCACCCCCAGCGCCCGCAGCCCCCCGGCCGTCGCCGCAGCCGCCAGCACCACCACCGCGAACGGCGCCCTCAGCCAGGCCAGAACCCCGGCGATCAGCACCCCGGCCGGACGCGCCCACCCGGCGAAGCCGCCGTCCTCGGTCAGCGCGCCCGTCGCCAGCAGCGCGACCAGCAGGACCACCGCCCCGGCGGAGAGCAGCTCCTGGACCCGGGCGGGCAGTTCCAGCCGCCCGTGCAGCACGGGGCCGACCAGCCGGAGGGCGTACGTCCCGACGGCCAGCATCAGGATCACGGCCACCGTCGCACTCATGCCGCGACCTCCTGACGGCCGTACCCGTATACGGTCAGGCCGGCCAGGGCGAGCAGCACCGGCGCCCCGGCCGGAACGAAGGGCGTCGCCGCGAGCGCCAGGACCGCGCCGAGGGCCGCCGGTCGGCGCAGGCTCGCGTCCTTGCGGAGTGCGGGCAGGACCAGGGCGACGAGGACGGCCGGGAAGGCGGCGTCCAGCCCGTAGACGGCGGTGTCGCCGAGGGTGCTTCCGGCGAGGGCCCCGACGAGCACGCCCGTGTTCCAGACGGCGAACAGACCGAGGCCGGAGATCCAGAACGCGGCGCGGCGGCGGGCGGGGTCCGGCTGGGCGAGGGCGAACGCGACCGTCTCGTCGGTCACCAGGTGCGCGCCGAGGAGCCGGGTCGCCCGGCCGGGGCCGAGGAGGTCGGCGACCGCGAGGCTGAACGCGGC
The DNA here is from genome assembly GCF_040635845.1 of Streptomyces sp. NPDC006872. Classification (NCBI taxonomy): domain Bacteria; kingdom Bacillati; phylum Actinomycetota; class Actinomycetes; order Kitasatosporales; family Streptomycetaceae; genus Streptomyces; species Streptomyces sp. NPDC006872. The sequence goes on from NZ_JBEYIL010000001.1 coordinate 118,003, forward strand.
GTTGCGGGTGTTGAGCAGGAGCCCGGTCGCGGCGGCGGCGAGCGGACCGCCCCCGGCGATCAGGATGCCGACCGCGCTGAACTGGGCGGAGCCCGCATACACCACCAGGGACATCACCACGGGCGCCCAGACCGGCAGCCCGCCGGCCACGGAGATGGCGCCGAAGGACAGGCCGACGACGCCGCTGGCTACCCAGATGAGGGAGGCGTCCCGGGTGAGCCGGGTCAGCCGGGCGTCCCGGGTGAGCCGGATCGGCCGGGTGAGCCGGATCAGGCGGCCGGCCCGCTTGGATCGCCACCAGGGTGTTCGTTCTGCCGTACGCATGTTCTCTACAATGAACAGAAGCATCCGAGTTCGTCAAGGCGAACGATCGTACCGATGGAGCGAACGAGATGTCCGAGCCGGCCGGAAGCCCGCCCAGACTCCCCCTGGACTGGATCGCCGCGTCCCTGCGGCGCGAGCGCACCCGCGCCGGGCTCTCCCTGTCCGAGCTGGCCAAGCGGGCCGGGATCGCCAAGTCCACGCTGTCCCAGCTGGAGGCGGCGAGCGGGAACCCGAGCGTCGAGACGCTGTGGGCGCTGGGCGTGGCGCTCGGCGTGCCCTTCAGCGCGCTCGTCGAGCCGCCGGCGCCGTCCGTGCAGGTGATCCGGGCGGGGGAGGGGTCGACCGTCGTCTCCGAGAAGGCCGAGTTCGCGGGCACCCTGCTGTCCGCCAGCCCGCCCGGCGCACGGCGGGACATCTACCACCTGCGGGTCGAGCCCGGGGCCGTCCGGGATTCGGAGCCGCATATTCCGGGCACGGTGGAGCACCTGATCGTGAGCACGGGGAGGGTGAAGGCCGGACCGGCGGGGGAGACGGTGGAACTCGACCCCGGGGACTACATGACCTACCGCGGGGATGTGCCGCATTCGTACGAGGCGCTGACGCCGGGCACCACGTTCATCCTGGTCATGCAGCACGTCTGAGGAATGGGTATGGCTATGCCGGGGCAAAGGCAGGAGCCCCGTGCCGAAAGGCACAGGGCTCCTTGGGTACTGCTCTCAGACTTGCGATCTCACGGGTGTGAGGGAGGTTCAGACGGGAGTGACGTTCTCCGCCTGCGGACCCTTCGGGCCCTGCGTCACGTCGAAGGAGACCTGCTGGTTCTCCTCGAGCGAACGGAAACCCTGCGCGTTGATCGCGGAGTAGTGGACGAAGACGTCGGGGCCGCCGCCTTCCTGGGCGATGAAGCCAAAGCCCTTTTCGGCGTTGAACCACTTCACGGTTCCGGTAGCCATAAGCCCTCCTTGGGCCCAAAGGGTTGCCCTGCTCCAGAACCCTGCAAGCGTGAAAGCAAGTGCCGCACAACTGCATACGTCTGAAAACGACGAGAGCCCGCGGTTACATGCTCCGCAGGCTCTGTACTGCAAGGGAAACCAAACTGCAACTTGCGGCGAGCCTAGCACGCAGGCTGCCGAATGCAATAGAGGTCAAGATCACGTCACCCGGATGTTTGAAGATCCCCGAAAGAGGTTGACCCGGAGGGCGCTCGGGGGTCGGAGTCCGGCGCGCCCGGGACGGGGTCTAGCCTCACGATGTGGACAATTCTCGCACCCGGCCGCGCGTCGGCCACATCCAGTTCCTCAACTGCCTGCCCCTCTACTGGGGGCTCGCGAGAACCGGCACCCTCCTCGACTTCGAGCTCACCAAGGACACCCCGGAGAAGCTGAGCGAGCGGCTGGTGCACGGCGACCTCGACGTCGGTCCGATCACCCTCGTCGAGTTCCTCAGGAACGCCGACGACCTGGTCGCCTTCCCCGACATCGCCGTCGGCTGCGACGGCCCGGTGATGTCCTGCGTGATCGTCTCGCAGGTCCCGCTGGAGGAGCTGGACGGCGCACGGGTCGCACTCGGCTCGACCTCCCGCACCTCAGTGCGCCTGGCCCAGCTGCTCCTGGCCGACCGCTTCGGGGTCCGCCCGGACTACTACACCTGCCCGCCCGACCTCAGCCTGATGATGCAGGAGGCCGAGGCCGCCGTGCTCATCGGCGACGCGGCGTTGCGGGCCAACCTGCTGGACGGACCGCGGCTCGGCCTGGAGGTGCACGACCTCGGTGCGCTCTGGAAGGAGTGGACCGGTCTGCCCTTCGTTTTCGCGGTGTGGGCGGCCCGGCGCGAGTACCTGGAGCGCGAGCCGGTCATCACCCACCAGGTCCACCAGGCCTTCCTCGACTCCCGCAACCTCTCCCTGGACGAGGTCGGCAAGGTCGCCGAGCAGGCGGCCCGCTGGGAGGAGTTCGACGAACACGTTCTCGAGCAGTACTTCACCACCCTCGACTTCCGCTTCGGCGAGGCCCAACTGGCGGCCGTGGCCGAGTTCGCCCGCCGCGTCGGCCCGACGACGGGCTTCCCGGCCGACGTGAAGGTGGAACTGCTCCGGCCCCTATCTGCGTAATCTGCTGCACAGCACGTTGCACAAGGCGCTGCACAAGGTGCTGCGCAACGTGCTGTGCACGGGGGAGGGGTGGACGGCCATGCAGCCGCTCGGAGACGACGAACCCACGACCGTGGGGCCCTACCGGCTGCTCGGGCGACTCGGCTCCGGCGGGATGGGCCGTGTCTTCCTCGGCCGCAGCGCCGGCGGCCGCACGGTCGCCGTCAAGATCGTGCACCCGCATCTCGCGCTCGACGAGGAGTTCCGCGCCCGCTTCCGGCGCGAGGTCGACGCCGCGAGACGGGTCGGCGGGGCGTGGACCGCGCCGGTCCTGGACGCCGACCCCGAGGCGGCCGTCCCCTGGGTGGCCACCGGCTACGCGGCGGGCCCGTCCCTGGCCGCGGCGGTCGTCTCCGACGGGCCCCTCCCGCACCACTCCGTGCGGGTGCTGGGCGCGGGCCTGGCCGAGGCGCTCGCCGCCGTGCACGAACTGGGCCTGGTGCACCGGGACGTGAAGCCGTCCAACGTTCTTCTGACAGTCGACGGCCCGCTGCTCATCGACTTCGGCATCGCCCGCGCCACCGACGGCACCGCCTCGCTCACCTCGACCGGCGTCTCGGTCGGCTCGCCCGGCTACATGGCCCCCGAACAGATCCTCGGCCGGGGCGCGTCCGGCGCGGCCGACGTGTTCTCCCTCGGCGCGGTGCTGGCCTACGCGGCGACCGGGCAGCCCCCGTTCCCCGGGGACTCCTCGGCCGCCCTCCTCTACCGGGTCGTCCACGAACCGCCGGAGCTGGGCGAACCGGAAGGCGGACTGCTGCGGGGTGACCTGCGGGAAGTCGTCGAGGCCTGCCTCGCCAAGGACCCCGCCGCCCGACCCGCCCCGGCCGACCTCGCCCGACGGCTCGCTCCCGAAGGCGCGGCCCGACTCGTGGCGGACGGCTGGCTGCCGGGTGCGCTGGTGCAGCAGGTCGGGCGGAGCGCCGTCCAACTGCTGAACCTGGAGGGGACGGCGGCGGGGGCGGCTGTGGCCCCGGTCGCGTCGGGGCCGGTGGCGTTCAGCAGTGCGGCGGTGACGTCCGGCGAGTTCGGCCCGCCGCCGGTGATGGACGCACCGGCCTCCGGGCCGACCTCCGCTCCGGCCTCCGTTCCGGTGTCGGTGCCCGAGCCGCGGGACGCCGAGCCGCCGGCCGCCCCCGGCAAGGTGTCCGTCACCGTGGCCGCCTCCGCCACGGCGGGCGAGGGCGGGCGCGGGCGTCGGCTGAGCTGCACCGTCGCGCTGGCGGTCGCGGGAGCGCTGGCGGCGGTGACGGTCGGTTCGGTCTTCCTGTTCGACCTGCTGCCGGGCGACCGCGACCAGGACTCCGCCGCCGGCAGCGACTCCTACTCGGCGCAACCGACGGCGGACTCGACAGCGGATTCGACGGCCGCCGCGAGCGGCGGCCCCGCCGACGGCGCGTCACCCGCCACCCTCCCGGCGAACTACGTCGGCACCTGGCAGGGCCAGGGCAACGGCCTCGACGGCGCCCTGCCGATGGGCACCTTCCGGGTGACGGTCCGACAGGCGGACGTGGGAGAGGAGTTGGGAGAGCTCCGGCAGACGGACGTGCTCGGCGGAGTCTGCGTCGACCTGCTGACGCTGAAGCAGGTGACGCAGACGCAGGTCGTCGCCGAGTCGGTGGGGGCGCAGAGCAACCACGGCGGCTGCAATCCGCAGGCCCACACGATCACGCTCACCCCGACCGGCGACGACCTGACATACGCCTCCGACAGCGCGGCCGAGGGCAACCCGGTGGCGCGGATGTCGAAGGTCGAGTAGCCCACATGGGGGAACAGAGGGAACAGAGGGAACAGGGGGAACAGATGGCAAGGACCGGGAGCAGCGACGGCGGCGGGAAGCGGCTCCGGGCCCGGGACGGCTGGGGTATCGCCGGAGGCGTCCTCCTCCTCGTGGCCCTCCTCGCCGTCCTCGTCATCGGGATGGGCCTGTGGAAGTGGTTCGTGCGGGTGACCGCGCCGGTGCTGGTGGACGTGCCCGGCGGCGGCTGGACGGTCGGCGCCGGGCTCGGGCTGCTGTCGGTGGCCGGCTGGGTCGGCGGCGCGTGGTTCTCCGCCCCGGAGCGCAACCGGGGCCGCACCCGGCCGGTGCGGATCGGACGTTCGATCGGGGGCGCCCTCTGCTGGACGGCCGCGTTCGGCGCGATGATGTACGTCCTCGGCGCACTGCCCGGCAGGAACTGCGGTTCGGGCGGCGCCATGTGCGACTACATCCCGGGCACCGGCAGCGCCCTGCTGGCCTACGCGGCCACGGCGGCCCTGCTCGGCTGGCTCTGGTACCGCCGCCGCGGCGCGGTGACGTCGGCGCAGCGCGCGCAGGAGCAGGCCCGGCTGAAGCGGCTCCGCAAGAAGGGCAAGGGGAAGAGCAGGACCGCGCGGGGGAGTCGGTGAGCACGGCGGTGAGCACGGCCGCGGGCACGGTGGTGGACACGGGTGGGGGCACGGGCGTGGGCACGGTGGTGGGCCGGTGGTGGTGAGCACGCCTCCCAGCGACCTGGTGCTCGCCGCCGTCGCCGCGCTCTGGGGCGCCGCGGCGGGGGCGCTGCTGCCGCGCGCCGCCTACCGCTTCGCCACGCCGTGGGAGGAGCGGGACGGCGGCTGGCGGGAGAGTTGCCCGGCCGGGCACCCGCTCGGCGGCTGGCTCGGGCGCGCGCACTGCACGCGGTGCGCGGAGCGGGTGGAGGAGCCCGGGCAGGCGGCCTCCGCTCCCGGGCGGGCCTCGTACGCCCCCGGCGCGCTCCTCCTGCCCGCCCTCACCGCGCTCCTCTGCGCCGCCCTCGCCCTCGCCACCGGCACCCGGCCCGAGCTGGCCGTCTGGCTGCTGCTCGCGCCGGTCGGGGTGCTGCTGGGCGTCGTCGACGTGCGGGTGCGGCGGCTGCCCGATCCGCTCACCCTGCCGCTCGCGGCCGCCGCCCTCGCCCTGCTGGGCCCGGTCGCGCTGCTGCCCGAGCACGCCGGCCGCTGGACGACGGCCCTGCTGGGCGCGCTCGCCCTGGGCGGCGCGTATCTCGTGCTGCACCTCGTCAACCCCGGCGGGATGGCCTTCGGCGATGTGAAGCTGGCGCTCGGGACGGGCGCCGTCCTCGGCTGGTACGGCTGGGCGACGGTCATGCTGGGCACGTTCGCCGCGTTCCTGTTCGGCGCGCTGTACGGGGGCGCGCTGGTCGTCATCGGGCGGGCGGGACGCAAGACGTTGATCGCGTTCGGGCCGTTCATGCTCGCGGGGACCTTCGCGGGGCTGCTGATCGGCGCGTACACGGCCTGAAGTCGGGCTTGTCGGAGTGCTGGCGTAGGCTGGTTCGGTCCGTCCAGAACCCTTGATCCTTGACGAAAGGGACGCCCCCGGTGACCGAGAAGGCCGACCTTCAGTCCGTGCTCGACCGTGCCGCGGCCGGTGGGCGGATCACGCCGGAAGAGGCCCTCGACCTCTACCGCGACGCCCCGCTGCACGCGCTCGGCGCCGCCGCCGACGCCGTACGCCGCCGTATGTACGCCGGCACCGAGCACATCGCGACGTACATCATCGAGCGGAACATCAACTACACGAACGTGTGCGTCACGGCGTGCAAGTTCTGCGCCTTCTACGCGCCCCCGAAGGACACCGCCAAGGGCTGGACGCGCGATCTGGACGACATCCTGCGCCGCTGCGCGGAGACCGTCGAACTCGGCGGCACCCAGATCATGTTCCAGGGCGGGCACCACCCGGACTTCGGCGTCGAGTACTACGAGAAGCACTTCGCCGCCATCAAGCAGGCGTACCCGCAGCTGGTGATCCACTCCCTGGGCGCGTCCGAGGTCGAGCACATGGCGCGGATCTCGAAGGTGAGCGTGGAGGAGGCGATCACGCGCATCCACGCGGCCGGTCTCGACTCCTTCGCGGGCGCCGGCGCCGAGCTGCTCCCCGCGCGCCCCCGCAAGGCCATCGCGCCCCTCAAGGAGTCCGGCGAGCGCTGGCTGGAGATCATGGAGACCGCGCACGGGCTGGGCGTCGAGTCGACGTCCACCATGCTGATGGGCACCGGCGAGACCAACGCCGAGCGCATCGAGCACCTGCGGATGATCCGTGACGTGCAGGACCGGACGGGCGGCTTCCGCGCGTTCATCCCGTACACCTACCAGCCCGAGAACAACCATCTGAAGGGCCGCACCCAGGCGACGCTCTTCGAGTACCTGCGGATGATCGCGATCGCCCGGCTGTTCATGGACAACATCCGGCACATCCAGGGCTCCTGGCTGACCACCGGCAAGGAGGTCGGCCAACTCTCCCTGCACTACGGCGCGGACGACCTCGGCTCGATCATGCTGGAGGAGAACGTCGTCTCGTCGGCCGGCGCCAAGCACCGCTCCAACCGCCTTGAGATCATCGACCTGATCAGGAAGGCGGGCCGCGTCCCCGCGCAGCGCGCCACGACGTACGAGCACCTCGTGGTCCACGACGACCCGGCGAACGACCCCGTCGACGAGCGGGTCATGTCCCACATCTCGTCCACGGCGATCGCGGGCGGCACGGCCCACCCCGAACTGAAGCTGCTCGCCTCCAACTAGCCTTCGCTCCCATGGGCTTTCGCTCCCATGGGCTTTCGCCTCCCATTGGCTTTCGATGAGTTCCGACTAGGGCTGCTGTGCTGACGATTCACTCCGACTCCAGGGGCCGGGCGCTCGCCGTCGAAGGCGCCTGGGTCGCCGAGGCCGGCCCGCTGGAGCAACTCGTCGAGGCGTTTCCGCGGGCCAGGGTGCGCCGGTGGCCCGGCATCCTCACGCCCGGTCTGATCAACCTGCACGGCACGGAGCTGCTGGACGGGGCCTACCACCCGGATCCGCGGGAGGCCGACGAACTGGGCACCGCGCCGCTGACCGGGGACGCGCTCACGGCGCTCGCCCCGGACGACGCCCGCTGGGGCGCGAGCGCCCGGCGCGGCGTGCAGCGCATGCTGGCCCACGGCACGGTCGCGGCGGCCTGCGAGGACGGCGAACCGGCCCGCCGCGCGGTGCGGGACGCCGTACGCCGGTCCGGCCTGGCGACCATCGGCCGGATCGGGCAGCCCGGCGGTACGCCCTCACTGGACCCGTACGCGTGCGGCCTGCCGGTGGAGTTCGCCCGGCCGAGAGAGCGCGGCTCCGCCGCCCGGTTCGCCTTCTTCGACGTCCCCGACGAGACGGCCCTCGCCACCGCCGGCGCGGGAACCTGCGTGGCGACGGTGGTCGAGGGCCGCCTCGTGTACCGACGGCGCTAGGCCGACCCCAAGGGGCTGAAGCGGGGGCGGGGCTACTCCGAGAACGCCTCCGCGAAGGCTCCGGCCTCCTGGTCGACGCCGCTGCAGTTGGTCAGTGCGTCGTCCGTGTCGGTGCCCTCCTCACACTGCTGGTCCCGGAACGTCGACCACATGGACACCCACGAGATGCCCTTCTCCTTGGCGAACGTCCGCACCTGCGCCGCGTCCTCGAGCGTGAACGTCTCGTTGTCGACGTCGTTCGTGCCGATCATCGAGGTCAGCGCCATCGCCTTCCACGCGTTGACGTCCGTCGTGCCGAAGACCTCCTTGAGCTGTGCCTGCGCGGCCGTCGCCGCGGTGATCGCGTACCCGCCCATGTCGCCGGAGTACGACTCGCCGTAGTTCATCGTCATGAGGTTGACGGTGGAGACCTGGACGTCGTACTTGTTCGCGGACGCCAGCAGCGCCAGGCTGTCGGCGTCCAGTCCGGAGGGCATCACCGGGAGCGTGAAGGAGACCTCCAGGTCCGTGCGCTCCTTCTGCAACGCCGCGATCGCCTCGGAACGCAGGGCGACCGAGGCGGAGTCGGTCAGTTCGTCGCCCTCGATGTCGAAGTCGGCCTGGGTGGAGCCGGCCGCGTCGAGCGCCGCGCCGTAGGCCTCCGCGAGTGCGGACGCGCTGTCGCAGGTGGCCGCCAGTTCGTCGCCGGAAGCCCCGCCGAAGGAGACGCGCACCGTGGCGCCCGACTCCGTCAGCGCCGCGATCCGGGACTTCACGGTCGCGTCGTCGATGGCGTGCGTGCCGTTCCACTTCGGCGTACAGCCGCTGCCGCTGCCGATGACGAACGCCAGGTTGTACGTCGTCGGCGAACCGGCGGAGTCGTTGTCCGACGCCTCCCCCGCGCTCACATACGGCGCGTAGGAGGTGCTGGTACTGGATGAGCTCGCGCTCTCCGATGGGGAGGGGCTGCTGCTCGCCCGTTCGGTGGCCGCGGGCGCCGCGTCCGACGTGCTGTCGGAGCCCGCGGAGCATCCCGATACGGCCAGGGCAAACAGGCAGGTGACCCCAGCCGTCGGCATCAGGAAACTCCTCATTGCGTATGCACCCGCTCTCGTGATTTCTGTCTCAGGACGGAAACAAAAGGCGTTCCCGAATTGGAAATGTCTCACATGTGGGCGGATCGCGCGGGAACAGTGGACACACAGGCAGGTCATGGACGCAAGCGCGCAAAAGGTGATAGTCACCCGCCCAAAAGGGACAATCAACCCTCGCACGGGAGATCGATGTTGCGCAGGGCTTTCAAGGTTCTCTCAGGGAAGAGACAGGTTCACGCGTTTCTCATTGGTCTCTCACAAGTGGTTCAGAGTAGACGCCACATAAAGGCTCTCTAATATCCGGGGAATGCAATCCGATCCTGCCATCGAAAGCCGTGCCGCCTCTCGCGGCAGCCGTCGCGACCGCAAACGTGACGTCGCCTCCGCCGAGGGGCCCGTGTTCGTTGACAACTCCGGACGCAGGTCGAAGATGCTGCGCCGGATCGGTCTTCTCATGGGCGTGGGCTGCCTCGTGTACGCCGTCGTCCTCGGAGCCGCCTTCATGGGCTGGGGCACCTCGCTGACCCCGTCCTCGCTGCTGCCCTTCGGCGGCAGAGGCGGCCCGGGCGGTTCCCAGAACTCCGGCCCCGGCGGCGTCCAGCCGCAGGGCGGCGTCGGCACCCCGCCCTCGAAGCCCAGCGGCACCCCGCCGTCGGGCGTCGCCACCGGCGAGCCGCCGAGCTCCGCCCCGACCGCGAGCGCCTCCGCGGCCGCCAACTGACCGGAGCGCAGCCACTGCCATGACGACGACTACTTCCTCCCGCGGCCGCCGCCGTGCCCCGAGCCGCATCGAGCGGGCCGCGGGCAAGGCCGCGGCGCTGCAGAAACCGCGTGTCATCCTCGCCCTGCTGCTTCTGCTCGCGCTGACCATGGTGATGCTCCTCGACGGCTATCTGCGCGCCGAGGTCGGCGGCGACCAGCGAGTGCGCACCGGGGCCAGCGCCAGCAAGGTGCCCGAGGACATCCTCGACGGCGGGCCCATCCTGTCCTTCCAGGGCGGCCAGGCCACCACGATCTCGGTGCCCGACAAGACGATCGCGCTGACCTTCGACGACGGCCCGAACCCGACCTGGACGCCGCAGGTGCTGGAGATCCTCCAGGAGTACGACGTGCCCGCCACGTTCTTCGTGGTCGGCTCGATGGTCTCGCGCTACCCGGGCATCGTGAACGACATGGTCGAGCAGGGCAACGAGGTGGGCATCCACACCTTCACCCACGTCGATCTCTCCTACCAGTCCGACACCCGCGTCGACCGTGAGATGGAGCAGACCCAGCTCGCCCTCGCCGGCGCGGCCGGCATCACGACGACGCTCTTCCGCGCCCCGTACTCCTCCGAGACGGACGCCATCGACAACTACAGCTATCCCGTCTACAAGGAGCTCGGCGCCGACGGTTACACCAGCGTCTTCGTCGACACGGACAGCGACGACTGGAAGAAGCCGGGCGTCTCGAAGATCATCGAGGGGGCCACGCCCGAGGACGGCAAGGGCGCGTCGGTCCTCTTCCACGACGCCGGCGGCGAGCGCTCGCAGACGATCAAGGCGCTGCCCACCTACATCAAGAAGATGAGGGCCGCGGGCTACACCTTCACCACCATCAGCGGTGTGATCGAGGAGCAGAACACAGCGGCGCGCGAGGCCTCCGGCACGGGGCAGCAGCAGGCCGCGGGCGCCGACGCGACGCCGAGCGCGGGCGCGACGGCCGCAGCGGGCGGGGCGGCCGCGGCCGGCGGGGCGACCGGGGAGCAGCCCGGCAACATACCCGGCGGCACCGGCAACGGCGCCGGGACCGAGGGCGGCATCGGAGCCGAGGGCGGAAGCGGCGGGGCGGGCGGGACCATCGACCGCCTGCAGGCCGCCCACCGCGAGGCCACCGGCGTGACCCTCTACGAGGGCAAGGCCCTCATCGCGGCCGTCACCCTCGCCGAGTGGACCGTGCCGACGCTGTCGGTGGGACTGATGGTCGTCGGCGTGGCCGTCATGGGCCGCTTCGGGATGATGCTGATCCTGGCCCGCCGCCACTACAGACTGCGCAACAAGCGCCGCTTCAGCTGGGGACCGACCATCACCCGCCCGGTGAGCGTGATCGTCCCTGCGTACAACGAGAAGGAGTGCATCGCCAACACCCTCAAGTCGCTGGCGAAGAGCACCCACCCGATCGAGATCATCGTCGTGGACGACGGCTCGACCGACGGCACGTCCGAGATCTCGCGCGAGGCGGCGAGGGCCCTCGGCATGACCAACGTCCGCGTCATCCGCCAGGAGAACGCGGGCAAGCCGGCCGCCCTCAACAACGGTGTCCGCAACGCCAGTTACGACATCGTCGTGATGATGGACGGCGACACGGTCTTCGAGCCGGAGGCCGTGCACCACCTCGTGCAGCCCTTCGCCAACCCGAAGGTCGGCGCGGTCGCCGGCAACGCCAAGGTCGGCAACCGCGACACGATCATCGGCGCCTGGCAGCACATCGAGTACGTGATGGGCTTCAACCTCGACCGCCGTATGTACGACCTGCTGCGCTGCATGCCGACCATCCCCGGCGCGATCGGCGCGTTCCGCCGGGACGCGGTGCTGGAGGTCGGCGGCATGAGCGAGGACACCCTCGCCGAGGACACCGACATCACCATCGCCATGCACCGCGGGGGCTGGCAGGTCGTCTACCAGGAGCACGCCAAGGCCTGGACGGAGGCGCCGGGCTCCCTGAAGCAGCTGTGGTCCCAGCGCTACCGCTGGTCCTACGGCACCATGCAGGCCCTGTGGAAGCACCGCAAGTCCCTGACGGACAAGGGTCCCTCGGGCCGCTTCGGCCGTGTAGGCATGCCCCTGGTGGTCCTCTTCCAGATCATCACACCGGTCTTCGCCCCGCTCATCGACGTCTTCACCGTCTACTCGATGATCTTCATCGACTTCCAGGCCGCCCTGCTGGCCTGGCTGGCGGTCCTCGGCATCCAACTGGTCTGCGCGGCCTACGCGTTCCGCCTGGACCGGGAGAAGTACCGCTACCTGCTGATGATGCCGCTCCAGCAGCTGGCCTACCGCCAGATGATGTACCTCGTCCTCATCCACTCCTGCATCACCGCCCTCACCGGCGGCCGCCTGCGCTGGCAGAAGCTGAAGCGCACGGGCGAGGTCGGCACCCCGGCCGGGGTGAGCTGATGAGCTGGGAGCAGCAGGGATACGGTCAGAGACACGGGCAGGGATACCCGTACGACCAGGGGCACGGGCAACAGCAGTACCCGTCCGGGTACGAGGGCTACGACGGGAACGGACAGCCGCAGCAGTACGTGCAGCAGCAGCCGTATCCCCAGGAGCACCCGGAGTACTCGGAGTACTCGGAGTCCAGAGGGCACCCGGAGTACAGGGAGTACGGGGAGTACGGGGAGTATTCGGAGTACGCCCAGTACGCGCAGACCACCCAGTACAGCCAGTACAGCCAGTACACGGAGCACTCGGAGTACGTGGAGTACGGGCAGGGCGTCGCCGTCGACGAGACGGCGACCCTGCCCACCGTGGAGCCTCCGACTGCGGAGTCGGAGTCGGCACCGGAGCCGGCACCGGAGCCGGAGCCGGCACCGGAGCCGGAGCCGGAGCCGGAGTCGGAGCGGGAGGCTCCCGCCGCTGGCAAGGAAGTACTGGACGAGTCCCCGCCCAAGCTCGCTGCTCCCCAGCGGGACCGCTACTTCGACACCCTCCGCGCCCTCGCCCTGATAAGAGTCGTCGCGTACCACACGTTCGGCTGGGCCTGGGCCGGCATGGTCTTCCCGTCCATGGGGGTCATGTTCGGACTGGCCGGCACCCTGATGGCGAAGTCCCTGGAGCGTCCGGCGGCGAAGGTGGTGAAGAGCCGCCTGCGTCGGCTCCTCCCGCCCTTCTGGTTCTGGGGCGTCTTCGTCGTTCTGGCGATGCTGATCCACGACTGGATGCCGAACTGGGAGATCGTCTACTGGATCGTGCCGCTGGGCGACCCGCCCGGCAACGCCTGGGGCGAGCAGGCCTGGGAGATCCTCTGGTACCTGCGGACCTACCTCTGGTTCGTGCTGCTCTCGCCGCTCCTGCTGCGGCTGTTCCGGCTCGCCCCGATCCCCGTGCTGGCGCTGTCCCTCGCGCCGATCCTGGTCCTGACCTTCGTCTGGGCCGGCCCGGACAACCGCGTCGGCACCGCGATGTGGGACCTCTCGACGTACCTCTTCTGCTGGATGCTCGGCTTCGCGCACCGCGACGGCGTCCTGCAGCGCATGAAGCCCGCTCTGGTGGTCGTGGTGTCGCTGGCGGCGATCGCCTTCGGCGGCTGGTACGCCTTCACGCACCAGGCCGAGTTCGGCACCTACGACCTGGACGAGAACCCCCTCGCGCAGGCCTTCTGGTCGGCCGGCTTCGTCATGCTGCTGATGTGGGCGAAGGCCTACTTCGGGATCGACTTCGCCTGGCTGACCCGCTTCCGGCGCACGAACCGGATCGTCACCGTCTTCAACGCGCGCGCGGTGACGATCTACCTCTGGCACGAGATCGCCCTGATCCTGGCCGTGCCGCTGGTCGACCAGTTCTGGAACGTCCCCGCGTTCGAGAAGTACCTGCCGCTCGACAGCCAGTGGTTCATGTTCGGCGTGGGCTGGCTGCTGATCGGCGTCTTCGTGCTGCTGTGCGGGTGGGTCGAGGACGTGGCGGCACGGAAGAAGCCGAGGCTCCTGCCGTGAGCCGGTGAGGGCGGGGCTGCCACAATGGGCGGGTGACTCGCGCTTCCCTGAACAAGCAGCCCCATGAAGTCGCCTCGATGTTCGACCGCGTGGCGGAACGGTACGACGTGACCAACGACGTCCTGTCGCTCGGCCAGGACCGCAGGTGGCGCAAGGAGGTCGCGAAGGCGGTCGACGCGCGCCCCGCCCAGAAGATCCTGGACCTCGCCGCGGGCACGGCCACCTCCTCCCTCCCCTTCGCGCAGACCGGCGCCTACGTCGTCCCCTGCGACTTCTCCCTCGGCATGCTCCAGGTCGGCAAGAGGCGGCACACCTGGCTGCCGTTCACGGCCGGGGACGCGACGCGGCTGCCCTTCAAGGACGACACCTTCGACGCCGTCACCATCTCCTTCGGCCTGCGCAACGTGCAGGACTTCGACGCCGCCCTCAGTGAGATGTACCGGGTGACCCGGCCGGGCGGACGCGTCGTGATCTGCGAGTTCTCGCACCCGACCTGGGCGCCCTTCCGGACCGTCTACACCGAGTACCTGATGCGCGCCCTGCCCCCGGTGGCCCGCGCGGTCTCGTCCAACCCGGACGCCTACGTCTACCTCGCCGAGTCCATCCGCGCCTGGCCCGACCAGCCCGCCCTCGCCGAGCACCTGCGCAAGGCCGGTTGGTCGAAGGTCGCCTGGCGCAACCTGACGGGCGGCGTGGTGACCCTGCACCGAGGCTTCAAGGAGGCCTGAGCGAGCCCCGGGGTGGCGGAAAGGGCCGGTCTGGCGCCCGGCCGTCAACCGGTGATCGCCTCGAAGGGACGATCCCGATCCCCGGACCGGTCCAGCTCGCGCTGCAGTCCGCCGCCGCCCGGTCTCGGCACGCGCGGCTCCCGCACGCCCGCGCCTCCGCCGCCCTCTCCCTCGGAGAAGTCGAACCACACGCTGACGACCGAGCCGCGCGGCACCTCGACGCCTGGCGGCGGGTACTGCCGTACGACGTAGTCGACGACCGCGCGGTGGAAATCGGGCCGGTCCGGTGCGGCCAGCAGCACGCCTTGCGCCGTGGCCGCCTCGCGCGCGTCCATGGCCATCAGGCCGATGAACCTGGGCACGCGCACTTCGGGTGTTTTGGGTGGTATGAGCACAGATGTCACCCCCAGCGGTACTGGAAGGGTAACCGCCCGGGGGTGGCGTCCGGAAGCGTCAGGTGTCTTTCCGTGGCCAACGACTACAGGGGGTGACTTTTGGTGATCACCAGCTCAGTCGGTAGCAGTGCCCCTCACGCTTCGACTCGGGAGTCGTGAAGACCTCCGCGAGCCGCATGCCCAGCCGCTGGGTGACGGCGACGGACCGTGCGTTGCCCGCGTCGACCATCGCCACCACCCCCGGCACCCCGGCCGCCCGCACCCGCTCCAGCGTCATCTGCGCGGCCGCCGTCACATACCCCTGCCCCCAGTGCTCCCGCCCGAGTCGCCAGCCGATCTCGATCTCCCCCTTGGGGCCCCACTCGCGCGGCCACGGCTGGGCGCCGGTGAACCCGATGACCCGGTCGTCGTGGTCCAGCATCGTCCACAGACAGAAGCCGTGCTCGGCGTCGTGCCGGCGCTGGCGGGCGGTGAGCTCCTCGTAGACCGACAGCTCCGCGGATCTGCCGCCGTGGAACTCCATGACGTCAGGGTCGTCGAAGACCCGGTGCCATGTGACCGCGTCCTCGTCCGTGGGAACACGCAGCCGTACTACGGGGAGAGTTCGGTTCACGGGGCAGCCCTTCAGCCGGGTGATCAATTCTGCTGAATAGACTGCCCATGTCCAGTGCCGGTCGGCACGTAGATTCCGAACTTGGGGAGATCCCGCCGTGACCGCCGTGAACGAGCCCCACGCCGAGCCCTTCTCCGAGCACACCGCCGACGTGATCGTCGTCGGCGCGGGGCCGGCCGGCTCCACGACCGCCTACTACCTCGCCAAGGCCGGACTCGACGTACTCCTCCTGGAGAAGACCGAGTTCCCGCGCGAGAAGGTCTGCGGCGACGGCCTCACCCCGCGCGCCACCAAGCAACTGGTGGCCATGGGCATCGACATCTCCGAGGAGGCCGGCTGGCTGCGCAACAAGGGGCTGCGCATCATCGGCGGCGGCGTCCGCCTCCAGCTGGACTGGCCGGATCTCGCCTCCTACCCGGACTACGGGCTCGTCCGCAAGCGTGACGACTTCGACGAGCAGCTCGCCCGCCAGGCCCAGAAGGCGGGCGCCCGCCTCTACGAGCGCTGCAACGTCGGCGCCCCGATCATCGACGACCGCACCGGCCGCATCACCGGTGTGCACGCCAAGCTGGGCGAGGAGAAACGCGAAGTCACCTTCCGCGCCCCGCTCGTGGTGGCCGCCGACGGCAACTCCACCCGCCTCTCGCTGGCGATGGGCCTGCACCGCCGCGAGGACCGCCCGATGGGCGTCGCCGTCCGTACCTACTTCACCTCCCCGCGCCACGAGGACGACTACCTGGAGTCCTGGCTGGAGCTGTGGGACCGCCGGGGCCCGGGCGAGGACCGTCTGCTCCCCGGCTACGGCTGGATCTTCGGCATGGGCGACGGGACGAGCAACGTGGGTCTCGGGGTCCTCAACACCTCCGACTCCTTCAAGGAACTCGACTGGCGCGAGGTCCTCAAGGCCTGGTGCGGGTCCATGCCGGAGGACTGGGGCTACACCCCCGAGAACATGACCGGCCCGATCCGCGGCGCCGCCCTCCCCATGGCCTTCAACCGCAAGCCCCACTACACCAAGGGGCTGCTCCTGGTCGGCGACGCCGGCGGCCTGGTGAACCCCTTCAACGGCGAGGGCATCGCCTACGCCATGGAGTCCGGCCAGATCGCCGCCGACGTCATCGTCCAGGCCCACGCCCGCGCCACCCCCGGCCAGCGCGAACTCGCCCTGCAGCGCTACCCGCAGATCCTGGCGGACACCTACGGCGGGTACTACACGCTGGGCCGCGCCTTCGTGAAGCTCATCGGCAACCCGAAGGTCATGAAGATCGCGACCCAGCGCGGACTGACCCACCCGCTGCTGATGAAGTTCACCCTGAAGATGCTCGCCAACCTGACGGACCCCACGGGCGGCGACGCGATGGACCGCATCATCAACGGCCTCAGCAAGGTGGCCCCGAAGGCCTGACGGACGCATGGGACAGGTCCTGCCTCGGCAAGTCCTGCCTGGCGCAGGTCCTGGCCAGGACGGGTGGTGCTGCCCAGGGCAGGTCCTGCCTAGGACGGGTCATGGCCATGGTCCCTGCTCAGGGCCTCGACCTTGGCGGCCCGGCGTGCGAAGACCTCTTCCCGCCGGTCCGCCACCTGCCGCAGCGCTTCCCTCCGGCCCTTCTTGGAGAGCCGGTCCAGATAGACCTGGCCGTCGAGATGGTCGCTCTCGTGCTCCAGGCACCGCGCGAAGTACCCACGCCCCTCGACGACCAGCGGCCGGCCCTCCCGGTCGTACCCCCGCACCACGGCCCGGTCCGGCCGCGGTACGTCCATGACGGCGCCCGGCACCGACAGGCACCCCTCGCCCTCGTTCAGCAGCCGTCGCCCGACCGGGTCGAGCCGGTCCAGCACCGGATTGACGATGTGTCCGACATGTCGGACACCTTCGTCGTCCCAGCAGTCGTAGACGAACAGCCGCAGACCGACGCCGACCTGGTTCGCCGCCAGTCCGGCCCCGTCGGCGACGTACATCGTGAGGAACATGTCGTCGATGAGCGCGGCCAGGTCGGGCCCGAACTCGGTGACATCCCGGCAGGACTTGTGCAGCACCTCTTCACCGACCTCGGTGACCCGCCGCACCGAGCCGCGCCGGGCCTCGGGCGCGAGCGGGGGATACGAGGCGACGGGTCGCCCCTGCACGAACACGCGTGGCATGACGTTCTCTCCTTCGACTCACGGACGAGCCGAGGAGTCCCCCGACCCGCCCGCCGAGCATGCCAGGCCGACGCCGGGCACACCCACGAGTGAATCCACGAGTGACCCACCAGTGCCAGGAGGGCGTTGGTGCGGCTGTGCGCGTCAGCGGGGCCTTGTTGGCGCGCCTGAGCGCCAGGGCAGCGCAGGACGCAGGGGAGCGGTCGGCGCGGCGCAGCGGGCGTCAGAGGAGCGCCCCAGCGTGCCTGAGAGGGCGCTGAGGGCAGCCCGTGGGGCCGGCGGTGTCAGCGGAGCGGCCGGCTGGGTCGAGCGTGGCAGGAGGGAGCCCGAAGGGCCGCTGCCCCCGAGCGGCTGCGGCCCTTGCGTGCGTGAGGCGCCCTCAGGGGCGCCTGGGGGGTGTCAGAGCACCCGCACCGCTCCGGTCGGCGGGTCGTACGACAGCGGCTTCTCGGCCACGCCGGTGGACGGGTTCTGCGCGCCGACGAACATGCCGTCGCCGACGTACACGGCGACGTGGTACGCGCTGCCCGCGCTGCCCCAGTAGAGGATGTCGCCCGGCTGCAGGTTGTCCAGGGAGACCTGGGTGCCGAAGGTCGACTGGTCCTGCGAGACGCGCGGCAGGCTGATGCCGACCTGCTTGAAGGCCGTCTGCATGAGCCCGGAGCAGTCCCACGAGTTGGGGCCGGTGCCGCCGGAGACGTACGCGTCCCCGATCTGCGCCTTCACGAAGGCGATGACGGCCGCGGCCGAACCCGTCGCATTGGACGTGCTCGTGCTGCTGGAACTGCTGCTGTCGCTCGCCGACGTGGAGAGCACGGTCCGCTCGGCGGCGCGCGTGGCGCGTTCGGCGGCGGCCTTACGGGCGGCCTCGGCCTTCTTCGTCGCCTCGGCCTTGGCGTCGGCGAGGTCCTTCTTGGCCTCCTTGGCTGCTGCTGCGGCGGCCGCGTCGCGCTCGGCCTGCAACTGGTAGTTCGCCGCGGCCTGCTGCGTGGCCTGAGCGGACTGTGCGACCTGAGCGGCCAGGTCGCCCGTGAGCACAGGCAGTTCGAGCGTCTGCGTCACCGGCTCGGCGGCGTTGGCCGTACCGGCCGCCGTGGCGACGGCCAGCGTGCCGAGGACACCACTGGCGACTCCGGCCCGCATCGCGATCGTCGACGCGCTGCGGCGGGGTTTCCGGTGGCTGCGTATGTGAGCGGTGTGGGACATGAGTCCAACCGGTATCAGGGGCTCCTCCATACCTACAAGAAACGTGTGCTGCGCCACAGTTGTTCAACAGGTGCCCCAAATTCCCTGCCTGGGGTTCTTTATTGACGCCGTAACGGACATTGCGGACTCGGGTGATCAAGCCTGTGATCATGGGCTTTCGTCGTTACGCCCGGATTGCCCGCCACCTACCACCGGTTGAGACCGTTGGCCAAGCCCCCTTCTTATGGGCCTCTCATGAATGTGGCGGAGGTCACGGAACGGTTACCGGAAGGGGCGCGTCTCGCGCATGCGGTGCGATCGATTCCGCTCGTGAACGCGTGCACGCGTCCACACCTCGACCATGGCTCCCTCTCATGTGTGAATGCGCCCCACTATCAGGACCCCGAGTCCATCTCCAATTTGCATGCAAGGGAAGCTTCTTGATATTGAGACTCCCCTTGTGGCCTGCGGCGACGAGTGCAAATGTCACTTCTTGTGATCACTCTGACGCTTCGCGTACGAAGATCACCGCTGATATGACTTCATGATCCTTCGTCAGGTGGTGGAGATCACAAAGCTTGTGTAATACCCCGTGTCGCAGATCACAGAGCGGCGGGCATAAGATGCGAGGCAGTTGGGCTTGTGACCTGCTTCACATGTTCGCGATCTTCGTCGGGAAGGGCGGGGTTCGTGGGGCCGGTGGGGCTGATGTGAGTCCGACGCCATCGCCAGCAGTCAGTGCCGACTGAGAGGAGCGAGGAGCGGTGAACGCGTATGCGCCCATCCTCGTACTGGGAGCCCTCGGGGCAGGCTTTGCGATCTTCTCCGTGGTCATGGCCACGCTGATCGGTCCGAAGCGGTACAACCGGGCCAAGCTCGACGCCTACGAGTGCGGGATCGAGCCGACCCCCACGCCGGCGGGCGGCGGGCGCTTCCCCATCAAGTACTACCTGACGGCGATGCTCTTCATCGTCTTCGACATCGAGATCGTCTTCCTCTACCCCTGGGCCGTCACCTTCGACGCCCTGGGTGTTTTCGGGCTCGTGGAGATGCTGCTCTTCGTGCTCACCGTCTTCGTCGCGTACGCGTACGTATGGCGGCGCGGCGGCCTGGAATGGGACTGAGGGGCCTTTAGCCATGGGACTCGAAGAAAAGCTGCCGAGCGGCTTCCTGCTGACCACCGTCGAGCAGGCCGCGGGCTGGGTGCGCAAGGCGTCCGTCTTCCCCGCCACGTTCGGCCTCGCCTGCTGTGCCATCGAGATGATGACCACCGGCGCCGGCCGCTACGACCTGGCGCGCTTCGGCATGGAGGTCTTCCGAGGTTCGCCCCGCCAGGCGGACCTGATGATCGTCGCCGGCCGGGTGAGCCAGAAGATGGCGCCGGTGCTCCGGCAGGTCTACGACCAGATGCCGAACCCGAAGTGGGTCATCTCCATGGGCGTGTGTGCGTCCTCCGGAGGCATGTTCAACAACTACGCGATCGTCCAGGGCGTCGACCACATCGTCCCCGTCGACATCTATCTGCCGGGCTGCCCGCCGCGCCCCGAGATGCTGATGGACGCCATCCTCAAGCTCCACCACAAGATCCAGAACTCCAAGCTGGGCGTGAACGCCGAGGAAGCGGCCCGCGAGGCGGAGGAAGCGGCGCTCAAGGCCCTGCCCACGATCGAGATGAAGGGGCTGCTGCGGTGAGCGACGCGAACGGCACCCATGGCGCGAACGGCTCCTCGAACGGGGTGAACCCCGAGAAGGACCTCTCCGCCTCCAACCTCCCCGGCCAGCGTGGCCAGGGCGGCGAGGAGGTCCGCGTCCAGCGCGGAATGTTCGGCGCCAACAACGGCGGCGACACCTCCGGCTACGGCGGTCTGGTCCGCTCGGTCCGGCTCCCGGGGGCGGCGAGCCGACCCTACGGCGGCTGGTTCGACGAGGTCGCCGACGAACTCGAGGGCGCCCTGGAGGAGCAGGGTCTCCTGCCCGACAACGCGATCGAGAAGACGATCGTCGACCGCGACGAGCTCACCTTCCACATCGAGCGCGAGCACCTGCTCCGGGTGGCCCGCACCCTGCGCGACGACCCGGCCCTGCGCTTCGAGCTCTGCACCGGCGTCAGCGCCGTGCACTACCTGAACGACAAGGGCCGCGAGCTGCACGCCGTCTACCACCTGCGCTCGATCACCCACAACCGGCTGATCCGCCTGGAGGTCAGCGCTCCGGACGCCGACCCGCACATCCCGTCCCTGGTCTCGGTGTATCCGACCAACGACTGGCACGAGCGCGAGACCTACGACTTCTTCGGAATCGTCTTCGACGGCCACCCGGCCCTGACGCGGATCATGATGCCGGACGACTGGCAGGGCCATCCGCAGCGCAAGGACTACCCCCTCGGCGGCATCCCCGTCGAGTACAAGGGCGCCCAGATCCCGGCTCCGGACCAGCGGAGGTCGTACTCGTGAGCAACACGCAGTCAGCAGCCGCGTCCGCTTCGGCGCGCGAGACCACCGAGGGCACCGTATATACGGTCACCGGCGGCGACTGGGACGAGGTCGTCCAGTCCGCGGCCCGGGCCGACGACGAGCGCATCGTCGTCAACATGGGCCCCCAGCACCCCTCCACCCACGGGGTGCTCCGCCTGATCCTGGAGATCGAGGGCGAGACGGTCACCGAGGCCCGCTGCGGCATCGGCTACCTCCACACCGGCATCGAGAAGAACCTCGAGTACCGCACGTGGACGCAGGGCACCACGTTCGTGACGCGCATGGACTACCTGACATCCTTCTTCAACGAGACCGCCTACTGTCTCGCCGTCGAGAAGCTCCTCGGCATCGAGGACCAGATCACCGAGCGAGCCAAGATCATCCGGGTGCTCCTGATGGAGCTGAACCGGATGTCCTCCCACCTGGTGTGCATCGCCACCGGTGGCATGGAACTCGGCGCCACCACGATCATGATCTACGGATTCCGTGATCGTGAAATGATTCTCGACATCTACGAGCTCATCACGGGCCTGCGGATGAACCACGCGTACATCCGCCCCGGCGGACTCGCCCAGGACCTGCCGCCGGGCGCGGTGGACCAGATCCGCGAGTTCGTGAAGAAGATGAAGAAGAACCTCCCGGAGTACGACAAGCTCGCCACCGGGAACCCCATCTTCAAGGCCCGCATGCAGGACGTCGGCTATCTCGACCTGGCCGGCTGCATGGCCCTCGGCGCCACCGGCCCGATCCTGCGCTCCACCGGCCTGCCGCACGACCTGCGCAAGGCACAGCCCTACTGCGACTACGAGACCTACGATTTCGACGTCCCGACCGCCGACTCCTGCGACTCCTACGGCCGCTTCCTGATCCGCCTGGAAGAGATGCGCCAGTCGCTCAGGATCGTCGAGCAGTGCCTGGACCGGCTGCAGCCCGGGCCCGTCATGGTCGCCGACCGGAAGATCGCCTGGCCCGCCCAGCTCGCCCTGGGCCCCGACGGTCTCGGTAACTCCCTCGACCACATCAAGAAGATCACGGGCACCTCCATGGAGGCCCTGATCCACCACTTCAAGCTGGTCACCGAGGGCTTCCGCGTACCGCCGGGACAGGCGTACGCGGCCGTCGAGTCGCCCAAGGGCGAGCTCGGGGTGCACGCCGTCTCCGACGGAGGCACCCGCCCCTACCGGGTCCACTTCCGGGACCCGTCCTTCACCAACCTGCAGGCCATGGCGGCGATGTGCGAAGGCGGCCAGGTCGCCGACGTCATCGTCGCCGTCGCGTCCATCGACCCCGTGATGGGAGGCGTCGACCGGTGACCACCTCTTCTTCCGAGCGGGGCGTCAGCCTGGGCATGCCCGAACTGCCCGCGCCCGCCTACCCGGACGACGTCCGAGCCCGGCTGGAGGCGGACGCGCGCGAGATCATCGCCCGCTACCCCGACTCCCGGTCCGCGCTCCTGCCGTTGCTGCACCTCGTGCAGTCGGAGGAGGGACATGTCACGCGCACCGGGATGCGGTTCTGCGCGGACGTGCTGGACCTGACCACGGCCGAGGTCATCGCCGTCGCCACCTTCTACACCATGTACCGGCGCCGCCCCAGCGGTGACTACCAGGTGGGCGTCTGCACCAACACGCTGTGCGCGGTGATGGGCGGCGACGCGATCTTCGAAGAGCTCCAGGAGTACTTGGGTGTCGGCAACGGTGAGACCACCGACGACGGAAAGATCACTCTGGAGCACATCGAGTGCAACGCGGCCTGCGACTTCGCGCCGGTCGTGATGGTCAACTGGGAGTTCTTCGACAACCAGACCGTGCAGAGCGCGAAGCACATGGTGGACGACCTGCGGACCGGCCGCACGGTGTCACCGACCCGGGGTGCGCCGCTGTGCACCTTCAAGGAGACCGCCCGGATCCTGGCGGGCTTCCCCGACGAGCGGGACGGGGCCGTCGAGGCGAGCGGCAGTGCGGGACCGGCGTCGCTGGTGGGTCTTCGCCTGGCAAGGGGAGAGACCGCACCCGCGCGCGTGGTCCACCCACGGGACGGCGGGCCGCACGACGAGCCGCAGGACCGGGCGGTGCACAAGCCGTCGCCCACCGAGCACCTGAGTTCGCACGACGCGCCGCAGGACACATCGGCCTCCGACCCAGCCCACCCGGCAGGGCCTACCGCCGAGGAGGGGGAGTGATGACCTTGGCACCCGAGCTGAAAGGCAGCAGCCCCGAGAAGCTGCTCGCACCCGTGCTGTCGGCCTTCTGGGACGAGGACCGGTCCTGGAGCCTGGACGTCTACCGAAGGCACGAAGGATACGAGGGCCTGCGCAAGGCGCTCGCCATGTCGCCGGACGACCTGATCGCGTACGTCAAGGACTCCGGTCTGCGAGGGCGAGGCGGCGCGGGATTCCCGACCGGAATGAAATGGCAGTTCATTCCGCAGGGGGATGGAAAACCGCACTATCTAGTTGTCAACGCCGACGAATCGGAGCCGGGGACCTGCAAGGACATCCCGCTCCTCTTCGCGAACCCGCATAGCCTCATCGAGGGCATTGTGATCGCGTGTTATGCCATCAGGTCGTCTCATGCCTTCATCTATCTGCGTGGTGAAGTCGTTCCCGTTCTGCGACGGTTGCACGAGGCCGTGCGCGAGGCCTACGCGGCGGGCTACCTCGGCGAGAACGTCCTGGGCAGCGGACTCGACCTCGAACTCACCGTGCACGCCGGCGCCGGCGCGTACATCTGCGGTGAGGAGACCGCACTGCTCGACTCGCTCGAAGGCCGCCGTGGTCAACCGCGGCTCCGTCCCCCCTTTCCTGCGGTCGCGGGCCTCTATGCGTGCCCGACTGTGGTGAATAACGTCGAGTCGATCGCGTCGGTTCCCGCGATCCTGCAAAACGGCAAAGAATGGTTCAGGTCGATGGGGAGCGAGAAGTCCCCGGGCTTCACGCTCTACTCGCTGAGCGGGCATGTCGCCAACCCCGGCCAGTTCGAGGCCCCGCTCGGCGTCACCCTCCGCCAGCTCCTGGAGATGAGCGGCGGCATGCGACCCGGGCACCGGCTCAAGTTCTGGACGCCGGGCGGCTCCTCGACGCCGATGTTCACCGACGAGCACCTCGACGTCCCTCTTGATTACGAAGGAGTGGGCGCCGCGGGTTCCATGCTCGGCACAAAAGCTCTGCAGTGCTTCGACGAGACGACCTGTGTCGTGCGTGCCGTCACCCGCTGGACCGAGTTCTACGCCCACGAGTCCTGCGGCAAGTGCACCCCGTGCCGCGAAGGCACGTACTGGCTCGTGCAGTTGCTGCGCGACATCGAGGCCGGCAAGGGCGCCCTCTCCGACCTCGACAAACTCAACGACATCGCCGACAACATCAACGGCAAGTCGTTCTGCGCCCTCGGCGACGGCGCCGCCTCGCCGATCTTCTCCTCGCTCAAGTACTTCCGCGAGGAGTACGAGCAGCACATCACGGGCCGCGGCTGCCCCTTCGACCCCGCCAAGTCCACGGCCTGGGCCGACAAGCACACGGAGGTGAACGCATGACGGTGACCACCAGCGCTCCCTCCGGGGGCGGCGAGGCGGCGGTCCCGCCGGAAGATCTCGTGACGCTGACGATCGACGGCGCCGAGATCAGCGTGCCCAAGGGCACCCTGGTCATCCGGGCCGCCGAGCAGCTCGGCATCGAGATCCCCCGCTTCTGCGACCATCCTCTGCTCGACCCGGTCGGCGCCTGCCGCCAGTGCATCGTCGAGGTCGAGGGCCAGCGCAAGCCCATGGCATCCTGCACGATCACGTGTACGGACGGCATGGTGGTGAAGACTCACCTCACCTCGCCCGTGGCCGAGAAGGCACAGCACGGTGTGATGGAACTGCTCCTCATCAACCACCCGCTGGACTGCCCGGTCTGCGACAAGGGCGGCGAGTGCCCCCTGCAGAACCAGGCCATGTCGCACGGCCAGTCCGAGTCCCGTTTCGAGGGCCGCAAGCGGACCTACGAGAAGCCCGTCCCGATCTCCACGCAGGTGCTGCTCGACCGTGAGCGGTGTGTGCTGTGCGCCCGCTGCACCCGGTTCTCCAACCAGGTGGCCGGCGACCCGATGATCGAGCTGGTCGAGCGGGGCGCGCTGCAGCAGGTGGGGACCGGCGAGGGCGACCCGTTCGAGTCGTACTTCTCCGGCAACACCATCCAGATCTGCCCGGTCGGCGCGCTGACCTCGGCGGCGTACCGATTCCGCTCCCGCCCCTTCGACCTCGTCTCCTCGCACTCCGTGTGCGAGCACTGCTCCGGCGGCTGCGCCACACGCACCGACCACCGGCGCGGCAAGGTCATGCGGCGGCTGGCAGCCAACGACCCCGAGGTCAACGAGGAGTGGATCTGCGACAAGGGGCGGTTCGCGTTCCGCTACGCCCAGCAGCGGGACCGGCTCGAGACGCCTCTGGTGCGCAACGCCGAGGGAGACCTCGTACCGGCGTCCTGGCCGGAAGCACTGCAGATCGCCGCCCAGGGGCTGCTGGCGTCGCGCGGCCGGACCGGTGTCCTGACCGGAGGCCGCCTCACCATCGAGGACGCCTACGCGTACAGCAAGTTCGCGCGCGTGGCGCTCGACACCAACGACATCGACTTCCGCACGCGCGTGCACAGCAGCGAGGAGGCGGACTTCCTGGCCGCCCGCGTCGCCGGCCGCGGCCGCGACCTCGACGGTACGGGGGTCACGTACACCTTCCTGGAGAAGGCGCCCGCCGTCCTGCTGGTCGGGTTCGAGTCGGAGGAAGAGGCGCCCGGCGTCTTCCTGAGGCTGCGCAAGGCCTGGCGGCAGCACGGGCAGCGGGTGTTCTCCCTGGCCACGCACGCCACCCGGGGCCTGGACAAGGCGGGCGGCACGCTGCTGCCGGCCGCTCCGGGCACCGAGACGGAGTGGCTGGACGCGCTCGCGAGCGGTGTCGGCCTGGAGGCCGCGGGCGGCAAGGCCGCCGAGGCGCTGCGGGCCGAGGGCGCGGTGATCGTCATCGGCGAGCGGCTGGCCGGTGTGGCCGGTGGTCTCACCGCAGCCGCCCGGGCCGCCTCGGCGACCGGCGCCCGCCTGGTGTGGATTCCGCGCCGGGCGGGGGAGCGGGGCGCCATCGAGGCGGGCGCGCTGCCGTCGCTGCTGCCGGGCGGTCGTCCGGCCACCGACCCACGCGCGCGTGAGGAGGTAGCCGCGGCCTGGGGCCTCGCCGAACTCCCGCACCGCTACGGCCGGGACACCGGGCAGATCGTCGAGGCCGCCGCGTCCGGCGAACTCCAGGGGCTGCTCGTCGCGGGCGTGGAGGTCGCGGATCTGCCCGACCCGGTACGCGCGCGTGAGGCGCTTGCCGAGGCCGGCTTCGTGGTGTCGTTGGAGCTGCGGCCCGGTGAGGTCACCGAGCACGCCGACGTCGTCCTCCCGGTGGCCGCGGTCGCCGAGAAGGCGGGCGCCTTCCTCAACTGGGAGGGTCGGGTCCGCTTCTTCGAGGCCGCGCTGAAGCCCGACCAGATGACCCGTCGGGCGCCTGCCGACGCGCGCGTGCTGCAGATGCTCGCCGACGCCATGGACGTCCACCTCGGTCTGCCGGATCTGCGCACCACGCGCGCGGAGCTCGACCGACTCGGCCCCTGGGACGGCCCCCGGGCCACCGAACCGCTGGAAACCGCGGCTCAGCTGCCGCGACCCGCTGCCGGTGAGGCCGTCCTCGCCGGGCACCGGCTGCTGCTCGACCAGGGGGTCCTCCAGCAGGGCGACGAGGCGCTCGCCGGGACCCGGCACGCCGCACGCGCGCGTGTGTCGGCCGCCACGGCCGCCGAGGCGGGCGTCAAGGACGGCGACGTGCTCGCCGTGACCGGGCCCGCCGGGGTCGTCGAGCTCCCGCTGCAGATCACCGAGATGCCCGACCGGGTGGTCTGGCTCCCGCTGAACTCCACCGGCGGGGGCGTCGCGTCCGACGCCGGGGCCACGCCCGGCTCCCTCGTCCGTATCGGCCCGGCGACGCTCGCCGCCGACGCCCCCAAGGAGGTGGAGGCATGAGCCCGTACCTGGCCGCTGAAGACCTCTCGATGTTCGGCCGCGACCCCTGGTGGCTCGTCGTCGTCAAGGCGGTCTTCTGCTTCGCCTTCCTGATGGTGACCGTGCTGTTCTCCATCGTCTGGGAGCGCAAGGTCGTCGCCTGGATGCAGCTGCGCATCGGACCCAACCGGCACGGCCCCTGGGGCATGCTTCAGTCGCTCGCCGACGGCGTGAAGCTGATGCTGAAGGAAGACCTCATCGTCAAACGCGCGGACAAGGTGGTGTACGTCCTCGCACCGATCATCGCGGCCGTCCCGGCCTTCATGGCGATCGCGGTGATCCCCTTCGGCCCGGCCGACAACGAGATCTCGATCTTCGGCCAGCGCACCACGATGCAGCTGACCGACCTGCCGATCGCGATGCTCTACATCCTGGCGGTCGCGTCGGTCGGCATCTACGGCATCGTGCTGGCGGGCTGGAGCTCCGGTTCCACCTATCCGCTGCTGGGCGGTCTGCGGTCCTGCGCGCAGATGATCTCCTACGAGATCGCCATGGGCGCCGCGTTCGCCTCGGTGTTCCTCTACTCGGGGTCGATGTCGACGTCGACCATCGTCGAACAGCAGCAGGACCGCTGGTACATCCTGCTGCTGCCGGTCTCCTTCATCCTCTACATCGTCACGATGGTCGGCGAGACCAACCGCGCCCCCTTCGACATGCCGGAGTCCGAGGGCGACCTGGTCGGCGGCTTCAACACCGAGTACTCGTCGATCAAGTTCGCGCTGTTCATGCTCGCCGAGTACGTGAACATGGTGACGGTCTCCGCCGTGTCGACCACCCTCTTCCTCGGCGGCTGGCGGGCTCCCTGGCCGATCAGCACCTTCTGGGAGGGCGCGAACCACGGCTGGTGGCCGATGCTCTGGTTCGTCGTCAAGGTGCAGTTGCTGCTGTTCTTCTTCATCTGGCTGCGCGGCACCCTGCCCCGCGTCCGCTACGACCAGTTGATGAAGCTCGGCTGGAAGGTTCTGATCCCGGTCTCGGTCACGTGGCTGATGCTCGTCGCGACCGTGCGGACCCTGCGCAACGAGAACTACGACTTCGCCGACATCGCCCTCTACGTCGGAGGCGGTGTCCTGGTCCTGTTGTTGCTCTCCTTCCTGGTGGACATGTTCCGCAGCGGAGGGAAGGACGCCCAGGCTCCCGCCGAGCCCGCCGGCTTCGACCCGATGGCGGGCGGATTCCCCGTCCCGCCGCTGCCGGGACAGGAGCTGCCGCCGGTGCCCAGGCGCAGTCCGCGCCGGGAGCGGGAGCTCATTGTCAGTGGCGGAGTGGACACTGTGAGTGACGGATCAATGGATGGAAAGGAGGCGTCCGATGGTTGAGGAGCCCAAGGAGACCGATCCCGGTTTCCAGAACCCCGTGGCCGGCTTCGGCGTGACCTTCAAGGCCATGTTCAAGAAGCGGCTGACCGAGCAGTACCCGGAGCAGCAGAAGACCACAGCTCCCCGGTTCCACGGACGGCACCAGCTCAACCGCCATCCGGACGGCCTGGAGAAGTGCGTCGGCTGCGAGCTGTGCGCCTGGGCCTGCCCCGCCGACGCCATCTATGTGGAGGGCGCGGACAACACCGACGAGGAGCGCTACTCGCCGGGCGAGCGGTACGGGCGCGTCTACCAGATCAACTACGCCCGCTGCATCCTGTGCGGCCTGTGCATCGAGGCGTGCCCCACGCGCGCGTTGACGATGACCAACGAGTTCGAGCTCGCCGACTCCAGCCGGGCCAACCTGATCTACACCAAGGAGCAGCTGCTCGCCGGCCTGGACGACGGCATGGTCGACTCGCCCCACGCCATCTACCCGGGCACGGACGAGCAGGACTACTACCGGGGTCTGGTGACGGAGGCCGCGCCCGGCACGGAACGCCAGGTGGCCACTTCCAAGGGTGAGAAGCCCGAGGATCAGGAGGTGGAGGCATGACCGCGCAGCTCGCCGCCTACTCCACCTCCACCGGCGAGGCCTTCCAGTTCTGGGTGCTGGGCACCGTCGCGGTGATCGGCGCCCTGTGCACCGTCTTCATGAAGAGGGCCGTGCACAGCGCGCTCTGTCTCGCCGGCACCATGATCATCCTGGCGGTCTTCTACCTCGCCAACGGTGCCTACTTCCTGGGCATCGTGCAGATCGTCGTCTACACCGGCGCGATCATGATGCTGTTCCTGTTCGTGGTGATGCTCGTCGGCGTCACCGCGGCGGACTCCCTGAAGGAGACCATCAAGGGGCAGCGCTGGCTGGCCCTGGTCAGTGGGCTCGGCTTCGGCATCCTGCTGATCGCCGGCATCGGAAACGCCTCCCTGACGGAGTTCAACGGCCTCGCCGAGGCGAACGCGAACGGCAATGTGGAGGGCCTCGCGGCCCTCATCTTCACCAAGTACGTCTTCGCGTTCGAAATCACCGGCGCCCTGCTCATCACGGCGGCAGTCGGCGCCATGGTGCTCACCCACCGGGAGCGCACCGAGCGGGCCAAGACCCAGCGGGAGCTGTCCGAAGAGCGCGTCCGCGAGGGCAAGCACGTACCGCCGCTGCCGGCGCCGGGCGTGTACGCGCGGCACAACGCCGTCGACATCCAGGGCCTGCTGCCGGACGGCACCCCGTCGGAGCTCACGGTCAGCAAGACCCTGCGCGAGCGCGGTCAGATCCGGGACGTGTCCACCGAGGCGCTCAACGACCTCAAAGCCCTGGAACAGCGCGCCGAGGAGCGTCTGGAGCGGGCCGCGATCGAGCCGCCGCACCTCAAGCCGAACTCCCGGCGGACCGAGGAGGCGTCGAAGTGAACCCCGTCAACTACCTCTACCTCGCGGCCCTGTTGTTCACGATCGGGGCGACGGGAGTACTGATCAGGCGCAACGCGATCGTCGTCTTCATGTGCATCGAGCTCATGCTCAACGCCTGCAACCTCGCGTTCGTCACCTTCTCCCGGATGCACGGCAATCTCGACGGCCAGATCATCGCCTTCTTCACGATGGTCGTCGCCGCCGCGGAGGTCGTGGTCGGACTCGCGATCATCGTGTCGCTGTTCCGTTCCCGCCACTCGGCCTCGGTCGACGACGCCAGCCTGATGAAGCTGTAAGGGGTCGGAAGAAACGTGGAGAACCTGATCGCGCTGCTCATCGCGGCGCCCCTGCTCGGAGCGGCCGTCCTCCTGGTCGGCGGCCGTCGGCTCGACGCCGTCGGCCACTGGATCGGCACGCTCCTGTCGACCGTCTCCTTCGTGCTCGGTGTCGTCCTCTTCGGTGACCTGCTGAGCAAGGACGCCGAACACCGGACGCTGACACAGCACCTGTTCAGCTGGATTCCGGTCGAGAGCTTCCAGGCGGACGTCGCGTTCCGCCTCGACCAGCTGTCGATGACGTTCGTGCTGCTGATCACGGGCGTCGGCTCGCTGATCCACCTGTACTCGATCGGGTACATGGAGCACGACGAGCGGCGCCGCCGCTTCTTCGGCTACCTGAACCTGTTCCTCGCGGCGATGCTGATCCTCGTCCTCGCCGACAACTACCTGCTGCTGTACGTCGGCTGGGAGGGCGTCGGCCTCGCGTCCTACCTGCTCATCGGCTTCTGGCAGCACAAGCCCAGCGCCGCCACCGCCGCGAAGAAGGCCTTCCTGGTCAACCGTGTCGGTGACATGGGCCTGTCGATCGCCATCATGCTGATGTTCACCACCTTCGGGACGTTCGCCTTCGGCCCGCTGCTCGGGGCGGAAGGAGAGCCCGGCATCGCCGGTGACGCGAGCGAGGGCCGGCTGACCGCCATCGCCCTGATGCTGCTGCTCGCGGCCTGCGGCAAGTCCGCCCAGGTGCCGCTGCAGTCCTGGCTCGGGGACGCGATGGAGGGCCCGACCCCGGTCTCGGCCCTCATCCACGCGGCCACGATGGTGACCGCCGGCGTGTACCTGATCGTCCGCTCGGCGGCCATCTTCAACGGCGCCCCCGACGCGCAGCTGGTCGTCACCGTCGTCGGCGCCGTCACGCTCCTCTTCGGTGCGATCGTCGGTTGCGCGAAGGACGACATCAAGAAGGCGCTGGCCGGCTCGACCATGTCGCAGATCGGCTACATGGTGCTGGCCGCGGGCCTTGGCCCCATCGGCTACGTCTTCGCGATCATGCACCTGGTGACGCACGGCTTCTTCAAGGCCGGGCTGTTCCTCGGCGCCGGCTCGGTCATGCACGGCATGAACGACGAGGTCGACATGCGCAAGTACGGCGGCCTCAGGAAGTACATGCCGATCACCTTCGTCACCTTCGGCCTCGGCTACCTCGCCATCATCGGCTTCCCGGGACTGTCCGGCTTCTTCTCCAAGGACAAGATCATCGAGGCGGCGTTCGCCAAGGGCGGCACCGAGGGCTGGATCCTCGGCGGATGCGCCCTGCTCGGCGCGGCCATCACCGCGTACTACATGACGCGCGTGATGCTGATGACGTTCTTCGGCGAGAAGCGCTGGCAGCCCGACGCGGACGGCCATGAGCCGCACCCGCACGAGTCCCCGAAGTCCATGACGATCCCGATGATCGTGCTGGCGTTCGGATCGGTCTTCGCCGGTGGGTTCTTCAGCATCGGCGACCGCTTCCTGCACTGGCTCGAGCCGGTCACCGGGCACTCCCACGGCGACTCCCCGGTCAGCGCCCTCACCGTCACCCTCTCCACGATGGTGGTCCTGGTGATCGGCGTGGCCATCGCCTACGCCCAGTACGGCCGCAGCCCCATCCCGGTCGTCGCCCCGCGCGGGTCGCTGCTCACCCGGGCCGCCCGGCGCGACCTGCTCCAGGACGACTTCAACCACGTCGTGCTGGTCCGCGGCGGCGAGCACCTCACGCGCTCCCTGGTCTACGTCGACCACACCCTGGTCGACGGCGTCGTCAACGGCACGGCGGCCTCGGTCGGCGGCCTCTCCGGGCGACTGCGCCTGCTGCAGAACGGCTTCGCGCGGTCGTACGCGGTCTCGATGTTCGGCGGTGCGGCGGTCCTCATCGCCGCGACCCTGCTGATGAGGGCGGTCTGATACCGATGTCCTTTCCTCTGCTGACAGCGACGGCGGCGCTCCCGGCGATCGGGGCGGTCGCCACGGCCGCCGTCCCGGCCGCCCGGCGCAACGCCGCCAAAGCGCTGGCGCTGCTCTTCTCCCTCGCGACGCTCGTCCTGGCGATCGTCGTCCTGGTCCGGTTCGACCCGGACGGCGCCCGCTACCAGCTCACCGAATCCCACTCCTGGATCGCGGACTTCGGGGTCAGATACGAGCTGGGCGTGGACGGCATCGGGGTCGCGCTCGTCGCACTGACCGCGCTGCTGATCCCGTTCATCATCCTCGCGGGCTGGCACGACGCCGACCCGCTGGAGACGGGCGACGCATCTCTCAGCAGCTTCGCTGCGGGGCGCTGGCGGCCGACACAGGGCTTCTTCGCCCTGATCCTGGCCGTCGAGGCGATGGTGATCATCTCCTTCGAGGCGACCGACGTCTTCCTCTTCTACATCTTCTTCGAAGCCATGCTCATCCCGATGTACTTCCTCATCGGCGGCTTCGGGGACCGGGCCCACGAGCACGGCGAGGAGACGGCGTCCACCCAACGGTCGTACGCGGCCGTGAAGTTCCTCCTGTACAACCTGGTCGGCGGTCTGATCATGCTGGCCGCGGTGATCGGCCTCTATGTGGTCGCCGGGAACTTCTCGCTCGCGGAGATCGCCGAGGCCCGTGCCAACGGAACGCTCGACATGGCGACGAACACCGAACGCTGGCTGTTCCTCGGCTTCTTCTTCGCCTTCGCGGTGAAGGCGCCGCTGTGGCCGCTGCACACCTGGCTGCCCAACGCCATGGGCGAGGCCACCGCCCCCGTCGCCGTCCTCATCACGGCGGTCGTCGACAAGGTGGGCACCTTCGCGATGCTCCGCTTCTGCCTCCAGCTCTTCCCGGAGGCCAGCAAGTGGGCGACGCCCGTCATCCTCGTCCTCGCGGTGATCAGCATCATCTACGGGGCGCTGCTCGCCGTGGGGCAGCGGGACATCAAGCGGCTGGTCGCGTACGCGTCGATCTCGCACTTCGGGTTCATCATCCTGGGCATCTTCGCGATGACCAGCCAGGGCCAGTCCGGCGCGACGCTCTACATGGTCAACCACGGCATCTCTACAGCCGCCCTGATGCTGGTCGCCGGCTTCCTGATCTCGCGGCGCGGCTCGCGGCTCATCGCCGACTACGGCGGTGTGCAGAAGGTCGCCCCGGTTCTCGCCGGCACCTTCCTGATCGGCGGCCTGGCGACGCTGTCGCTGCCGGGACTCGCCCCCTTCGTGAGCGAGTTCCTCGTCCTGGTCGGCACGTTCGAGCGCTACCCGGCGATCGGCATCATCGCCACCTTCGGCATCGTCCTTGCCGCGCTGTACACGCTCGTCCTCTACCAGCGGACGATGACGGGTCCGGTGAAGTCCGAGGTCTCCGCGATGCCGGACCTACGCGTGCGTGAGCTCGTCGTCGTCGCCCCGCTGATCGCGCTGCTGATCTTCCTGGGCGTCTACCCGAAGCCCGTCACGGACATCGTGAACCCGGCGGTCAAGCAGACCCTGTCCGACGTCCAGAAGAAGGACCCCCAGCCCGAGGTGGAGGCGGCCAAGTGAGCGCATCAGCCGTCCACAGCCTGTGGACAACGGCGGCAGCCGCGACCGACCCGATTTCGAAGATCGACTCGCCGAAGATCGAATACGGGCAATTGTCGCCCACCTTGATCGTCGTGGGCGCGGCGATCATCGGAGTGCTGGTCGAGGCGTTCGTGCCGCGCAAGCACCGTTATTACGCACAGCTGTTCGTTTCCGTCGTGGCGCTGGCCGCCGCGTTCGCCGCGGTGGTCGCGCTGGCCGAGAGCGGGTACGGCACCACGAAGGCACGCATCGCGGCCATGGGCGCGATCGCGGTCGACGGACCGGCCCTCTTCCTGCAGGGCACGATCCTGCTGGCAGCCATGGTCGGCCTGTTCACCTTCGCCGAACGGCGGCTCGACCCCGAGGTACACGGCAACCGGGTCGACTCCTTCGCCGCCCAGGCGGCGTCCGTGCCGGGAAGCGACAGCGAAAAGGCCGCGGTCAAGGCTGGTTTCACCACCACCGAGGTCTTCCCGCTGCTGCTGTTCGCGGTCGCCGGAATGCTGGTCTTCCCCTCGGCCAACGACCTGCTGACCCTCTTCATCGCCCTGGAAGTCTTCTCGCTGCCGCTGTACCTCCTGTGCGCACTGGCCCGCCGCAAGCGGCTCATGTCGCAGGAGGCCGCGGTCAAGTACTTCCTCCTCGGCGCGTTCGCCTCCGCGTTCACCCTCTTCGGTATCGCACTGCTGTACGGGTACGCGGGGTCGGTGTCCTACGGCACCATCGCGCAGGTCGTCGACGGCACCGTCCAGAACGTGAACCCGGCGCTCGCCGACACCATGGGCAACGACGCGTTGCTCCTCGTCGGCGCGGCGATGATCGTCATGGGACTGCTGTTCAAGGTGGGCGCGGTGCCGTTCCACATGTGGACGCCCGACGTCTACCAGGGCGCACCGACCCCGGTCACCGGCTTCATGGCGGCGGCGACCAAGGTGGCCGCGTTCGGCGCGCTGCTGCGTCTGCTCTACGTCGTCCTGCCCGGACTGCGCTGGGACTGGCGGCCGGTCATGTGGGGCGTCGCGATCGTCACCATGCTCGGCGGCGCGATCGTCGCGATCACGCAGACCGACATCAAGCGCCTGCTGGCGTACTCGTCCATCGCGCACGCCGGATTCATCCTCGCGGGTGTCATCGCGACCACCCCGGACGGCGTCTCGTCCGTCCTCTTCTACCTGGCCGCGTACTCGTTCGTGACGATCGGAGCGTTCGCGGTGGTCACCCTCGTGCGCGACGCCGGCGGCGAGGCGACGCACCTGTCGAAGTGGGCGGGGCTCGGCCGACGCTCGCCGCTGGTGGCTGCCGTGTTCGCGGTGTTCCTGCTCGCCTTCGCGGGTATCCCGCTGACCAGCGGATTCGCCGGAAAGTTCGCCGTGTTCAAGGCAGCGGCGGAGGGCGGTGCGGCACCGCTGGTCGTGGTCGGTGTGATCTCCTCGGCGATCGCGGCGTTCTTCTACATCCGGGTGATCGTGCTGATGTTCTTCAGCGAGCCGCGGCCCGAGGGCCCGACCGTCGCCGTTCCGTCGCCGCTGACGATGACGGCGATCGGCGTGGGCGTCGCGGTCACGCTGGTGCTCGGTGTGGCGCCGCAGTACTTCCTGGACCTGGCGAACCAGGCGGGAGTGTTCGTGCGCTGACCTGCGGGTGTGCGTGCGGTGGGCCCGGTTCCCCAGGTGGGGGCCGGGCCCACTGGCGTCGTACGGGTGATCGAGTTCGGGGATTTCCGCCCGCCGTCACGCAGAGTCACTGGATCGGGTCTGTGGATAACTCCGGCGGTGTCAGTGCGGACCCCTATCGTGGAGGCAGTGGTCGAGAGACGACGTACGGGGGACCAGACGATGGGCGCGACGGGCGGGATCAGCGAGATGACAGGGATCACCGGGACACCGGAGCAGACCGACAGCGAGGCGCTGGCCGCGCTGCACCGGGTCTTCGGGTACGACGCCTTCCGTGGCGAACAGGAAGCCGTCATCGAGCACGTCGTGGCCGGTGGGGACGCGGTCGTCCTGATGCCGACCGGCGGCGGCAAGTCGCTGTGCTACCAGATCCCCGCCCTGGTCAGACCCGGCACGGGAATCGTCGTCTCGCCGCTGATCGCGCTGATGCAGGACCAGGTGGACGCGTTGCGGGCGCTCGGCGTGAACGCCGGGTTCATGAACTCGACGCAGGATTTCGACGAGCGGCGGGTCGTCGAGGCCGAGTTCCTCGCCGGCGAGCTGGACCTGCTGTACCTGGCACCCGAGCGACTGCGTCTGGAGTCCACCCTGGACCTCCTCTCACGCGGCAAGATCGCCGTGTTCGCGATCGACGAGGCGCACTGTGTGTCCCAGTGGGGCCACGACTTCCGCCCCGACTACCTGTCCCTGTCCCTCCTGGGCGAGCGCTGGCCGGACGTCCCGCGGATCGCGCTCACGGCGACGGCCACCCACGCGACGCACCAGGAGATCACCCAGCGGCTGAACATGCCGTCGGCCCGCCACTTCGTGGCGAGTTTCGACCGGCCCAACATCCAGTACCGGATCGTGCCCAAGGCCGACCCCAAGAAGCAGCTGCTGAGCTTTCTGCGCGAGGAACACGCGGGCGACGCGGGCATCGTGTACTGCCTCTCGCGTAACTCGGTCGAGAAGACAGCCGAGTTCCTCTCCAAGAACGGCGTCGAGGCGGTGCCGTACCACGCGGGTCTGGACGCGGGCACGCGCGCGGCGCACCAGTCCCGGTTCCTGCGGGAGGACGGCCTGGTGGTGTGCGCGACGATCGCCTTCGGCATGGGCATCGACAAGCCGGACGTGCGGTTCGTGGCCCACCTCGACCTGCCCAAGTCGATCGAGGGCTACTACCAGGAGACGGGGCGAGGCGGCCGCGACGGCCTGCCCTCCACGGCATGGATGGCCTACGGCCTCAACGACGTCATACAGCAGCGCAAGCTGATCCAGTCCGGCGAGGGCGACGAGGCCTTCCGACGGCGGGCCGGCGCCCACCTGGACTCGATGCTGGCGCTCTGCGAGACCGCCCAGTGCCGCCGCGGACAACTGCTCGCCTACTTCGGCCAGGAACCGGCCCCGGCGGGCTGCGGCAACTGCGACACCTGCCTGACGCCACCGGAGACCTGGGACGGCACGGTCGCGGCCCAGAAGGTGCTGTCGACGGTGGTGCGTCTGCAGCGGGAGCGCGGGCAGAAGTTCGGCGCCGTGCAGATCGTCGACATCCTGATGGGCAAGCGCACGGCCAAGGTGATCCAGTTCGACCACGACCAGCTGTCGGTGTTCGGCATCGGCGAGGATCTCGCCGAAGGCGAATGGCGCGGTGTCGTACGGCAGTTGCTGGCGCAGGGGCTGCTCGCCATCGAGGGGGAGTACGGCACGCTGGTGCTGACGGAGGACAGCGGGGCGGTGCTGCGCCGCGAGCGGGACGTGCCGCTGCGCAAGGAGCCGAAGAGGCCCGCGACGTCGAAGGCGTCGGGCTCTTCCTCCTCCGGGCGGAGCAAGCCCAAGGCCGCCGCGGCCGAGCTGCCCGAGGAACTGCTGCCCGCCTTCGAGGCACTGCGCGCCTGGCGTGCCGAACAGGCCCGTGAGCAGGGCGTCCCGGCGTACGTGATCTTCCACGACGCGACGCTCCGGGAGATCGCCACGGCGTGGCCGACATCGGTGCAACAGCTCGGCGGGATCAGCGGCGTCGGCGAGAAGAAGCTGGTGACGTACGGCGAGGGCGTGATCGAGGTCCTGGCCGCACTGGGCGGGGCACCCGGAGGAACACCGGCTACGGCCGCTCCCGTGCCGGCGGTGGGTGCCACTCCTGGCGCCGCTCGGGATGCCCGGACGGCCCGGACGGATCCGAGTGACCCGGACTACTGGCCCGAGATGGACGCGGAGCCGGAGCCCGAGGACTGGATATAGGGGACGGGACAGGTCGAGGGGATCTGCGGAAGGAAAAGGAAGGGGAGAGGACGCGGGCGGCCGCCGGTCCCTGTCCCCTGCCTGTCGTCGGTCACCGTCCCCGGCTCGCCGCGTCTCTCATAGGGCGCGCGTCGCATACGCCCTGACGTCCGCGTCCGAGTCCGTCGTCGCCGTGGCCAGGGCCGCACGAGCCGTCTGCGAGGCACGGTGGCGGGTCAGGGCGAGGACGGCGGCCTTGCGGACGTCGGCGTTCGGGTCGGCCAGCGTCTTGGCCAGGACAGGGACGGCCGTGTCGGGGTGGGCCACGGACAGCGCGGTCGCGGCGCCTGCACGCACCTGCCAGGCCGGGTCGGCCAGCGCGGTCACGGCCCGGGCGGCGAGCGGCGCCGGGCAGCCGGTGGTGCCCAACGCCGCGTAGGCGGCGCCGCGCACCAGCGCGTCGGGGTCGCCGACGAGACCGACCAGGGCCGTGTGAACGACGTCGTGCTCGAGGGCGACACCGGAACCGGACAGCGCGCCGGGCCCGGAGGCGTTCAGGCGGCCGGCCGCCACCGTGGCCAGGGACTTGGCGATCGTGACGCGGACCTCGCGGGACGGGTCGGCGGTTGCCGCACGGGCCAGCTCGTCGGCGGCGTCGACGGAGACGAGGGCGCGGACGGCTTCGATACGGACGGCGATGTCGGCGTCGGAGAGAGAGCCGGCGAACAGGGCGGCGTCACCGAGACGCAGCGCGCGCAGCACGTCCAGGGCCGCGGCGCGGACCACGGGGTCGGACTCCGCGAGGGCGTCGGTGAGACCGTCACGCAGGGCCGGTTCCGCGGGCAGGGTCTCGACCAGCTCCCGCAGCGAGGCCGCGGCGGCGGCGCGGACCTCGGCGGCCGGGTCGCGCAGTGCCTCGGCGAGGGCGGGGCCGGTGCCCACGGGCACGGTCTCGGTGAGGACGGCGACGGCCTCGCGTCGGACGGCGGGTGCCGGGTCGGTCAGGTAGGGAAGCAGGGCGGCGAGTTCGGGCTCCTCCTCGGCGAGCGCGACGAGTTCGAGGAGACGGGAGGAGGAGAGGCCTGAGGAGGACTGATCGAGGGCGGGCTCGGCGCCGGGCTCGGGCGTCGAAGCCACAGAGGGGTGGTCCGTCGTCGGCTGCGGGGCGGCTGTCTCGGCCCCGGCGGCGACGGGTGCCACATCCCGTGAACCGGCCGTGGCCACGTCCTCGGGGCGGACCTCGCCGAGATGCCGGGAAGGACCGCCGACGGGGGTGAACTCGTCGACCGGAACCAGATACGGAGCCACGGGTCGGGCCGTGAACTCCATCGCACCAGAGGGGGACTTGTGCAGATCGAGGTGGTGGAACCAGGAGGCGTCGTCCCGATGCGGGTGGTCGAGACGGTCGTGGTAGAGGCCCCAGCGGGACTCCGTACGGGCCAGGGAGGCGCGCGCGGCCATCTCCGCGCAGTCGCGGATGAAGCCGACCTCGGCGCAGCGCATGAGCTCGTGCGGGGTGCGGGCCCCCATCTCGGCGATGTCGTCACGCATCCGCTCGAAAGCCTCCAGGGCCAACGACAACCGCGCGCCCGACTTCGGCGGAGCCACGTAGTCGTTCACGAAGCGGCGCAGCTTGTACTCGACCTGGGGCTGCGGCGGGCCCTCCGGGTTGCGCAGCGGGCGGTAGACGAGCTCGTGCGCCTCGCGCAGTTGGTCAACCGGAAGTTGACCGCTGTACGCCTTGTACCGGGCCGCGTCCGCACCGGCGAGATCGCCGAAGACGAACGCGCCGATCATGTAGTTGTGCGGGACGCAGGCCAGATCGCCGGCGGCGTACAGTCGAGGGACGGTCGTACGCGCGTGCTCGTCCACCCGTACGCCCGAGGCCGAATGGCCGCCGCACAGGCCGATCTCCGAGATGTGCATCTCGATGTCGTGGGTGCGGTAGTCATGGCCGCGGCCGGAGTGGAAGGTGCCCCGGGTCGGGCGCTCGGTGGAGTGCAGGATCGACTCGAGGGCGGAGATCGACTCCTCGGGGAGGTGACTCAGCTTCAGGTACACCGGGCCCCGGTCGCTCGCGACCTCCGCCGCGAACTCGGCCATCATCTGGCCCGACCAGTAGTCGGAGTCGACGAAGCGCTCGCCGTGCCGGTTGACCTGGTAGCCGCCGAAGGGGTTGGCGACATAAGCGCAGGCGGGGCCGTTGTAGTCCTTGATCAGCGGGTTGATCTGGAAGCACTCGATGCCGGTCAGCTCGGCGCCCGCGTGATAGGCCATGGCGTAGCCGTCGCCGGCGTTGGTGGGGTTCTCGTACGTGCCGTACAGGTAGCCGGAGGCGGGCAGGCCGAGGCGGCCGCAGGCACCGGTCGCGAGGATGACCCCGCCCGCGCGGACGGTGACGAACTGCCCCGTACGGGTGTTGAAGCCGGCCGCTCCCACGGCGCGCCCGTCCTCCGGGGACGTCAGCACGCGCACCGGCATCACCCGGTTCTCGATGCGGATCCGCTCCCGCATCTCGCGCCGCCGCAGCTGTCGGTACAGGACCTTCTTGACGTCCTTGCCCTCCGGCATCGGCAGCACGTACGAACCGGAGCGGTGGACCTGGCGGACCGCGTAGTCGCCGTGCTCGTCCTTCTCGAACTTCACGCCGTACGACTCCAGGCGCTGCACCATGGCGAAGCCGCGGGTGGCGGTCTGGCGGACGGTGGACTGGTCGACGATGCCGTCGTTGGCGCGGGTGATCTCGGCGACGTAGTCGTCGGGCTCGGCGCGACCGGGGATGACCGCGTTGTTGACGCCGTCCATGCCCATCGCGAGTGCCCCGGAGTGGCGGACGTGGGCCTTCTCCAGGAGCAGCACGTCCGCGCCGTGCTCGGCGGCGGTCAGGGCCGCCATGGTGCCGGCAGTGCCGCCTCCGATGACGAGGACGTCGCAGGTCAGCTCCTCGGCATCGCCGAGCGCGGGGATCTGCAGGGGGGTGTCCACCGGGGTGCCTTTCAGATGCTCAGTGAGGTCAGGACGTCGCGGCGCAGCGCCACGCGCGCGGGGTCGTCACGGGCGGTGCGGTCGCGCGGGCGGGGCACGTCCCGGACGGAGAGGAGGCGGCCCGCGCCGAGCAGGGCCACGCGGTCACCGAGGAACAGGGCCTCGTCCACGTCGTGGGTGACGAAGGCGACGGTCGCTCCCGTGCCGTGCAGCACCTCCACCAGCAGGTCCTGCATGCCGGCGCGGGTCTGGGCGTCGAGGGCGCCGAAGGGTTCGTCCATGAGGACGGCGCGCGGACCCGCGGCGAGGGCCCGGGCCAGTTGCGCCCGCTGGCGCTGGCCACCGGAGACGCGGTGCGGCAGCTGCCGGGCGCGGTCGGCGAGGCCGACCCGTTCGAGCCAGGCGTGGGCCTGCCTTCTGCGCTCCGCGCGCGGCGAGCCCTGGATGGCGAGGGGCAGTTCGACGTTGGCCAGCAGGGTGCGCCAGGGGAGCAGGGCGTCCTCCTGGAAGACCAGGGCGCGGTCCGCCGCCGGCCCGGCGATCGGCCGGCCGTCCTGCTCCACGGCCCCGGCCAGCGGGGGCAGCAGCCCGGCCAGTGTGCGCAACAGCGTGGACTTGCCGCAGCCCGAGGGGCCGACGACGGTGAGGATCTCGCCCGGCGCGACGTCCAGGTCGACGGCCTCCAGGGCGACGGCGTCGGGACGGCCGAGGGTCGCAGCCCGGAGAGTGAGCCGCGTGCCGCGTGCGGCTGCGCCGACGGTTGTGGCGATGTCCGAGTCGGTGGTCGAACCGGTGGCCTCATCGGTGGTCTCGC
Source organism: Streptomyces sp. NPDC006872 (assembly GCF_040635845.1). Lineage (NCBI taxonomy): Bacteria > Bacillati > Actinomycetota > Actinomycetes > Kitasatosporales > Streptomycetaceae > Streptomyces > Streptomyces sp. NPDC006872. Next base: position 159,358 of record NZ_JBEYIL010000001.1, read on the forward strand.
GGGTCTCAGACGAGGTGCTCATCGCGCGCCTCCTCGGGTTCGGGTCCGGTGCGGACGGCGGCGGGGGCGGCCGGCGCCGAAGCGACCGGCCGGAGGCTCCTCGCCCGGGGCCGGCCTACGGGGACGTACGACGTGCGGGGCAGCCAGCGGGTCAGGCGGCGGCCGAGCAGTTCCACCGCGGTGGAGGTGGCCCAGCCGAGCACGCCGATCGTGACCATGCCGACGAACACGCCCGGGTAGTCGACGACCGTGTAGTCCTGCCAGGTGCGGTAGCCGACGCCGTACTGACCGGAGATCATCTCGGCGGAGATCACGCAGATCCACGACACGCCGATGCCGACCGACAGGCCGCCGAAGATGCCGGGCAGCGCGCCCGGCAGGACGACCGAGCCGAGGATCCGCCACCGGCCGCCGCCCATGGTGCGCACCGCCTCCTCCCACCCGGGGGCCAGCGCACGGACCGCGTGCCGGGTGGAGACGAGGACGGGGAAGAAGGCGGCCGTGAAGGTGATGAAGACGATGCCTTGTTCGTTGGACGGGAAGAGCAGGATCGCGACGGGGACCAGGGCGATCGCGGGGATCGGGCGGACGACTTCGAGGATCGGTCCGAGCACGTCCTCGGCGAGCCGCGAGCGCGCCACGAGCACGCCCGTGGCCACGCCCAGGACGGCGGCCAGGAAAAAGCCGGTGAGGATGCGGGTGAGGCTGTCGGTGAGGTCAGTCCAGTAGTCGTCGCCGGCCAGGCGGTCGGCGAAGGCGCGGGCCACGTCGGCGACCGTGGGGAACTGCGAGAAGCGCAACCACAGGTCGACGTTCAGGCTGGTCAGGAGCTGCCACAGGCCGAGAGCGGCCGCCACCGAGGCCACCCTGAGCGCATACCGGATCACGACGCCCGCCCCAGTGCGTCGGCGTATGTGACGACCCGGGCGCCGCCGTGGGCGTCGACGTAGGCCTGCGCGGTCGCGGGGGCGACGAACGGCAGCAGGGTCGCGCCGTCGGCCACCCAGATCGCCTTGTCGGCGAACCACAGGGTGCCGGTGGTGGCGTCGGGGACATAGGCGGCGCGGATTCCGTCCTTGTGCCGCGCGATGTAGGTCAGCAGCTCGGCGGGCGTCTTGAAGGCGAGGGTCTCCTCGGCGCCCTTCGGCCACACCTCGCTCGCGGCCGGCGCGGGCGCGGCGGCGAGCTGCTCGGCGTACGACGAGCCGAGCGCCTTCTTCACGTACTGGTCGTCGACGAAGGAGTCCACGTCGACGTCCCCGGTCAGCTTCGCCGCCTTCAGGATCGACACGTCCTCTTTGAGGGCGGAGACGAGCTGGGGCTTGACGGCCGGGTCGAAGGTGGAGATGCCGTGGGCGCCGTTGTAGAGGTAGACGACCTCGGCGGGCAGACTCGTGGCCTTCGCGACGCTCTCGGCGGCGGCCACGGGGTGGTCGTTCAGGTAGGCGGTGGCTTCCGCCTGCGCCTTCAGGAACGCCTCCAGCACGGCCGGGCGCTTCTGCGCGAAGTCCTCGCGCGCGGTGACACCGTGGAAGGTGGGCAGGTCCAGCTGGGCGCCGTCGTAGAGGGCCTTCGCCTTGCCCTGGTAGGCGAGCAGACCGGGCCAGGCGACGAACTGCGAGAGTGCGTCCGCGCTGCCCGCGGAGAGCGCCGACGCGCCCACGGCCGGCTGCTGGTTGAGCTTCTCGATGCCCTTGTTCGGGTCGATTCCGGCCCGCTGCAGGGCCCGTACGAGGGTGCCGTCGGCGGCGGAGCCCACGCTGGTGGAGACCTTCTTGCCCTTGAGGTCCTCGATGGAGGCGAGCTTGGAGTCGGGTGCGGTGACGACGGTGTTGAGTCCGCCGCGGAGGTTGTAGCCGGTGACCGAGACCAGGTGGGTGGGCTTGCCGAGCTGCTTGCCGCGGGCGGCGTTGATGAGGAGCGGGAAGTCGCCCATCGAGCCGATGTCGATCTTCCCGGCGGTCATCTGCGCGGTGATGGGGGCGCCGGTGGCGTAGTCCTGCCAGTCCACCTTGTAGGTGGTGCCGTCGCCGAGGGCGTTGAGCTGCTTCTCGAAGTAGCCGAGCGAACGGAGGAGGGTGCCGGCTGTGACCGTGTTGATGGTCTTGGACTGGTAGCCGACGGTCACGGTGACCGTGGATCCGCTACCGGCCTCGGCGCTGCCGCATCCGGTGAGGGGGAGCAGCAGGAGCGCGGCGGCCGCGGCGACTGCCTTGGCCTTCATCAGCTGCATGGGCTGCCTCGACTGCGTGGGTTTCCTGGGTTTCATCGGAGTTCGCGCCTTTCACCGGAGCAGGTAGGGCATGTTGACCGTGACGGCTCCGGTGGGACAGCGAGCCGCGCACGGCCCGCAGTACCAGCACTCGTCGACGTGCATGTAGGCCTTGCCGTTGGTCTCGTCGATGGCGAGGGAGTCCAGCGGGCACATGTCCACACAGAGGGTGCAGCCGTCGATGCACTTCGACTCGTCGATGGTCACGGGCACGTCGGCCCGCTGGGGCGCCAAGGTCATGGCTGTCTCCAGAAAAGTCCCGAGAAATTCTGAGAAATCCCGAGCGGCAGTGAACCGGTGAGGCGTTGCCGAACGATGAAGGGGTGAGAGCGGAAAAGAGGGCAGCGAAGAGCGCGGAAGCGAGGCTGGAGGTGAGGGCGGAGATGGGGCCGAGGGGGAGGCCGGTGGGAGTTGTCAGAGGGAGCGGTGCAGCAGGCCGCTCATCGAGATCCGGTCGCCGCGGAAACGGATGAACTCCAGGTCCACCGGGCGTCCGTCGGCGAGGTGGGTGAGGCGTTCGAGCATCAGGACGGCCGCGCCGCGCGGTGCCTCCAGCACGGCGGCGGAGTGGGCGTCCGCGGTCACCGCCTCAAGGGTGATCTCGGCGTGGCCGAGGCGCTGCCCGGTGACGGCCTCCAGGAGGCGGAAGACGTCGGTGTTCTCCAGGTCGGCGCCGAGCAAGGCGGTGCCGAGGTCCAGCGGGATGTAGGTCAGGTCCAGAGAGAGGGGGATGCCACCCAGTCGGCGCAGCCGTTCGATGTAGAGGACGTCGGTGCCGGGTGGGACGTGGAGGCGGTCGGCCACCGGGGTGGGGGCGGCTACGGGGCCCATCGTGCGGACCTCGTTGGTGACGTGGCCGTGCTCGTGCAGGGTCTCCGCGAGGCCCATCAGCCGGTCCAGTCCGTGCGGGTACTTCTGCGCCACGACGACCGTGCCGACCCCCGGCAGGCGTTCCACCAGGCCCTCGGCCCGGAGGAGGTCCAGCGCCTCGCGGACGGTGTTGCGCGAGGCGCGGTAGTCGGTGGCGAGGGTCGACTCGTGGGGCAGCGCGCCGGCCGGGAAAGCGCCGGTGAGCAGCTGACGGCGCAGGACGTCGGCGAGCTGACGGGCCTGGTCCGCGCGCAGCCGGCGGCGCGCGCGGTGGGCGGCGACGGTGGTCGCGCCCTGGCCGGCGTGCTCTCGGATGCGTTCGGTGGGTGGCATGTTTCGAACCATAGCGAGTCGGTAGGAAAACCGGTGTTGCCGGAGTGTTGCGCCACCTACCGGAACGTCAGATGAGGCGTTGACCTGGGAAAACCAGCGGTTCTTGAGCAAGATCTGCCAGTTCAGGACAACGCCGTCAGCCCCGGGGCGAAGGTGATCAGCAGCGGCAGCAGGGGGACCAGCGCGGCCACTGTCGTCGTCAGCGCCCGGTGTCTGCGGAGCAGGCGTGGGGGCGGTTCGAGCAGGCGGTCGACGCGCTCGCCCAGGAGACGGTGACTGGAGGCGCAGGACAGGACGCCCCGGTGTTGGTTCAGCTCGATCAGAGCCAGCGCCGTGGTCAGGTGACCGCAGCGGCGCGACGCGGTGTCGTCGGCGGCGAGTTCGACCAGGCGGTGGGTCTGGTCGCAGAAATGGGAGAAGAGCGGAATGCGGGGGAATCCGGTGGCAAGGGCGGTCGAGAGGTGGAGCAGCCAGTCGTGGTGGGCGCGGGCATGGCCGCGTTCGTGGGTGAGGACGGCGTCCAGTTGGTGGGAGGTCAGGCGGTGCAGGGCGCCGGTGGTCACGATCAACTGGGGTGGGTTGCCGGGCATCCACCAGGCGTCGGGATACTCGTCCTCCAGCACGAGCAGCGGGCCCCGGGCGGACGGCAGGCCCGCCGGCAGGTCGGGGGCGCGTTCACGCAGGTGGGCCCTGGCCTGGCCGCGACGCCGGCGCGCATCGACGAGTTCGCGGGCCAGCATCGCGGTGGTCCAGCCGGCTCCACAGGCCAGCAGCAGGGTCAGGGTCACGGCCCACAGCGGGGCGGCGGCGAGGTCGTACGCCTCGGTGACGGCAGGCGGCGCCGGTGCGAAGACCTGCGCGCGGACGGTGTGGAAGACGGCTGCGGCGCCCAGCGTCAGGGCCGTCAGGCAGCACAGCAGGACGGTGGCGACCAGGCACTGCCACACCCACAGTGCGACCACGGGTTCCCGCTCAGGCCATGCGGAGCGGGTCAGTGCACGCGGGGCCGGCACAGCGGCCGTCAGGGCGACGACGCTCAGCAGGAGCAGGCAGACGGTCATGCCATGGGCTCCGGATCCTGGTCGGGAAAATCCTGGTCGGGAAAGGGCCGTGCGCCACGTGCGCGCGGGGTGCGTACCGCGTACCCGCGTGTGTGCGGCCTGCCGCGGGCGGCGGGCTCGGCAGCAGGACCGTGCCCGCCGCCAGTATGACGGGGGTTGCTCCGGGAGTCAGCCCACGACGACGCTCCGATTCAGCCCCGGCAGCCCTGCCAGGTCTCCCGCCCGGTTGCCGGCCGAGTTCCCAGTGCCGTCACTCGCCCTGTCACCTGTCGCTTCACCCGTCCCATCACTTGTCCCGTCATTTGTCTCGTCACCTACACCGCCACCTGCCCTGTCTCGCGTCCTGTCTCCCGTCCCGTCACCCGGCGGTCACCCGCCCGCTCACCTCGCCCAGGCCCACCCGAGCACCGCCGGGGCCCGGGGCCCACGCCGACAGGGTCACCAGGTCACCGTCCTCAAGGAAGGTCCTTTTCCCATCGGGGAGTTCCAGCGGGTCACGTCCGTTCCAGGTCAGCTCCAGGAGGGAACCCAGCTGGCCGGGGTTCGGGCCGCTCACCGTGCCCGAGCCGTACAGGTCGCCGGTGCGCAGCGAGGCTCCGTTGACCGTGAGGTGGGCGAGTTGCTGGGCGGCCGTCCAGTACATGCTGGAGAAGGGCGGCTCGGAGACGACGTGACCGTTGAGCGCGATGGAGATGCGCAGGTCGTAGCCGGCGGGTTCGGCGGCCGCGTCGTCCAGGTAGGGGAGGAGGGGATGGGTCCGCTCCGGGGGCGTCACCCGCGCGCTCTCCAGGGCGTCGAGCGGGGTGATCCAGGCCGAGACCGATGTGGCGAACGACTTGGCGAGGAACGGGCCGAGGGGTACGTACTCCCAGGCCTGGATGTCACGGGCCGACCAGTCGTTGAGCAGGCACAGACCGAAGACGTGGTCGCGGAAGTCGGTCAGTGCGACCGGTGTGCCCTGGCGCGAGGGCACGCCGACGACGAAGCCGACCTCGGCCTCGATGTCGAGCCGCACGGACGGGCCGAAGACGGGGGCCGGGTCGGTGGGCGCCTTGCGCTGGCCCGACGGGCGGACGACGTCCGTGCCGGAGACCACGACCGTGCCCGCCCGGCCGTGGTAGCCGATCGGCAGGTGCTTCCAGTTGGCCAGGAGCGTGTCAGCGGCGTCCGGGCGGAAGATCGCGCCGGCGTTCCGGGCGTGGTGTTCGGAGGAGTAGAAGTCGACGTAGTCGGCGACCTCGAAGGGGAGGTGCAGAGTCACCGAGGAGAGAGGGCGGAAGAGGGGTTCGACGGTGGGGCGGTGGGCCGGGTCCGTCACCCACTCCGTCAGGTCGCGGCGCACCTGCGACCAGACCGTGCGGCCCGCCGCCAGGAGCGGGTTGAGGGTCGGCGCCGTGAGCAGCTCGGCGTGGGGCGAGCCGAGCGCGCGGGCCGCCGCGCCCACGTCCAGGACATGGTCGCCGAGCCGGACGCCGACGGTCCGCGCCGCGGAGCCCGGGAGGGAGAAGACGCCGTACGGGAGATTGTGCGGACCGAAGGGATCGCCCTCGGGAAGGTCGAAGGGGGGCATCGGGTACTGCCTCTCTTTCGTGCGCTCTCTGAAACTCGCCAGGTTGTGCTCGCCGGACGCCGAGCGGATGTCGCGCGGGTGCGCCGAGCCGCGCCACAGGTTACGGCTGACCTGGTGGAAGTGACATGGGTGCCGGGCCGGCGAGGCGGTTCGGCCCGCAGCGCGCCGCGTCCGGACGCTCATCGGAAGCCGTCCACGGGCCGGGTCGCATTCTTGACGGAGCGGTGCGAAAGGGGAGACTCTGGGCGGGTGCTGGAAGGCCTCGGGGAGGGGGCCTTCCCCAGGCACAACTGGGGGACGGATGGCCATAGGGGAGGCCGGCCTCGGGTCGGCGCGGCGTGGCTCACGGCCGAAGCGGCTGGAAGCGACCATGCGCGACAGACTCGGCCGGGAATGCGTGTACGTGCCGTCGTGCAGATTCGGGCTCTTCGTGGCCTTGCGCCACTGGTGCCCGCCTGGCGGACGCGTGCTGATGTCGCCGGTCAACGACGACGTGATCTTCTTCGTCGTGCTTGCGGCCGGACTGCGGCCCGTGCAGGCGCCGTTGAACCCGCTGGACGCGTCGATCGACGTCGATGCGGTGCCCGACGAGGTGTGGGGCTCGCTGTCCGGAGTGCTCACGACGAATCTGTACGGCAATCCGGACGACACGCCGCGCCTGCGGGAGAAGTGCGACGCGCTGGGCATCCCGTTGTTCGAGGACGGGGCGCACGCGATCGGCAGCGAGGTGGGTGGCCGGCCGGTCGGGGCCTGGGGCGACGCGTCCGCCTTCAGCCTGTCCAAGCATGTCGGCGCCAAGGCCGGGGGGTTCCTTGCCTGTGCCGACCCGGGGCTGCGCGAGGCCCTGGAGAAGACCTGCGAGGACCTGCTGCTGCCGGGGCGGTTCACGGCGGAACTCGCCTACACCGTCCGGCCCTACGCGGAGGCGACCGTGCGGGGGCTGCGGCTGCGGCGGGCCGCCTGGGCCACGATGCGACTGCTCGGGCTGATGGAACGGGAAGGGATCCGGATGCCGCTCCGGTCGGCCGAGCTGACCAGAGCAGTCGAGGCCGCGCCGGACCTGGCCGCACACGATTCGTGGATCCGCGTCGACATGCACGACTACCGGCTGCGTTCAGGACCGCTGAGAGCGGGCCGCATCGCCCGCAAGCTCGACCACCTGGACGAGGTGTTGGCCGCCTGCCGGGCGGGCACGGAGCTGCTGTCGTCCACACCGTGGGCACAGCCCGGCACACCCCGTGCCGACCGCGTCCAACCCCTGTTCCGGGTGCCCTTGTTCGTCGCCGACCGGGATGCCGCGAGGGCGGCACTCGCGCGGCGGGGCATCGTCGTCGGGTATCTCTATGACCCGCCGCTGGACGACTACGCGGGTCCCGCCTTCACCGACCCCTCGCCCGATCCCGCCGGCGCCCGCTGGTTCGCCCGGCACGCGCTGCCCGTGGATCCGCTGCGGGCCAGACAGGTCGTCGAGGTGCTCCAGGCATCCGGTATACGGCCGGCCGAGGCGCCGGGAGGGCTGGAGCCGACCCGTGGCTGAGACGCAGGCCGAGATCCAGGTACCCGAGCCGTCGGCGTCGGCCGCCGGAAAGGAGACGACCGGTCCGGCGCCGGCCGACAGTGGCCGCGGCTCCGACTCGCTGTTCCGGAACGCCTACTTCCTGATGCTCAGCACGGGCGTCTCCGCCGTGCTGGGCCTGGGCTTCTGGCTGGTGGCCGCGCGCTACTACTCCGAGGAGGCGGTCGGGCAGGGCTCGGCCGCGATCGCGGCGATGCGGCTGCTCGCCAGCATCACGGCGACGACGATGATCGGCGCCGTCGTCCGTTTCGTGCCGCGTGCCGGTCGGGCCACCGGCTCGCTGGTGTGGCGGGCGTACGCGGCCAGTTCGGTCGTCGTCGCCGTCGCCGCCTTCGTCTTCCTGCTGACTCTCGATCTGTGGGGGGCGACGTACGCGCCGCTCGGCACGGCGGCCGCGGGGGCGACGTTCGTCGTCGCGTGCGTGGCATGGGCGCTGCTCACGCTCCAGGACGGGGTGCTCACCGGGCTGCGCAGATCGGGGTGGGTGCCCGTCGGCAACGCGGTGTTCTCGATCGGCAAGCTGATCCTGCTGGTCTTCTTCGCGACCGCGCTGCCGGTGCTCGGCATCTTCGTGTCGTGGGCCGTCGCGATCGCGTTCTCGACGCTCCCGCTGGGCTGGTTGATCTTCCGTCGGCTGATCCCGCGCCAGGCCGCCGCCGACCGCGATCTGGAACCGCCGCAACTGCGCGAGATGGGCCGCTTCCTGGCAGGGGACTCGCTGGGCGCGCTGTTCAGCCTCGCGATGATCAACCTGCTGCCGGTGATGGTCGCCGTGCGCTTCAGCGCGGCGGAGAACGGCTACTTCTACGTGGCGTACACCGTCGGCGGCACGATGGAGTTCATGGCCATCAACATGGCCTCCTCGCTCACCGCGCACGCCTCGCACGACCCGCGCCATCTCGCCGACGGCGTGCGGGGGGCGCTGCGCAGGATGACGTTGCTGCTGGTGCCGGTGGTGCTGGTGCTGGTGCTGTTCGCCCCGCAGATCCTGCTGCCGTTCAACGAGGACTACGCGGAGCACGGCACCACCGTCCTGAGGCTGCTGGCGGCGGGGGCGCTGCCCCGGGTCGTGGTCGAGCTCTACATCGGGGTGCTGCGCGTGCAGGGCCGGACCGGAGTGCTCGCCGCGCTCCAGGGCGCCATGTGCACGCTGGTGCTGGGCAGCGCGGCCGTGCTGTTCGCCCCGGCCGGGATCGCGGGCGCGGGCTGGGCGGTGCTGCTCAGCATGACCCTGATCGCCGTCGTCTCCGCCTTCGGTCTGCGCTCGGCGCTGCGCCGGACCGACCGCGTGCCCGCCGGCCGGTCCGGCGCAGCCCCGGCCTACGGCACCCGCTGGGCGCGGCTGAACGCCACCGCCGGATACGGCACGAACTGGGCGCGCCGGGCGGCGTACGAGCGTGAGGGCGTCGACGAGGACACGGTCACGCTGTTCATAGGGCGGCCAGGGTACGAACGCGAGGCGCTGCAGGCGGACACGCTGGCGCTGATCGTGCGGCCGCACGGATCCGGGGCGGAGGAGGAGAGCGAGGGGCAGGACGGGCTGATCGGGGAGGCCGCGGTGGACCGTGACTCGTCGGCCGGGGCCCGGGCCACGGCCCCGGCCAGGGAGCGGTGGACGGCAGGCGTCCTATGGGGGCTGCTCGGTGTGGCCACCGGCGTCTACTGGACGGCGCTGCGCGATCTGCCGTGGCTCGACGGCCCGTCCGCGGACGTACTGACCGGGCGGCAGCTGCTGGCGGCTCTGCCGCTCGCGGGGCTCGTCGCGGGTGGGCTGCTGCTGGTGGTGTTCGTCGGCTCGGTGACGCTGCGGTCCGCGCGCGGCGCGTGGCTGCCGGGGACGGCGCTGGGCTCGGTCCTGCTCGCCCTGTACGCCGTACCCGTGGCCTTCGGCTGGGAACCGACGCCGGTGGGTGGGACGTTGTACGCGGAGACGGCCCGTTTCCTCGCGGAGGGGGTGGGGCTCGACGGGCCCGAGCCGCTGCTGCGCTGGGCACCGCCGGTCGCGCAGTTGTTGTCCCTCATACCGCTGTGGCTGCTGCTCACGCGCGTGGGCAGGCGCCTGACGTGGCCGGGGCGCTGGGGGGTCCTCTACCTCCTCGCGCTCGGCGGTTGGGTGTGGCGGCAGGAGCTTGCGCCGGTCGCCGTGCCCGCGTTCGTCGTCCTGGTCCTTGCCGCAGGGGTCGCCGCAGTGGCCGCGTCGCTTTCCGCCCGGGCCCGTGCCAAGGCGGCCGTGGCGGACCGGGCGCGGAGCGCTGTCGAAGGGAGCGCTGCCGCTGCCGACGGGAGAGCCGTCGGCGCCGAACGGAGAGCTGCCGACGAGAGCGGTAGTGGGAGCGGAAGCAGGAGCGGGACCGTGGAAGAGTTGCCGACGAGACGGCTACCGGCGGGACGGCCGCCGGTGTGACGGCCGCCGGTGTGACGGTCGTGATGTGACGGCTGTCAGGGGGGCCAGGGCTGCTGCCGGCGGGAGGGCTGTCGGAGGGAAGGCTGTCAGCGGGGTGGGACCGGCTGGTGGAAGTAGCCGTTCTTGCCCGCTTCGCGGTAGCCCTCGAGACCCGGGCCCTTGTTGACGGTCAGATCGCACGCGGCCTGCTCGGAGGTCGGCCGGTTCCAGTGCACCAGCGCCTTCACCTCGGGGAGCTTCTTCACGGCGGCGGGGATCTGGGTGTACCAGTCACGCTGGCGCTGCGGGGCGCCGGCGTCCGGCGCGGTGGCGAACTCCGCGAGCATCACCGGCTTTTCGTCGCTGATGTTCTCGCGCAGCCACTCGTAGCTGGGCTGTTGGCTGCGCAGGAAGTCCTTCCAGTCGGTGGTGCCGTGGCACTGGTAGTAGTTGTACTGGTCCATGGCGATCCAGTCGACGTACTCGTCGCCGGGGTAGAGCGCCTTCATGTCGGCCGCGCTGCCGAGGTAGCCGGAGACGGTCCACACCCACACGACGTTGTCGGCGCCCAGTTCACGGAACCGGTCGCGAACATGGCGGTAGGCCGCGACGAACTCCGCCGGGGTGCCGGCGCCCTCCTTGATGCGGGCGTCGGTCTCCTGGTCGAAGGAGAGGAAGACCCGTTTGCCGTAGGCCTTGATGCGTTGGATCTGCGGATCCAGGATCTTCTTGTCGAGCTTCCCGGAGGCGATGTTCTTCCAGCCGAGTTGGGTCTCCGTCCAGTTCTCGTGGTGCGGCTCGGTCCAGACGGTGGACTCCCAGGCCAGCATCAGCAGCCGGTCCTTGCCGAGTTCCTGTTCCTCGGGGGTGAGCAGTTCCCCGTCGAGCTTGGTGCCCGACATGTCGTGGTAGTTGTAGACGAGGTCGAGCTTTCGGCCGATCCGCTTCTCGAAGCCGAGCACGGCGTCCTCGAGCGAGCCGTTCTCGGCGTACGGCACGGCGGCGCCCCACCAGGCGCCGCAGGGCGGGATCAGAGCGTCGGTGGGAGCGCAGGGACCGGTGGGCAGCTCACCCGAGGCCGCGTTGTCGGGCAGGGCGTCCACGCGGGACTCCGGGTCCTCGGTCCGGCTGGCCCAGATGCCGAGCCAGGCGATCAGCGCGGCCACCGCCACCAGCACCACGGCCGTGTAGGTGCGCCTCGAGCCCCCCATGCCACCCCCCATGCCACCCCCTGAGTCCATCCCGCTCCCCGGACCGGTGCCCATGCCCCTCATCCCGTACGACTCGGACGGCTTGCGTGGTCCGCGCAGCCGGTGTCGTCCTGTCATATGTCACTGCCGGCGGAGGGCCTGCGCCTGACCTTGGCCCGTTCGACCGCGCCGCGCCGGGCGGCGGGCAGCGGCAGCCCCGGCAGGGCCGCGGTGACCGTGGTGAAGCCGGCGAGCGAGACGAGGAAGGCGGTCATCGAGAAGCCCTGCACCAGGAACAGCGAGGTGGCGGTGAGCACGCCGAGCGAGAGGCTGACGGGCGCGGCGAGCGCGATGGCCTCCAGTCTGGCGCCGGAGGCCAGCCCGCCCGGCTGCGGATACAGCGCCGCGCAGCCCGGGCCGAACAGGACGAAGAGCAGGACCGGGATCCAGCGCAGCGGAGAGGGGCCGGGAACGGCGGTGGCGGCCAGCGCGAGCCAGCCCGAGGCCGCGACGAGGACTCTGAGGTGAGTCGAGGTGACCCTTGTGCGCATGGTGCCCATCGCGCCCTTGTTCTCTTCGGCGCTGTCGATGCCGTCGGCACTGTCGATGTCCGCGGAGTTCGGGGTCGTCACTTCGATCACCTTGGGGTCAGTCATCGGGGTCGGTCACGGAGTGGCTGGGCGGTACTCCAGGACGACGCCGTACGGATGGCTCTCGACGGTCCGGAAGAGCGGCGAGACGGACAGCTTCCGACGCAGCGTCTCGAAGCCGCCGGGCGGCAGCAGACCCTCTCCGGCGGTGTAGATGTCCTGGGTGCGGGTGAGGACGACATACGCCTTCTCGCCCGGCGGGATTCCTGCGGCGAGGTAGGCGGCCGGATCCTTCAGCATCTTCTCGTTCTCCGGCAGCGCCTGTTCGGCGAAGAACCAGTGGTCGAGTCGGTCGTAGCGGTGGAGCGCCTGTGGGAAGGAACCGCTGGTGGCGAGGATCAGCGAGCCGTCCGGCGCGTCGTCCAGGGTCTTGGTGACCAGCGCGGTCTCCTCGGGCGGCGTGTAGAACATCTTCTCCTTGCCGTAGTACGACGGCAGGAAGCCGGCCAGCAGCACCAGCAGGACGGCCGGCAGGGCGACGGCCGCGATCCTGCGCCGCAGCGCCTTCGCCCTGCTGCGGTGGGTCCCCGCGACGGCCGGCACCAGTGCGGCGGCGGCGAAGAAGGCCCCACCGGGCAGGGCGAACAGATAGACGCGGAAGAGCATCTCGCCGCCGTAGTCGTTGACGGCGAACAGCGGCACCGGGGCGACGGACACCAGCAGCAGCGGCAGTGCGCTACGGGTCAGTCGGCGCCGCAGCACCACGGCGGCCCCGGCGAGGACGGCGATGGCGAGCACCATCGCCACGTTGGCGGTGCCCGCGAGTTCGGGGCCGGGGCCGGTGAGCTGCCCCGCGTAGCCCGCGCGGGAGTTCTCCGTCAGCTCGCCGATCGACTTCTTGATGGTGGAGAGCGTCTCGACGAACAGCGGCCGCCCCATGGTCAGGTCCCAGGTGAGCATCAGCAGCGCGGCGACGACCAGCAGCCCGTAGTTGCGGTAGCGGCGGGTGAAGCTGAGCGCGAGCAGACAGATGGTGAGCATCACCGGGGTGAGCTGGTGCGTGGCGTTGATGGCGGCGATCAGCGGAGCCAGGATCACCACGCACACCGCGCGTTGCCGGGGCCCCGTGGGCGGCGGGACGGGGGCGGCTACCGGGTCGAGGTAGGTGCGGTCCCGCAGCCGTCCGGCGGAGCCCGGCCGCACGAAGTGCCGCAGCACCACCGCGAGGACCGTCAGATGGAGCAGGTAGGCGAGCGCCTGCGGGGCGAAGTAGTCCTGGCCCACCCAGTTGGCGAGCTGGAAGATCCAGACGGCGGCCCAGATCAGCCGCCAGTCCTCACAGAAGGTGCGGTAGATCAGGACCAGCACCGGCATCATGAGCAGGCCGACGACGATCGGCGCCCAGTTGGCGTAGGCGGCGGCGCTCTGCACGCCGAAGGCCCGCACCAGGCCCGCGTTGAGCGTGAAGAACCCCGGCCACTGGTCGTAGGCGGACATGTTGCCCGAGAGCGACGCGCCCGGTCGCAGTTCACCGTTGGCGAGCAGCGTGTTGACGATCGCGTCGTGCTTGGAGGCCCACGGGTAGCGCACCGCGTCGTACAGCACCGCCGGCGGCGCCTTGAGCGCGAACAGCAGCGCGGCGCAGTGCGCGGCCGGCCACCAGGGCGCGGTGCCCGCCCGCCGCAGACTGAGGACGAAGCCCGCCGTGAGGACCAGCAGCGAGAGGTAGTAGGCGGCCGGGAGGCGGTCCAGCAGGCCGTAGTCGCCCATCTCCCGGAAGCCGATGCGGGGCAGCGCGTACACCCAGAGCCCGGTCGCGAGCAGCAGGGTCAGCAGGGCCGCGTCCGGCGGTCGGCGCGGGATCCGCCACCTCCCCCGCGAACCGCGGTCGTTGCGTCCGACCGGGGCCGGACCGCCCGGTCCGGTGGAGAGCTCGGGGGTGGGCAGCTCGCTGCTCTCGGTGCTCGGTACGGGCACGTGTTGTGGCACGTCGAGGCTCCCCTCCCTCAAGTCAACTATAGGAATTTTCTCTTCTTTTCACACCAAAATCGTCGAACCCTGCTCAACCTGCGAACATCGGCCCCTGCACGACGGCGCGGGCGCGGCGGTACCACCGCCAGCCGACCGTCTTCGGCCCGTCGCGATACGGGGCGACCCGGGCGCCGGAGCCCGCAAGCCAGCCCTCGACGTCGGCGAGGGTGTGGCCGCGGCGCACGATGAGCCGGGCGATGCGGTAGAGCTCGTCGCGGTCCGAACTGAGCGCGTGCCGCACGGCGGTGGCCGTGTCGTAGCCCGCGGCGGCCGCCATGCGCCGCACCCGGCCGCTGTTGTAGCCGTGCGGGTAGGCGAGATGGCGGACGCGGCGGCCGAGGGCGTCCTCCAGCACCGAGCGCGACTCCCTCAGCTCGTGCGCGAGCGCCCGGGGCGCGAGTGTGTCCAGCTGCGCGTGCGTGACGGTGTGGCTGCCGACCTCGATCCCGTACTGCTCCAGCCGCGGGGCCTGCGCCAGCGTCATCATCGGGGCGGGCGGCAGCAGACTGCGCCCGCCGGGGGCGATGGCGCCGGTCGTGAGATAGGCGGTGGCCGACAGCCCGCGACCGGCCAGCGCCTCGGCGGTCGCACCGGGCAGGTCGGCGAAGCCGTCGTCGAAGGTGAGCAGCACCGGCCGGGGCGGCAGCGGCGCCCGCCCCGCGAGGTGGTCGGCCAGCGCGCTGATCGTGACGGGCGTACGGCCGCTGTCGACGACGGCGTCCAGGTGCGCGCCGAACTGCTTCGGACTGACGGTGAACTCGGCGATCCAGTCGGGCGGATCCTCCATCACGGCGTGGTACAGGAACACGGGGATGCTGTTGCCGACCCCGTCGCCTTTGCGGCCCGCGCCGACTCCGCCGACCCCGTCGCCTTTGCGGCCCGCGCCGACTCCGCCGACCCCGTCGCCTTTGCGGCCCCCGCCGACCCCGCCGACCCCGTCGCCTTTGCGGCCCGCGCCGACTCCGCCGACCCCGTCGCCTTTGCGGCCCGCGCCGACTCCGCCGACTCCGCCGTCTTCGCGGCCCGCGCCGTCCTCGCTGCCCGCACCGGCTCTGTGCGCGGCCCCCGCCATCAGCCCGCACCGCTCGATCGTGCAGCGCCTCGCAGCGCGTGCCGGGCCCGTAGGTAGCCCACCGGCCCGTAGAGCATGCCGCGCCGCTGGAGCCGGGACAGCCGTCCGGGCCAGGCGTGCGTCCGGTCGTCGTGGCCGCCGGGTGCGCCCCCCGTATCTCCTGAGGAGCCCTCCGCCTTTCCTGAGGAGCCCTCCGCCTCCCGGCTCGCCGTCAGCGTTCGGGCGTAGGCCAGCCCGCGGGGCAGCCGGGCCAGGAAGGCGGGCAGCAGGCCGGGGCGGTTGACGAGGATCGCCGTGAGATAGGCGGTGAGGCCGGCGCCGTAGCCGTACGCCTGGGTCTCCAGGTCCCGCCAGGTCTCCCGGTGGTGGTGCCAGACCAGGGCCTGCGGGGTGTAGTGCAGCCGGTGGCCCGCGGCCAGGACACGGACGAACCCGTAGAGGTCGTCGCCGCCACGCGCGCGCGTGCCGGCACCCGTCGCCGGGTCGAAGCCGCCGACCGCCCGTAGCACCTCCGCACGGAAGGCCATGCTGGCGCCGGAGCCGAAGCGGCCCGCGGTGAAGGGGAACAGCGGCTCGTCGGCGGGCGGGTCGTGCGGGTCGTAGGTGCGTGCCGTGAAGCCCTTGGCGAAGCCGCCGTGGCTCTCCAGGAGGACCTGGGCAGGGGTGCGCAGCCGTGCCGGCAGGATCAGGCCGGTGGTGCAGCCGAGACCGGGATCGGCGACGAAGGGCGCGGTGAGTTCGGTGAGCCAGCGCGGGTCCGCCACGACGTCGTCGTCGGTGAAGGCGATCACCTCGCCGTGCGCGGCCTCGACGCCCTTGTTGTGCGCGACGGCGAGACCGGGCACCGGTTCGGTCACGTACCGCACCCGCTCGGCGTACTTGTGTTCGACCAGGTCCCGGGTCGAGTCGGTGACGGGCGCGTTGTCGACGACGAGGATCTCGAAGTCGGGGTGGTCCTGGGCCAGGAGCGAGTCGAGCGCGTGGGCGAGCTTCTCGGCGCGTTCGCGCGTGGCGACGACGACGGTGGTGGACGGCACGGGCGTCGGCGTCGACGTGGGTATCGGCATCGAGGTGGGTATCGGCGTCGACATCGGTGTCGGGGCGGGCGGGTCTGCGGGCCACGCCGGGGCCTCGGCTGTTTCACGAGCGGCGAGATCCATGAGGACGGCCTTCGGGTCGGCGCCCTCCGACACATGCCCGAGCAGCGTTCCGACCGGTCGCCCACCCCTCCTGACCAGCACGAACACCTCGCCGTGCGTGAGGGGCGGGCTGCCCGGGCCGGGTCTGAGCACGCCCCCCTCGCCCAGTTCGAGCTCGGCGATCTGCACCGGCCGGATGTCGAGGAACCTCTGTATCTCCTGCTGCACGATCTCCTGCTGCACGATCGCGTGCGGCACACCTCTTGCGCGGAACACGAACCCCCCTAGTTCCATGACCGTCATGACCGGCGCAGCCGGCCCGCGCCCTTCAAGGCCCGTGCGGCCGTCGCGGCGAGCCGCGGCCGGTTGCGCACGAAGTGGTGCGCACGGCGGGACGGTTCACGGCTGAGCCAGTAGAGCGCGGCGCCCACCCCCGGACGCGTCCACGCCCCCTCGAACACGGGTATCTCCCCGGTCTTCAGCGAGTCCTTGTACTCGGCCGCGCCGCGCCCCAGGTCGAGCAGGCCGATGCCCTCCGCGGCGGCCGACTCGGCCATCCGCAGATGCAGCACGAGACCGGGCGAGAACTTCGCGAACTCCGGGTCGTACGACGGGAACCAGCAGGCCAGGACGGTCGACGAACGCAGTCCGAAGTGCGCGGCGATGGGCCGCTCACCCGCGTAGAGGACGGACAGCGTGCCGGAGCAGTCCGGTGCGCGTGTCTCGGCCAGCGCGGCCACGAGCCGGGTGATCCACTCCTGGGCGAACCGGTCCCGGCGGCCGGTCCTGCGGTACTGCGCGGACTTCCAGGCCATGAGCGTGCGCAGCGCGGCCGGGTCGCGTTCGTCGAACACGAACCGCAGCTCCCCGACCTGCCGGCCGAGCTTGCGCTCCTTGGCTAGGGTCGTCTTCAGGAACTTCGGCGACTGCGCGCGCAGTACGGACTCGTAGGTCTCGTAACCCTTTTCGACGTCGATGACATAGGCGGCGTACTCCTCGGCCGCGTGCGGGAGGAACAGCCCCTGCTCCGCCTCCAGGTTGTCGAAGGCGAAGCTCGTCAGGGAGCACGCCCGCATCAGTTCGGCGGCGTTCAGTCCGAGGCCCGGGGCCAGCACCGCGCCCTGTGCGTCCGAGACGCCGTACGCGAGAGCCTGGCCCTGGCCGAGCCTGCCCCGCTCGTGGGGCAGGAAGCCGACCGGCTCGCGCCCCTCATAGACCACCGCCACACGTGCGCGTTGCCGCACGAGGCCCACGGCGTCGGTGAACTCCGGTTCCATGAAGGGGTTTCGTGGAAGCGTCGACGCGGCGCGCAGCGCGCGCCACCGCTCCCTCTCCCCCTGGCCGAGGTCCTGTGGCCTCAGCACACGAATGCGCCCACTGCTCAACCTGACCCCCCGATCAAGTCCCCCCTGGACACCTGGACGGTACCGCTCCACCCGGGCGTCGCGGTAGGTAGCGTCCCATGTTGTTGCCAATCGGTGCAGAGGCCTTTAACCGTCCGCTACCCGGCAACGCGCCAGAAAGCCGTTTCTTTTAAAGGGGAGTTGGCAGAACAGGGCAGGACCTGGCCGTCGTTCGGTTTGCGTCGAACCCGGGGGGCGCGGGATCCGTATTCTCTGATCATGGCCGCACCCCTCGCATATGCCGCGCGCACCGCGTACGCCCTGATCGCCACCGACCTGGACGGAACGCTGCTCCGCGGCGACGACACCTTCTCCGACCGGTCGCTCGACGCGCTCGCGCGGGTGACGGCCGCCGGCGCACGCCACCTGGTGGTGACGGGACGGCCCGCGCCCCGGGTCCGGCCGCTCCTCGACCGCCTGCACAGCAGGGGGCTCGCGGTGTGCGGACAGGGCGCGCAGTTGTACGACGCCGGCGCGGACCGTCTGCTGTGGTCGGTCACCCTGGACCGGGAGCTGGCGGAGACCGCGCTCGGCAAGATCGAGGCGGAGGTCGGGCAGCTGTACGCGGCCGTCGACCAGGACGGCGTCGACGGGCTGACGCTCATCGAGCCGGGCTACCGGATGCCGCACCCGACACTGCCCGCTCTGCGCGTCGACCGACGCGACGACCTGTGGTGCGAGCCGATCAGCAAGGTGCTGCTGCGCCATCCCACCCTGTCCGACGACGAGCTGGCGGCGACGGCCCGTTCGGTGGTCGGCTCGCTCGCCACCGTCACCATGTCGGGGCCGGGCACGGTCGAGCTGCAGCCCTGCGGGATCACCAAGGCGACGGGCCTGGCCCTGGCCGCCGAGCACC
Source organism: Streptomyces sp. NPDC006872 (assembly GCF_040635845.1). Lineage (NCBI taxonomy): Bacteria > Bacillati > Actinomycetota > Actinomycetes > Kitasatosporales > Streptomycetaceae > Streptomyces > Streptomyces sp. NPDC006872. Next base: position 177,704 of record NZ_JBEYIL010000001.1, read on the forward strand.
TGGGTCTGCGGCCCGAGGACACCGTCGCGTTCGGGGACATGCCCAACGACATCCCGATGTTCGACTGGGCCGCGCACGGTGTCGCCATGGCCAACGCCCACCCCGAGCTCAAGGCCGTGGCCGACGAGGTGACGACGTCGAACGAGGACGACGGCGTGGCCGTCGTCCTCGAACGAATGTTCCCGTAGGGCTCGTAGCTCCTTGTAGGTCCCGTAGGTCCCGTAGGGCCCGTAGGGGGTTCTGTCAGTACGCGCCGAACACGTTGTCGATCGAGCCGTAGCGCGCGGCCGCGTAGTTGCAGGCGGCGGTGATGTTGGCGACCGGGTCGTAGGAGTTCCACGACGTGCCGGCGACGTGGTAGGCGCGGAAGGTCGGGTCGATGACCTGGAGCAGCCCCTTGGACGGGATGCCCGCGGCCGCGTTGGAGTCCCAGAGATTGATGGCGTAGGGGTTGCCGGAGGACTCGCGGATGACGTTGCGGTAGATGCCGTTGTACGTCCCCGGGATGCCGTGCTGCGCCATGACATGGAGCGAGGCGCGGATCCAGCCGTCGAGGTTGTTGGCGTAGCCGAGGCTGGAGGCGGTGACGACGGTCGGCGTCGCCGCGGAGGCGGTGGTGGAGCCGATGATCGGGAGGGCGAGCACGGCCGCGCCGGTGGCGGCGACGGCGATGGTGCGGGCGAGACGGGTACGGCGGGTGCGGCGCGGCTGAGCGGCAGCGGACATGACGAAGTTCCTCTCCGGCGCCTGCGAGGTGAGCTGTCGGGTTCGGGCGGGAGCTGCCCGGCCGCGTCCTGACGGATGCGACTTCACCCCAAGCCGTACCGAAGTGTCCAAAACATCCTGAAAATCCAAGACGTCCTGAATTTCGGCTCGGCGGCCTACCTGGTTCCCCCGCTCCTGCCGTGCGGTTCTCGATGGGTGTTTCGGGCGGCGGCAGGATTCGGCGTCCGCCCGACAGGCCGGGAACGTATGCGAGAGCACATGTCCGGAACAAGTAGCGGATTCACAGATCACCCCTATTGACCTTGGTCTGTGGCCTATGGGGTGCTTGATCCTTTGTGGGTGCAAAGCCCCAACTTGCTTGGGGGGCGCGGGGAAACGGCGAGTGACGTGCGGGAGGCGGCATGGCGTCGGGAGTGAGCCAACTCACCAGCAATCACAAGACTGGCGAATCGGGCATTATTCCCAACTCATAGTTAAAGGAAACGGCAAAGAGGCAGGCTTGGAATTAGCCTTACTTTGCTGCTATGTGTTCCCTTGTGTCCATTTTGCCGCTCATGGATTTCGCCGGTCCGGCGATGCGGGAGGCCTCGCGGCGCGGGGCGCCGGGCGGCGCGCCTGTCCGCGCGTGGCGGGAAACGGTCGTGGGACGTCCCCGGATCGCTCGACCGTATGGATCACTACTACCTGGTAACTCGATAGGCGTTCGTTCATATGGGCTGATCAGAAACATTTCGGGCCGGATCCGGCGTCGGCCGGCCCGGCGGGACGCCTCCTCGGCGGGCCCATTCGAGCCTGCAGGACGTGGGGGCTATCGGTGATCGAAACGTGACCGGATACGCTGACTTGAGTGATGGCAGCGACCTATCGACAAACCGCGTAACCGCCAGTAGACACCAGCAGACAGGAGACCCCTCGTGACCGTCGTCGGGCCGTTCGGGCTGAGCGTGCGGGACCAGGCTCTGGAAGCCGATGTCCAGGCCGGATTGGCGGCTGTCGAGGAAGGCTTGCTCGAGGCCACCAAGAGTGAGGTTCCGTTCATCACGGAGGCCGCCCAGCACCTCGTACGGGCGGGCGGGAAGCGGTTCCGGCCGCTGCTCGTGGTGCTCGCCTCGCAGTTCGGGGACCCGTACGCGCCGGGGATCGTGCCGTCGGCCGTGGTCGTGGAGCTCACCCATCTGGCCACGCTGTACCACGACGACGTGATGGACGAGGCCGCCGTGCGGCGCGGGGTGCCCAGCGCGAACGCCCGTTGGGGGAACTCCGTCGCCGTCCTCACGGGTGACTTCCTCTTCGCGCGCGCCTCCCACATCCTGGCCGACCTCGGGCCGGAGGCGGTACGGGTGCAGGCGGAGGCGTTCGAGCGGCTGGTCACCGGGCAGATCCTGGAGACGGCCGGGCCGACGGACGGGCGCGACCCGGTCGAGCACTACCTCGACGTGCTCGGCGGCAAGACGGGCTCGCTGGTGGCGGTCGCCTGCCGCTTCGGGGCGATGATGTCGGGCGCCGACGAGACGGTCGTCGACGTGCTGACGCAGTACGGCGAGCGGCTGGGCGTCGCCTTCCAGCTGGCGGACGACGTCCTGGACATCGCCTCCGACTCGCGCGAGTCGGGAAAGACGCCCGGGACGGATCTTCGCGAGGGCGTTCCCACGCTGCCGGTGCTGCGGCTGCGGGAGCGGGCGGCGCGGTTGTCGCTGCCCGAGGACATCGCCCTGTGCGAGCTGCTGGACTCCGACCTGAGCGACGACGCCCGGCTCGCCGAGGCCCTGGAGGCGCTCCGGGCCCACCCGGCGCTGGAGCAGGCCCGCCGGGACACGGTGCGGTACGCGAAGGACGCGCGGGCCGCGCTGGCGCCGTTGCGGGAGTGCGACTCCAAGGCGGCGCTGATGGAACTCTGCGACGCCGTGGTGCACCGAGCCGGCTGACCCCACCCACCGGTCTCCGCCCCGTCTCGGCCCGCCAACCCCTACGGGACAGGCGTGGTCCTGGCGCGTTGTGTCATACCGGAGGTGTACGTGGAGTTGAGTCCCCGGGTTGACGCTTCCGAAGAGTGGATTTGGTCAGATGGGAACCACGGAAAACACCACTCCTCACCGATTCGGGTGAGAATGGCGGCTTGGGGTGGGGAACTTCAGCGCGAGATGACCAGCCGCCGCCGACGACGGAGGTAAGGCACACATGGCACCGAAGGCATCCGACGACACCACGACCGGCGTGGGCGCGACCGGTGGGGACGCGACCGGTGGGGACGCCGACGAGCTGCGCCTCGGGCGGCGCAAGGCACTGCGGTACGTCGTCCCGGTCACCGTGATCGGTGTCGCGGCGGCGACGATCGGGCTGGTCCCGGCGCTCGCCGACTCCGGCGACCCCGACCTGCCGAAGATCACCGCACAGCAACTCCTCGACAAGATCGCCGCCTCGGACGTACAGCAGCTGTCCGGGACCGTGAAGGTCAGCACCGATCTCGGGCTGCCCGACCTCGGCGGGCTGGAGAGCGGTCTGCTCTCCGGCGTCGCACAGCAGGGCGGTGACGGATCGTCCGCCGATCCGTCCGCCAAGCTCACCGAGCTCGTCTCCGGCACGCACACCCTGCGCGTCGCCGCCGACGGCCCGGACAGGCAGAAGCTCTCGCTGCTGGAGAACGCCGCCGAATACAGCCTCATCCACAACGGCAAGGACGTGTGGGGGTACGACAGCGCCTCCAACGAGGTCTATCACTCCAACGTCGACGAGAGCTCCGACGAGGCCGAGACCCCCGTTCCCGCCACGCCCAAGGACCTCACCGAGGACGCCCTGAAGGCGGTCGACGACACGACGTCCGTGACCGTCGACGGCACCGTCCACGTCGCGGGCCGCGACGCCTACAAGCTGCTGGTGAAGCCCAAGCAGTCCGGTTCCACGGTCGGTGCCATCAGCGTGGCCGTGGACGCGAAGACGGGCCTGCCGCTGAAGTTCACGCTGACCCCGGCGAGCGGCGGCGCCGCCGTCGTGGACGCGGGCTTCACCCAGGTCAGCTTTGCCAAGCCCGCCGCCTCCACCTTCGACTTCACCGTCCCCAAAGGCGCGAAGGTCACCGAGGCCGACGCGGCCGACGAGGCCGGCACGTGGGACGAAGGCGGCGCGTGGGACGAAGGCGGCGCGGTGAAGCCGGTGCCCGGGCACTCCGGCAAGTCCGACGACCTCGGTGAGGACCTCGGGAAGGACCTCGAGGCCGATCTCGACGGCACCGACGGTCCCACCGTCATCGGCGAGGGCTGGACCTCCATCGCCACCTTCGACACCGGCGGCGAGGGCGTGCCCTCGGGCTCCGAGGTCGGCGGCGACCTCGGCGGCTTCCTCGACTCCTTCGGCGACAAGGTGAGCGGCAAGTTCGGTTCCGGAACCGTCTTCTCCACCCGCCTGATCAACGCCCTGATGACGGACGACGGAAAGGTCTACGTCGGCGCGGTCACCAAGGACGCCCTTGTGAAGGCGGCGAACGCGGCGAAGTAGGGGTACTACGGGTACTACGGGTACTACGGGGGGACTCCGGGTACTGGGATCGGGGGTTCGGTGAGGGCGTCCATGGACGATGACGGCGAGAACGGCGATGGCGACGCCGTCATCCACACCCGCGCTCTCACCAAGCGCTACCGCGGCGGCCAACTCGCCGTCGACGGTCTCGACCTGACCGTCCCCGCGGGCAGCGTCTTCGGCTTCCTCGGTCCCAACGGCTCCGGCAAGACCACCACCATCCGCATGCTGATGGGGCTCATCGAGCCCACGGCCGGCTCGGCCCGCGTCCTCGGGCAACCCATGCCGAGGGCCGCCCGCACCGTGCTGCCGCACGTCGGGGCCCTCATCGAGGGCCCCGCCCTCTACGGCTTCCTCTCCGGCCGCGACAACCTGCTCCGCTACGACGCCGCCGACCCGACCGCCGACCCGCGCACCCGGCGTGCGCGCGTCACGGCGACGCTGGAGCGGGTTGGGCTGACAGCCGCCGCCGGCAAGAAGGCGAAGGCGTACTCGCTCGGCATGAAACAGCGCCTGGGTCTCGCCGCCGCCCTCCTCCAGCCCCGCCGCCTGCTCGTCCTCGACGAGCCGACCAACGGCCTCGATCCACAGGGAATGCGCGAAATCCGTTCGCTGATCCGGGAGTTGGCCTCGGAAGGCACGACCGTCTTCCTCTCCTCGCACCTGCTCGACGAGATCGAGCAGGTGTGCACCCACGCGGCGGTGATGGCGCAGGGCCGGCTGATCGTCCAGGGCCCGGTGGCGGACCTCGCGGCGGGGACACGCGGCCGACTGGTGGTGACGACCCCGGACCCCGCGGACGCGGCCCGGGTGTTGAAGGAGCAGGGAGTGAGCGACGTCGTCGTCGGCGAGGATCTCGTGAGCGCGGAGGCTCCGCCGCCGGACCGCGATCTCGCCGACCTGAACGCCGCGTTGGTGACGGCGGGCGTCCGCGTCCGTGGCTTCGCCGTCGAACGGGCCTCCCTGGAGGACGCGTTCGTGGCGCTCACGGGGGAGGGTTTCGATGTCGCGGGCTGAAATGGAGGAGCTGGAAGGGGCAGCGGAGAGCCGGAGCTCCGCGCTGACGCCGACCTCGGCCCGGGCCTCTACCCGGACCTCGACCCAGGCCTGGACCTGGACCTGGACGTTCGGAATCCTCCGCAATGAACTGCTGACCACCTTCAGGCGCTGGCGCACGCTCGCGCTGCTGGGCGTGCTGGCGGCGGTGCCGATCCTGGTCGGGATCGCGGTGAAGATCGAGACGAGCGACGGCTCGTCCGCCGGCCCCGGTGGTGGCGGCGGAGGAGGCGGGGGCGGCGGGGGTCCCGCGTTCATCTTGCAGGTCACCAACAACGGCCTGTTCCTGGTCTTCACCGCGCTGGCCGTGACGCTGCCGTTCTTCCTGCCGATGGCGATCGGCGTCGTCGCGGGCGACTCGATCGCCGGAGAGGCGAACGCGGGGACGCTCCGCTACCTCCTCGTCGCCCCCGCCGGCCGCACCCGCCTCCTGCTGGCCAAGTACGCGACCGTCATGACCTTCTGTCTGGCGGCCACACTCGTGGTCGCGCTGTCGGCGCTGACGGTCGGCGCGTTGCTCTTCCCACTGGGCGACCTGACGACGATCTCCGGCACCCGGATCGACTTCGCCGACGGACTGCTCCGGGCGCTGCTGATCGCCCTGGTCGTCGCCGCGTCCCTGATGGGCGTGGCGGCGCTCGGTCTGTTCGTCTCCACGCTCACGAGCAGCGGTATCGCCGCGATGGCCACGACGGTGGGTCTGCTGATCACGATCCAGATCCTCGACCAGATCCCCCAACTCCACGCGCTCCAGCCGTACTTCTTCTCGCACTACTGGCTGTCCTTCGCCGACCTCATGCGCGAGCCGGTCTACTGGGACGAACTGCAGAAGAACCTCGGCCTCCAGGCCCTCTACGCGGCCGTCTTCGGCTCGGCGGCCTGGGCGCGCTTCACGACGAAGGACATCACCGCGTAAGACATCACGGTGTGGGCGTCACTGCGTGGGCGTCAGCGGGACTGCTCGCTCTCGTACAGAAAACGGGCCATCGGCGTCTCCTGTGCGAAGAACGTCTTCGCGCGGGCCAGCGCCTCGGTGTCCTTCAGGACGTCGTCCGGCTTGCTGCCGTTGCCGAGCAGCACCCCGCCGAACCGCATCTTCAGGTACGCGGCCGAGTTGTTGAGCGTGCCGACGAGCGGGTCGGCGACCAGGGGCTGGTCGTCCGCGAGCACGGTGACGCCCCAGAGGGTGCGCCCGGTGAGTGTCGCCTTGAAGTCGAGGCCGGGGGTGCGCAGCCAGCCCGACCAGTGGTCCAGGTAGCGCTTGGTCTGCGCGGAGACCGAGTACCAGTACAGCGGGGACGCGATCACGATGTCCGTCGCGGCGAGCGTGGCGTCGAGCAGCAGCGCCGTGCTGCCCTCCGTGGGGCGGACATGGTCGCTGTCGTGCCGCAGGTCCGCGAAGTCGGGCAACGGATGTGAGGCCAGGCTGATCCACGTCTGCTCGACGTCGGCGGGCAGTTGCTCGGCGGCCTTGCGGGCGAGTGACTCGGTGTTGCCGTCCGGCCGGCTGCTGCCCAGTACGAACAGGAAGCTGCGGTGCGTCGTCATGATCCGATCCCCCAGATAGTCGGCGTACGACGATATTATGCCTCTGCATTAAATGTGCACGCAATCATTTATCGCGGTGGGTTCGGTGGGTTCGGTGGGTTCGGTCAGCTCCGGGAGCTCTGGGGGCTCTCGGGGCGGGCGGGCTCGGCTCGGGACGCTCGCGCGGCTGCCAGTAGCGACATCTCCCCGCCGTGCGCCGCGACCATCTGCAACCCCAACGGACAGCCGTCCGGGCCGACCCCCGCCGGGAGGCTGATCGCCGGGTGCCCGCTCAGGTTGAACGCCCAGGTCAGCGCCGTCGAGTACCGGTCGCCGGGGCCTTCGTGACCGTGCGCGGCGTTGGGGGTCGTGGGCGTCAGCAGCAGGTCGGCGCCGGAGAAGAGGTCGGCCAGCAGCAGGTCGTTCGCCTTCCGGACCCGTTCGGCCGCGCGGAGGTCCGAGCCCGGGGTGCGCAGCGCGAGCCAGGCCGGGCCGGGGTCCGCCAGCCGCAGGGGCGCGTCGGACGGCAGCAGTCGGACGACACCGGCCTCGGCGAGGCGCTCGGCGGCGGCGCGGGCGAGGGCGAGCGGCTCGGGGTCGGGATCGGCGAAGCCGAGGTCGGGGGAGAAGACGGCGGTCGGCGGCGGCACCGGAACCGCCCTTCCGCCCGCCGCGGAGCCCGCCCTTCCGCCCACCTCGGAGCCCGCCCCTTCGCCCGCTGCGGAGCCCGCGACTGAACCCGCCACTGAACCCGAGGCCCGCCCCGGGAACTCCGCCCCCGCCCCCGCCTGCGCCCCCGGAACCATGACCCGCCACCACGCCTCGGCGTCCACCGCGTACCGCACGAGCACACCGGGCGCGGTCAGCCCCGTGCCGTTCCCGGTCAGCCCCGTGCCGTCCCCGGGCGGCGGTCGTCCGTTGGTCGTCTTGAGGCCGATCACGCCGCACCACGCGGCCGGGATGCGTACCGAGCCCGCGCCGTCGCTGCCGGTCGCGAGGGGGACCAGGCCGGCGGCCACCGCCGCCGCGGAGCCGGCCGAGGAGCCGCCCGGTGTGCGGTCGGCGCGCCAGGGATTGACGGTACGGCCGTGGGCTCCGAGGCCCCAGGTCTGCCAGGGGGTGCCGGGGCCGGGTACGGCGGTCGCCCCCACGGGCACGCATCCGGCGGCGATCAACGGGGCCGCCGCACGCAGCCCGTGTCGCCCCTTCACCCCGATCGGCACACCGGCCAGCGGCAGCGACAGCGGCGGCGACCCGCCCGAGCCGACCCGCTCGTCGACCGCACGCGCCCACCCCTCCGCCCGCTCCTCCCACACCTCGGTGAAGGCGCACAACGAACGGTCGACGCGGGCGATCCGTGCGAGCGCCTCGCCGACGACGTCCACGGCCCGTATCCGCCCCGCGCGCACGCCCGCGGCGATCTCGACGGCCGGAGGCCACTCCACGAGCCCGCCTCCGGTGCCCGGCCTCAGCGAACCCTCCCGCTCACCGCCCCCGTGAGCCGGGACAGCGGTTCCGTCTCCCTCGGCGGGCTTCCGGCCAGATCGCCGAGACGCCAGTTCGTCACCCATGGGACGCGGTACACGTCGATCACCGATTCGATCACCCGCACCCGCTGGACGAGCGGGCGCGGCAGCCGGCCCGGCGCGTCCGCGACGAGTACGACCGCGTCGAGGTCGAGCCCCTGGGGAGCCGCCCCGTGCCGGAAGACCTCCAGGGTCCGCAGGACGGACTCCAGCCCGGCCGCATGCGTACGGCCGACGAGCAACACGGACGGGGGATCACCCGCGCCGGGCCATTCCCGTCCGCAGTCGTGGCCGCCGTAGACCGCGGCGAGGGTGGAGCTGCCGGCCCCGCCGTGCGTGGCGACCCACGAGAAGCGTCGGGGCGTGGCGGTGGACGCGTACGGCATGGGCACCGGATCCGGTGCGGCCACCGGTCCGCGGATCCAGATCTCCGGCCCCCGCTGCCCGTCCGTCGTCCGCATCCCCGTGTTCCTCCCAGTCGTCGCCGTCCCTCCGGGACGCCCTGATCCTGGTGGTCCCGGGGCGGCCCCGGGGAGCGGGGCGTGGGTTCCTGGAACGAGGCTGTGACGTCGTGGTGACGCGCGGACCGGGAGCGCTCGGAGAGACTCAACAGTACGTGCCACGCACGCGTACCTGGACGACCGGATCGTGGCGACGCATCCGAGTGAGGAACCGATGTCTCGACTCAGCCGCGAGAAGAAGCGGGAACAGCAGCACCCCGGCCGCCCGGCCGCCGTGGTGGCACCGCTCGATGTCCATGTCCGCGGGGGTGGGACGGCGACGATAGGCGGCGTACCGGTCACGGCGGTCGACGGCGAGGAGATCCAGCGCGCCGTCCTGAGCCACCTCCACCGCATCGCCCTCGCCACCGGCCACCCGGTCCTCGCCACGGTCCACGACGAACGCATCGGTTACGTCGTCCCCCTGCGCGTGGAACCGGACGGCTCCAGCCACTTCACGGCGGAGCCCCTGCGCACCCCGGCGGTGGCGGCGACGGCAGCGGTGACGACGGCGACAGCGGCGGTGACGACAGCGGCGGCGACGGCGGCGGTGACGACAGCGGCGGCGACGGCGGCGGTGACGACAGCGACGGCGACGGCGGTACGGGAGGAGCCCGCGCCTGAAGCCCCCGCGCCCGCCCCCGAAGCCCACGCGTCTCTCGAAGACGAACAGCCGCCGGCCCAGCCGCGGCACGACAAGCCCACGCACTTCCTGCGCCCGGCGTCCGAGCCGGTGCGCGATGCGACCCCGACGTTCCCGCTGCGCGCGGTGCCCGAGCCGGAACGGGAGCCGGAGGCGAAGCCGGAACCCCGGGACGACGTCCCGGCCCTCGGCACGGTCACCGCTCCGACGGGCGTGTTCGGCCCGCCCCCGCGGATGGACGAGCAGCCGAACCCGGACACTGCCCCTACCCCCACCCCCATCTCGACCCCGATCCCACTGCCACTCCCACTCCCGACCCCTGCCTCAGCCCCTACGGCCTCTGCTCCCACCCCCTTCGTCCCCGACGAGGTCATCTCGGACTCGGTCTCCGCCGCCGAGGCCGACCTCAAGCCCACCCCCGCCCGCGGCTTCGACGCCGTCGCGGAGGCGGTGCTGGGAGACGATCCCCGTGCCCTGCACGGCGACGACGGCGTCCCCGCACTCCTCGGGGAACCGGTGGCGCAGATCAACGAGGCCGTGCGGGCGGGCCGGATAGACACCGCGGCCGGTCTCGCGGAGCGGACCGTGCTGGAGGCGTCCGGGACGCTGGGGCCGGAGCACCCCGAAGTACTCCGGCTACGCGAACTCACCGCGTACATCGCCTACTTGGCAGGCGACCCGCTGCGCGCCTTCCATGTCTCCCTCGACCTGGCCCGCATCCGCCGCCGGGCCCGGGACGCGGAGGCCGCGTACGGCAACGTCCAGAGCGCGGCGGCGGCCTGGCGTGCCGTACGGGACCCCCTGCAGGGGCTGAACCTGGGGACCGAGCTCCTCGGCCTGTGGACGGAGCTCAGCACCGAGGAAGGCCCGGCCGCCGACGACGTCGAGCAGCTGGAGTCGGCCCGCGCGCGCATGCTCCGCCTGGCGGAACGCGCCCGTAAGGCAGGCGCGTAGCAACCTCGTCGTCCGGCGAGTCCGGCGAGTCCGGCCAGTCCAGTCAGTCCGGCCAGTCCGGCACGTCTGGTCCGTCGGGCACGTCTGGTCCGTCCGGTCCCGTCCGGGCGATCAGGCGGACAGGTTCCAGATCGCGTACGCGAGCGCGTCCGCGTTGCGGTCCAGGGCGGTGTCGTTGATGTTGGCGGTCGTGTCGCAGGAGGAGTGGTAGCAGCGGTCGAAGGCCAGCCCGGCCGTGCCGCCCCACTTGGCCGCCTGCGCCGCCGTCTTGATGTAGTCGGCACCGCTGAACAGGCCGCCCACCGGCACGCCCACGTTCTTGAAGGGGGCGTGGTCGGAGCGGCCGTCGCCCTCGGTCTCGATCTCCGTCGGGATGCCGAGGCCGGCGAAGTAGTCCTTGAAGGTCTGCTCGATGGCCGGGGCGTCGTCGTAGACGAAGTAGCCGGGGTTCGGCGAGCCGACCATGTCGAGGTTGAGGTAGCCGCTGATGCGGGCGCGGTTCGCGGAGGACAGGTTGTTGACGTAGTACCTGGACCCGACCAGGCCCAGTTCCTCCGCGCCCCACCAGGCGAATCGCAGATGCTTGGTGGGGGCGTAGCCGGACCGGGCCACGGCCAGCGCGGTCTCCAGCACGGCGGCCGAGCCGGAGCCGTTGTCGTTGATTCCGGCCCCCGACGTGACGCTGTCGAGGTGGGATCCGGCCATGACCACCTGGTTGGCGTCGCCGCCGGGCCAGTCGGCGATCAGGTTGTAGCCGACGCGGCTGGACGAGGTGAACTGCTGGATCGTGGTGGTGTACCCGGCGGCGTCCAGCTTGGCCTTCACATAGTCGAGCGAGGCCTTGTAGCCGGTCCGGCCGTGGGCGCGGTTGCCGCCGTTGGCGGTGGCGATGGACTGCAGCTGGGTCAGATGAGCCTTGACGTTGGCCAGCGGGATGTCGGGAGCGGCGGCCAGGGGTGCGGGGTCCAGGGGTGCGGGAGCCGCGCCGGCTATCGATCCACCAGTCAGGAGCATGACAAGCGAAACGATGCCGACAGCCGCCGTACGCCCGGAAACGGGACGCTTGGCGAGTCTGGGGAGCTTGGGTGACTGCATGTGGGGGGCTCCGAATTCCTCGGGAATCTCCGGATCACAGAGACTCCACAGTGAATGGGGTTCCAGGATGGTGAACTCGCCACTGACGCCACGTCAAGAGCGCTATCAGGACACGGGGTTCACATTCCGGACAAGCGGGAGCCCCCAAGGCGTGCCGAGCGGGGGTCCGGGGGCAGAGCCCCCAGGCCCCAGGTCAGACGTCCACTGCGGCGGGCGGCGTCGAGGCCGCGACCGGAACCGTCTCCACCGTCTGCACCGCCTCCACCTTCTTCGGCCGCCGCGAGGAGCGCCACGCATCCCCCGTGAGCAGCACCAACGCCAGCCACACCAGCGCGAACCCGGCCCAGCGCTCGGCCGGCATGGCCTCGCCGAAGTAGAGGACGCCGAGCAGGAACTGGAAGACCGGGGCCAGGTACTGCAGCAGCCCCAGCGTGGACAGCGGCACGCGGATCGCCGCCGCGCCGAAGCAGACCAGGGGGAGTGCGGTGACGATGCCCGTGGAGGCGAGCAGGACCGCGTGCCCGGTGCCCTCGGTCGTGAAAGTGGCGTCGCCGTGCGCGGACAGCCACAGCAGATAGCCCAGCGCGGGCAGGAACTGCACGGCGGTCTCGGCGGTCAGCGACTCGACCCCGCCGAGGTTGACCTTCTTCTTCACCAGCCCGTAGGTGGCGAAGGAGAAGGCGAGGCAGAGCGAGATCCACGGCGGGCGGCCGTAGCCGATGGTCAGGACCAGCACCGCGCTGAAGCCGACGCCGACCGCCGCCCACTGCACGGGCCGCAGCCGCTCCTTGAGGATCAGCACGCCCATCGCGATGGTGACCAGCGGGTTGATGAAGTAGCCGAGCGACGCCTCGACGACATGGCCGCTGTTCACGGCCCAGATGTAGACGCCCCAGTTCACGGTGATCACGGCCGCGGCGATCACGACGAGACCGAGTCGGCGCGGCTGCCGCAGCAGCTCACCGGCCCATGCCCAGCGCCGTACGACGAGCAGTGCGACGCCGACGAAGGCGAGGGACCACACCATGCGGTGGGCGAGGATCTCGGTCGCACCGGCCGGCTTGAGCAGCGGCCAGAAGAGGGGCACCAGGCCCCACATCCCGTACGCCGCGATGCCGTTCAGCAGGCCTATCCGGCCTTCACTCCTCGACGTCCCGGCCACGGGGCCCCTCCCTTTCACCGTCAGGCATGCGTGGACGAAGGTAACGCCGAGCACCCCTGTCTGTCATGCCCGTATCGCTATACGGTCATGACAGACAGGGGTGGGGTGGGAGCAAGGCCCGTTACAGGGCCCGCCGGCCCGCGAGCCCTTCAGCTCGCCGGCTCGTCAGCGCTTCAGCCCGTCAGCGCTTCAGCCCGTCAGCCCTTCAGGGCCGCCGTGATCGCCTCGGCGAGCGGAGTGGTCGGGCGGCCCGCCAGCCGGGACAGGTCACCGCTCGACACGACCAGCTCGCCCTTCTCGATGGACGCGTCCACGCCGGCCAGGATCACGGCGAAGTGCTCGGGCAGTCCCGCGCCGGTCAGGATGCCGATGAGCGCCTCGGCCGGAACGGCGTTGTAGGCGATCTCCTTGCCGGTCTGCTTGCTCAGCTCGGCCGCGTACTCGGCGAAGCTCCACGCCTCGTCGCCGCCCAGTTCGTACGTCTTGTTCTCGTGGCCCTCGCCGGTCAGCACGGCGACGGCCGCGGCCGCGTAGTCCGCGCGGGAGGCGGAGGAGACCCGGCCCGCACCGGCGGCGGACACGACCGCGTTGTGCTCCAGCACCGGGGCGAGTTGCTCGGTGTAGTTCTCGTGGTACCAGCCGTTGCGCAGCAGCGCGTACGGCAGACCGGACGCGACCAGCGCCTTCTCGGTGGCGCGGTGGTCGTCCGCCAGTGCCGCGCTCAGGCTGCCCGGCGCGCTGGTGTACGCGAGGAGCGCGGCCCCGGCCGCCTTCGCGGCGTCGATGACGACCTGGTGCTGGGCCGGGCGGCCCTTGTCGAACTCGTTGCCCGAGATCAGCAGCACCTTGTCGCCGGCCGCGAGCACGCCGTCGAAGGTCTCGGGGGCGTTGTAGTTCGCGACGGCGATCTTCACGCCCTTGGCCGCGAAGTCGGCGGCCTTCGCCTCGTCGCGTACGACGGCCGTGATCTGCTCCGCCGGAACCTTCTCCAGCAACTGCTCCACGACGTGACGGCCGAGGTGTCCGGTGGCTCCGGTGACGACGATGCTCATGGCTCAGGAACTCCTAGTGGGGGTCAGCGGGTCTGGTACTAACCCTACGGGCGGCACTAACTCAGCGAAAGTACCCACTTTGAAGTAAGGTACTGGCATGGCAGTAAGTGAAGACGTCATGGCAGCCACGTCACTCACGGCCCCACGGGTCGTCGACGCGATGTGCCCCTCCCGACTGGTCCTGGAACATGTGACGAGCCGCTGGGGCGTCCTCGTCCTGATCCACCTCCTCGGCCGCCCGCACCGCTTCAGCGAACTGCGCCGGGCGATCGGGTCGGTCAGCGAGAAGATGCTGACCCAGACCCTGCAGACCCTGGAGCGCGACGGTCTGGTCCACCGCGACGCCAAGCCGGTGATCCCGCCGCGCGTCGACTACTCGCTCACCGACCTCGGCCGCGAGGCCGCGGAGCAGGTGCGAGGGCTGGCCCAGTGGACGTACACCCGCATGGCCGACGTGGAGAAGGCCCGCCAGGCATACGACGAGGCCCGGGAAATCCAGTCCCGGGCCTCGTGAACCGCAGCGGATCCGTGCCGCGACGACTGTCTCAGCCGACGACCGTCCAGGTGTCCCCGCCCGCCAGCAGCGCGGCGAGATCGCCCTTGCCGTGCTGTTCGACGGCCGCGTCGAGCTGTTCGGCCATCTGGGTGTCGTAGACCGGCCGACGGGCCGAGCGCAGCACGCCGATCGGGGTGTGGTGCAGCGTGTCCGGATCGGCGAGCCGCGACAGCGCGAACGCGGTCGTGGGCGAGTCCGCGTGCGCGTCGTGGACGAGGATGTCCGCCTCGTTGTCGGCGGTCACCGTGACGACCTTCAGATCCCCCGTCCGCCGGTCGCGCACGACGCCCCGCGCGCGGTCCGCCCCGAAGCGGATGGGCTGCCCGTGCTCCAGGCGGATCACCGCCTCCTCCGCCGACTGCCGGTCCTTCAGCGCCTCGAACGCGCCGTCGTTGAAGATGTTGCAGTTCTGGTAGATCTCGATCAGCGCCGTACCGGGGTGGGCGGCGGCCTGGCGCAGCACCTCCGTCAGATGCTTGCGGTCGGAGTCGATGGTCCGCGCCACGAACGAGGCCTCGGCCCCGAGGGCCAGCGAGACGGGGTTGAAGGGTGCGTCCAGCGACCCCATCGGCGTCGACTTGGTGATCTTGCCGACCTCGGAGGTGGGCGAGTACTGGCCCTTGGTCAGTCCGTAGATACGGTTGTTGAACAGCAGGATCTTCAGGTTGACATTGCGTCGCAGGGCGTGGATGAGGTGGTTGCCGCCGATGGAGAGCGCGTCGCCGTCCCCGGTCACCACCCACACGCTCAGGTCCCGCCGGGAGGCGGCCAGCCCGGTCGCGATCGCCGGCGCGCGCCCATGGATGGAGTGCATGCCGTAGGTGTTCATGTAGTAGGGGAAGCGGGAGGAGCAGCCGATGCCGGAGACGAAGACGATGTTCTCCTTGGCCAGCCCCAGCTCCGGCATGAAGCCCTGGACGGCCGCCAGGATGGCGTAGTCACCGCAGCCGGGGCACCAGCGCACTTCCTGATCGGACTTGAAGTCCTTCATGGACTGCTTGGCCTCGGCCTTGGGGACGAGCTGCAGCAGACCGTTCGTGGCGTCAGTCATCGATGGCCTCCTTGAGCGCTGCGGCGAGCTGTTCCGCCTTGAACGGCATGCCGTTGACCTGGTTGTAGGAGCGGGCGTCGACCAGGTACTTCGCCCGGACGAGGGTGGCGAGCTGGCCGAGGTTCATCTCGGGGACGACGACCTTGTCGTAGCTCCCCAGCACCGTGCCGAGGTTGCGCGGGAAGGGGTTGAGGTGCCGCAGATGGGCCTGCGCGATGGCCTCTCCCGCCGTCCGCAGCCGCCGTACCGCAGCGGTGATGGGCCCGTAGGTGGAGCCCCAGCCCAGGACCAGCGTTCTCGCCTCGTGCGGGTCGTCCACCTCGAGGTCGGGCACGTCGATGCCGTCGATCTTGGCCTGCCGGGTGCGGACCATGAACTCGTGGTTGGCCGGGGCGTAGGAGATGTTCCCCGTCCCGTCCTCCTTCTCGATCCCGCCGATGCGGTGCTCGAGGCCCGGCGTGCCCGGGACCGCCCACGGCCGGGCGAGGGTCTGCGGGTCGCGCTTGTACGGCCAGAACACCTCGCTCCCGTCGTCCAGGGTGTGGTTGGGGCCCTGCGCGAACTGCACCGTCAGGTCGGGCAGCTCCGCGACCTCCGGGATCCGCCAGGGCTCCGAGCCGCTGGCCAGATAGCCGTCGGAGAGCAGCATCACGGGGGTGCGGTAGGTGAGGGCGATCCGGGCCGCCTCCAGTGCCGCGTCGAAGCAGTCGGCGGGTGTGCGGGCGGCCACGATCGGCACCGGGGCCTCGCCGTTGCGCCCGAACATCGCCTGCAGCAGATCCGCCTGCTCGGTCTTGGTCGGCAGCCCGGTCGACGGCCCGCCGCGCTGGATGTCGATCACCAGCAGCGGCAGCTCCAGCGAGACCGCGAGACCGATGGTCTCCGACTTCAGCGCCACCCCGGGGCCGCTCGTCGTGGTCACCGCCAGCGAGCCGCCGAAGGCCGCGCCCAGCGCCGCCCCGATGCCGGCGATCTCGTCCTCCGCCTGGAAGGTGCGCACCCCGAAGTTCTTGTGCCGGCTCAGCTCGTGCAGGATGTCCGAAGCCGGAGTGATCGGGTACGAACCCAGGAACAGCGGCAGATCCGCCTGCCGGGACGCGGCGACCAGCCCGTACGCCAGAGCCAGGTTCCCGGTGATGTTCCGGTACGTGCCGACGGGGAACGCCTTCGACGCCGGAGCCACCTCGTAGGAGACGGCGAAGTCCTCGGTCGTCTCCCCGAAGTTCCAGCCCGCCCGGAACGCCGCGATGTTCGCGGCCGCGATGTCCGGCTTCCGCGCGAACTTCGACTTCAGGAACTTCTCGGTGCCCTCGGTCGGCCGGTGGTACATCCACGACAAGAGGCCGAGCGCGAACATGTTCTTGCTGCGCTCGGCCTCTTTACGGGTGAGGTCGAAATCTTTCAGAGCCTCGACGGTCAGTGTGGTCAGCGGGACCGGATGGAGCTGGTAACCGTCGAGGGAACCGTCCTCCAGCGGCGAGGCCGCGTACCCCACCTTCTGCATCGCGCGTTTCGTGAATTCGTCCGTGTTGACGATGATCTCCGCGCCGCGCGGCACATCCGCGATGTTCGCCTTCAGCGCCGCCGGGTTCATGGCGACCAGCACATTCGGCGCGTCGCCGGGTGTGAGGATGTCGTGGTCGGCGAAGTGCAGCTGGAACGAGGAGACGCCGGGCAGGGTCCCGGCGGGCGCACGGATCTCGGCGGGAAAGTTCGGCAGGGTGGACAGATCGTTCCCGAACGACGCCGTCTCCGACGTGAAACGGTCACCGGTGAGCTGCATACCGTCACCCGAGTCACCCGCGAACCTGATGATCACCCGGTCGAGACGACGTACGTCCTTCGTCGCACCGCCCGGTTTGCGCTGTTCTCCCACTACGGTTCCGTCGGCCTGCTCGTCCTGCCCGGCCTGTTCCGCTGCGCTGCTGACCTGACTGGTCACTGAACTGGACCTCCTTCGAGGCGGCTGTCCCGGGAGCGGCCTTCCCCAAGGCGCTCCCGGATCAACCCTACGTCTGTAAGGGTCGCCTTCCCTCGGCCATTCGTAAGACGTCACTGCCTCCGAGACGGCCCGGCACCCGGACTTGTCATGATTTCCCGTCCCACCATGCCGCCCCGGCAGACGCACCGGCCGCCGCCCACGAGAGTGGCGACGCCTGACGACGACCTGAGGCCTGGCACAGTGCCATCCCGTCAGGAATTGAGGTAGGTGAGGACCGCGAGAACGCGACGGTGATCCCCGTCACTGGGCGACAGTCCGAGCTTCAGGAAGATGTTGCTGACGTGCTTCTCCACCGCCCCGTCGCTGACGACCAGCTGCCGGGCGACCGCGGAGTTCGTCCGCCCCTCGGCCATCAGCCCGAGGACCTCCCGCTCCCGTGGCGTGAGCCCCGCCAGCACATCCTGCTTCCGGCTCCGCCCGAGCAACTGGGCGACGACCTCCGGATCGAGGGCCGTGCCGCCTTGGGCGACCCGCACCACGGCGTCCACGAACTCCCGCACCTCGGCCACGCGATCCTTGAGCAGATACCCGACCCCGCGGCTGGAACCGGCCAACAGTTCGGTGGCGTACCTCTCCTCCACGTACTGCGACAGCACCAGCACCCCGAGCCCCGGATGCGCCTTGCGCAGCTGTACGGCGGCCCGCACTCCTTCGTCCGTATGGGTGGGCGGCATCCGCACGTCCGCGACGACGACGTCGGGCAGCGCACCCTCGTCGTCGAGCTCGGTAATGGTCTTGACCAGCGCCTCGGCGTCCCCCACCCCCGCGACGACCTCATGGCCCCGGTCGGTCAGCAACCGGGTCAGTCCCTCCCGCAACAGCACCGAATCCTCGGCGATGACCACCCGCACCCTGTCCTCCACGATCCTCGGCCCCCCAGCCGTCCACCCGTTGGTCGAACCAGTCAACGAGTCAAGCATTCCAGCATCTGGCTGGTCTGCACCCGGCATCGGGCGGGTCGAGGGTCAGGAAGGCGCGAAGAAGCGGCAAGAAGGCGAGAAGAGGAGGGAAGCAGGCGGGAAGCAGGAGGAAAGCAGGCGGGAAGAAGAGGAAAGCAGGCGGGAGGAAGAGAGAAGCAGGCGGGATCCACGGCTGCGCAGGGTGTCGGGGGAGAGGGAGGAGGGGGAGGAGGGGGAGGCGAGGGCGGACGCTCAGATTCGGCCGCCGCCCCGCCAGGGCAGCTCCGCGGTGATCCGCGTGGGCCCGCCCACCGGCGAGTCGACGACGAGGATCCCGTCCACCGCGTCCAGTCGCCCGGCGAGCCCGGCCAGCCCGGAGGACTCCCCGGCGGTGGCATCGGCCCCGCCGACACCGTCGTCCTCCACCTGCAGCATCAGCCGGTTCTCCACCCGCCACACATCGACCGACGCCGACCGGGCCCGGCTGTGCTTGCTGATGTTCTGCAGCAGCTCCGAGACGGTGAAGTACGCGATCCCCTCGATCGCCGGCGCCGGACGCTCCACCAGATCCACGTCCACCCGCACCGGCACCGTGCACCGCGACGCCACCGCCGACAGCGCCGCGTCCAGGCCCCGGTCGGTCAGCACCGCCGGATGGATCCCGCGCGCCAGGTCCCGCAGCTCCTGCAACGCCGTCTTCACCTCACCGTGCGCCTCGCCGACCATCCGAGCCGCAGCCTGCGGATCCTCCCGCAGCTTCTCCTTCGCCAGCCCCAGATCCATGGCCAGGGCCACCAGCCGGGCCTGCGCGCCGTCGTGCAGATCACGCTCGATACGTCGCAGGTCGGCGGCCGCCGTGTCCACCACGACCCCTCGGTCCGACTCCAGCTCCACCACCCGCGCCCCCAGCGACGACGGCCCGAGCAGCCCGTGCACCAGCAGCCGGTCCACCGTCGTCAGCGCCCGCACGATCCACGGCGTGGCCAGCGTGATCAGCAGGCCCACCAGCGCCGTCACGGTGATCTCGAAAGGGTTGTCCAGGTAGACGCTGTGCTGCTCGTCGCCGTACAGCTGAAGCCCGCCCTGACCGCCGTACATCGGGAAGAGCCAGAACCACAGCGGATACGTCAGCATGGCCCAGCCGCACGTCCACACGGTCACGGCGACGGCGAAGGAGAACACCGCCCACGGGAGCTGCAGCACCGCGTACAGCACGCTCCGCCACGACGTGCCGCTCTTGAGGACGGCCGCCATCCAGGCCATCGCGCCGCTCCCGCGCGGCCGCAGCGGCTCGGGGGCGGCCACCTCCAGGCCGAGCAGCCCGCGCGCCCGGGCCCGCTCCAGCGCGCCGAGGCCCCGGCACGCGGCGAGCCCCGCCGCCAGCACCGGGATGCCGAGGAACGTCACCAGCAGCCCCGCCCCCAGCGACAGCATCGTGACCGCGAAGGAGAACAGGACGACGCCGATCGGCAGCCCGAGCAGGACGTAGACGAACTCACCCAGGTGGCGCGCCGTGAGCGGCTCCCGCAGCCCCGTCGGCAACAGATGCCGACGCTCGCGCTTCTCCTCGTAGCCGCCGTGTCCGTCGTACCCGCCGTGCTCGTACCCGTCGTACTTCTCGTACCGGTCGTATTGCCCGTACTGCGTGGCCATCGGCGTCGTCCGTCCTCTTCGTCACTGCTCATCGCGTCTCGCGCAGCTGTCGATCCGTACCTCCAACCCTCCTCGGCGGCGGGCACGGGGACCATGGAGTCCGTCGGCGTCCTGGAAGGGGGGTTTTCCCTACCCCCGGCCTGTCCCCGGTCCTACCCCCGGTCCCGCCAGGGCAGTTCCGCGGTCACCGTCGTCGGACCTCCCACCGGCGACTCCACGACGAACAGCCCGTCGACCGCGTCCAGCCGCTCCGCGAGCCCCCGCATGCCCGTCCCGCCGTCGATCCGAGCGCCGCCGCGGCCGTCGTCCCAGACCTGGATGAGCAGCCGGTCGTCCGTCCGCCACACATCGACCGACGCCGTCCGGGCCCGGCTGTGCTTGCTGATGTTCTGCAGCAGCTCGGAGACGGTGAAATAGGCGATGCCCTCGATGGCCTGCGCCGGTCTGGACGTCAGATCGGCGGTCACCTTCACCGGCACCGTGCAGCGGGTGGCCACCGAGGACAGCGCCGCGTCCAGGCCCCGGTCGGTCAGGACGGCCGGGTGGATCCCGCGGGCCAGGTCGCGCAGCTCCTGCAGCGCCAGCTTCACCTCGCCGTGCGCCTCCTCCACCATCGCCGCCACGACGTCGTCGGCCTGCCCCTCCAGCAGCTTCTCCTTCGCCAGGCCCAGCCCCATGGCCAGATTGACCAGCCGGGCCTGCGCGCCGTCGTGCAGATCACGCTCGATGCGCCGCAGGTCGGCGGCGGCCGTGTCGACCACGATCCCGCGGTCCGACTCCAACTCCGCGATCCGCCGCTCCAACTCGTCCGAGGGGGACAGCAGCCCCCGCACCATCGCCCGGTCCGCGTTGGCCAGCCCGCGCGCCAGGAACGGCAGCACCGGCCACAGCACGAACAGGGACGGCACGACCACGGCGAACGTCAGCACCCCCCAGGGCAGCCGGACGAGGTCGTACAGCACCGCCCGCCAGGCCACCGGATCCTTCAGCGCCAGCCACATCCGCGCGAACAGGCCGCCCGCCCTGCGCAACGGCAGCGGGCTCGGCTCGTCGATCCGCACACCCAGCAGCCGCCGCGCCCGCGCCCGCTCGAACCGGCCCAGCAGACGCGATCCGGCCAACCCGAGCGCGAGCAACGGAAACCCGACCACGGTGACCGTCATCGCGGCCCCGGTGACGATCACGGTCATCACATAGGTGAACCCGATCAACGACATCGGCAGATTCATCAGAAGATGAGCGATCTCCTTCCAGGTCTGCCGGTCGTAGGCGAAGCGGGCCGGGGGCGGACGATCATCGCCGGGGGCGGCCGAGTGGCTGGCGGAAGCGGTCATATGGGCTAGCCTGCCGCGCTGCGAGGTGGCGCGCCATGAGGTCTGCTGCCTTGCTCGTCCGGGGGAAAACCCCCGTCCCGAATCCCGTCCGCATCCCGTCCCGCATTCCGACCTGTGACGGGCTGCTTACCGTGCCTTTATCAGGGCCTAGACTCCAGTGCATACAGATCGTCGAAGGGGAGCGAGGGACGGACGTGCGGGAACCGACCGTCGATGTCGCGGCGGATTTCGCGGCTGACCACCACTTCGCGGCCGACCACTTCGCGGCGGACTACTTCGAGTCCTACTCCGTCGTCGGAGTGCTCGCCGTCGTCGGCGTGCTGTTCGTCGCCGTCGCCTTCGGCGCGGGACGCCTGCTGCGCCCGGTGGTCCCCACCCCGGAGAAGCTGCTGACGTACGAGTGCGGAGTCGACCCGGTCGGCGAGGGCTGGGCCCACACCCAGGTCCGCTACTACGTCTACGCCTTCCTGTACGTGATCTTCGCGGTCGACTCGATCTTCCTCTTCCCCTGGGCGACGGTCTTCGCGGCCCCCGGCTACGGCGCGACCACCCTCGTGGAGATGTTCATCTTCCTCGGCTTCCTGGCCGTGGGCCTGCTGTACGCATACAAGAAGGGCGTCCTGACATGGACGTGACGCCGTCGGAGCCTGTTCTCCTCCCGGAGCCGAAGCGGCTGGGCACCCTGGCCCGCCTCGCCCCCGAGCCGATGAAGGTGATCCTGAACTGGGGCCGCCGCTACTCGCTCTGGGTCTTCAACTTCGGCCTCGCCTGCTGCGCGATCGAGTTCATCGCCGCGTCGATGGCCCGCCACGACTTCATCCGCCTCGGTGTCATCCCCTTCGCGCCGGGTCCGCGCCAGGCCGACCTCATGATCGTCTCCGGCACGGTCACGGACAAGATGGCCCCGGCCGTGAAGCGCCTCTACGAGCAAATGCCCGAGCCGAAGTACGTCATCTCCTTCGGCGCGTGCAGCAACTGCGGCGGCCCCTACTGGGACTCCTACTCGGTGACCAAGGGCGTCGACCAGATCATCCCGGTGGACGTCTACGTGCCGGGCTGCCCGCCGCGCCCGGAAGCGCTGCTCCAGGGCATCCTCAAGCTCCAGGAGAAGATCGCCCGGGAGTCCCTGGACGAGCGCTACGGCACCTCCGCCCGCCCGTCGGCGGCGGCGCTGCAGAGCGGCCTGGTGCGGCCCCCGGCCCCCGGGTCCCCGGCGGAGGACGCCCGATGACCACGATCGGCTGGCTCCCGGCCCCCGCCGCGGAACTCTTCGGCCCCGAGGCCACAGCCGAGGAGTCGTACGACGTCCTGACGGTGGACGTCCCCCCGGCGTCCTGGACCGACGCCCTGCGCGTGGCCCGCGACCACCTCTCCTGCACCTACTTCGACTGGCTGAGCGCGGTCGACGAACCCGGCACGGGCTTCCGCGTCTCGGCCCATGTCGTAGCCCTGTCCCCGGTCCGCCGTCTCCTCCTGCGCACGACGATCCCGCACGAGGCCCCCACCCTCGCCTCCGCCGTCGACGTCTACGCCGGCGCGGCCTGGCACGAACGCGAGACGCACGAAATGTTCGGCGTCACCTTCGAAGGCCACCCCGGCCTGAACCACCTCCTCCTCCCGGAGACCTTCGAAGGCCACCCCCTGCGCAAGGACTTCGTCCTCGCAGCCCGCGTCGCCAAGGCCTGGCCCGGCGCGAAGGAGCCCGGCGAGTCCGAGCACGGTGGCCCCAAGCGTCGCCAGATGCTCCCCCCAGGCGTCCCCGACCCCAACGAATGGGGCCCCCTGAAGGGCCAACTCCCCCCGGCCCCGACCCGCCCGACCCGAGCAGCGGCAGGCCGAGCAACAGCCGACCGCCCACCCCGCCGCACCCGCACAACAGCAGAGGGCTCGGCCAGCCAGCCCCCGACCGAGACCCCGACGGCGACCACGACACCGACGTCGCGACAGGCACCGACGGCGGCGCAGGCACCGGCAGCAGCGGCGGCAACGGCGACGGAAACCGAGGCGGCCGCATCGCCTGGCGCGGCCACGCCGACCTCACCGTCTCCCTCACCTCCGGCCGGCCCGCGCCGCGCCCGCAGCGCAAGCGCCGGCTCGACGTCACAGCGCCAGCAACCGGAGGACCCGAAGCCCGCGGAAGCAACGGGAGCGACGGAAGCAACGGGAGCGACGGGAGCGGCTGGAACAACGGGAGCGGCTGGAACGACTGGAGCCTCGGACTCCGCGGGAGCCTCCGGAGGTGAGGCCGGTGCGACGACCCAGCCGACCCCGCAGCCCCCGGCAGGCCCGCGCCGCGCGCGCAGCGCCTCCCAGGGCTCGGCCTCCCAGCGCACCCAGCCCCCGACGGCATCCCCCGACACCCCCACCCGCCCCTCCACAGCCCCCCGCAGCTCCGACGCCCCGTGGCACCACGCCCGCCCGGCATTCGACGCCCCGGAGCAGAAGCCGGAGCCGGAGCCGGAGCCGGAGTCGACGCCAGAGTTGGTGCCAGGGCCGGAGTCGGCGTCAAGGCCGGACTTGGAACGGGAACCGGCCGAGCCCGAGCCCGAGCAGAAGCCCGAATCCGAACCGCAGAAGAAGCCCGAGTCTGAGCAGCGGCGGGAGCCTGAGCCCGAGCAGCAAGAGCCCGAGCTGCAAGGGCCTGAGCAGCAGCGGGAGTCGGACTCGAAGCCCGAGCCACACCCGGGGCCCGACTCGAAGCCCGAGCCCAGGTCGGGATCAGAGCCGAAGCAGGATCCCGCACGGACGAGCCCCGAGCAGCCCGCCTCCGAGCAGCCGGCCCCGGGACAGCCCGCCTCCGGGCAGCCCGCCCCAGGACAGTCGGCCCTCGCCCCCGAAGACCCCACAGGAGGTCCGCAGTGAACGACGCTCTCGACGTCGCCCTGCGACTTCTGGTCGTCTTCGTCGTCTTCCTCACCTTCCCCTTGATCGTCGGTCAGACCGAGCACAAGGTGATGGCCCACATGCAGGGCCGCCTGGGCCCGATGTACGCGGGCGGCTTCCACGGCTGGGCCCAGCTCATCGCGGACGGCGTGAAGTTCGCGCAGAAAGAGGACATCGTCCCCGCGGGCGCGGACCGCCGTATCTTCCAGCTCGCGCCGGCCGTAGCCCTCCTCCCGTATCTGCTCGTCCTTCTCGCCATCCCCGTCGGCCCGGGCGAGGGAGCCGTCGGCCAGGTCCTGGACGCGGGCATCTTCTTCGTGCTCGCCGTGATGGGCGTCGGCGTACTCGGCTCTCTCATGGCCGGCTGGGCCAGCGCCAACAAGTTCTCCCTTCTCGGCGGCCTGCGCACCGCCGCTCAACTCCTCGCCTACGAACTCCCGATGCTGCTCACCGCCGCCTCGGTGGCGATGGCGGCCGGCACGGTCTCCCTGCCGGGCATCGTCGACGCCTTCGAGTGGTGGTGGCTGCCCTGGCAGATCACCGGCGCGATCGTCTTCTTCGTCGCCGGTCTCGCCGAACTCCAGCGGCCCCCGTTCGACATGCCCGTCGCCGACTCGGAGATCATCTTCGGCGCGTACACCGAGTACACCGGCCTGCGTTTCGCTCTCTTCCTCCTTGCCGAATACGCCGGAATCGTCGTCCTGTGCGGCCTGACCACCGTCCTCTTCCTGGGCGGCTGGCACGGCCCCTGGGGCGCGGACGGCCTCGGCTGGGTCTGGACCCTGCTCAAGTCCGCCGTCCTCGCCTTCGTCGTGATCTGGCTGCGCGTCACCTACCCCCGGCTGCGCGAGGACCAGCTCCAGAAGCTCTCCTGGACTCTCCTCGTCCCCCTCTCCCTCGCCCAGATCGCCCTCACCGGCGTCGTCAAGGTGGTGATCCAGTAACCATGGCCCCCATTCCCGGTAGTGGCCTCGCCAAGGGCCTGGCCGTCACCCTCCGCACGATGACGCGGAAGACCGTCACCGAGCAGTACCCGGACGCCCAGCCCGATCTCCCGCCCCGCACGCGTGGCGTCATCGGCCTGTTCGAGGAGAACTGCACGGTCTGCATGCTCTGCGCCCGTGAGTGTCCCGACTGGTGCATCTACATCGACTCCCACAAGGAGACGGTTCCGCCCGCCGCCCCCGGTGGCCGCGAGCGCAGCCGTAACGTCCTCGACCGCTTCGCCATCGACTTCTCGCTGTGCATGTACTGCGGTATCTGCATCGAGGTCTGTCCTTTCGACGCCCTGTTCTGGTCCCCGGAGTTCGAGTACGCCGAGACCGACATCCACGAGCTCACCCACGAACGCGACAAGCTCCGCGAGTGGATGTGGACCGTCCCCGCCCCGCCCGCCCTCGACCCCGCCGCCGAGGAGCCGAAGGAGATCGCGGCCGCCCGTAAGACCGCCGAGAAGCTGACGGCCGCCCAAGTCGCCGCCCAGGCCGAGCCCACCGACCCCCAGGGAGGAGAGTCGTGACCCTCGCCGAGGCCGCGCACGGCTTCCTCTCCCCGACGGGCGTCGAGATCGCCTTCCTGCTCGTCGGCCTGGTCACCTTCGGCGCCGCCCTCGTCACCGTCACCACCAAGCAGCTGGTGCACGCGGCCCTGTGGCTGGTGGTCGCCCTCGGCGGCCTCGCCGTCGAGTACCTCCTGCTCACCGCCGAGTTCATCGCCTGGGTGCAGGTCCTCATCTATGTCGGTTCCGTCGTCGTGCTCCTCCTCTTCGGTCTGATGCTCACCAAGGCCCCCATCGGCCGCTCACCTGACGCGGACTCCGGCAACCGCTGGGCCGCGCTCACGGTCGCCGTCGCCGCGGCCGCCGCCCTGATCTGGGTGGTCGTCGACGCCTTCCGTGCCACCTGGATCGACCTGGACGGCCCGGCCGCCGGCTCGACCGAGGTCACCGGGGCGAGCCTCTTCCAGAACTGGGTCCTCCCCTTCGAGGCCCTCTCCGTCCTTCTCCTCGCGGCCCTGGTCGGCGCGATCGTCCTCTCCCGCAAGGCGAGGACGGAGTCGAGCTCTCCCCCTTCGAACTCCCGAGACGCCACCAAGAGTTCCCGATCGGTCACAGAGAGTTCCGGAAATTCCGGGAGCTCCTCGTCCGCCCCGGACGCTCGGAAGAACCCGGCCGAGCAGGAAGGCACCCGCTGATGCACCTCGCCTATCCCGCCGTCCTCTCCGCCCTTCTCTTCTGCACCGGCCTCTACGGCGTCCTCGCCCGCCGCAACGCGATCCTGATCCTGATGTCGGTCGAGCTGATGCTCAACGCCGTCAACCTCAACCTGGTCGCCTTCGACGTCTGGCTCAGCAAAGCCGCCGTGGAGACCCTGCACTCCGGCCAGGCCCTGACCCTGTTCACCATCGCCATCGCCGCCGCCGAGATCGGCATCGGCCTGGCGATCGTCCTCGCCGTCCACCGCAATCGCGGCACCGCGGACATCGACCGGCTCCGCGACACCGCCGAGGGCCACGAAAGCCCCGCGCCCGACGGCCCCGACAGCGACGCCCCCGCGACCGGAACGGCCGCCGAGAAGGCTGAGGCCACCGCGTGACCACGACCACCCTCGCCGTCCTCGTCCCCCTCCTGCCGTTCCTGGGTGCCGCCGCCGGCCTGCTCCTCGGCCGCACCGCACCCGGCTTCGTCCGCCCGCTCGCCGTCCTGCCGACCCTCGCCGCGCTCGTACTGGCCGCGATCGTCGCCGTACGCCAGAGCGGAGGCGCCTCCGTCACCGCGGCCACCGAACTGACCCCCACCGGCTCGATCCCGATCGAACTGGCCCTGTACATCGACGGCTTCGCCGCCCTCGTCGCCGTCCTGGTCGGTGTCGTCGCCACCTGCGTGCAGATCTACTCGACCGGCTACCTGCGCGAGGACCCGCGCTACCCCTCCTACGCCGCGCTCGTCTCCCTCTTCACCTCCGCGATGTTCCTGGTCGTCTACTCCGGCGACCTGATCGTGCTGCTGGTCGGCTGGGAAGTCATGGGCATCTGCTCCTACTTCCTGGTCGGCCACTACTGGGAGACCCCGGAGGCCCGCGCCGCCTCCATCAAGGCCTTCCTCGTCACCAAGCTCGGCGACGTCCCCTTCCTCATCGGCCTGTTCGCCCTCGCCACCGACGCCGGGTCCTTCCGGATCACGAAGGTCCTCGCCACCGTCGCGCACGGCGGCCTCGACCACCCGACCCTCGTCGCCCTGCTGCTCCTCGCGGGTGTGGCCGGCAAGTCCGCGCAGTTCCCGCTGCACACCTGGCTTCCCGACGCGATGGCAGGCCCCACGCCCGTCTCCGCGCTGATCCACGCAGCGACGATGGTCGCCGCCGGCGTCTACTTCGTCGCCCGTCTCCTCCCGGTCTTCGAGGCCTCGTCGGCCGCGATGGTCGTCCTCGCCGCGATGGCCGCCGTCACGATGGTCGGCTCGGGCCTGGCCGCCCTCGCCCAGGACGACATCAAGCGCGTCCTCGCCTACTCGACGATCGGCCAGCTCGGCTATATGACCGGCGCCCTCGCCGTCGGCGACCGCGGGGCCGCCGTCTTCCACCTCCTCTCGCACGGCGCGTTCAAGGCACTGCTGTTCCTCGCGGCCGGCGTGATCATCCACGCCGCCGGCACCAACTCGCTGGCCGCCATGTCCCGCATGAGCCACCTGCGCGACCGCGTCCCCGACGCCTACTGGACGATGACCGTGGCGCTCCTCGCGCTCGCCGCGATCCCACCGTTCAGCGGCTTCTTCTCCAAGGAGTCCGTCCTCGGCGCCGCCGAGCACGTGACCGCCGGCCACACCGAGCACGCCCCCGCCGCAGCGGGCTGGATCACCCTGGTCGCCGGCCTGATCGCCGCCCTCCTCACGGCCGCCTACGCGACCCGCCTGTGGCTGCTGACCTTCCGCGGCCGGGGCGTCGAAGCCCCCGACCACGGCCGCCAGCCGCTGACCATGACCGTGGTGCTGTGGGTCCTGGCCGTCCCCTCCCTCGCCCTGGGCGGGCTCGCCTACCGCACGCTCCCCGACTGGTTCGACGGCAACGACCTCGCGCCGACCCTGACCACCTCGGTCCTCGGCACCGGCGTGGCGCTGGCCGGCGGACTCTTCACGTACGCCGCCTGGCGCCATCTCGCCGGGCTCGCCGCGCGCGTGCCGCTCGGGGCGGTCGCCGCCCACCCGCAGGGAGACGCGGGCCAGGTCGAGGCCGAGGCCATCGCGACGCACGCGCCCGCCTACGGAGACGTGGCCTCGGCCCCCGACCCGGCGGACCCCGGACGGCTCCTGCTCGGCCCGCTGCACCGCCATGCGGCCGTCGGCTTCCACCTGGACGCCGTCTATCAGACGCTGTTCGTCCGCCCGGTCCAGGCCGCCGCAAGCCTCGTGCGGTTCCTCGACCGCGAGGTCGTCGAAACCTACGTACGCGGCGCGGGAGCGCTGCCCCGCTGGCTCGGAGCCGCCGTACGGCGCGCCCAGACCGGCAACCTTCAGACCTATGTGAGCGCGCTGCTCGCCGGCACCGTCGTCCTGGCGGTCGCCGCCCTTCTCGTCGCTTCGGGAGCGTGAGCAGGCGTGATCGATATCAACGAGTCCGTGATGCAGTTCCTTCTGGCGTTCATCGTGGTCGGCCCGCTCCTCGGGGCCGTCGCCGCTCTCCTGCCCGCCCCGCCCGGACTGAAGGGGAAGTCACCCGAGCAGGCCGTGCTGCGACACGGCGTGACCGTGACCGGCGTGATCCTCATCGCCGCGATCGTCCTCGCGCTCGGCTTCGACCACGACCGTCCGTCGAAGATGCAGGCCGGCACGGACATCAGCTGGATCCCCGCACTCGACGTGCGCATCCACCTCGGCATCGACGGCATCTCCCTCCCCCTGCTGGTCCTGACCGCGCTGCTGACCTTCCTCTGCGCGCTCTACTCCTACTTCAAGATGCCGGCGGGCCCGTCCCCGAAGGCATTCGTGGCGCTCGTGCTCGTCCTCGAATCCGGCACCCTCGCGACCTTCGCTGTCCTCGACCTGCTGCTGTTCTTCCTCGCCTTCGAGATGGTCCTCATCCCGATGTACTTCCTCATCGCCCGCTGGGGCGGCGAGGGCCGGACCCAGGCGGCCTGGAAGTTCATCCTCTTCACGCTCCTCGGATCCGTGGTCATGCTGCTCGGCCTGCTCCTGATCGGAATCAAGGCGGGCACCTTCGACATGGTGGCACTCGCCACTGACAACGGCCGGTCGCTGACCACATCCGTGCAGGTCATCGCCGTTCTGGCGATCGGTCTCGGGCTCGCGGTCAAGACCCCGATGTGGCCCCTGCACAGCTGGCTGCCCGACGCCCACACCGCCGCCCCGACCGTCGGCTCGGTCCTGCTGGCCGGCGTGCTGCTGAAGATGGGCACGTACGGGTTCGTCCGGATTCTGCTGCCGGTCGCGCCGGACGGCTTCCGCGTCTTCGCGCCCTACCTCGCCGCCTTCGCCGTCGTCGGGATCATCTACGGATCCCTGGCCTGCCTGGCACTCGCCAAACAGGGCGCGAAGGGTGACCTCAAGCGGCTGATCGCCTACTCCTCCGTCGGCCACATGGGCTTCGTCCTCCTCGGCATCGCGACCATGACCCCGACCGGCGTGAACGGCGCCCTGTTCGCCAACATCGCCCACGGCCTCATCACCGGCCTGCTCTTCTTCCTGGTCGGAGCCCTGAAGGACCGAACCGGCACGACCGACCTGGACACCCTCGCCGAGCAGACCGGCGCCGCCCTGTACGGCAGGACACCCCGCCTCGGCGGCCTCCTCGCCTTCGCCGCCGTCGCCTCGCTCGGTCTGCCGGGCCTCGCCGGGTTCTGGGGCGAGATGCTGGCCCTGTTCGGCGCCTTCGACCCCGCCGACGACCTCAGCCGCCCCGCCTTCCTCACCTTCACCGCGATCGCCGCGTTCGGCACCCTGCTGACGGCCGCGTACCTGCTCGTCGTGGTCCGCCGTGTCTGCATGGGCGCCGTCCCGCAGGACGCCCCCCACCTCGCCGACGTGCAGACCTACGAGTTCGCGGCCTGGACCCCGCTCGTCGCCCTCACCGTCGTCGCGGGCCTGTGGCCGAAGGCCCTCCTCGGCCTGACCGACCCGGCCGTGCAGCAGCTCCTCGCAGGAGGCACCCGATGAGCTCCCTGGCCCAGCCCCTGGCCCAACCCCTCGCCGAGTCGATGGTCCAGTCCGTCGACTGGCTGGCCATCGCACCGCCCACCCTCGCGGCGGTCGTCGCCCTCGTCGTGCTCGTCGCCGACCTCTTCGTCGCTGACGCCCGCAAGCCGCTCCTCGGCTGGCTCTCGGTCGCGGGCCTCGCGGCCTCCACCGCCCTCCTGCTGCCCCTCCTGGACGGCGACCGCTCCACCTTCTGCCTGACCGGCGACACACGCGTGTGCAGCTACACGGCCGACCGCTTCACCCTCGTCATCCAGTTCCTGGTGCTCGGCGGAGCGCTGCTGGCAGCCCTTCTGTCGGTCACCGCCCTGAAGGACGCGCGCGGGAGGCTCCCCGAAGGGGAGTTCTGGTTCCTGCTGCTGTCCTCCGCCGCAGGCGCCGCACTGCTGCCCGCCTCCCGCGACCTCGCCACCCTCGTCGTCGCCCTGGAGGTCGCCTCCCTCCCGGCCTTCGCCCTCGTCGGAATCCGGCACGGCGACCGCAGGTCCTCCGAGGCGGCCCTGAAGTTCTTCCTGTCGTCGGTCACCGCGACCACCGTCAGCCTTCTGGGCATCAGCTTCGTGTACGCGACGACCGGCACGCTCTACCTCACCCAGGTCGCCGACCGCATCCAGCACGTCGACGGCCAACTCCACACCCTCGCCCAGACCGGCGTGGTCCTCACCCTGATCGGCTTCGCCTTCAAGACGGCCGCCGTCCCCTTCCACTTCTGGGTTCCCGACACCTACGTCGGCGCCCCCCTGCCCATCGCGGCCTACCTGTCGGTCGTCGGCAAGGCGGTCGGGTTCTCCGGCCTCATCCTCGTCACCGTCATCGGCTTCCCCTCGTACGCCGACGTCTGGGGCCCGGCCCTGGCCGCGCTGGCCGCCCTCACCATGACCGTCGGCAACGTCGGCGCCCTCCGCCAACAGGCCACGCGCGCGTACAGCGCCGTACGACTCCTCGCCTGGTCCTCCGTGGGCCAGGCCGGCTACCTCCTCGTACCGATCGCCGCCGCCGCGTACTCCGACGACGCCGAGCACGCCATCGGCTCCACGGTCGCGTACGCCCTCATGTACGCCGCTGTGAACCTGGGCGCCTTCGCGGTGGCCGCCCTCGTGGGCCGTACCAGCACGACGAACCGGATCGCGGACTACCGAGGCCTGTACGCGAGAAACCCCCTGTCGGCCCTCGTCCTGGCCTTCTTCCTGCTCTGCCTCGCCGGACTGCCGCCGGGCATCATCGGCCTCTTCGCGAAGGTCACCGTCTTCTCGGCGGCCGTCGACGCGGGCCTCGGCTGGCTCGCGGTCGTCATGGCCGTCAACGTCGTCATCGCCCTGTACTACTACCTCCAGTGGACGGCCCTGCTCTTCCGTGCCCCCGAGGGCCAGGCGGAGAAACACCGCGTCCCCGCCCCGCTGACAGCCGCGATCACCCTCACCGCCGCCCTCGGCATCGTCCTCTCCGGAGCACCCCAGCTGGTCCTGCGCTTCGCCGACACCGGCCTGTTCTGAGCCTTCACGCGCGCGTACGCATCCGCCCTCACCCGGACGGCCCACACGCCTGCCCGAAGGCACAAGGGAACTAGTGCCTCCCGCCTGGCGTTGACCAGTACGGGAGGGTGCACTGGAGGTGCACCACGGCACCAGTGCCACCGGAGAACAGCAAGATCCGCAAGCAAAGGGTTCCCCTGCTGCACGACTTGGAGGGCGTACCGTGCACCGCCGGCACAACGGGCTCAGGACCGCAGTACTCCTCGGGGGGCTGTCGGCACTCATCATCGTCATCGGCAGCTTCTTCGGCCGCATGGGGCTCGTCGTCGCGGTCCTGATCGCACTCGGCACCAACGCGTACGCGTACTGGAACAGCGACAAGCTCGCGCTACGCGCGATGCGCGCCCGCCCGGTGAGCGAGTTCGAAGCCCCCACCCTGTACCGGATGGTCCGCGAGCTCTCCACCCAGGCCCGTCAGCCCATGCCCCGCCTGTACATCTCCCCGACCGAGGCGCCCAACGCCTTCGCGACCGGCCGTAACCCGCGCAACGCCGCCGTGTGCTGCACGGAAGGCATCCTGCGCCTGCTCGACGAGCGTGAACTGCGCGGAGTCATCGGCCACGAGCTCAGCCACGTCTACAACCGCGACATCCTCATCT
Source organism: Streptomyces sp. NPDC006872 (assembly GCF_040635845.1). NCBI lineage: Bacteria > Bacillati > Actinomycetota > Actinomycetes > Kitasatosporales > Streptomycetaceae > Streptomyces > Streptomyces sp. NPDC006872. Next base: position 210,172 of record NZ_JBEYIL010000001.1, read on the forward strand.
CCTCGGTCGCCGGCGCGCTGGCCTCCGTGATCATGTTCCTGGTCAACTTCGCCTGGCTGATCCCGATCGGCCGCTCCGACGACGATGACGGCCCCGGCATCCTCGGCATGCTCCTGATCATGATCCTGGGCCCGCTGGCCGCCAGCCTCATCCAACTCGCCATCAGCCGCTCCCGGGAGTACGAGGCCGACACCTCCGGCGCGCAGCTCACCGGCGACCCACTGGCCCTCGCGAGCGCCCTGCGCAAGCTTGAGACGGGCACCAAGCAGCTTCCACTGCCCCCGGAGCCCCGCATCGAGACCGCGAGCCACATGATGATCGCCAACCCCTTCCGCCCGGGCCAGGGGCTCTCCAAGATGTTCTCGACACATCCGCCGATGGCGGAGCGCATCGCCCGGCTCGAGAAAATGGCAGGTCGACACCAGTGAAGACCATCCTGAACATCATCTGGCTGATCCTGAGCGGCTTTTGGCTGTTCCTCGGCTACCTGCTCGCAGGTGCGCTGCTCTGCATCACGATCATCGGCATTCCGTTCGGCATCGCGGCATTCCGAATCGGGATCTTCGCCCTCTGGCCCTTCGGCTACACGACCGTGGAGCGCCGCGACGCGGGCGCGCCCTCCTGCCTCGGCAACCTGCTCTGGCTGATCCTCGCCGGCTGGTGGCTGGCCATCGGGCACATCGTCACCGGCTTCCTCCTCTGCCTGACCATCATCGGCATCCCGTTCGGCATCGCGAACTTCAAGCTGATCCCGGTCTCGCTGTTCCCGCTGGGCCGCGAAATCGTGCCCACGGACCAGCCGTTCGCGTCGCGCTGACGAGGCGCGCCCGATCCGCTCCACATCGTGCGGGTTGTCCACAACGGGCAGGTTGTCCACAGGCCGACCCGATTGTCAGTGGCGGCCTGCATCATGAACGCATGACCGAGAACGAGCAGTTGCTGGCAGGGGTGGCGGCCAAGGCGGCCACCACCCGCCCGTGGGGCCGGCCTGCGCTCCCCGATCCCGTGGGCGAGGACACCGTGGCCCGGGCCGAGGCCGCCCTCGGTTTTCGCCTGCCGCCCCTGCTCGCCGACCTCTACCTGCGCATAGGGGACGGCGGATTCGGCCCGGAGTACGGACTGCTGCCCCTGTTCGACAGCACTCCGGCCGACGAGCCCGCCGCCGTGACCCAGTACCTAGCGAACCGCGAAAGCGTTCGTGACGATCCCGACTGGCCCTGGCCGGAGGGCGTCCTGCCGATATCCCACTGGGGCTGTGCCATGTACGCGTGCGTGGACTGCCACTCTCCACAGGCGACGGTCCTGCTCTTCGAGCCGAACCCCGGCGACCCCGACCAGGCCTGGTTCGTGGACGCCCCCGGCCTCGCGGACTGGCTGCACACCTGGCTCGACGGCACGGGCTGGTACGACGTCATGGACGAGGACCTGAAAATGACCCCTTGGACCGAGTTCCGCATACGCACGGCGGTGAATCGGATGCCGACGCAGTAGGGGCCGGGGCCATCGGCGCGCGCAACTGTGCGACCGTCTGCCGTCTGCCGTCTGCCGTCTGCCGTCTGCCGTCTGCCGTCTGCCGTAAGTCGTCAGCCGTGGGTACGGCTATCGGGCGCCGAGCCGCTGTCGCACTCCATACGCGATCACCCCCACCGCCAGCACTCCCGCCCCCGTCACCACCGAAGTTCCCGGCAGCGCGAACGCGAGCATCAGGCAGCCCAGGAGCCCGACGGCGGGCAGCGCACGCTTCACCGGAGCCGAATCGAGCGTCCAGGCCGATGCGTTGGCCACCGCGTAGTAAGCCAGCACACCGAAGGAGGAGAACCCGATCGCGCCTCGGACGTCCACCGTGGCGGCCAGGACCGCGACGACCGCGCCCACGGCCAGTTCGGCCCGGTGGGGTACCTGGAAGCGCGGGTGCACGGCGGCCAGGGCGCCGGGCAGGTGCCGGTCCCGGGCCATGGCCAGCGTGGTGCGCGAGACGCCCAGGATGAGGGCGAGCAGCGAGCCCAGCGCGGCCACGGCGGCCCCGGTCCGCACCACCGGTACCAGCCCGGGCGCCCCTGCTGCCCGCACCGCATCCGCCAGCGGCGCGTCCGCCCGCCCGAGATCGCCCGCTCCCAGCACAGAAAGGACAGCGACCGCCACGCACGCGTACACGGCCAGCGTGATGCCCAGGGCCAGGGGGATCGCGCGGGGGATGGTGCGCGCAGGGTCCCGCACTTCCTCGCCGAGGGTCGCGATGCGGGCGTACCCGGCGAAGGCGAAGAACAGCAGACCGGCGGCCTGCAGCACGCCGCCGACGCCACCGGAGACCCCGACGTCCAGCCGACCCGCGTCGGATGCGTCGGACCCCAGGCACACGACCACCACGGAAGCGAGGACCGCCAGGACCACCGCCACGATCGCCCGCGTCAGCCAGGCGGACTTCTGGATGCCGCCGTAGTTCACCGCGGTCAGCGCCACCACCGCCGCGACCGCCACGGCATGCGCCTGCCCCGGCCAGACGTACGCCCCGACCGTCAGAGCCATCGCCGCACAGGAGGCCGTCTTCCCGACCACGAACGACCAGCCCGCCAGGTACCCCCAGAACGGGCCGAGCCGCTCGCGCCCGTACACGTACGTGCCGCCCGAGGCCGGATACAGCGCGGCGAGGCGCGCCGACGACATGGCGTTGCAGTAGGCGACCAGCGCGGCGAGCGCGAGTCCGAGCAGCAGCCCGGAGCCGGCGGCGTGCGCGGCGGGAGTCAGCGCCGCGAAGACGCCGGCTCCGATCATCGAGCCGAGCCCGATCACGACGGCGTCGCCCACGCCCAGAGTGCGCCGCAGTTCGGCGGGCGGTCCGGACTGTGTCATGTGCCGCACCCTACTGATCGCCCTGGTCGTCGACGGAACCGCCGGGTGCCGCAGTGACGTCGTCCTCATGGATACGACACGAGCCCGCGTGCGACGTAGGACGTGGGGCGCGTCGGAGACGAGCACAGCCCGTCCGGAGCGAGGGACATCACAGTGCCCGGACAGTGCGGGCACAGCACGGAAGGGCAGGTTCAGGGCATGAGCATCATCAGCTGGATCATTCTGGGGCTGTTGGCCGGAGTCATCGCCAAGGTCCTGCTGCCGGGTCGTGACCCGGGCGGCTTCATCGGTACGACGTTCATCGGCATCGCGGGCGCGTTCATCGGCGGCTGGATATCGGCCCGCTGGCTCGACCACCCGATCGCCAAGGACTTCTACGACGGCGCGACCTGGGCCGCGGCGGTCGGCGGATCGCTCGTGCTCCTGATCGCCTACCGCCTGCTGTTCGGCAACTCGCGCGACTGAGCGCGGTCCTTGCTCGCATCGCCCTGAACAAGGTGCTGACGGGCCGGCCGACTGGACAGTCGGCCGACCGGCGTCCGACTACCGGTAGTTCACGAACTGCAGGGCGAAGTCGAAGTCCTGGCCCTTGAGCAGGGAGATGACGGCCTGCAGGTCGTCGCGGCTCTTGGAGCTGACGCGCAGTTCCTCGCCCTGCACCTGGGCCTTCACGCCCTTGGGGCCCTCGTCGCGGATGAGCTTCGCGACCTTCTTCGCGTTGTCCTGGGAGATGCCCTCCTTGATCTCCGCGAAGAGCTTGTACTCCTTGCCGGAGAGCTGGGGCTCGCCCGCCTCCAGCGCCTTCAGCGAGATCCCGCGCTTGATCAGCTTCGACTGGAAGACGTCGAGGACGGCGTTCACCCGGTCCTCGGAGTTCGCCTCCATCAGGATCTTGTCACCGGACCACGAGATCGAGGCGCCGACGCCCTTGAAGTCGTAGCGCTGGGAGATCTCCTTGGCGGCCTGGTTGAGGGCGTTGTCGACCTCCTGCCGCTCGACCTTCGAGACGATGTCGAAACTGGAGTCGGCCATGTCCTGTGGCTCCTTGTATCGGGGTGCGTGTCGGGTGCGTATCGGCGTACGTGGGGGTGGCCGCCGAGCCCGGCGTGATCCCGGGCCGCATCCGGACAAGCCTAGCCACCCCGCTCCCTCCGGGCGGCGCGGAATCAGGTGGCGAAGCACCCCTGGGCATCGGGTATCGTTTACGTCGTTGCCAGGGAGCACCGCCGAAAAGCGGTTCGAACGGGCAGCGACCCCGGCGGTGTGCCCGAGCGGCCAAAGGGAGCAGACTGTAAATCTGCCGGCTCAGCCTTCCCAGGTTCGAATCCTGGCGCCGCCACGCTGAGAGCGAAGGGCCCGTCACCTGCTTACGCAGTAGGTGACGGGCCCTTCGCCGTTCTCTTCACCTCCGCCTCCACGTCGTTGCGGGCCTTGCCCTCGTCCTTGGCGTATTCGGTCACCGCGGACTGGACGTCGCGGGCGAGGTCGCGCCAGGCGCGCCAGGCCGTTTCGTAGGTGTCGGTCTGGAGCTCCGACCAGGGGGCGGCCGTGGGTGCGCCGTACGCGTCCCGCAGCTCTTCGACCCTCGCGTGTGCCTCGTCGGCCGCGCGTTGCTTCTGCACGAGTTCCTCGAAGGTATGTGCCACGTGTACGGATGCTAAGGAGGCGGCGGCGCTTTCGCGCGGCGAGCGGCGCGCGTCCCGCCAGGGGGTACCCGCGTGGCCCACTGGGGCACACTGGCGACATGTCCAGCGTGTCCAGCCGTCGTAGAACCTGCCCTGAGTGCCGTCGCGAGATCGCCGTCGTCGCCGGACGGTTCGCCCGGCACGACCCGCCGGGGGCGCGGGGGAGCGGGGATCTCGTCTCCTGCCCGGGCTCGCGCAGGACGGCGCAACTGGGCGCGGTGCAGCCGTCGTTGGACGGGTATGCAGTCCCGGAGTTCCCGGGCCAGCTGCCCCTCTTCTAGCGCCCTCCTGAGGGGCCTTCCGATGGCCTCCGTCAGTTCCCCGCCACCGCCTTCACCGCCACCGACACCGGTGCCGAGCCGCTGATCAGCTCCAGGGTGAGGCCGGACGTCGCCGGGGTCTCCAGCAGTTCCGCCAGCGCGGCGGCCACGTCGTCGCGAGGGACGGGACCGCGGCCGGTACGGGCCTCCAGACGGACCAGACCGGTGCCGGCGTCGTCCGTGAGCGCCCCGGGGCGCAGGATGGTCCAGTCGAGTGAGTCCAGGCCCTGCACGTACGCGTCGGCCTCGCCCTTGGCACGCAGGTAGACGTCGAAGACCTCGTCGCCCCGGTGGGCGGGGTTCGCGCCCATGGACGACACGACGACGAAGCGCCGTACGCCCGCACGGATCGCCGCGTCGGCGAAGAGCACCGCCGCGCCCTTGTCCACGGTGTCCTTGCGGGTCACCCCGCTGCCCGGTCCCGCGCCCGCCGCGAACACCGCCGCGTCCGCGCCCCGCAGCCGCTCCGCGACCTCGTCGACGGACGCCGACTCCAGGTCGAGGACGACCGGTTCGGCGCCGGCCGCCCGCAGGTCGTCGCCCTGCTCGGCCTTGCGGATGATCCCCGCGACCTCGTACCCGCGTGCGGCGAGCAGGCGCTCCAGCCGCAGCGCGATCTGACCATGACCACCAGCGATGACAATGCGCATGCCTCCGACCGTACGCCCGGACAGCCGCATCCGCCGCACGACTTCGGCCGGCCCTCGACGCGCACTCCAGGCACTGCGGCAACCCGCCCCGCGCCCGTCGCACCGGCCCCAACTCGTCACCCGATCGGCGCGCGTTACGGGAGCTCCCCCCGCTCCCCCCGCTCCCCCCGCTCCCCCCGATCGCCTCGCTTCCCCTGTCGCGGCAGGCCCAGTTCAGTCGCGGTTGCGGACGTGGTCGCCGAGTTGCAGTACTCGCGGACCGCGCTGGTGCGGGCCACCACGTGTCCCCCGTGGATCACGATCCGGCTGTACGCCAGTGACAAGGCGCCTGCCAGCCGGTCGCCGCGGACGGCCAGGAGGTCGGCCGGGAAGCCCGCCTCCACGCGGACCTCGGGCAGGCCCAGGGCGGCACGCGCGTGCGTGCTCACCGCGTCGTAGGCGTCCTCGGGGCGCAGGCCGTGGCGGGAGGCGAGGAGGTAGGCCGCCTCCAGGGGGTCGCCGCGGCCGACCGGGTTGGAGACGTCCCGCAGCGCCCCGCTGCCCGCCGCCACCCGTACCCCGGCCGCGCGCAGCAGCCGTACGGGTGTCGTGCCCCGGTGTTCGACGGCACCGCAGCCGCCCTGGGGGAGGCAGACCACCGTCACGCCGGCTGCGGCCAGTTGGTCGGCGGTGCGGCCGGCCGTCTCGGCGGGCAGACGGTCGAGGCCGGCGCAAGGGCCGAGGGTGACGCCGGGACGCAGACCGCCGACCACCGCGGCGAGGCGGGCGAGCCGGGCCGGGTCGGCGGCGTCGGTGTGCAGGTCGACCGGGCAGCCGTGCTCGGAGGCGACCTCGAGCACGGCCTCCACGTAGCCGGTGGGGTCGGGGTCCAGGTCCGGGCAGCCGCCCACCGCCGAGGCGCCCATCTTCAGCGCGTCCCGCAATATCGCGAGGCCGTCCGCCCCGGCCGCTCCGGTCAGCACCCGGGGCATCGCGACGGCCGTCAGCTCGGCGAGCCCGCGCAGCGAACGCCGGGCCCGCAGGACTGCGGTCAGCGCGCGGAGCCCCTGGACGTCGCCCACGCGCACGTGTGCGCGCAGCGCCGTCGCGCCGTGGCCCAGTTGCAGCAGGACGGCCTCGGTGGCACGGCGCTGGACGTCCTCGGGGGCGTACGAGACGGGACCGTCGGCGTCGGCCGTGAGCGCGGTGTCGGCGTGCGCGTGGGGCTCTGCGGGGGCCGGGAGCAGGAGGTAGCCGCCGAGGTCCACGCGCGCGCCGCCGCGGACCGGGACGGCCGCCAGGCTGCCGGCCGTGCCGACCGCCTCGATGCGCCCGTGGCCCAGCCGTACGTCCACGGTCCGGCCGTCCGTGAGTCGGGCCCCGCACAGCAGGAGGGCGGCCGGGTCCGGCGAGCCTCCCGGGGTGCCGGACGAGGACGACCACGAGGGGGGCGGCTGCGGCTGGCTGTCGGGCATCGCGCTCCCGGGGCTCGGCGACGGTCCACTGCGAGATCGGGCGGGCCACGCGGGGGGACGCAAGATCACGCAGAGTGAGTCGAGCCTAGGGGGGCGGTTCGGCGCGAGCGGGGAGGAGCGCAATAGTCGTACCGGTGTGGTCAGCCGTGCGGGAGGGGCTCGGGAGACCGCCGGGACCTTGGAGAATCGGGCCCGCGGGCGGCCCCGGAGGGCCTTGCCAAACGGATTTGGGTGAACGGCTGCGGACCGTGTAATGTCTTCATCGCTCGCCCCAATAGCTCAGTCGGCAGAGCGTCTCCATGGTAAGGAGAAGGTCTACGGTTCGATTCCGTATTGGGGCTCTGGTGGGTGAGGTTCCCGTCGCGAGGCGGGGCCCGATCTCATCAAAGCGGTGTAGCTCAGTCGGTAGAGCAAGCGGCTCATAATCGCTGTGTCACCGGTTCAAGTCCGGTCACCGCTACTGACAGTAGCCGATTGTGGGGTCGGTCCTTCGATCGGCTACTCTTCTATGCGTTAATCGTCCCATCCGTTCGTCAAGGAGCACTCCTGTGGCTGCCACCGACGTCCGCCCGAAGATCACGCTGGCCTGCGTGGAGTGCAAGGAGCGGAACTACATCACCAAGAAGAACCGGCGTAACAACCCGGATCGAATGGAGATGAAGAAGCACTGCCCGCGTTGCAACGCGCACACCGCGCACCGCGAAACGCGATAAATCAGGCTCGTATACGAGGCCGTCCCCGAGTGATCGGGGGCGGCCTCGTGTCGTTGAGCGACCCGTACCGGTCAGTAGAGCGACGCCGACGCAGAGCGACGCACAGCAATCAGGAGGTGCCGAGGCCCATGGCACTCGACCAGTCCTTCGTCGGGCGGAGCTACCCGCCCACCGATCCCTATGAGGTCGGCCGGGAGAAGATCCGCGAGTTCGCCGAGGCCGTGGGGGACGCCAACCCGGTGTACACCGACCCGGACGCCGCCAAGGCGCTCGGGTACGCCGATGTGATCGCGCCGCCGACCTTCGTGTTCTCGATCACCTTCAAGGCGGCGGGAGAGGTCGTCCGGGACCCGCAGCTCGGGCTCGACTACAGCCGCGTGGTGCACGGCGACCAGAAGTTCGCCTACAAGCGGCCGGTGCGCGCCGGTGACCGGCTCTCGGTCGTCTCGACCATCGAGGCCGTCAAGTCCATGGCGGGCAACGACATCCTGGACATCCGTGGCGAGGTCCACGACGAGACCGGCGAGCACGTCGTGACCGCCTGGACCAAGCTCGTCGCCCGTGCCGCGGAGCCGGCGGCAGCCGACGGAGAGGCGTGAGGAACCGATGACGGCGAAGATCGCTTACGACGACGTCGAGGTCGGCACCGAGCTGCCGGCCCAGTCCTTCCCTGTGAACCGCGCCACGCTCGTGCAGTACGCGGGTGCCTCCGGGGACTTCAATCCCATCCACTGGAACGAGAAGTTCGCCAAGGAGGTGGGCCTGCCGGACGTCATCGCGCACGGCATGTTCACCATGGCCGAGGCGATCCGCGTCGTCACCGACTGGAGCGGCGACCCGGGTGCGCTCGTGGACTACGGCGTCCGCTTCACCAAGCCCGTCGTCGTCCCGAACGACGACCAGGGCGCCGTGATCGAGGTCACCGGCAAGGTGGGCGCCAAGCTCGACGACAACACCGTGCGGGTCGACCTGACGGTGACCAGCGGCGGGCTGAAGGTTCTCGGGATGTCCCGGGCGGTCGTACGGCTGGCCTGAGGGCCGAGTGCATACCGGGCACATACCGGGCACAAGTGAACGCAGCACGCGGTAAGGGGCGCTCTCCATTGCGAGGCGCCCCTTACTGCCTGCAGGGGCGGCAGCTACCCCTTGACCTAGTTAGTGATTGAGTACTAACTTAGTCGCGTGGTCAGGATGAGTGCAGAAGAGCGGCGCGAGAGCGTCATCCGCGCGGCGACGAGCGAGTTCGCCCGGGGCGGCTATCACGGCACGTCCACCGAGGCGATCGCCAAGCGGGTGGGCGTTTCGCAGCCGTATCTCTTCCGGCTCTTCTCGGGCAAGAAAGCGATCTTCCTCGCCGCCTCGGCGCGCTGCATGGACGACACGGTCCGTACGTTCGAGGAGGCCGGCAAGGGGCTGAGCGGCGAAGAGGCACTGCATGCCATGGCGAACGCGTACACCCAGATGATCGCGGAGCAGCCCGAGCGGCTGATGATGCAGATGCAGATGTACGTCGCGGTGGCCGCGGCGGAGGCGGAGGGTGACCACGCCTTCGGCGAGGCCGTGCGGGCCGGATGGATGCGGCTGTGGGAGACCGCCCATCTGCCGCTCGGCGCCGACGTGAACGAGACGACGACCTTCATGGCGTACGGCATGCTCATCAACTGCCTGGTGGCCATGGGGTTCGCGCCCGAGCACCGGGTCTGGGAAGGGTTGTATCCGTCGGCTCGGCGGAAGGGCCGACTGGAGAAGTAGGCGGTCGGGGAGCGTGGGGTTTCGGCGCACTTCCATGACCGCAGAAGTTAGTCATCCATTACTAACCAAAGATCGACCAACCGTTGGGGGAGCGATGTCGCAGCAGAAAGAACGTTCGACCGAACGCCGTGGGGGAGCCGTCTGGGCCCTCGTCATCACGAGCGTCGCCGGGTTCATGGCGGCCCTCGACAATCTCGTCGTCACCACCGCCCTGCCGTCCATCCGCGAGGACCTCGGCGGTGGGCTGGGCGACCTCGAATGGACCGTGAGCGCCTACACGCTCACCTTCGCCGTGCTGCTCATGTTCGGTGCGGCGCTCGGTGACCGGTTCGGCCGCCGCCGGATGTTCCTCGTCGGGCTCACCGTCTTCACCGTGGCCTCCGCCGCCGCGGCCATGGCGCCCGGGATCGACTCCCTCATCGCCGCCCGCGCGGTCCAGGGCGTCGGTGCGGCCGTGATGATGCCGTTGACGCTCACCCTGCTCACGGCGGCGGTGCCCGCCGCGAAGCGCGGGATGGCGTACGGGATCTGGGGGGCCGTCAACGGGCTCGCGGTCGCCTCCGGGCCGCTCATCGGCGGCAGCCTCACCGAACACGTGTCCTGGCACTGGATCTTCTGGCTGAACGTTCCGCTGGGCCTCGCCCTGCTGCCGCTCGCCCGGCTGCGCCTCGCCGAGTCGTACGGCGCCGGCTCCCCGCTCGACATCCCCGGCACGCTGCTCGCCAGCGGCGGCCTCTTCGGGCTCGTCTACGGCCTGGTGCGCGGGCCGGCCGACGGCTGGACGAGCCCGCTCGTGCTCACCGGTCTGATCGCGGGCGGCGTCCTGCTCGTCGCCTTCGTCCTGCACGGGCTGCGGGCCAAGAACCCCATGCTGCCGATGCGTCTGTTCCGCTCCCGTGCCTTCGCCGGGATCAACGCCGCGAGCCTGCTGATGTTCCTGGGGATGTTCGGCTCGATATTCCTGCTCAGCCAGTACATGCAGGGCGTGCTCGGCTACTCGCCCACCGAGGCGGGACTCAGGATGCTGCCCTGGACCGGTATGCCCATGCTCGTCGCGCCGATCGCCGGCATCCTCTCCGACCGGATCGGCGGCCGGCCGGTCGTCGCCGCCGGGCTCTTCCTCCAGGCCGCCGGACTCGGCTGGATGGCCGCAGTGGCGACCGTCGACGCCTCCTACGCCGTCCAACTGCCCGGTCTGATCGTCAGCGGCATCGGCATGGCGCTGTACTTCGCCCCGGCCGCCAACCTGGTGATGTCCAGCGTCCGCCCGCAGGAACAGGGGATCGCCTCCGGCGCCAACAACGCGCTGCGGGAGGTCGGCGGCGCCCTCGGCGTCGCGGTGATGGCGTCGATCTTCTCGGCGCAGGGCGGCTACGAGTCCGGCCAGGCCTTCGTCGACGGACTGCGGCCCGCGCTGGTCACCGGCTCGGCCGTGGTGGCCCTTGCCGGGATCGCGGCCCTGCTGATACCGGCCGGGCGGCGAGCGGCCCAGGTCGTGACCGATGCCGGGACCGAGACCGAGCGGCCGGCGCCCGTCCTGGAGACCGCCGCCCGCTGAGACACCCGGCACGCACGCGTACGGCCCCGTCCACCTCGGCGGGGCTGTACGCGCGCGTGCGGTGAGAGCAGGCGCGGCTGTCGGTCCGGGCGGACAGGGCTGTCGGTGCCGTCTCGTAGGCTTGGGCGCGTGCAGGAACTCCAGGACGCCCCGCTCGCCCCGCTGACCACCTTCCGGCTGGGCGGTCCCGCCACGAGGCTGGTGACCGCGACGACCGACGCCGAGGTGATCGCCGCCGTGCGCGAGGCCGACGCGGACGGCACGCCGCTGCTGATCGTCGGCGGCGGATCGAACCTCGTCATCGGCGACAAGGGCTTCGAGGGCACCGCACTGCGCATCGCCACCCGTGGGTGCGAACTCGTCGGGACCCGGCTGGAACTGGCGGCCGGCGAGGTGTGGACCGATGCTGTCGCCCGCACCGTGGAGGCCGGGCTCGCCGGCATCGAGTGCCTGGCCGGCATCCCCGGATCGGCGGGTGCCACCCCGATCCAGAATGTCGGGGCGTACGGCCAGGAGGTCTCCTCGACGATCACCGAGGTCATCGCCTACGACCGCCGGGCGGGCGAGACGGTCGCGCTCCCCGCCGACGAGTGCGCCTTCTCCTACCGCCACAGCCGCTTCAAGGCCGACCCCGAGCGGTACGTCGTCCTGCGCGTCCGGTTCGAACTGGAGGACGCGGACGGGCTGTCGGCGCCCCTGAAGTACGCCGAGACGGCACGCGCGCTGGGCGTCGAGCCAGGGGACCGGGTGCCGCTTGCCGAGGCCCGCGAGACCGTGCTGAAGCTGCGCGCCGGAAAGGGCATGGTCCTGGACCCCGAGGACCACGACACCTGGTCGGCGGGCTCGTTCTTCACCAACCCGATCCTCACCGACGCCGACTTCGCGGTGTTCCACGCGCGTGTGCGGGAGCGGCTGGGCGACGGCGTGGAGCCGCCCGCCTACCCGGCCGGCGAGGGGCACACGAAGACGTCGGCGGCCTGGCTGATCGACAAGGCGGGCTTCACCAAGGGGTACGGCAGTGGGCCCGCCCGGATCTCCACCAAGCACACCCTCGCCCTCACCAACCGCGGCGCGGCCACCACGGAGGACCTGCTGGCGCTGGCCCGCGAGGTCGTCGCGGGGGTACGCGAGGCCTTCGGCGTCACGCTGGTCAACGAGCCGGTGATGGTGGGCGTCGGCCTCTAGGGTCCGTCCGGCCTCTGGGGTCCCGTCCGGCCTCTAGGGTCCGTCCGGCCTCTGGGGTCCCGTCCGGCCTCCAGGGCCCGTTCGGCCTGTCCGGACGGGACCCCAGGGCCCGTTCGGCCCGTTGGCTAGTAGGCCACCCCCACCCCCTGCTTCACCGTCCCCGTGTCCGCCACCATGGCGAGCATCGCGTGCGCCACGTCGGCGCGTCCGATGAAGCGGCCCTTGAGCGGGAAGCCGCCCACCACCGTCCGGTACGACCCGGTGACCGGCTTGTCCTGGAGCCGCGGCGGGCGGACGACCGTCCAGTCCGTGGCGCTGCGCGTCAGCTCCGCCTCCATCTCGCGCAGGTCGGCGTACACGTCCTTCAGGGCAGCCGAGACGATCCCGCGCACCGTGCGGTCCAGGAATCCGTCGCCCGCCGGCTCGGGGCCGACCGGGCCCGCGCTCACCACGAGCAGTCGGCGTACGTGCTCGGCCTCCAGGGCGGACAGCACCGTACGGGTGAGCCGGGTGGCGACCCCGGCGGCCTTGCGGTCGCGTGCGCCGAGCCCGGACAGGACGGCGTCCCGGCCTGCCACGGCGGGGCGCAGCGCCTCCGGATCGGTCAGGTCCGCGCGGACCACCTCCAGTCGGGCGCCGGTGACGGCGAGCCCGGCCGGGTCCCGTACGACGGCGGTGACCTCGTGGCCCGCCTCCAGGGCCTGGCGGACGATCTCCCGGCCGATGCCTCCGGTGGCGCCGAAAACGGTGAACTTCATGACGAGCTCCCACTCCCCGTTGGGTGGGTGAGTATTCACTCACCCCTGCTTCACCTATAGTGGGTAAGCGTTCACTCACCCGTCAAGAGGGGAACCCGAATGGATCGACCGGCCCGCGTGCGCATCCTCGACGCCGCGCACGAGCTGATGCTCACCGTCGGACTGGCCCGCGCGACCACCAAGCAGATCGCGAAGGCGGCCGGCTGCTCCGAGGCGGCGCTCTACAAGTACTTCGCGAGCAAGGAGGAGCTGTTCATCCGCGTCCTCGCGGAACGGCTGCCCCGGCTGAGCCCGCTGCTGAGCAGCCTGGCCGCGGAGCCGGGCCGGGGCACGCTGGAAGGAAACCTCACGGAGATCGCCCGCCAGGCTGCCCACTTCTACGAGCAGAGCTTCCCGATCGCGGCCTCCCTGTACGCCGAGACCCAGCTCAAGCGGCGGCACGACGAGGCCATGCGGGACCTCGGCGTGGGCCCCCACGTGCCGATCGAACAGCTCGCGTCGTATCTGCGGGCCGAGCAGGGCGTGGGCCGGGTGCGGGCGGACGCGGACCCGTTCGCCGCCGCCTCGCTGCTGATGGGGGCCTGTGCGCAGCGGGCGTTCGCCTACGCCGCGGCGGAAGAGCGACCGGAGGCGGACGAGTTCGCGGTACGGCTGGCCCGTACCCTGCTGGCCGGCATCGCCGGCCGATAGCTCAGGACGCCAGCCAGTCGTCCACGCCCGCCAGCAGCTTCGCCCGTACCTCCTCCGGGGCCGCCGAACCGCGTACCGACTGGCGGGCCAGCTCCGCCAACTCCTCGTCCGTGAAGGCGTGGTGGCGGCGGGCGATGTCGTACTGGGCCGCGAGGCGGGCGCCGAACAGCAGCGGGTCGTCGGCGCCCAGGGCCATCGGCACCCCCGCGTCGAACAGGGTGCGCAGCGGGACGTCCTCCGGCTTCTCGTAGACCCCCAGGGCCACGTTCGACGCCGGGCACACCTCACAGGTCACGCCCCGGTCGGCGAGCTGCTTCAGCAGCCGGGGGTCCTCGGCCGCCCGCACGCCGTGGCCCAGCCGGTCGGCGTGCAGATCGTCCAGGCAGTCGCGGACGGAGAACGGGCCCGTCAACTCGCCGCCGTGCGGGGCGGACAGCAGCCCGCCCTCCCGCGCGATCGCGAACGCACGGTCGAAGTCCCGCGCCATGCCCCGCCGTTCGTCGTTCGACAGTCCGAACCCGATCACCCCACGGTCGGCGTACCGGACGGCCAGCCGGGCCAGCGTGCGGGCGTCCAGCGGGTGCTTCATCCGGTTCGCCGCGACCAGCACCCGCATCCCGAGCCCGGTGTCGCGCGAGGCCGTCTCGACGGCGTCCAGGATGATCTCCAGCGCCGGGATCAGCCCGCCCAGCCGGGGCGCGTACGACGTCGGATCCACCTGGATCTCCAGCCAGCCCGAGCCGTCCTTCAGGTCCTCCTCGGCGGCCTCCCGCACCAGCCGCTGGATGTCCTCGGGCTCCCGCACGCACGAGCGTGCCGCGTCGTAGAGGCGCTGGAAGCGGAACCAGCCCCGCTCGTCCGTGGCCCGCAGCTTCGGCGGTTCGCCGCTCGTCAGCGCCTCGATCAGCGCTTCGGGCAGGCGCACGCCGTACTTGTCGGCCAGTTCCAGCACGGTGGTGGCCCGCATCGACCCGGTGAAGTGCAGGTGCAGATGGGCTTTCGGCAGTTCAGAGACATCACGTACACGCTCCATCCAAGGATCCTGCCGCACGCGCGCGTGGTCTCGGTAGCGCTTTCCCCGATAGTGGTCTTGCTCGCACAAAGCAGCGGGCCGCCTCCCGAAGGAGACGGCCCGCGATCTGCCCACGCGAGCAGGTTCAGTCCCTGGCCTCCGCCAGCAGCTTCTGGATGCGGCTCACGCCCTCGACGAGGTCCTCGTCGCCCAGCGCGTACGACAGCCGCAGATAGCCCGGGGTGCCGAAGGCCTCGCCCGGCACCACCGCGACCTCGGCCTCCTCCAGGATGAGCGCGGCCAGCTCGACCGAGTCCTGCGGGCGCTTGCCGCGGATCTCCTTGCCGAGCAGCCCCTTCACCGACGGGTAGGCGTAGAAGGCGCCCTCGGGCTCCGGGCAGAGCACGCCGTCGATCTCGTTGAGCATCCGGACCATGGTCTTGCGGCGGCGGTCGAAGGCCTCGCGCATCTGCTCGACGGCCGACAGGTCACCGGAGACGGCGGCCAGCGCGGCGACCTGCGCCACGTTGGAGACGTTCGAGGTGGCGTGCGACTGGAGGTTCGTCGCGGCCTTGACGACGTCCTTCGGGCCGATGATCCAGCCCACCCGCCAGCCGGTCATCGCATACGTCTTGGCGACGCCGTTGACGACGATGCACTTGTCGCGCAGCTCGGGCAGGATCGCCGGCAGCGAGGTGAACGTGGCGTCGCCGTAGACGAGGTGCTCGTAGATCTCGTCCGTCATCACCCAGAGGCCGTGCTCGACGGCCCAGCGGCCGATCGCCTCGGTGTCCTCGGCGCTGTAGACCGCGCCGGTCGGGTTGGAGGGGGAGACGAAGAGCACGACCTTCGTGTTCTCGGTGCGCGCGGCCTCCAGCTGCTCGACGGAGACCCGGTAGCCGGTCGTCTCGTCGGCGACGACCTCCACCGGGACACCGCCGGCCAGCCGGATCGACTCCGGGTAGGTGGTCCAGTACGGCGCCGGGACGATGACCTCGTCGCCCGGGTCGAGGATCGCGGCGAAGGCGTTGTAGATCGCCTGCTTGCCGCCGTTGGTGATCAGGATCTGCGAGGTCTCGACCTCGTAGCCGGAGTCGCGCAGCGTCTTCGCGGCGACCGCGGCCTTCAGCTCGGGCAGGCCGCCGGCCGGCGTGTAGCGGTGGTACTTGGGATCCTGACAGGCCGCGACGGCGGCTTCGACTACGTAGTCCGGGGTCGGGAAGTCGGGCTCTCCGGCGCCGAAGCCGATCACCGGACGCCCGGCGGCCTTCAGGGCCTTGGCCTTGGCGTCCACGGCGAGAGTGGCGGACTCGGAGATCGCGCCGACGCGGGCGGAGACCCGGCGCTCGGTGGGAGGGATTGCAGCGCTCATGGGGCCCATGGTTTCAGACCGGAAACCACCACGGCACACGGGTTTCATCTACTGAACATGTAGGGGCAGCGCACTGAACATCCGTCCGGATTCGCCGCTCCATCCCCGTTCCCGCCGGACGATCTTTCACGGACGAAGCCTCCACGGGCACTTTCCGTTCGACGAGGCGCTCAAGACCACGTACACTCACACGTCGTTGGCCTTCAACAGCCGCGCCGTCACAGGTGCACACCGAGCACCCGGGCGGATGCGGTAAGTTGGGGGAGACACAAAGGGTCGTAGCTCAATTGGTAGAGCACTGGTCTCCAAAACCAGCGGTTGGGGGTTCAAGTCCCTCCGGCCCTGCTACACACACCTCGCCAGGATGTGTGCGCAGCGCATGTACGTACAGCAATGCACTCGCCGTGCGGCTCAGACCGGGCGCGGCACGGCCACGACCCGGGAACAGGTGAGGACGAATGGCGGACGCCGTGGGCTCCATCGATACGCCTGATGCCCAGGACGAAGTGCCTGAGGCGACGAAGAAGACCCGCAAGGGCGGCAAGCGCGCCAAGAAGGGCCCGCTGAAGCGACTCGCGCTGTTCTACCGCCAGATCGTCGCGGAGCTCCGCAAGGTCGTATGGCCCACGCGCGGCCAGCTGACGACGTACACGACCGTGGTGATCGTGTTCGTGGTCATCATGATCGGCCTGGTGACCGTGATTGACTATGGACTCAGCCACGCCGCCAAGTACGTCTTCGGCTGAACCAAGAGCGAAGGGCGCCGAGGTATCCGGCGCCCCTTTCGCATGTTCCACCCCTATGTATCCAGGAAGAAGCAGCCACCGTGTCTGACCAGAACCTGAACGAGGACGTCGAGTCCGTGGACGACGAGCTCGACATCGTCGAGGGCGCGGACGATGACCTGGACGAGTTCGAGGCTGCCGAAGCCGAAGCGGGCGAGCCCGCCGAGGAAGCCGCGCTCCACGTCGAGGATGAGGACGAGGAAGCCGCGGACGAGGAAGCCGACGAGGACGTCGTCGAAGAGGCCGAGGAAGAAGAGCCGGCCGAGCCCGTCGACCCCGTCGTCGCCCTGCGCGAGGAACTGCGCACCCTCCCCGGCGAGTGGTACGTGATCCACACGTACGCCGGCTACGAGAACCGCGTGAAGACCAACCTGGAGCAGCGCGCCGTCTCGTTGAACGTCGAGGACTACATCTTCCAGGCCGAGGTGCCGCAGGAAGAGGTCGTCCAGATCAAGAACGGCGACCGCAAGACCATCCGTCAGAACAAGCTCCCCGGCTATGTGCTGGTGCGCATGGACCTGACGAACGAGTCCTGGGGCGTCGTCCGCAACACCCCCGGCGTCACCGGCTTCGTGGGCAACGCCTACGACCCGTACCCGCTGACCCTGGACGAGATCGTCAAGATGCTCGCCCCGGAGGCCGAGGAGAAGGCCGCCCGTGAGGCCGCCGAGGCCGAGGGCAAGCCGGCTCCGGCCCGCAAGGTCGAGGTCCAGGTGCTGGACTTCGAGGTGGGCGACTCGGTCACCGTCACCGACGGCCCGTTCGCCACGCTGCAGGCCACGATCAACGAGATCAACGCCGACTCGAAGAAGGTCAAGGGCCTCGTCGAGATCTTCGGCCGCGAGACCCCGGTCGAGCTGAGCTTCGACCAGATCCAGAAGAACTAGCTCCTTCTGGAACACACGCCTCCGACCAGGTCAGGCGGGCTGTCACAGCTCGCCTGACCTGCTCGGTTTTTGGCCGCGCAGAGATACCCGTTATTGTTGTGCGGTATGCCTCCATCCGGATCATCCGGATGCGACGGCTGAAAAACTCTCACTAGGACCCGGAGAGAGCAATGCCTCCCAAGAAGAAGAAGGTCACGGGGCTCATCAAGCTCCAGATCAACGCCGGTGCGGCGAACCCCGCACCGCCGGTCGGCCCCGCGCTCGGCCAGCACGGCGTCAACATCATGGAGTTCTGCAAGGCCTACAACGCCGCGACCGAGTCGCAGCGTGGCTGGGTGATCCCGGTGGAGATCACGGTCTACGAGGACCGCTCCTTCACCTTCATCACCAAGACCCCGCCGGCCGCGAAGATGATCCTCAAGGCCGCTGGTGTCGAGAAGGGCTCGGGCGAGCCGCACAAGACCAAGGTCGCCAAGATCACTCAGGCGCAGGTCCGTGAGATCGCCACGACCAAGCTGCCCGACCTGAACGCCAACGACCTGGACGCCGCGTCGAAGATCATCGCCGGCACCGCCCGTTCCATGGGCATCACGGTCGAGGGCTGAACCTCAGCCTCGTAGCACCTTCGCAGAACCGTGGCAGGGCCTGCTCGGCCCGTACCACGACTCCTCAAGACACACTGGAGCAGTAGTGAGCAAGCGCAGCAAGTCCCTCCGCGCTGCGGACGCCAAGATCGACCGGGAGAAGCTCTACGCCCCGCTCGAGGCCGTCCGTCTCGCCAAGGAGACCTCCACGAGCAAGTTCGACGGCACCGTCGAGGTCGCCTTCCGCCTGGGTGTCGACCCGCGCAAGGCCGACCAGATGGTCCGTGGCACCGTGAACCTGCCGCACGGCACCGGCAAGACCGCCCGGGTCCTGGTCTTCGCGACCGGTGACCGTGCTGCGGCCGCAGAGGCCGCGGGCGCCGACATCGTCGGCTCCGACGAACTGATCGACGAGGTTGCGAAGGGCCGTCTGGACTTCGACGCCGTCGTCGCCACCCCGGACCTCATGGGCAAGGTCGGCCGCCTCGGCCGCGTGCTCGGTCCGCGTGGTCTGATGCCGAACCCGAAGACCGGAACGGTCACCCCCGACGTGGCCAAGGCCGTCACGGAGATCAAGGGCGGCAAGATCGAGTTCCGCGTCGACAAGCACTCGAACCTGCACTTCATCATCGGCAAGTCGTCCTTCGACGACACCAAGCTGGTGGAGAACTACGGCGCGGCCCTGGACGAGATCCTTCGTCTGAAGCCGTCCGCCGCCAAGGGTCGCTACATCAAGAAGGCCGCGATCAGCACCACGATCGGCCCCGGCATCCCGGTCGACCCCAACCGCACCCGGAACCTTCTCGTCGAGGAGGACCCGGCCGCGGTCTGAACCTGACGGTTCGCATCGGTCGGCGACGAGCCCCGCAACCTTTCGAGGTGCGGGGCTCGTCCCTTTTTGTCGTACGGCGATTTTTTCGTACAGCTGTCTTCGACCGGTTGTCAGTGCTGTGCGTTAGCGTGCAGTCACGGGAAAATATTGGGGGAGGGGCGAATGAAGCGTGCGACTGTGCGCCGCGTGGGCCTGTCGATCGGCGCGATGACGCTGGTGGCGGGGGTGACCGCCTGTAGCGGTTCCGGCGGCTCCGGCGGGTCCGGCAGTTCCGACAAGGGTGGGGACGGCAGCCCGCGGCTCAGCCCCGTCGCCGCCCTGCTCACCGCCGAGAAGTCCACCGACGGCGCCGACTCCGCGAAGGTCGAGTCGACGACGACCATGGGCTCCTTGATGTCGATGACGGCCGACGGCGCCCTCGGTTGGGGCGACGGCCTCACCGGCACCCTCACCATCACGTACACCGGCGGCACCATGGCCGAGACGATGCGGCAGATCGGCACCACGTCGATGGAGGCCCGCTATCTGCCCGACGCCTACTACGCGAAGATGGGCGACACCTTCGCGGAGCAGGCCGGCGGCAAGCACTGGATCAAGTACGCGTACGACGACCTGGAGAGCCTCGGCGGCAGCTCCGGCGCGTATCTGAAGGACCAGATGCAGAACACCACCCCGAACCAGTCGGTGAAGCTGCTGCTGGCCTCCGGGGATGTGCGGGAGGTCGGCGAGGAGCGGGTGCGGGGCCGGCAGACCACGCACTACTCGGGGACGGTCGAGGTGAGCGACCTCGCCGAGAAGAACTCCAACCTCAGCCAGAGTCAGCTCGACGACCTGAAGAAGACGCTGGAGCAGGCGGGCGTCACCACCGAGACCGTCGACATCTGGGTCGACGACCAGGACCTGCTGGTCAAGAAGGTGGAGAAGGGCGAGACGACGGCGGGGGCCTATGAGCAGACCGCGTACTACAGCGACTACGGCACCGAGGTCTTCGCGGATGTGCCCCCGGCGAGCGACACCGCGGACTTCACGGAGCTGATGAAGCAGCAGGGGGCCGACGCCGGCTCTTAATTCACGGGACCTCTCCCGCCTCCCTGGGATACCTTCACGGTCTTGCTGTGCATAGACCATGTGTTCGCCATGGACCCGCCGGGTCGGTGGTGCTCTGGCCGGTTCTCCGGCTGGTTCTCTGGGGGAAATTGGATGAGGTCTTCCGTGGGTGTCCTCGGGCTGTCCGCGTTGCTCGTCGCCGGGTGCGCGGCGGTGGGCGGTACGGAGAGCGGGGGTGACTCGGCCGCCGCCGCGGCCGCCGTCGCGCGGGCCGCCGAGAAGGCGGAGCAGCCCGTGTCCCTGCGCTACCGCAGTACCGGCCGGACTCCGGAGGAGGGGCGGATCGAGGGCGAGGCCGCGATCGGCGTCAAGCCGCAGGTCATGAGTCTGAAGTCCACCGTGCTCAGCGGCCCCGACAAGGGGACGGGCGAGTTCCGGTTCGTCGACGGGGTGCTGTACATAGGCACCGACGAAGCGGGGGAGGACGGCAAGCACTGGATCAAGTTCGGCAAGCACGGCGCCAACGCCGGGATGGCCGACAAGGTCCGTGACAACCCCTCCCACGAGACCGGCTTCCTCGCCGCGGCCGACGACCTCAAGAAGGCCGGCGCCGAGACCGTCGAGGGCGTCCGCACCACCCACTACACGGGCACGGCCACCGTCGACGACATCCGCGCCTCCTACAAGGACGACGCGACGAAGGTCCGGCAGCGGACCGAGAAGAGCCTCGCCCAGTACGAGAAGCTGGGCGTGGACGAGCTGACCATGGACCTGTGGATCGACGCCGAGGACCGTACGCGGCGGCTGCGCATGCAGGGCTTCGGGCGGCACGGCGAGCTCGACCTCACCCTCACGTTCTTCGACTTCGGCAAGCCCGTCACGGTGAAGGCGCCGCCCGCCTCGGACACCATGGACATGGCCGAGGCACTGAAGACCACCGGGGACTGAGCGCCCCAGGGGTTCACCGCGGTCCCTCTACGGGCGTCCCCGTACGGGCGGATTTGCTTGGTGGTGGCCCGTTCACGTACTCTCCTCGAGAAGCCAAAGACCGCTGGTCGTTGCCGTGCCCTCACAGGAGAGTGCGGTGGCCGAAGGATCCGCTGCAATGCGGACGACCCGCGCAGGTGATCGTGGAATTGCTCCCGGATGGAATCCGCTCACGGAATTCGTTCGGTCGAGCTACGCCCCGTGCACCTGTGCCGGGGCGTTTCGTTTGTCCCAGCCCCTTCTGAGCGGTCCTCATCACCCGGAAGGAGGCCGACGCTCTATGGCAAGGCCCGACAAGGCTGCCGCGGTAGCCGAGCTCACGGACGCGTTCCGCAGCTCGAACGCCGCTGTGCTGACCGAGTACCGGGGTCTCACCGTGGCGCAGCTCAAGACGCTGCGTCGTTCGCTCGGTGAGAACGCCCAGTACGCCGTGGTGAAGAACACGCTGACCAAGATTGCGGCCAACGAGGCCGGGATCTCTACGCTCGACGACCTGTTCAACGGTCCGACGGCGGTCGCCTTCATCACCGGTGACCCGGTGGAGTCGGCGAAGGGTCTTCGTGACTTCGCCAAGGACAACCCGAACCTCGTCATCAAGGGCGGTGTCCTTGACGGCAAGGCGCTGTCCGCCGACGAGATCAAGAAGCTCGCGGACCTCGAGTCCCGCGAGGTTCTGCTCAGCAAGCTGGCCGGTGCGTTCAAGGGCAAGCAGTCCCAGGCTGCCTCGCTCTTCCAGGCGCTCCCCTCGAAGTTCGTCCGCACCGCGGAGGCGCTTCGGGTCAAGCTCGCCGAGCAGGGCGGTGCCGAGTAACTCGGCTCGCGAAATGACCGCCGCCTGAGGCTCCGCGCCTGAGGCAACGGTCGTAGCGGGCCGAACGTACGCCCGCCTCACCAGTACATACCGGCACCAGCCGAATTAGTGGAAGGATCGCCCACATGGCGACGAAGCTGTCCCAGGAAGAGCTGCTCGAGCAGTTCGAGTCCCTCACCCTCATCGAGCTCTCCGAGTTCGTGAAGGCGTTCGAGGAGAAGTTCGACGTCACCGCCGCCGCTGCGGTTGCCGCCGCCCCCGCCGGCCCGGCCGCTGTCGTCGACGCCGTCGAGGAGCAGGACGAGTTCGACGTCGTCCTCACCGGTGCCGGCGAGAAGAAGATCCAGGTCATCAAGGTCGTGCGTGAGCTGACCTCCCTGGGCCTCAAGGAGGCCAAGGACCTCGTGGACGGCGCCCCGAAGCCCGTTCTCGAGAAGGTCGCCAAGGAGGCCGCGGAGAAGGCTGCCGAGTCCCTCAAGGCCGCCGGCGCCTCCGTCGAGGTCAAGTAACACTGCGCGGTCGGCGACGACCGCACGCGTTGGCTGAAAGAGTCCCTCCGGGGCTGTAACGCCCACGCACCGAAGAGCGATCATCCATCTGGGTGGTCGCTCTTCGTCGTTCCTGGGAGCGCGGCCGCGGTTGCCTTGCACCCCCCTGACCGGGGGGTATGGTGATCTTCGTCGTGTCTCCGAGCGCCCTGGTAAGCGCAGGGGGGCCTTGACGAACCGCACGCAGCGCGCAATTCTCAGGACGCGTCGTCACAAGGATCCGAATCCGAGGCATGGATCGACGGCGAAGTGGGCAGTATGACCGTGCGTTGAGGGCTTACCGGACCGAGGGCGTTGAGAACCACGAGGGTCTCGAAGAACCCGCACTGGACATCAGTGTGCCAAGTGGCTACACTGACCCTTTGCGCTGCCTGTTAGCTGTCCCCTGCCCGTCACCAGGGGCATGCCCTCCCTTTAGCCCGGACGATCAGACCATGTCTCACCTGGCCTTTTGCCAGATTGGGAATGTCTGTCTCTGTGCGCGAGAGAGGGGCCGGTACGCGCGTAGTGAGTCCGAGCCCTCGGAAGGACCCCCTCTTGGCCGCCTCGCGCAACGCCTCGACCGCGAATACGAACAACGGCGCCAGCACCGCCCCGCTGCGCATCTCCTTTGCAAAGATCAAGGAGCCCCTCGAGGTTCCCAACCTGCTCGCGTTGCAGACCGAGAGCTTTGACTGGCTGCTCGGGAACACCGCCTGGCAGAGTCGGGTCGAGGCGGCTCTGGAGTCCGGTCAGGACGTCCCCACGAAGTCCGGTCTGGAGGAGATCTTCGAGGAGATCTCCCCGATCGAGGACTTCTCCGGGTCGATGTCGCTGACCTTCCGCGACCACCGTTTCGAGCCGCCGAAGAACAGCATCGACGAGTGCAAGGACCGCGACTTCACGTACGCGGCCCCGCTCTTCGTGACGGCCGAGTTCACCAACAACGAGACCGGCGAGATCAAGTCCCAGACGGTCTTCATGGGCGACTTCCCGCTCATGACCAACAAGGGCACCTTCGTCATCAACGGCACCGAGCGTGTCGTGGTGTCGCAGCTGGTCCGTTCGCCGGGTGTCTACTTCGACTCCTCCATCGACAAGACGTCCGACAAGGACATCTTCTCCGCCAAGATCATCCCGTCCCGGGGTGCCTGGCTCGAGATGGAGATCGACAAGCGCGACATGGTCGGTGTGCGCATCGACCGCAAGCGCAAGCAGTCCGTCACCGTTCTCCTGAAGGCTCTCGGTTGGACGACCGAGCAGATCCTGGAGGAGTTCGGCGAGTACGAGTCCATGCGCGCCACCCTGGAGAAGGACCACACCCAGGGCCAGGACGACGCGCTGCTCGACATCTACCGCAAGCTGCGTCCGGGCGAGCCGCCGACGCGTGAGGCCGCGCAGACGCTGCTCGAGAACCTCTACTTCAACCCCAAGCGCTACGACCTCGCGAAGGTCGGCCGCTACAAGGTGAACAAGAAGCTCGGCGCGGACGAGCCGCTGGACGCCGGTGTGCTCACCACCGACGACATCATCGCCACCATCAAGTACCTGGTGAAGCTGCACGCCGGCGAGACCGAGACGGTGGCCGAGTCCGGTCGCTCGATCATGGTCGAGACCGACGACATCGACCACTTCGGCAACCGTCGTATCCGCAGCGTCGGCGAGCTGATCCAGAACCAGGTCCGTACGGGTCTCGCCCGTATGGAGCGCGTCGTGCGTGAGCGCATGACCACCCAGGACGTCGAGGCGATCACGCCGCAGACCCTGATCAACATCCGGCCGGTCGTCGCCTCCATCAAGGAGTTCTTCGGCACCAGCCAGCTGTCCCAGTTCATGGACCAGAACAACCCGCTGTCGGGTCTGACGCACAAGCGTCGTCTCAACGCGCTCGGCCCGGGTGGTCTCTCCCGTGAGCGGGCCGGCTTCGAGGTCCGTGACGTTCACCCGTCGCACTACGGCCGCATGTGCCCGATCGAGACGCCGGAAGGCCCGAACATCGGTCTGATCGGCTCGCTGGCCTCCTACGGCCGGATCAACCCGTTCGGTTTCATCGAGACGCCGTACCGCAAGGTCGTCGAGGGCACGGTCACCGACGAGGTCGACTACCTGACCGCCGACGAGGAGGACCGCTTCGTCATCGCGCAGGCCAACGCGCCGCTCTCCGACGAGTTCCGCTTCGAGGAGTCCCGCGTCCTGGTCCGCCGTCGTGGCGGAGAGATCGACTACGTCCCCGGTGACGACGTCGACTACATGGACGTCTCGCCGCGCCAGATGGTGTCGGTCGCGACCGCCATGATCCCGTTCCTGGAGCACGACGACGCCAACCGTGCCCTCATGGGCGCGAACATGATGCGTCAGGCCGTGCCCCTCATCAAGTCCGAGGCCCCGCTCGTCGGCACCGGCATGGAGTACCGCTCCGCAGCCGACGCCGGTGACGTGGTCAAGGCCGAGAAGGCGGGTGTGGTCCAGGAGGTCTCCGCGGACTACATCACCACGACGAACGACGACGGCACGTACATCACGTACCGCCTGGCCAAGTTCGCCCGGTCCAACCAGGGCACCTCGGTCAACCAGAAGGTCATCGTCAACGAGGGCGACCGGATCATCGAGGGCCAGGTCCTGGCCGACGGTCCGGCCACCGAGAACGGCGAGATGGCGCTGGGCAAGAACCTGCTCGTGGCGTTCATGCCGTGGGAGGGTCACAACTACGAGGACGCGATCATCCTGTCGCAGCGCCTCGTGCAGGACGACGTCCTCTCCTCGATCCACATCGAGGAGCACGAGGTCGACGCCCGTGACACCAAGCTCGGCCCCGAGGAGATCACCCGGGACATCCCGAACGTCTCCGAGGAGGTCCTCGCCGACCTCGACGAGCGCGGCATCATCCGCATCGGCGCCGAGGTCGTCGCCGGTGACATCCTCGTCGGCAAGGTCACGCCCAAGGGCGAGACCGAGCTGACGCCGGAGGAGCGCCTGCTGCGCGCGATCTTCGGTGAGAAGGCCCGTGAGGTGCGTGACACCTCGCTGAAGGTCCCGCACGGCGAGATCGGCAAGGTCATCGGCGTCCGCGTCTTCGACCGTGAAGAGGGCGACGAGCTGCCGCCGGGCGTGAACCAGCTGGTTCGCGTCTACGTGGCGCAGAAGCGCAAGATCACGGACGGTGACAAGCTCGCCGGCCGACACGGCAACAAGGGTGTCATCTCCAAGATCCTGCCCATCGAGGACATGCCGTTCCTCGAGGACGGGACCCCGGTCGACATCATCCTCAACCCGCTGGGTGTGCCGTCCCGAATGAACCCGGGACAGGTCCTGGAGATCCACCTCGGCTGGCTCGCCAGCCGCGGTTGGGACGTCTCCGGGCTCGGCGAGGACTGGGCGCAGCGGCTCCAGGTCATCGGCGCCGACCAGGTCGCCCCGGGCACCAACGTCGCCACCCCGGTGTTCGACGGTGCGCGTGAGGACGAGCTGGCGGGTCTGCTCCAGCACACCATCCCGAACCGCGACGGCGAGCGCATGGTGCAGCCGACCGGCAAGGCGAGGATGTTCGACGGCCGCTCCGGTGAGCCGTTCCCGGACCCGATCTCCATCGGGTACATGTACATCCTCAAGCTGCACCACCTGGTCGACGACAAGCTGCACGCCCGTTCGACCGGTCCGTACTCGATGATCACCCAGCAGCCGCTGGGTGGTAAGGCGCAGTTCGGTGGTCAGCGCTTCGGTGAGATGGAGGTGTGGGCGCTGGAGGCTTATGGCGCCGCGTACGCCCTCCAGGAGCTCCTGACCATCAAGTCCGACGACGTGACCGGCCGCGTGAAGGTCTACGAGGCCATCGTCAAGGGCGAGAACATCCCCGAGCCCGGCATCCCCGAGTCCTTCAAGGTGCTCATCAAGGAGATGCAGTCTCTCTGCCTGAACGTGGAGGTGCTGTCCAGCGACGGTATGTCCATCGAGATGCGTGACACCGACGAGGACGTCTTCCGCGCGGCGGAGGAGCTCGGCATCGACCTGTCCCGGCGCGAGCCGAGCAGCGTCGAAGAGGTCTGACGGGAGTTCGGTCCGGAGGTTCAGCGATGAAGATCCCTGAACCTCCGGCCGGCCCCGGGACCCCCGTATCAGACCCCAAGACTTACAACCCTGAGAGGGATTGACGCATAGTGCTCGACGTCAACTTCTTCGACGAGCTCCGGATCGGCCTGGCTACGGCGGACGACATCCGTCAGTGGAGCCACGGCGAGGTCAAGAAGCCCGAGACGATCAACTACCGCACGCTCAAGCCGGAAAAGGACGGACTCTTCTGCGAGAAGATCTTCGGTCCGACCCGGGACTGGGAGTGCTACTGCGGCAAGTACAAGCGTGTCCGGTTCAAGGGCATCATCTGCGAGCGCTGCGGCGTCGAGGTCACTCGCGCCAAGGTGCGTCGTGAGCGGATGGGCCACATCGAGCTGGCCGCCCCCGTCACGCACATCTGGTACTTCAAGGGCGTTCCGTCGCGCCTCGGATACCTGCTCGACCTCGCCCCGAAGGACCTCGAGAAGGTCATCTACTTCGCGGCGTACATGATCACGTTCGTCGACGACGAGCGTCGTACGCGTGACCTGCCCTCGCTGGAGGCGCACGTCTCCGTCGAGCGTCAGCAGATCGAGAACCGGCGCGACGCCGACCTCGAGGCCCGCGCCAAGAAGCTCGAGACCGACCTGGCCGAGCTCGAGGCCGAGGGCGCCAAGGCCGATGTGCGCCGCAAGGTGCGCGAAGGCGCCGAGCGTGAGATGAAGCAGCTGCGCGACCGTGCGCAGCGCGAGATCGACCGTCTCGACGAGGTGTGGACGCGCTTCAAGAACCTCAAGGTCCAGGACCTCGAGGGCGACGAGCTGCTCTACCGCGAGCTGCGTGACCGCTTCGGCACGTACTTCGACGGCTCGATGGGTGCCGCGGCGCTGCAGAAGCGCCTGGAGTCCTTCGACCTCGACGAGGAGGCCGAGAAGCTCCGCGAGATCATCCGGACCGGCAAGGGCCAGAAGAAGACCCGTGCGCTCAAGCGCCTCAAGGTCGTCTCCGCGTTCCTGCAGACCAGCAACAGCCCCAAGGGCATGGTGCTGGACTGCGTGCCGGTCATCCCGCCGGACCTTCGCCCGATGGTGCAGCTGGACGGTGGCCGCTTCGCGACCTCCGACCTGAACGACCTGTACCGCCGTGTGATCAACCGCAACAACCGTCTGAAGCGCCTTCTTGACCTCGGTGCGCCCGAGATCATCGTGAACAACGAGAAGCGCATGCTCCAGGAGGCCGTGGACGCGCTGTTCGACAACGGCCGTCGTGGTCGTCCGGTCACCGGTCCCGGTAACCGCCCGCTGAAGTCCCTCAGCGACATGCTGAAGGGCAAGCAGGGTCGATTCCGTCAGAACCTGCTCGGCAAGCGTGTGGACTACTCCGCGCGTTCCGTGATCGTCGTCGGTCCGCAGCTGAAGCTGCACCAGTGCGGTCTGCCGAAGGCGATGGCGCTGGAGCTCTTCAAGCCGTTCGTGATGAAGCGCCTGGTCGACCTGAACCACGCGCAGAACATCAAGAGCGCCAAGCGGATGGTCGAGCGCGGCCGCACGGTCGTGTACGACGTCCTGGAAGAGGTCATCGCGGAGCACCCGGTTCTGCTGAACCGTGCGCCCACGCTGCACCGCCTCGGCATCCAGGCCTTCGAGCCGCAGCTGGTCGAGGGCAAGGCCATCCAGATCCACCCGCTCGTCTGCACCGCGTTCAACGCGGACTTCGACGGTGACCAGATGGCCGTCCACCTGCCGCTCTCCGCGGAGGCGCAGGCCGAGGCCCGCATCCTGATGCTGTCCTCGAACAACATCCTCAAGCCCGCCGACGGCCGTCCGGTGACGATGCCGACCCAGGACATGGTCCTCGGTCTGTTCTTCCTCACCACCGACGGCGAGCTGCGTGACACCAAGGGCGAGGGCCGGTCCTTCGGCTCCACGGCCGAGGCGATCATGGCGTTCGACGCAGGTGAGCTCGCGCTGCAGTCGGCGATCGACATCCGCTTCCCGGTGGGCACCATCCCGCCGCGTGGCTGGACGCCGCCGGCGCGCGAGGAGGGCGAGCCGGAGTGGCAGCAGGGTGACACCTTCCGCCTGCGGACGACCCTGGGCCGTGCGCTCTTCAACGAGCTGCTGCCCGAGGACTATCCGTTCGTCGACTACTCGGTGGGCAAGAAGCAGCTCTCCGAGATCGTCAACGACCTGGCGGAGCGCTACCCCAAGGTCATCGTGGCGGCGACGCTCGACAACCTGAAGGCGTCCGGCTTCTACTGGGCGACCCGTTCCGGCGTCACCGTGGCCATCTCCGACGTCGTCGTTCCCGAGGCGAAGAAGGAGATCGTCAAGGGCTACGAGGCGCAGGACGAGAAGGTCCAGAAGCAGTACGAGCGCGGTCTGATCACCAAGGAAGAGCGCACGCAGGAGCTCATCGCGATCTGGACCAAGGCGACCAACGAGGTCGCCGAGGCGATGAACGCGAACTTCCCCAAGACGAACCCCATCTTCATGATGGTTGACTCGGGTGCCCGAGGAAACATGATGCAGATGCGGCAGATCGCCGGTATGCGTGGTCTGGTGTCGAACGCGAAGAACGAGACCATCCCGCGTCCGATCAAGGCGTCCTTCCGTGAGGGCCTGTCCGTGCTGGAGTACTTCATCTCCACGCACGGTGCCCGTAAGGGTCTGGCGGACACCGCCCTGCGTACCGCCGACTCGGGTTACCTGACCCGTCGTCTGGTGGACGTCTCGCAGGACGTCATCATCCGCGAGGAGGACTGCGGCACCGAGCGCGGTCTGAAGCTGCGGATCGCCTCGAAGGACGAGACCGGCGTTCTGCGCAAGGCCGGGGACGTCGAGACCAGCGTCTACGCCCGCATGCTCGCCGAGGACGTCGTCATCGACGGCAAGGTGATCGCGCCGGCCAACGTGGACCTGGGCGATGTGCTCATCGACCAGCTGGTCCGACACGGTGTCGAGGAGGTCAAGACCCGCTCGATCCTGACCTGTGAGTCCCAGGTCGGCACCTGCGCCATGTGCTACGGCCGTTCGCTGGCCACCGGCAAGCTGGTCGACATCGGTGAGGCGGTCGGCATCATCGCCGCCCAGTCCATCGGTGAGCCCGGCACCCAGCTGACGATGCGTACCTTCCACACCGGTGGTGTGGCCGGTGACGACATCACCCAGGGTCTGCCGCGTGTCGTCGAGCTCTTCGAGGCCCGTACCCCGAAGGGTGTCGCCCCGATCTCCGAGGCCCAGGGCCGCGTGCGGATCGAGGAGACCGAGAAGACCAAGAAGATCGTCATCACGCCGGACGACGGCAGCGACGAGACGGCGTTCCCGATCTCGAAGCGCGCCCGTCTCCTGGTCAGCGAGGGCGAGCACGTCG
The DNA here is from genome assembly GCF_040635845.1 of Streptomyces sp. NPDC006872. Classification (NCBI taxonomy): domain Bacteria; kingdom Bacillati; phylum Actinomycetota; class Actinomycetes; order Kitasatosporales; family Streptomycetaceae; genus Streptomyces; species Streptomyces sp. NPDC006872. The sequence goes on from NZ_JBEYIL010000001.1 coordinate 240,050, forward strand.
AGGTGGGCCAGAAGCTCACCGTGGGTGCCACCAACCCGCACGACGTGCTGCGCATCCTGGGTCAGCGTGCCGTCCAGGTCCACCTGGTCGGCGAGGTCCAGAAGGTGTACAACTCGCAGGGTGTGTCGATCCACGACAAGCACATCGAGATCATCATCCGGCAGATGCTGCGCCGGGTGACGATCATCGAGTCCGGCGATGCCGAGCTGCTGCCCGGCGAGCTCGTCGAGCGCTCGAAGTTCGAGGTCGAGAACCGTCGTGTGGTGCAGGAGGGCGGTCACCCGGCCTCCGGTCGTCCGCAGCTCATGGGTATCACCAAGGCCTCGCTGGCCACGGAGTCCTGGCTGTCGGCGGCGTCCTTCCAGGAGACGACCAGGGTGCTGACGGACGCGGCGATCAACGCCAAGTCCGACTCCCTGATCGGCCTCAAGGAGAACGTCATCATCGGTAAGCTCATCCCGGCCGGTACGGGTCTCGCCCGCTACCGCAACATCCGGGTCGAGCCGACCGAAGAGGCCAAGGCCGCGATGTACTCGGCCGTCGGCTACGACGACATCGACTACTCGCCGTTCGGCACGGGCTCCGGCCAGGCCGTTCCGCTGGAGGACTACGACTACGGTCCGTACAACCAGTAGTAGTTGGTTCTGGTAGTTGGTTCTGAAGGGCGGTCACCCCGGTTCGTACGGGGTGACCGCCCTTCGGCGTTTCAGCGTGCCGTCATTTCCCAGGCGGCGACGGCCACCGTCGCCAGGGCGGCCAGGGCGCCGATGCTGGCGAGCGGCCAGCGGGAGCGTTCCAGGGCGTCGAGGCGGTGTTCGTGGTCGGCGAGCTGCTTGTCGGTCTGGTCGCTGCGCTGGACCAGCAGGGCGAGCGAGCCGTCGACCCGGGCGAACCCGGCCTCGACGGTGCCGCGCAACCGTTCCAGTTCCAGGGCGACGGCGGCCGGGTCGGAGAGGGGTTCGTTCATGCGTCGCCCCGTTCGTCGGTCGTCCGGGCCAGTGACAGCAGTTCGGTGTCCTCGTTCGGCCGGGCGTCCGTGCGCAGCCACGAGGGCAGCAGGGCCTGGACGGCGGGCAGGGCCATGATCCTGGTCATGCCCGCGGCGGCGGTGAGCGCGCCGGCGACCCAGGGCAGGGTCTCGGGGATGCCGGCGGCGTCGACGACCGTCGGCAGCAGGACGCACAGGCCGACAGCGGTCTGGACAACAGTGCGGAGGGTGCGCTTGGCGGCCTCTGACATCGGGTTCCTCGATTCTCAGGAGCTGTACGGGACCTTGAGGGCCGCCCAGGACGTGGCGCCCGGCCAGCCGTCGGCGGCGGTGCCGGTGTAGCCGAGCTTGCGCTGCCAGCCGGCGTAGGAGCGGCGGTCGGCGTCGGTCCACTGCGGGCCGGGGCCGGAGGCGTACGCGGAGCAGCCGACGGCGACCAGGCGCTTGCCCATCGCGGTGACGATCGCCGACTTCGGGCTCTTCCTGAACCAGGCGTCGCCGGGGAAGGGCTGGTAAGTCGGCTTGGCCGTACCGGAGTTGCCGGAGCCGGTGGAGCCGGTGGAGCCGCTGGGCTTGGTGCCGAGGCGGCTCGCGACCCTGATGCGGAAGTCCGACATCGAGAAGCCGCGCGGATCGATCTTCTTGTCGGTCCACTCCTTGTGGCCGATCACCGAGCCGGCCGACCAGCCGTGCGCCCGGCACAGCGCGGCGGAGGCCCGGACCATGGCCTCCAGCTGGACGGCGGGCCAGGGGTCCTTGCCGTCGCCGAGGTTGACGCACTCGAAGCCGTAGAAGTGGACGTTGCCGTCCGTGTCGTTCTCGTTCGGTGCGGGCAGCGCCTTCTCGTCGACGACGGCCTTGAGGACGTCGCCGTCGCCGCTGCCCGCGTGGTTGGCGCGGCCGTTGCCGACGAGGTGGACCGTGCCGTCCTTGGCGATCACGCCGTGGCAGAGGGGGCCGGGCAGGGCGGAGTGGCCGTTGTAGCAGAGGCTCACGCTGTTGCTGGTGCCGGAGGTGACGGTGTGGTGGATGATCACGCCGTTGACCGGGCCCCAACTTCCCTTGTGGTTGCGGTTGTGGGTGCGCCAGTCGGAGTGCTCGACGACGGTGACGCCCTCGGCCCGCAGTGCGGACACGAGGGCGTCGGCGGAGAGGGGGTTGGCCATGGTGGTGCCTCCCTGGGTGGTTCTGGGCATGAGAAAACCCCGGCCGGCGGGGGAGCGGCTCGGGGCGGGGTCGGGTGGTGGTCGGCGGGCAGGACCTCAGACGACGATGTCCGTGTCTGTATCCGTGTCCGTGTCGGTCTCGGGGTCGGTCTCGGGGTCCGTGGCGGTGTCGTCCCCGTCGCCCGGTTGCCACTGGGCGCACAGGGCGGCGTACGCGGCCGTGTTGGCGCCGAAGTCGGCCAGGGCCGCGGCGACCGCGCGCTGGATCGCCGTCTGGTCGGGGACGACCGGGGCCGTGCCGACGGGCATCACGGTGATCCGGCCGTAGCCGCGCAGGACGGCGCCGCCCGCGCCGCTCCGGGTGAACTGGGCGGTGATGTTGACGGCCGAGTAGGTGCCGGTGATCGAGTCGGGCCCGATGATCGAGCTGAGGCTGGTGTCGGAGACGTTGACGTGGATCGTGTGGCCGTCCTCGGTGAGGGTGGCCCGGCCCGCGTAGTCGATCGCGAGGCCCCAGGGCTGGGTGGGGTCGATGTCCATGGAGGTGCTGCCTTCCTCGGTTGCGCCGTGGGTCAGCTCTGGCGGCCGTGCATGAGGGTCGGGGTCGCGTAGACGGTGCCGGACGTGGTGACGATGGCCTGGATCTCGACCGTGACCGTGCCGGTGAACGCCGTGGAGAAGGTGGTGGCGATCACGTCCGTGTAGTCGAACTCGACGCCGGCGGTGACCGTGGGACCCCACTGGACGCTGTTGACGAGCACCCGGACCTGGCCGGCCCCGCCGGAACTGACGCTTGTGCTCACCCGGAGCCGCATCTTCGGCTGCCAGACCGGGTTGTACGACCTCGCGATCGTCGTCCAGGCCGTCGACGTGGACTGCGGCCAGCGCGCCGGCGTCGTGTCCTGCGGCGGCAGCATGGTCAGCCAGGGCCGGGCCAGGCCGCCGGTGTTGACGTCGTCGGAGATGATCTCCCGGTTGCCGTTGTCGTAGATCCGCAGCGGCTGGAGCGAGCCGGCGCTGCTGTCGCCGTTGAACAGGGTCATGGCGAGGCTGCCGGTCTGGCGGTGGATCTCCAGGCCGTATTCCTCGCCCTTCCAGGAGCCGACCCGGAACATCGGCTCCTCGGTGTTGGGCCGCTGGACCACGAAGGTGCCGCCGTCGGTCACCTTCAGGGCGCCGTCCTTGATCTCCACCTCGCCGCCGGTGATCGTGTTGAGTGCGGGCCGGGTGTTCACGGCGGTGGACAGCTGCTGGATGCGGCGTTCCATCTGGGTGAGCCGGTCGATGATGTCTTCGGGGAGCTGGGGCATCAGACCTCCTCCAGGTAGAGCTCGGCGGTGTCCGGGCGGCCGCGCTGGGCCGGGCTGACCTTGACGCCGACGATCCGGTAGCGGGCGTCCAGGCCCTCGGTCCACCATTCGTCGGTGATCCGCAGCCGGACGGTGCGGCCCAGCAGCGCGGACGGCACCAGGTCGTCGAGGCGGACGCTGATCTCTGGGATCACCACCGCGCCGACGCCCTCGGCGAGTTCGGCGTTGGCCAGCGAGCGCAGGACCGGGATGCTGGCGATGTCGTTGTGGTCCGAGGCGAGGTCGATGCGCGGGTAGCCGACCTTGATCAGGTTCTCGCCGACGGCGATGTCGGCGTCGGCGAACAGCGGGCGGGACTCCACGGCCTGGTTGGTGTTGTCGGTGGCGCCGCGGGCCCGGGCGGTGGTGCCGCCGCGGGTGGCGTCGCGCGGGAAGGTGTACGACAGGATCGTGCCGGGCCGGTCCATCACCAGGTCGGTGGTGCCGGTGGTGATCTTCGGGCTGCCCAGCCGCAGCCGGCGGACGCGGATGCCGGTGACCGGGTCGCGGTAGACGGCGATGTAGTGCTCGAAGCCGTTCTCCAGGGCGGCGAGCGCGTCGATCGCCTCCAGGTAGACGGTCTCGTCGCCGTCGCGGTACGACACCGCGCGCCTGGCCGGGGAGGACTCGTTGCCGAAGGTGACGCCGATGTCGCCGCCGACGACGGTGGTGACGTCGCCCTCCTCGCCCCGGCCTTCGGGCACACCGTCGCCGTCGTCGTCGTCGACCACCTCGACGAGCTCGCCGGTCTGGAGGTGCCGCCACAGCCGTCGCGCCACCTCCAGCTGGTCGTCGGTCCCGGTGAACGTGAGGTCCTGGCGGATACGGCGGCGGCCCGCGTAGGACTCGAAGGTGGCCGCCTGGATGCCGAGGGTGAGCACGCCCCGGTCGTCGCTCTGCAGGGTGGACGTCCAGATGATGCCGCCCCACCACAGGTCGTTGCCGCGCTGGAGGTAGACCGAGGTGCGGCCCTCCTCGATGCGGCGGACCCGGGCGGCCACCTCCGCGTTGGGGACCGGGATGGTGCCGGAGAGGGATCCCGGCTTGCCGATGTAGTCGTCGACGGTGACGTCCCGCAGGGGCAGGATGTCGATGGTGTCGTCGGTGCGCAGATCGCAGAAGATCGCCCGGTACGGCGTGGTGGTGGTCGTCATGACGCGGCCTCGTAGGTGGCGGTGCCCCTGACGGCGTTGCCGCTGACCCAGGTCCACGGCGTCAGGGAGTCGACGGTGCCCCAGGTGGGCGTGACGATGGCGGTGGCGTCGGGCCGGCCCGAGGCGATCCCCAGCTCGAAGGTGTCGGTCGTGGCGAGGTAGATCCGGCACATGGCGCGCGCGCCGTTGGAGGCGCCCAACTCGGCCCAGCCGAGCACCTGGTGGACGGCGGACGCGGGCGCCGGCAGCGCGAACCGCCAGTTGTCCGAGGTGAGGGGGCTGGTGCCGAAGTTGGTCGTGGTGCCGAACTGGATCGAGAAGCTGAGGTGCACGGTGGTGCCGAACTTGACGTACCGGCAGTTGAGGACGGAGTTGCCGTACGACGGGGTGGCCAGGCCGGAACCGGTCGTCCAGGCCGGCGTCCAGCTCTGCCAGGTCGGCAGCACCGGGTAGTCGGTCCAGGCGGTTCCGCTCCAGCGCTGGAGCTGGCCGCCCAGGTCCCGGTACTGGCCGGGGTAGCTGCCGCCCGTGGTGTCGGAGACCACCGGGAGGATGCCGCCGACACCGACCGTGGCCGTCCGGCGGTCGACCGCCGAGCTCCAGGTGATGCCGCCGGTGCCGGCGCTCGCCTTGGCCGCCACGGTGACCTGGTACAGCGGCAGGGACAGGCCGGGCGCGGCGGGTACGGCCGGGGCGGCGGCCGGGGTGCCCGGGACGATCTCGACGACGGCCTCGGTGCGGTCGTCGGTGTCGGAGGCGTCGTAGACGTCGTCGTAGATCCGCAGGACGACGAGATCGATGCGGCTGTACAGGGGATCGCCGTCCGCGAACGTCAGGGGCAGGTACTCGGTGAGGGCGACCGGGTAGGCGCCCCGGGCGGCGGTGCTCTGGAGCACGGCACGGCCGGGGCTGACCGTGGCGGACATGCTGTTCGACGTGCCGGTGAGGGTGAAGCCGGCGATGCGGTAGAGGCCTTCGGAGGAGCCCGGCAGCACACCGGAGCGGGTGGCGACCGGCGAGGTGGGCGTCAGGGCGCCGAGCGAGACGAGGCGGGTGTCCTCGCGCGACTGACCGTCGGGGGACAGCCATCCGGAGCGCACGGGCATGATCGACTCCTTTTCGGGAAGCGGAGAGGGGGTCAGGCGATCGGGTCGACGCGAATGAAGAGGTTGTCGAACCAGGCGTTGACGGTGGCGCTGGACGACCGGTGCATCGCGGTGATCGTGTAGGTCGAGCCGACGGTGAGGGAGCCCAGGCGCAGTTGGGTCGAGACCGACTTGTAGAGCGCGCCCGAGCCCGACGCGGCCCGCTCGTCGTCCGCCGCCCAGATCACCGTCGTACCGAGCGTGACCTGCGGGGACATATGCGCGGACACGGACTCGCTGCTCGTGGTGGCCATCCGGGCGCCCAGACTGATGATCACGGCGCCGGACGGCGGGGCGACGAAGGTGAGCGTGAGCGCCGCGACGCTCGTGTCCACCAGGGCGGCCGTGTAGGTCGTCGAGGCCGTGTAGCCGGCGTCGAGCGAGGACGCGAAGGCCGGCCCCGGTACGGCGGGCAGCCAGGCGGCGCCGCTCCACCGCTGGAGCTGTCCGGCGGCGGAGTCCCGGTACTGGCCGGTGTAGCCGCCGGTGGTGAGCACTCCGGCCGGGACGAGCCCGCCGATGCCCTTCGGATACGCCACCCAGGCGGTGGAGTCCCAGCGCTGGAGCGTGTTGTTGACGTCGCGGTAGTGCCCGGGGTAGCCGCCGGGGGCGGTGTCGTCGGAGCGGGTCGGCAGGATGCCGCCCACCGGGACGGTGGTGGGACGCAGGTCGACGCGGGCGCTGTCCCAGTCGATGCCGCCGGTGCCGGCGGCCGCGTTCTTGGCGACGGCGACGGTGAACAGGACGAGGGAGGCGTCCGGGGTGGCGGGCGCGGCCGGGACGTCGGCCGGGGCGCCCTTGACGATCTCGACGACGGCCTCGGTGCGGCCCGAGCCGTCGTAGTCGTTGTCGTAGATCCGCAGGACGACGAGGTCGATCCGGCCGAACTGGGGGTCGCCCGCCTCGAAGGTGAGCGGGACCGGCTCGGTGACGGCGACCGGGTAGGCGCCCCGGGCGACGGACGTCTGGACGACGGCCCGGCCGACGCCGACGGTGGCCGTCATACCGCCCGTGGTGCCGTTCAGCCAGAGGCCGGTGACCCGGTACTGGCCGTTCGCGGAGCCGGGCAGGACACCGGAGCGGCCCTTGATGTCGGTGACCGGGGTGACCGCCCCGATCTGGGTCACCCGGGTGTCCTCCCGGGTCTGGCTGTTGGGCGACAGCCAGGCGGAACGTACGGTCATGGCGCTTCCTTCCGAATGCCGGACGGGTGAGGGGGGAGCGGGCGGGCTCAGGAGGCCGATTCGTAGGAGCCCCAGATCGACAGGACGTCGCCGGCCTGCCAGGTGTAGGGCACTGCCTTGGTCCAGCCCGTGCTGGCCGCGGTCGTGCCCGAGGCGACGGTGAACCTGGTGGCCACGCCCCCGTTGGTCGCCGACAGTTGGGCGGTGCCCTGGAAGAACCGGAAGCCGTTGCTGCTGTAGCCGACGACGTTCAGCAGGATGTCGGTCATCCAGCCCGTCGCGGGGAGGACCGGCATCGAGACGGACCAGGCGCCGGCGGTGTCCAGTGCGGAGAGGTTGGTCGTCGTGCCGATGGCCAGCCGCATCCGGACGTGGACGAGCGTGCCGAGCTTGACGTACCTGCCGTTGAGGCTGCCGTTGCCGACCACGGGCGCTGCGCCCGTGGACGAGTACCAGACGGGCGTGTAGTCGGTCCAGGTGGGGACGCGTTGGTACGACACCCAGGTGGAGCCGTTCCAGCGCTGCAGGGTGCCGTCGGAGCTGTCCCGGTACTGGCCGGTGTAACTGGCCGTGGTGGCCGCGCCGTTGGGGGCGATGCCGCCCAGGGCGCTCGGGTAGCCGACCCAGGCGGAACCGTCCCAGCGCTGCAGGGCGCCGCCGGAGTCGCGGTACTGGCCGGGGTAGGCGCCGTTTCCGGTCTCGCCGACCACGGGCAGGATGCCGCCGATCGCGACGGTGGGCGTGCGGAGGTCGACGACGTCTTCGTTCCAGTTGACGCCCCCGGTGCCGGCGCTGCTGCCGGCCCGGATCCGGACCCGGTAGATCGGCAGCACGATGCCCGGGAGCGGGGGCGCCTCCGGGGGGACGGCCGGGGTGCCCTTGACGATCTCGATGGCGGCCTTGGTGAAGCCGGAGTCGTCGTAGAGGTTGTCGTAGATCCGCAGGACGACGATGTCGAACCGGGCGTACTGGGCGTCGCCGTCGGCGAAGGTGAGGGTCATCGGCTCGGCCAGCGTGACCGGGTAGGCGCCCTGGTTGCTGTCGGCCTGGACGACGGCCCGGCCCTCGTGGACGGTCGCGGTCATGGTGCCGGCGCCGCCCTCCATCCAGAAGCCGGCGAGCCGGTACAGCCCGTCGTAGGAGCCGGGGAGGATGCCGGAGCGGACGTCCAGCGGGTTGGCCGGGGTGGTCGCGCCCAGTTGGGTCAGGCGGGTGTCCTCGCGGGTCTGGCCGGTCTCGGCCACCCATGAGCTGCGCAGGTTCATCTGCTGGTCTCCCGTGGTCTAGAGGGGTGAGGTGAGGGGCCTGTCGGAGACGCCGGTCACCACTCCGCCTCCCGCCAGCGCACGCTCATCTGCGCGCCCGCGCCGTGGGCGTCGGGGCGGAAGGCCAGTTGGGCGCGGCCGGGGGCGAAGGCGAAGAGCTCCTCGGGGCTGCTGTCGGCGGCCGCGGTGTGCCGGCGCGACGCGGTGCTGTTGAGGGTGACCGTGCCGGCGGCGGTGTCGACGACGAGTTCGTCCCCGCCGGCCAGCGTGATCTCGTAGCGCAGCCGCTGCGCCGAGGTCCGGTCGGTCACCGTCGGGTTGGCGCACGGGCCGGTGAAGGTGATCACCGGGTGGGTGGGCGCCGAGCCGCTGTTGTCGGCGTTGACGTCTCCGGTGGAGTCCGCCTGTCCCCAGTACAGCGGCCAGGTCAGCGGCCAGGTCAGCCCGCTCTCCGGCTGCGGGGCGCCGGTGACCGCGGTCTGCTCGGTGACCGAGTAGCGGCGCGGGTCGGTGGCGTACCACTGCACGGACGCCCGGGACACGCCCTGCGTGGTGTAGGCCCGGTCCGCGGCCAGCAGCCGCTGGCTGACCCGGGCCCGCACGGCCAGCGTCTCGCCGTGCAGCCGCACCGCCAGCCAGCGCTCCGTGTCGCCGAGCAGCAGCGCCTGGCGCAGGATCCGGATCGCGCCGAGCGAGGCGGCGGAGTCGTCCTGCGCCGGGACGGTCCACACCGTGCCGCCGACCCGGCGCGGCTTGGCGTAGCGGGCGCCGGGCCAGGCGCCGTGCGCGGTGGGGTGGTCGGCGTCGGAGGAGTCGTACTCCGGCAGGTCCTCCCAGCCGCTGAGGCCCCCGCGGTCGATCTCGTACAGGGTGCCGGGGCCCATCAGCAGTCCGGCCCACTGCATCTGCCCGTCGCGGGTGATGAGTGAGCCGGGGGCCACATCGTCGGTGTATGCGGTTGTCGTGGTCTCGGCCATCTCGGCCGTCACCTCACTCTCGGGTTCAGGTGCATGCGTGTGCTGCGGCCAGGAAGAGCAGGTCTTCCGCGGTGCCCCGGGCGCCCGTGCCCGCGCTCTCGTGGAACTCCCGGATGCGGTGCGGCTGTCGGGAGGCCTGTGAGCCGCGCCGCCGGGCGAGGGTCCGCTGCCGGTCCAGGGCCGTCAGCGACAGCACCCGGCCCGCGCCCCGGGAGGCGCCGGGGACGGCGACGCCGCCCTCCGCGAGCATCGGGATCTTGTCCAGGTGGACGCCGAACTTCTTGCCGAGGAACGAGAAGCTCAGCGAGTTGAGCTTGTCGATGACCCAGTTGGCGAAGGCGATGAGCCCCTGGATCGGTCCCTTGACCACGCCGGCGACGGTCTGCGTGCCGGTGGTGACGAACTGCCCCATCGCGCCCAGGGTGTTGGAGGTGGCCTCCTTGATCCGGGTGAACATCCGGGGGACGTCCTTGGTGATCCAGTCCAGCGCCGGCCGCACCGCGTCCTTGAACCCGCGCCAGACCGACGACACCTTGCCGCTGAGCGCCCGGGTGTCCCCGGTGGTCAGCGCCTTCAGGACGGCGAAACCGGTGCCGATGAGGGCGCCGACGACCGTGAGCGCGGTGGTGATGACGCCGAGGTAGCCGGTGACGTACGTGTTCACCGCGCTCGCGACGGCCTTGAGCAGCGGCGTCATGACCGTCAGATAGCCCTCGACGTACTTCAGCACGAGGGTGGCGAGCTGCTCCATCAGCCGCTGACCGGTCTCCGAGTTCATCGCGAGATCGAGCAGCCACCCGGCGACGGGCAGCAGCAGCCCGGTGACGAACCCGATGGGGTTGGCCCGGGTGAGCGCGTTGATGATCAGCATGACGCCGGCGCCGATGGTCATGGCGACGCCGAAGGTCCCCATGAGGTCGCCGACGATGCCGGCGATGTCGATGAAGCCGGCGGCGAGGGCGAGCACGCCTCCGGCGGCGGACAGCCGGTCGACGGTCCGGCCCGCCGTCCTGGCGTCGCCGCCGGCCTTCTTGACTCCGGTCGCGGCGGTCGCGGCGGTCTGGCCGGTCTTGGTGAGGGAACGGGCGGCGGCGTCGGCGCCCGCCTTCGTCTGCTGTACGGCGGTGGCGGCCTGGCCCGCACCCGAGCGGATGCCGGCGGTGGCCCCGGCGGCCCTGCCGAGCCCGTCGGTGATCCGGCGCAGGGCGTCGGTGGTCTCCGTCAGCCGGGCGCGGATGCCGGTCAACGCCGTGGTGGCGTCCCTGAACAGATCGCGCGAGGCGATCATCGCTCCTGCCGCGTCGGCACTCATCCGCGTGCCTTCGCCAGGAACATCAGCGCGTCGGCGGTGCGCTGCGGAGTGCTGGTCTCGGCCGCGTAGTAGTGCTCGATGTGCAGCGCGCCGCCCGCCCCGGCGGCTCCGGCGTACGCCGGGCCCTGGGCGGCGGCCCGGCGCAGCAGCCGGTCCAGCTTGCTGAGCGGCAGGACGGCCTCCGCCTCACCGGCCTCGGCGAGGATCGCCGGGACACCGCCGGAGCGGGGCATGACGACACCGCCGGTGGCCAGCATGGGGATCCTGGGCAGGCTGACGCCGAAGGTCTTGCCGCCGACGCCCGGCACCCAGCCGGGGATCGACACCTTGATGCCGTTGAGGGCGCCGATCGCCCGGTTGATGATGCCGATGACCGCGTTGATCGGGCCTTTCACCGCGCCCTTGATGCCGTCGAAAGCGCGGCTCGCGATGCCCTTGAGGCCGCCCCAGATGCTGGACAGCTTGTCCTTGACGGCCTTGAAGGCGTTCGGGATCGCGGACTTGACCCAGTTGACGACCGGCGAGATGACGGCCTTGATGCCCTTCCAGACGCCGGAGACGACCGTCTTGATCGCGTTCAGCGCGGTGCTGATGACCTTCTTCCAGATGTTGACGTAGGTCTTGATGACCGTGGCGATGGCCTTGACGACGGCCGAGATCGCCGTCTTGATGCCGGTCCAGATCGACTTGATGAGTTTGGCGGCGTTCTTCATGATCGGCCCGATGGCCTTCATGACGGTGCCGATCACGGTCTTGATGACGCCGAAGGCCGTCCCCAGGACCTTCTGCATGGTCTTCGACTTGGTCGCCATCTCGACGACCTTCTGGATGAGCGGCGCGAGCAGGTCCATGAGCATGCCGAAGAAGTTGCCCTTCATCGACTTGTTCATCTTGTCCTGGCCCTTGGCCGCCTTGCTCGCCCCGGACTCGTACTTCCCGAGGTTCTTGCCGGCGGTCGAACCGGTCTTTCCAGCCTTGGCGATGGACTTCTCGGCCTGGTCGGAGGATGTCTTGAGGTTCTTCAGTTCGGTGGTGGTGCCCTGTGTCGCGGACCGGAGTTGTTTCACACCGTTTGCGGCGGTGGTGGATCCGTTCGCGATACGGGTCATGGCCTGTGAGCTCTGCTCGGCCTGGCCCTTGAGCGTCCTGAGCGCGGACGATGTTCTGTTCAATGCCGTGGCGAGAGACATGTTCACCGCTTTCCGTGTCGGGGAGGATGGGCAGAGATTCTGTTTCGCTCCCGGACGTCAGGCGGCCCGAGCGGCATTGTCGAGGGCGTCCTTCAGTTTGGTGAGATTGGCGGTTCCTGCTGCGGTGGCCTGATCGAACTTCTTCTTCGCCTCCGTCGCGCCTTCTCCTGCCTTCTTTATCTGTTTTTCCAGATTCACGCCCCAGTCGCGGATCTTCTCCGCTTTCTTCTTCGCTTTGTCGTGTTTCTTGTCGAACCTCTCCAGTGCCTTCTCGGCCTTCCTGAGCGCCTTCTCGGCGGTTTCGACCCTGCTGGTGTTGAGCACTGAAGGCCTTGCCGCCGCACGGTTCTGGGCACTGGTGAGCCGCCGCTTGGCGGCATCGCGGTCCGTCAGGGCCTCTTTGCGTTTCGCCTGAGACTTTTCGAACCTGTCGAGCTTTGTCTCCAGCTTCTTCTGCGCCTTGCCGAGTGCTCGCTGGTTCCGTTCGATCTTCGCCGAGAAACTCTTCGCCGCGTCGGCGTACTTCCAGCCGACGAGTTGCCTGCCGCGCCAGGAGATGCCCTTCTCGTCGACCTTGAAGAAGGTGTAGTCGAACTTTACGGCTGTCACGCCGATGGCCAGTCCGGCGATCTCGGCCTTCATGATGTTCAGGGCGAACTGCATTCCCGTCACATCACCCTTGAGTCCGGTGATCGTGCTGGTGACGCCGAACGCTACTTCACGCGCTCTTTTGTATTCGCTCGCCTCGATCCATGTGACCATTTCCACAACGTCGGCTTCGGGCGGTGCGGCCATCTCATCTCCTTGTGTCGGGTAGGTTCTGCGGGCGGGATTCATACCCAGCGGGGGCATGGAGGGGAAAATGAGTACGCCCGGAAACTGGTTCGTCCTCATCGAGGAAACCGGCAGCGTCGAGAGCGAGTTCGTCGTCGCGAAGACGATCCCCGTCGACGGGGGGCCCGAGGAGGCATGGGAGGCGGCACTCGAGGTCGCCCGGACCCATGAGCGCTTTCCCGGAACCCGAGCGGATTGCGCGCGCGAGATCTACCGACTGTCCGAGAGGTCGATCAGGGTGGTGTTGCGGGCGGGGTACGGGTACATCCCCGAGTCCTTCAGAGTCACGGTGGCCGAACTCCTGGAAGCGCACGAGTCGCTCGCGCCTCAGCAGGACGAAGCGCCGGCCGACAAGGGTGGCCGCCGGTGGCCTCGACGTCGCTCGTAAAGCCGAGCGCCCGCCGTCGCGGGATCTTCCGGCGGACGGCGGGCGAAGGCTCGGGCCTGTCGAGGCGGCGTCGAGGCGAGGACGACGTCGGCCTGCGGGGGTGGCGGGGTGGCGGGGTGGCGGGGGTGGCGGGGCGGAGACGGCGACGGGGACGGGCACGGGCACGGGCGGGCGTACGCCGGTTCGGCGTGGGGTCCGGTGACGGGTGGGGGCGGCTGGGGCGGCCGGGAGGGCCGGCCTTACGGTCGGCGGCCCGGGCGGGTGGTCCGTCGCGCCTCCGTCAGGGCGTCCGACCAGCCGGCCGCGTAGGCGCGGGACTCCCGGGCGAGCAGTTCTTCGTACACCCGGTCGAGCACGGCCTCCCGGTCGGGAGGTGTGGTGTGCAGGAGGTGGGCGAGGCGGGTGTAGGTGTCGATCGGCTGCTTCGGGGAGTTGCTCGTGCCAGTCGCCATATCGGCCTGCTTTCCGGTCTGTCCGCTGGGCAGTGGTTCAGGTGGCGCCTCGGGGGCGTTCGAAACGGTTGTTCGAACTAGTGTACGAGTAATCCCGTGGGGTCGTTTGTGTTTGGCGAGGACTCTCCGTCGTTCGGTGGTCCGGACCTGCGGTGATGCAGGATGCGCCCAGAGTGGTGCCAGGTTCGTGGAGTAGGATCCGGCCGAACTTCCTCCGGGTAAGGAAACGGTGAACAGCCGGGCCCAGCAAGGGAACTGAGGGCTCGCCAGAAACGTTGGACGGTGACGGGGCAGCCGTCCTCGCGCGGGGGGCGCGATGGGGCCAGGGGACGAGAGCAAGGCCTACGGGGTGGACGGGGACGCGAGCAACGTGCGGCACCAGCATGCGATCGACTGGCTCGAACAAGCCTCCGATCTGCCGCATCTCATCGCGCGGGTCTCGGAGCTGGTCCTCCGTCTCGGCTATGAACCGGACGATCTGGTGGTCCTTCCCCGGAGCGAACTCGACCGGCGCGAACTCGCCGCGTACAGCGCCGGTTGGGCCGACATGGTCGACGAACAACTGCCCGCCATACGGCGCGCGTACGAGGAGCGGATCACCGCCGCCTACCTCCAGGGCCAGGAGGACGCCCGCACCGGCCGCCGTCCGCGCCGGGCCGCCAGACGGGCCGAGGGCGAACGCGAGCAGCATGAGCGCGCGGGCGGTGGTGAGCGGGGCGGCGACGTCATTCCGCTCCCCTATGTCGAGCTTCTGCGCCCCCCGTCCGAACTGACGCGAGTCGAACAGCGCGGGGAACGGGAACGCTCGGTGGCGGACGGAACTCCGCTGCCGGCGCCGACACCTCCGGCGGGGGAGGTCCATGAGGTCCATGAGGGCCACGACGACGATGAGGTCGGCGGTGGGGGTGAGGCGGAGGCCGGTTCCGGCGCCGAGAGGGAGATCCTGCTCTCCGCCCGCGAGGTGCGGGAGAAGCGCGTGCCGCCCTCCGACCGGCGGCCGGTCGTCCGGCGCAACGGCCGGCCGAGCGTGCCCCCGCTGGCCCTGCCCGGCGACATGGGAGCCGCCGGGCGGGAGCGGGGGCGCCGGCAGACCGAGGAGCCCTCGCCGCCCGATGCGCCGGTCGTCCGTGACGACGTCCGGCCCCGACTCTCCGACAAGGCCCGGGCCCTCGCGGACGAACTGGAGGGCCGGGCGGGCGGCCGACACCGGGACGAGGAGAGCGGGCCGTCGGGCCCCGGCTCCGGTTGACCGGAGCCGACCACCCGAGGAACGACCAATCGAGGAACGACCGGTCGAGGAGCGGCCGGCCGAGGAATGGCCACCCGAGGAACGGTCGGCCGAGGAGCGGCCGGCCGAGGAGCGGCCGGCCGAGGAACGACCGGTCGAGGAACGGTCGGCCGACGAACGACCACCCGAGGAACGACCAACCGAAGAACGGTCGGCCGGCGAACGGTCGGCCGGAGAGCGGTCAGCCGAAGAATCGGGCCAGTTGGACTGCCGACGGAGTCCCGTCCGGCGCGGTCGCGTTCTGCTCCCGGCCGGTTCCGGTGTCCTCGTCGGGCTCGACGTACTCCTCATACGTGACGTCGTCGTCCTCGGCCAGGCCCGTCGGACGGGGCACCGGGGCCGGTGGCTCCGGCTGATCCCCCTCCTCCGAGTTGACGCAGGCGAACATCCAGTTCGCGGCCGCCAGATGGTCCACGGCGGCGGCCAGCAGGTGGTCCGTCACCGACCATTCGGCTGCCTCGCCGTGCAGCTCCCGGTTCAGGGCGCTGTCGCGCGGCAACTGCTCGATGAGCACCGCGAGCCGTCGCGCGGTCAGGCGCTCGCGGTGCCAGTCGAGCAGGTCGATCCCGTAGTAGCGGAGCAGGTCCGCCTCGAGGGCCTCGGCGTGTTCGTCGACGAACCCGACGAGGCTCAGCCTTCCCCCAGGCCGAGCCCGGTCTCCTTGCCGTAGGCCTCCAGGATCGCGGCGATGTCCTGCATGGTGATCTCGTGCCGCTCGAAGCGGGCGAACTGCTGCTCGCCCATGAGCAGCCCGAGCAGCCCGTCCACGTCGTTGTCGTCGAGCTCCCGCAGCGCCTTCGCGGTGGCGCGGGTCAGCTCCGTGGGCAGGGTGTAGCTCTCGCCGTCGAGCTCGAACGACCAGGTACGGCCGAGGGCTTCGAGGCGCTGGGCGCGGGCGGCGTTGACGTCGAAACGGGCCATGGTGATGAGCGCTCCTTGGGTGAGGGAGAAGAGAAGGTGAGGCCCGGGGCGGGACGGGCGGCCGGGGTCGGCGCCCGTCCCGCCCCGGCGGGTCAGGACGCGGCGTACGCGGCGTCCTTCATCACGAAGCTGGCCAGCGCCGAACCGTCAGCGGAGGCCATCGCCGTGTAGGTGATGCCGAGCTGGGCCGCCGACTTGCGGGCCAGCTTGATGTCGTCCGCCGCCGTGACCTGGCCGCGCGGGACGCCGAAGCGGTAGGTCACGGTGGCCCCGTCGTCGGCGCGGACGTCCGTGAACTCCAGGCCGAGGGCGCGGACGTCGGAGTACGGCCGGTCGGCGATGTCGTACTTGTAGACGCCGGTCGAGCCGGTGACCGCCGTGACGGCGCCGCCGCCCATGAAGAACGGCAGCGTGTCCTCGTTGAACTGCATCAGCGAGAACTTCAGGGTCAGGTCGCGGTCCGAGTACACGAAGTGCACCGGGCTGACGGCCTGCCACACGTCGACCGGCTCCAGCTTGTCCTTCTTGCTGAACGTGACGCCCTCACCGGAGGTGAAGCCGAGGTTCTTCCAGCCGGCCGCCCAGTCGGTGGACGGGTCGGTGGAGAAGGTCGTCGGAACCTTGGTGTCGGCGGCGGCGACGTAGAGCCGGCCGACGCCTGCGATGCGGATCTCGGAGGAGTTGGTGCCTGCCATGGATGGTTCTCCTTATAGAGAGGGGTGTGGAGTGGTGCTGCCGCCCGGGGGTGGAGCAGTCCGGGTACGGCGAAGGCCCCGCCGTGGGACGGCGGGGCCTTCGGTCTGTGGGGTGCTCTACGGGTGCGGTGCCTCAGTAGGCGTCAGTAGACGTCCAGGAACACCTTGAGCACGTTCACGTAGCGGTTGGCCGCGGAGTAGAGGTAGTCGGGCAGCCAGCGCGGGCCGTCCTGTTCCTCCACCTCGGTGATGAGGTTCGTGCCGTACCGGTTGCCGGCCGCGGCCAGCAGCGCGCGGCGGGCGGAGTTGGCCAGGACGTGCGCGGCCTGCTTGGTCGGGCCGTACACCTCCAGCTCGATCAGCGGCTGGTCGACGTGCAGCTCGCCGACCCACGCGCCGCCCCGCCGGTTGACGAGGACGGCGGCGGTCGTGCCGTCGAAGTTCTCGGGCGGATCGACGGCGACGTACGCCGTGGAGAGCGCCGAGTCGGCCTCCAGGATGTCGACGACCAGGGCCTCGACGTCCGGGAAGGCGCTCGGTGGGGTGGGTGTGGTCATGCCGGGTCACCTCGCCGGGAAGAAGGGAAGTCGCCGGGCGGGCGCCGCGCGGGGGCGGGGAAGGGGAGGCGCACGGCGCCTCGGCCCGGCGTACGGCGACGGGTGCGGCCCGCTCGGGGCTCGCGGGCACAGCTCCGCCGCTGCACCAACTGTGACAGAGGAGCGTGCGCGCACGCAACTAAATCGGCGAGGAAGTTGTGGGGGGAGGTGCGGGAGAGGCGAGAGGCGCAGGTCGCGCGGGTGGTGCGGGTGGTGCGAGCGAGAAGGACAAGCCGGGCCAGGCCAGGGCGGGCCAGGCGGACCAGGGCAGGTCGGGTCGTCGAACGGAGCTCCCGTCGGCCCACGGGCGCTCGTCGATCGAAACCGCTGCGAAACCGCTGCGGAGCCGCTTGCGGAACGGCTTGCGGAACGGCTTGCGGGTCGGACTGCCGGTCAGTCGATGGAGACGGGCACGCCCGCCGCCGTCTCCAGCAGGGCTCGCCGGTCCTCATGCATCGGTGTCATATGTGCCACGCGGGCCCCCTGCGTCGTCGACGGACCCTGTATGGCCTCCGCCTCGCTCGGCAGGAACTGCTCCACCACCCTGACGAACATCTCCCGTCGGTCGGCGGGCACGCCCAGCAGGTCGGCGACCTCCTCCAGCGTGGGACGGCGGCCGAACTCCGCGCTGGGTGCGGGGGTGGCCAGGTGGTCGTGGGGGTCGGCCAGTTCCTCCGCGGTCAGCCGGCCGGAGCGGATGAGCATGTCGCGGACCGGCACGCCGAGCACGCGGGCGAGCCGGCGGGTGGTCTCGAGGTCCGGCATGCTCTGCCGCTGCAGCAGGCGGGTCACCGCGGCGCGGTGCACGCCCGCCTCGTCCGCGATTCTCGACTTGCCGCCGCCGCGTGGACTGTCGATGTCGTAGCCGCGTTCGCGCATGAGGTCTTCGACCCACGCGGCGAACGCGTCCAAGCCCTGGTTGGTCATCGTCCTTCTCTCTTCCTTCGGGGGTGGGCAAGAGTTTAGCTTGCTTGCGCGCACGGAATTACGTGCTCTCGTGCAAGCACTGAGGAAAATTCGCGCCGTTCGTGGAGATTCGGTGGATGTGACGGAGGCGGGCCATCCGAATTTCGTTGCGGGCGCGCACGCAATCTGTAAGTCTGGGAGGCGTTCACTCAGCACGGCTCGTTCACGAACCCAGGGGGGTCCCATGTCCATGCCCGAAACGAGTTCCTGCCCACCCGCCTCGACCGATCGCTGGCAGTCCGCGGCCGCCTGCGTCGGGCTCCCCCCGCGGGTCGTCTTCTCCAAGAAGGCCAAGGACGCCGCCCCCGCGCTCCGGGCCTGCGCCGACTGCCCCGTGCGCCGGGCCTGCGAGGAGGCCGTGGCACCGGCCGAGAGCGGATTCGACGGCGTCTGCGGCGGCCGTCTCTGGCGCTCGGGCCGCCCGGTCCCCGTACCCGCGCATCTCCTCCCGGCGGTCCAGGGAGGCCCCCGTGCCTGAAGCGCACGAAGACCGCACCGCTCACGACGATCACGCCGCTCACGAAGACCGCCCCACCGCCCAGGCCGCCCTCTGGATCAGCACCCTCCTCCAGCAGTTCCCCGAGTTGTCCACGGAACTGGTCCCGGGCCGCACCACCCCCGCCCCCCGCTCCTCCGCACCGCGGCCCCCGGCCGACCTCGGCGCCCGGCTCCGCGAGGAACGCGAGGAGCAGCTGCTGCTCCAGCAGCGTCACGGCCTCGTGGCCCCCGGCCACGGCGCGGCCCCGCTCCGCCTGCACGTCTCCGACGCCATCCGGGACATCACCGACGGCGTGCTCGAACTCGAGGAGGCGGTGCGCGACCGGCTCGGCCTGCCCCGCCCGCGCCGCGCCTCCGTGCCCGAGCGGCTGCGCAGGGTCGCGTCCCTCCTCGACCGGATCGCCGCCGACCCCGTCCTGGCCGCGCACGTGCGCGACGAGACCCGTCGGATGGCCCGTCGCTGCGCCCGCGCGCTGGGCGACACCGAGACTGTCGTACGGGTCGCCGGTCGCTGCCCCTGGTGCGACTCCGTCTCCCTGCGGGCCTTCCCCGACCGCGCGGCCGTCCTGTGCGTCAACCCGGCCTGCCGCTGCCCCGAACCCGACTGCGGCTGCCACGACGACCCGGCCTACCGCCACACCTGGGACGAGGGGGAGTGGGCGCGCGCATGACCGGCCCCGACCGTCCCACCCTCATCCCCGGCCCCCTTGCCGCCCAGGAGGTCGGTGTGGCGCCCGCCACCATTCGCAAGTGGGTCCAGTTGGGTCACCTCAGGCCGGCCGGCAAGGCGGGCCGCGCCCAGCTCTTCCGGCTGGAGGACGTCTTCGCCGCCGAACGCGCGGCCCGCGGGAAGAACTGACCGCCACGGAAGCCGGGGCCGGCCACGGAAGCCGGGTCCGGCTACGGAATCCCCAACTCGAAGATCACATAGTGCGCGTACCACCCCGAAGCCAGCGCCGCCGTCACGAAGAACACCGCCAGGCTCGGCCACTTCAGCCGGCTCATCGCCGCCGCCGGGGCCAGCAGCAGCGGGAAGACGGGCAGCAGGTACCGCCCGGTGTTGCCGAACATCTGCTGGGTGCCCAGCACGGTGATCACGCTCGCCAGCGTGTACGCGACCAGCACCAGCGGCGGTTTCTTGCGCAGCATCAGCGCGATCAGGAAGGGCAGCGCCAGCACGATCTGCACGCCGAGGAGGTCAGGTACGGAGAAGGCGAACAGGTAGTCGTGGCGACCGACCGCCGTGTTGCCGAGCACGTCCAGCGTGTACTTGCCGAAGTCGAAGTAGTGCGCCCAGCCCTCGCGCTGGAGCGTGAAGTACGCGGTGAGGTCGTTCGAGCTGAGGCCGACCCAGGTGATGTAGGTGAGCAGGCCGAGCGGCGCGGCGAACATCGCGTACAGGGGCCCCGACACCCCGTGCTCGCGCCTGCTCTCCCGCCGCGCGAGGGCCACGATCGCGGCCAGCCCGACCGCGCCGATGAGCGCGGCGGAGGTCGGCCGGTTGAGCCCGGCCACGAAGGCGAGCAGTCCGGCCGCCACCCAGCGGCGCTTCATCACGCAGTAGCAGCACCAGGTGGCTATGGCGACGAAGACCGACTCCGAGTACACCGCCCACTCCACGCCCGCGCCGGGCACCACCGCCCACAGCCCGGCCGCGATCGTGCCCGCCCGCACCCCGGCGAGCGCCGAGATCACGGCGTAGACGCCGGCGGCGGCGACGAAGGAGGCCAGGACGGACACCAGGATCCCGGAGCCGTACAGACCCAGGCCGGTGATCTCGGACGTGCCCCGGATCAGGCCCGGGTAGAGCGGGAAGAAGGCGACCGAGTTCTGCTGGACGGTGAACAGTCCGCCGGGCTTGAGCGGTTCCAGCGGACCCGGGTCGTACCCCTTCTCGGCGACCTGGAGGTACCACCAGCCGTCCCAGGTGGCGAGGACGTCCCACCAGTGGGCGCCGCCGCCGAAGCGCGGGTTCTTCCCCTGGTAGTCGTCGGCCCACTCCAGGAGCCAGGCGAAGACGGTCAGCCCCACGAGCTTGGTGACGCCGTAGAGAAGCAGCGGGGCGAGGTACGGTCGTACACCGTCCGGCAGGGTGAGGCGGCGCAGTCTTCGCGATCGCTCCTCCGGCCCGTCGGGCACGGCGGAGCCCGTCGCCGTCTCGCTGGAAGCCGTGCTCATGGCTGGGGTCCCCCTCGGCCGACCGCCGGACACCCAGGGCGGCACCGCGGTCCGGATGATCGTGATGATCGTGAAGCCTGGTCAAAAAAGAGTGGTCAAGAGTGTGGTCATAAGATCGCAACAGCCTCGCACATGTGCGTCACAGCTTGGGGGAGGACGGGTGGCCGAAGCGCCCCGGACCACGGCCGCGGAGAACGTCCCGTCGGCCGTCCTGTCGGTCGTCATACCCATGTACAACGAGGAAGAGGTCCTTCCCGCGCTGGTCAGCCGGTTGCGCCCGGTCCTCGCGGGCCTCGGCGTCGACTACGAGGTGGTCGCCGTGGACGACGGGAGCACCGACCGCACCGCCGAGCTGCTGGCCGCCTTCCGGCTCGGCTGGCCGGAACTGCGCATCATCGGGCTGCGCCGCAACTCGGGCCACCAGGCCGCCCTCACCGCGGGCCTGGACCGGGCGGTCGGCGCCTATGTCGTCAGCATCGACGCCGACCTCCAGGACCCGCCCGAGAAGATCGTCGACATGCTCGTGCTGGCTCGCGCCGAGCACCTCGACATCGTGTACGGCATCCGGGCCGACCGGGCCAGCGACAGCAGCTTCAAGCGGTGGACGGCCGGCCTGTACTACCGGCTCGTGCGCCGGCTCGCCGGGCCGTCCGTGCCCGCCCAGGCCGGTGACTTCCGGCTGCTGAGCCGGGCCGCCGTGGACGCCCTGAAGGCCCTGCCGGACCAGCAGCGCGTCTACCGCCTCCTGGTGCCCTGGCTGGGCTTCCCCAGCGGCGAGGTCACCTACGAGCGAGCCCCGCGGCCGGCCGGCCAGAGCAAGTACCCGCTCGGCCGGATGATCCGGCTGGCCGTCGACAGCGTCACGGGCTTCTCGGCGGCGCCCCTGCGCATAGCGACCTGGCTGGGCGGCTTCGCCTTCCTGGTCTGCCTGGGGCTGATGGCCTACACCCTGAGCGCCCACGCCTTCCAGCACACCGTCCCCGGCTGGACGTCCCTCTTCATCGGCGTGCTGTTCATCGGCGCGGTCCAGCTGATCTGCGTGGGCCTGCTCGGCGAGTACGTCGGCCGCATCTACACGGCGGTACAGAACCGTCCGACGTATTTCATCGGCCACGACACCGCGACAGAACCCGCGGAACGGACTGAACCGACTGAACCCGCCGAAACGGCGCAACCGGCCGAACGGGAGGGCTCCGCGGGGTCCTCGGCTCTGGTAGCACAAAGGCCGAGGCAGCGCTCGTGAACCTGCTCGTAAACCTCCGGCGTGTCGACGGCGGAGCTTTTGTTTTGACCGGAGTCAGTGCGCTAGGTACGCTCAGACCTTGTGCCTGGGGTGTGCCCTGGCCCTCGTGCGTGTCTTCAACCGCACACGGGGCCTAAGGAGCGGCCACCGCAATCTGCGCCTCATTCTGCCTCGCGGCGGAAGTCCGCCGGATTCGACACACCCGACCGCGTGGGTCGGCGATGTTCCAGGTTAGCTGTACAAATCGGCACACAGAAACCGGAGAAGTAGTGCCTACGATCCAGCAGCTGGTCCGTAAGGGCCGGCAGGACAAGGTCGAGAAGAACAAGACGCCCGCACTCGAGGGTTCCCCTCAGCGCCGCGGCGTCTGCACGCGTGTGTTCACGACCACCCCGAAGAAGCCGAACTCGGCCCTGCGTAAGGTCGCGCGTGTGCGTCTGACCAGCGGGATCGAGGTCACCGCTTACATTCCGGGTGAGGGACACAACCTGCAGGAGCACTCCATCGTGCTCGTGCGTGGTGGCCGTGTGAAGGACCTGCCGGGTGTTCGCTACAAGATCATCCGCGGCTCCCTCGACACCCAGGGTGTCAAGAACCGCAAGCAGGCCCGCAGCCGCTACGGCGCCAAGAAGGAGAAGTAAAAAATGCCTCGTAAGGGCCCTGCCCCGAAGCGCCCGGTCATCATCGACCCGGTCTACGGTTCTCCTCTTGTCACGTCGCTCATCAACAAGGTGCTGCTGAACGGCAAGCGCTCCACCGCCGAGCGCATCGTCTACGGCGCCATGGAGGGCCTGCGCGAGAAGACCGGCAACGACCCGGTCATCACGCTGAAGCGCGCTCTCGAGAACATCAAGCCGACCATCGAGGTCAAGTCCCGCCGTGTCGGTGGCGCGACCTACCAGGTTCCGGTCGAGGTCAAGCCGGGCCGCGCGAGCACCCTGGCGCTGCGCTGGCTCGTGGGCTACTCCCGCGCCCGTCGCGAGAAGACCATGACCGAGCGCCTGCTCAACGAGCTTCTCGACGCGTCCAACGGCCTCGGCGCCGCTGTGAAGAAGCGCGAGGACACCCACAAGATGGCCGAGTCCAACAAGGCCTTCGCGCACTACCGCTGGTAGTCGCTACCCACGACGAGACCGAGAGAAGACGAAAGCCTTATGGCTACCACTTCACTTGACCTGGCCAAGGTCCGCAACATCGGGATCATGGCTCACATCGACGCGGGCAAGACGACCACCACTGAGCGGATCCTGTTCTACACCGGCGTTTCCTACAAGATCGGTGAGGTCCACGACGGCGCCGCCACCATGGACTGGATGGAGCAGGAGCAGGAGCGTGGCATCACGATCACCTCTGCTGCCACCACCTGTCACTGGCCGCTCGCCGATGTCGACCACACCATCAACATCATCGACACCCCGGGTCACGTCGACTTCACCGTCGAGGTGGAGCGTTCCCTGCGTGTGCTCGACGGCGCTGTGACGGTGTTCGACGGCGTCGCGGGTGTGGAGCCCCAGTCCGAGACCGTGTGGCGTCAGGCGGACCGCTACGGCGTCCCGCGCATCTGCTTCGTCAACAAGCTCGACCGGACCGGTGCCGAGTTCCACCGCTGCGTCGACATGATCAGCAACCGCCTTGGCGCGCAGCCGATCGTCATGCAGCTCCCGATCGGTGCCGAGGCCGACTTCAAGGGCGTCGTCGACCTGGTCACGATGAAGGCCTTCGTGTGGTCCGCCGAGGCGGAGAAGGGCGAGATGTACGACGTCGTCGACATCCCGGCCACCCACACCGAGGCTGCCGAGGAGTACCGCGGCAAGCTCGTCGAGACCGTCGCCGAGAACGACGACGAGATCATGGAGCTGTACCTGGAGGGCCAGGAGCCTTCCGTGGAGCAGCTGTACGCCGCGATCCGTCGTATCACCATCGCGTCCGGCAAGTCCGCCGACACCACCGTCACCCCGGTGTTCTGCGGTACCGCGTTCAAGAACAAGGGCGTTCAGCCCCTGCTCGACGCGGTCGTGCGCTACCTCCCCTCGCCGCTCGACGTCGAGGCCATCGAGGGCCACGCCGTGAACGACGCGGAAGAGGTCGTCAAGCGCAAGCCGTCCGACGACGAGCCGCTGTCGGCGCTGGCGTTCAAGATCATGAGCGACCCGCACCTCGGCAAGCTCACCTTCGTCCGGGTCTACTCGGGCCGCCTGGAGTCCGGCACTGCCGTGCTGAACTCCGTCAAGGGCAAGAAGGAGCGCATCGGCAAGATCTACCGCATGCACGCGAACAAGCGTGAGGAGATCGCCTCGGTCGGCGCCGGCGACATCGTCGCCGTCATGGGTCTGAAGCAGACCACGACCGGCGAGACGCTGTGCGACGACAAGCAGCCCGTGATCCTGGAGTCCATGGACTTCCCGGCTCCGGTCATCCAGGTCGCCATCGAGCCCAAGTCGAAGGGCGACCAGGAGAAGCTGGGCATCGCGATCCAGCGCCTGGCCGAGGAGGACCCGTCGTTCCAGGTCCACTCGGACGAGGAGACCGGCCAGACCATCATCGGTGGCATGGGCGAGCTGCACCTCGAGGTGCTGGTCGACCGTATGCGCCGTGAGTTCCGGGTCGAGGCCAACGTCGGCAAGCCGCAGGTCGCGTACCGCGAGACCATCCGCAAGGCGGTCGACCGGGTCGACTACACGCACAAGAAGCAGACTGGTGGTACCGGCCAGTTCGCGAAGGTGCAGATCGCGATCGAGCCCATCGAGGGCGGCGACGCGTCGTACGAGTTCGTGAACAAGGTCACCGGTGGTCGTATCCCGAAGGAGTACATCCCTTCGGTCGACGCCGGTGCGCAGGAGGCCATGCAGTTCGGCATCCTCGCCGGTTACGAGATGACCGGCGTGCGCGTCATCCTGCTCGACGGTGGCTACCACGAGGTGGACTCCTCCGAGCTCGCCTTCAAGATCGCCGGTTCGCAGGCCTTCAAGGAGGCCGCGCGCAAGGCCAGCCCCGTGCTGCTCGAGCCGATGATGGCCGTCGAGGTCACCACGCCCGAGGACTACATGGGCGAGGTCATCGGCGACATCAACTCCCGCCGTGGTCAGATCCAGGCCATGGAGGAGCGGATGGGCGCCCGGATCGTCAAGGGCCTGGTGCCCCTGTCGGAGATGTTCGGGTACGTCGGCGACCTCCGCAGCAAGACCTCGGGTCGCGCAAGCTACTCGATGCAGTTCGACTCCTACGCCGAGGTTCCCCGGAACGTCGCCGAGGAGATCATCGCGAAGGCCAAGGGCGAGTAACGCACTCCGTTCACACGCTTTAGGCTTGACTCCGGAGCCTTAGGGGCATCCACCCAGGTTCGTCACCGTTCATGGGTGTGTGCCCCGGGCCCGGGCTTTGACAGCAAAGATCACCTGGCGCCGATGAAGTAAGGCGTACCAGAACCACTCCCAGGAGGACCCCAGTGGCGAAGGCGAAGTTCGAGCGGACTAAGCCGCACGTCAACATCGGCACCATCGGTCACATCGACCACGGTAAGACGACCCTCACGGCCGCCATTACCAAGGTGCTGCACGACAAGTACCCGGACCTGAACGAGGCCTCGGCCTTCGACCAGATCGACAAGGCTCCCGAAGAGCGCCAGCGCGGTATCACCATCTCCATCGCGCACGTCGAGTACCAGACGGAGACGCGTCACTACGCGCACGTCGACTGCCCGGGTCACGCGGACTACATCAAGAACATGATCACCGGTGCGGCCCAGATGGACGGCGCCATCCTCGTGGTCGCCGCCACCGACGGCCCGATGCCGCAGACCAAGGAGCACGTGCTCCTGGCCCGCCAGGTCGGCGTTCCGTACATCGTCGTCGCCCTGAACAAGGCCGACATGGTGGACGACGAGGAGATCCTGGAGCTCGTCGAGCTCGAGGTCCGTGAGCTCCTCTCCGAGTACGAGTTCCCGGGCGACGACCTGCCGGTCGTCAAGGTCTCCGCGCTCAAGGCGCTCGAGGGCGACCCGGAGTGGGCGAACACCGTCCTCGAGCTCATGGCCGCCGTCGACGAGTCGATCCCGCAGCCGGAGCGCGACGTCGACAAGGCGTTCCTCATGCCGATCGAGGACGTCTTCACGATCACCGGTCGCGGTACGGTCGTCACCGGCCGTATCGAGCGTGGTGTCCTGAAGGTCAACGAGACCGTCGACATCATCGGCATCAAGACCGAGAAGACCACCACCACGGTCACCGGCATCGAGATGTTCCGCAAGCTGCTCGACGAGGGCCAGGCGGGCGAGAACGTCGGCCTCCTCCTCCGTGGCATCAAGCGCGAGGACGTCGAGCGCGGCCAGGTCATCATCAAGCCGGGCTCGGTCACCCCGCACACCGAGTTCGAGGCGCAGGCCTACATCCTGTCCAAGGACGAGGGTGGCCGTCACACGCCGTTCTTCAACAACTACCGTCCGCAGTTCTACTTCCGTACGACGGACGTGACGGGCGTTGTGACCCTCCCCGAGGGCACCGAGATGGTCATGCCGGGTGACAACACCGAGATGTCGGTGCAGCTCATCCAGCCCATCGCGATGGAAGAGGGCCTGAAGTTCGCCATCCGTGAGGGTGGCCGCACGGTCGGCGCCGGCCAGGTCATCAAGATCACCAAGTAAGTCCGGTGATCGACCTGGTGGCTCCAGCCTGAGCTGAGCACCTGAGAGGGCCCGTACGACTCCGGTCGTACGGGCCCTTTCGCGTGCGCACGCAGCCCGCTCAGGCGTGTTCGGCCACTGCGGGCTGGGGCCCGACCGCCATGCACCCGAGGACCGTCACGCGCGCGATGAGGCCGCCTAGCAGGGCGGCGAGGAAGCCGTCGACGTGGATGCCGTAGGTCAGTTGGGAGCCGAGCCAGGAGGCGAGCAGCCAGAGCAGCGTGTCCTGGACGACTCCGACGCCGGCGAGGGCCAGGATCAAGCCCCGGGGCGAGGTCCTGATGGCGCTCGGATAGCTGTGGATCAGCTGGTTGACGATGAGGAACAGCGCCCCGCACGTGAACACCGCCCACGGCGGGTCGTCCCCGACCGTGGAGATCCCGGGCAGCAGGACGGTGCCGAGAGTCACGCCGAGGAAGGTGCCGAGGACACGTCTTCGCTTGTACATGGACGCGATGATCGCGCCGATCCGCCCCCAAGTGAAGCCTGAGGAAACGGACTTGGGCGGTCCGGCGCTGGGTGGTTCAGAACCCCAGATAGGTGATCTGTACGACGTAGACGCGTTCGCTGCGGACGACGATCTGGTAGCCGAACCAGCCGCCGGCGACGATGATTTCTCCGCCCTTCGGGTCGATCCCTTCATGGGCCCGACCGTGCATGTGGAGGGCTTCGGCCGCTCTGACGAGTTCGTCGGCCTTGCGTTCCACGGCGGTGAGGAAGTCTGCAGGGACAGTACGAGCGGCTTCTTCGGCGCCGAAGGCGTATTCCCACTTCCAGCTCACTCGCGCACTGCTTTCAGGGCCTCGTCGAGGACCGCGCTCAGCTCGCGGAGGGCTTCGCGCGCGATGTCCGGATCTTCATGTTCCAGGTTGCTCTTCGCCTGCGCGTAGCGGGTGGAGAGGTCCGGGCGGCGGGCGATCTCGATCTCCTTGGCCCAGATCAGGACCCAGCTCTGTACCGGGCTGAGCGATTGCCACTCGACCGCCTTGGCAAAGGCGTCGTCCTTCATGGCCTGCATCTCGTCCAGGCGGCCTGGGGCAACGACGGTGAGGGCTGCACGCAGGGCGTCAGGAGTCGGCTCGGGACGGGGGATCAGCTCGTGCCCGTGGTCGGCCTGAGTGCTCATGGTGTCCTCCTGACGGTGCCGCGGCCAGAGTAACCGGCCTGGGGGCAGAGAACGGGACAGAACGGTCTCAGTGGCAGGCACGGCAGAGTCCTGGGATCGGTGAGCGGAACGCTCGGTCGCAGCTGTCGCAGTTTCGGAGGGGGTGGCGGGTGTCCGGTGGGGTGGCCGGGGCCCGGTAGGGGGGTAGGGGTGGGAGCTGGGCTGTGAGGCGGTGGGCCAGGAGGGCGGCCGGGCGGCGTAGGGGGTCGTCCGGGAGGTCCGCGGTGAGGGCGTGGCGTACGGCTGTGGGGGTGGCCTCGCGTTCCAGCCAGGCGGCCACGCCGGGAGCGAGGTGTTCCGTGTCGGTGGCGGAGAGGAGCAGGCGGGGGTCGTGGCGGCGGAGGCCGGCGAGGAGGTCGGTGGCCGCCTGGAGGAGGGTGGGGGACCGGTAACCCGGCTGCGGCACGGCGGGGAGGGCCTTGCGGGGCTGTGCCGGGCGCTTCCTGGGCGCGTGGTCGGTTGCCGGGCGGCGGTCGTGGTGGCCGGGGCGGTTGCAGGAGATCGTGCGGGTGGTGATGCGGCCGTCGGGGCTGCGTCTGCGTTCGCGGCGCAGGTAGCCGTGGGTCTCCAGTTCGCGCAGGGCGGCGGCGATGCGGGTCGCGCCTTCGGGGAAGCGGGCGGCGAGGGTCTTGATGTCGACACGGACGCCCTTGGGCAGCGACTGGAGGTGCACGGCCAGGCCGATCGCCAGCAGCGACAGCTCCTGGTGCTGGGCGAGGTGGTTGCCGATCACCGTGAAGCGTTCGGTGTGGCGGGCGTTCTCGTGGGTGAGTCCAGCCGCGTAGGGGTGGTTTTTGCCCGGGATGCGGGACTCGGCGCATGGGGGCGCGCTAGGGTTTTCCGTGTCCATCAGGAAGTTTGTGCCTTCCTCGGTGGTCAGGCCCTCGCATCGGGATTGCCGTCCCGGCGGGGGCCGTCGCATGTCTGCGTGCTTGTCTGCGGCGGTGTTGCGCTGAGCGTAAGGCAGACAACCCGCCCCGAATCCACCTGAGTTGGCATATTCACCCGCGGGAGTGAGTTTGAGCCGCGGGCGGGAGGGGTGGGGCTTGGTGAGGTGATTTCACCTCGGAGGTCCTTGGGAAAGACCGCCCCCGGCACCGAAGCACGGGAAACCGGGTTCCGGTGTCGACGGCATACGAATCTCCGCCCAGACCGTCTTGCGCGGACGCCCTCCCTCGGCCGTAGGCAGTCGTCGGGTGAGTCGAGCCGCAGGTCACTGGACCCAGCGCTGGCCGGGGTGGCTGGTCAGCCGTTGGTGGAAGTCGCGGGTGAGGGGCAGCGGGGGTGCAGGGATTCCCGCGGCGTCGCACAGGTCGTGGACCTTCAGCGGGGAGCGGACGAACGCCTGCCGCAACAGGTCGGCTACCAGCTCGGGTTCCGTTCGTGCCGCATATCGCAGAAGGAGCACTCGGTTGCGGCGGAAGGTCGGAATGCCCGTGCCCCACAGTGTGCTCGCGGCGGTGTGGGGCGCTCGGCGGGCGAAGTCGGTGAAGGCGCGACCCAGGCGGTCCATGTCCGGGGCCGCACGGTAAAACTCCTGCATGAGCCGGGCGTATTCCTTCCCTGCAGTAGGTGTCATGACAGCGCCGGTGTCGCGGAGGGAACGCCAGTGGATCCCGGTCAGATTGGCGGCCAGTCCGCCGGTCTCGCGTTCGCGGGCCGCCCAGGCACTCAGCCGGTTCCGGGCCGGTTCCGGCGGAGTGACGGATTCCCACCACTTTCGGAGTGCGGCGGGGGCGTCGGCGTGGTGTGCGACGGCCTCGGGGTCCGGGACGAGCGGCCAGTCGATCGACGCCGGTCCCAAGGACCGCGCACGGTTGCGCACGATGCAGGCGTTCCCGGCCATGGCGCTGTTGGTCTGTTCCGGAACCGGCTTCGAACGAGCGGCAAGGCCACGGCGCAGCCGCTCGTACACGTGGTTCATGCTGAGCAGCGGCGGGGCGTCCTCGACGCCGTGCTCCAGAACCGAGATCAGTTCCCCGGTGAAGACCGGGTACGGTTCGTCCGGCGGCGCCAGGGCCTGTCGGGTCCCGGAGGTGGCGGTCAGGATGAAGACTCCGTCGATTGCCGTGCTGTCGCTGATCCGGCCGTCCACGGCCATCGCGTGCGCGCGTCCGCTCCAGCAGCAGTCCAGGATCACCACCTTGCATCGGGCCTTGGCCTTCAGCACGACCGAACGGATCTCGTCGTAGCGCAGGGCGTGGTCCAGGCGGTCCGGCGTGGTGTGCGGGAGCGCCAGGTGCAGTTCGCTGTTGCCGGTTAGCAGGCCGTGTCCCGCGAAGTACAGCAGCAGGGTGTCTTCGGCTGCTGCGGCGGCCGAGTGCAGGGCGTCGAACACCTCGGTACGCGAAGGCTGGCTCAGCGTGGCGCACCGGGCGGGCGGCAGCCCCCACACTTCCGGGTCGACGAGTAGCGACGCCAGCCGCCGCAGGCCCGGCTCGACCGTGGGCAGGTCGTCGGTCTCGGGATCCGTGTAGTGGTGCACGCCGATGAGGACGGCCCGGGAGCCGGCGGGGTCGGAGAGGGTGGTCATCGTTCACCGGAACGGGAGGGGGACTGGGCCGCTTGCAGGGCCGCGATCACGCGAGCGGCCGTCTCCTCGCCGCCGTCGGCGATGGTCACGACCGTGCCGTCGCCCTCGATCTCGATGCGCACGGGAGCGGCGTCCCGGCGGCTGGAGCGCCAGGCCATGACGGCCACCGTGAGCGACGCGGCGTCGAAGGCGCCGGACAGGACGATGTCGAGAACGTCGAGCGCCGTACCGCTCATCTTCCCCGGCCCCGACCCGCCCGGGGTGATGCGTGCCCCATGGGCACCCCGGGCCTCGGCGGTGAGCCACTCGCACAGCGACAGCAACTCCAGGGGGGCGCTCTCGCCGCCGTTCACCAATCCGACTGTCAGCTTCACGATCGTCCCCCTCATGACGCCACCGACTTCGGTAGCACGAACATTCCCCACCGGTGCCCGCCCGGAACAGCAGGCGTGCGCCTCCGGACCGTACGGTCACGACTTCGGTGGGCGAGGGTTTCGCTGAAATATGGGGACAGGGCGCCCGCGTATGCGATAGGGCCCTGGGCCCTCAACGGTCCGGGCGGGTCAGGGCGCGCGTTTGACCTACATCACTCCCGGGGTATTCTCTCCGGCTCGATTGGCGGAGGGTGTGCCCCATATGGCAGACTGTCCGAGTTGCTCGGTCGAGTGTTGATGCTGCGCGCCTCCCGCCGGGAGGACCGGAAGCGAGTCCCACAGTACTCGTCGCCCTAACTGCCTGATGGCAGCGCTGGGGCGGACGTACGGGAATCTTTCGGGAAGTGTCAGTGCAGCACCGACCAGGCACCCGGTGGACCTTTCGTCCCCGGCTTGCGGTTCCGGAAGGGCCGTGCTTTCCCAGCAGGGATGTTCGAACAAGGGGCATCTGTGTCGGTGACAGCGCGACACACCCGACCGCGTGGGTCGGAGAACGAGTAACGGGAACACCCGGTTCCAGAGCGTTAGAAGAGACAGGACTACTGAGTAGCCATGGCGGGACAGAAGATCCGCATCCGGCTCAAGGCCTACGACCACGAGGTCATCGACTCCTCGGCGAAGAAGATCGTCGAGACGGTGACCCGCACTGGTGCGTCGGTCGCGGGCCCGGTGCCGCTGCCCACTGAGAAGAACGTGTACTGCGTCATCAAGTCGCCGCACAAGTACAAGGACTCGCGCGAGCACTTCGAGATGCGCACGCACAAGCGCCTGATCGACATTCTCGACCCGACTCCCAAGACCGTTGACTCTCTGATGCGACTCGACCTCCCGGCCGGTGTCGACATCGAGATCAAGCTTTAGGGGCCGGTGATCTGAAGAATGGCTAAGCAGATCAAGGGCATCCTGGGCGAGAAGCTCGGCATGACGCAGGTGTGGGACGAGAACAACCGTGTTGTTCCGGTCACCGTCGTCAAGGCCAGCCCCAATGTCGTGACCCAGGTCCGCACGAACGACGTGGACGGCTACGAGTCGGTCCAGATCGCCTTCGGCGAGATCGACCCGCGCAAGGTGAACAAGCCCCTCAAGGGTCACTTCGCCAAGGCCGACGTCACGCCCCGTCGCCACCTCGTCGAGATCCGGACGGCCGATGCCGCCGAGTACACGCTCGGTCAGGAAATCACCGCCGAGGTCTTCGAGGCCGGCGTCAAGGTCGACGTGACCGGCAAGAGCAAGGGCAAGGGCTTCGCCGGTGTCATGAAGCGTCACAACTTCAAGGGCCTCGGCGCCGGACACGGCACCCAGCGCAAGCACCGCTCGCCCGGTTCCATCGGTGGCTGCGCCACCCCGGGCCGCGTGTTCAAGGGCCTCCGCATGGCGGGTCGCATGGGCAACGAGCGTGTCACCACCCAGAACCTGACCGTCCACGCCGTTGACGCGGAGAAGGGTCTGCTGCTCATCAAGGGCGCGGTTCCCGGTCCGAACGGCGGCCTCGTCCTGGTCCGCACCGCGGCCAAGGGGGCCTGAGGTACCGATGAGCACTGTTGACATCCTTTCGCCTGCAGGCGAGAAGACCGGAAGCGTCGAGCTCCCCGCGGAGATCTTCGGCGTGGAGAAGGTCAGCATCCCGCTGATCCACCAGGTCGTCGTCGCGCAGAACGCGGCTGCCCGTCAGGGCACGCACAAGACCA
Source organism: Streptomyces sp. NPDC006872 (assembly GCF_040635845.1). Lineage (NCBI taxonomy): Bacteria > Bacillati > Actinomycetota > Actinomycetes > Kitasatosporales > Streptomycetaceae > Streptomyces > Streptomyces sp. NPDC006872. The sequence continues at coordinate 272,337 of NZ_JBEYIL010000001.1, forward strand.
AGACCCGCGGCGAGGTTCGTGGTGGCGGTAAGAAGCCTTACCGTCAGAAGGGCACCGGCCGTGCGCGCCAGGGCTCTACCCGCGCGCCCCAGTTCGCCGGCGGTGGCGTCGTCCACGGCCCGCAGCCGCGTGACTACTCGCAGCGGACCCCGAAGAAGATGAAGGCTGCCGCTCTGCGTCACGCCCTCACCGACCGGGCCCGCCACAACCGCATTCACGTCGTCACCGGCGTGATCGAGGGCGAGACCCCCTCCACGAAGGCCGCTCGTTCGCTGTTCGGCAAGATCTCGGAGCGCAAGAACCTGCTCCTGGTCGTCGACCGCGCCGACGAGGCCGCGTGGCTGTCCGCCCGCAACCTGCCCCAGGTGCACATCCTGGAGCCGGGCCAGCTGAACACGTACGACGTGATCGTCTCGGACGACGTGGTCTTCACCCAGGCCGCTCTCGAGTCCTTCGTCGCCGGCCCGAAGGCCAACGACACCGAAGGGAGTGACGCCTGATGGCTACGCGTCACCCGAGCATCGCCCCCAAGGCCGCCAAGGCCGCCAAGGCCGCGCGCCTCGCCAAGGCGAAGCGCCACGAGGCCGAGGGCAAGAACACCGTCGTCACCGCGCCCAGCAAGGCGTACACGGACCCCCGTGACGTGCTGCTGAAGCCGGTCGTGTCGGAGAAGAGCTACGCGCTCCTCGACGAGAACAAGTACACGTTCATCGTCGACCCGAACGCCAACAAGACCCAGATCAAGCAGGCCGTCCAGGCGGTCTTCTCGGTCAAGGTCACCGGGGTCAACACGATCAACCGCCAGGGCAAGCGCAAGCGCACCAAGACCGGTTTCGGTCAGCGTGCCGGCACCAAGCGCGCGATCGTGACCCTTGCTGAGGGCGACCGTATCGACATCTTCGGCGGTCCGACCGCCTAAGGGCGGTCCGGATCGTCCGATATCGGACGAGGACTGAAAAATGGGAATCCGCAAGTACAAGCCGACTACGCCGGGCCGTCGTGGCTCCAGCGTCGCCGACTTCGTCGAGGTCACGCGGTCCACGCCGGAGAAGTCGCTGGTCCGCCCGCTGCACAGCAAGGGCGGCCGTAACAACGCCGGTCGTGTGACCGTTCGCCACCAGGGTGGCGGACACAAGCGCGCCTTCCGAGTGATCGACTTCCGTCGTCACGACAAGGACGGCGTGCCGGCGAAGGTCGCGCACATCGAGTACGACCCCAACCGCACCGCGCGTATCGCGCTGCTGCACTACGCGGACGGCGAGAAGCGCTACATCCTCGCCCCGCGCAACCTGCAGCAGGGCGACCGCGTCGAGAACGGTCCCGGGGCCGACATCAAGCCGGGCAACAACCTGGCGCTCCGCAACATCCCGGTCGGTACCACGATCCACGCGATCGAGCTCCGTCCCGGTGGCGGCGCCAAGTTCGCCCGCTCCGCCGGCACCTCCGTGCAGCTGCTCGCGAAGGAGGGCTCGATGGCCCACCTCCGCATGCCGTCCGGTGAGATCCGCCTGGTCGACCAGCGCTGCCGCGCCACGGTCGGCGAGGTCGGCAACGCCGAGCAGAGCAACATCAACTGGGGCAAGGCCGGCCGCAAGCGCTGGCTGGGCGTCCGCCCGACCGTTCGCGGTGTGGCGATGAACCCGGTTGACCACCCCCACGGTGGTGGTGAGGGCAAGACCTCCGGTGGTCGCCACCCGGTCAGCCCCTGGGGTCAGAAGGAGGGTCGTACTCGTTCGCCGAAGAAGGCTTCGAACAAGTACATCGTCCGCCGCCGCAAGACGAACAAGAAGCGCTAGGAGCGGGTTTAGATGCCGCGCAGTCTCAAGAAGGGGCCCTTCGTCGACGACCACCTCGTAAAGAAGGTGGACGCCCAGAACGAAGCCGGTTCCAAGAACGTCATCAAGACCTGGTCCCGTCGCTCGATGATCATCCCGGCCATGCTGGGCCACACGATCGCGGTGCACAACGGCAAGACCCACATTCCGGTGTTCGTCACCGAGTCGATGGTCGGCCACAAGCTCGGCGAGTTCTCGCCGACGCGCACCTTCCGGGGTCACGTCAAGGACGACCGGAAGTCGAAGCGCCGCTAAGCGCGGGGTGGAATGACCATGACAGACACTGGAAGGACAACCATGGAAGCCAGGGCCCAGGCGCGGTACATCCGCGTCACGCCCATGAAGGCCCGCCGCGTGGTGGACCTCATCCGTGGCATGGATGCCACGGAGGCTCAGGCGGTCCTGCGTTTCGCCCCGCAGGCCGCGAGCGTGCCGGTCGGCAAGGTGCTTGACAGCGCCATTGCCAACGCCGCGCACAACTACGACCACACTGACGCCGACAGCCTCTTCATCTCCGAGGCCTACGTCGACGAGGGTCCGACCCTGAAGCGGTTCCGTCCGCGTGCCCAGGGGCGCGCCTACCGGATCCGCAAGCGGACCAGCCACATCACCGTGGTCCTCAGCAGCAAGGAAGGATCCCGGTAATGGGCCAGAAGGTTAACCCGCATGGGTTCCGGCTCGGCATCACCACGGACTTCAAGTCCCGCTGGTACGCCGACAAGTCGTACAAGGAATACGTCGGAGAAGACGTCGCCATCCGTCGGATGATGACGTCCGGCATGGAGCGCGCCGGCATCTCGAAGGTGGAGATCGAGCGCACCCGTGACCGCGTGCGTGTGGACATCCACACCGCTCGCCCGGGCATCGTCATCGGCCGCCGCGGCGCCGAGGCCGACCGTATCCGCGGCGACCTGGAGAAGCTGACCAAGAAGCAGGTCCAGCTGAACATCCTCGAGGTCAAGAACCCCGAGGTCGACGCTCAGCTGGTGGCCCAGGCCGTCGCCGAGCAGCTCTCCTCCCGCGTCTCCTTCCGTCGCGCCATGCGTAAGAGCATGCAGTCGGCGATGAAGGCGGGCGCCAAGGGCATCAAGATCCAGTGCGGTGGCCGCCTCGGCGGCGCCGAGATGTCCCGCTCGGAGTTCTACCGCGAGGGCCGTGTGCCCCTGCACACGCTCCGCGCGAACGTGGACTACGGCTTCTTCGAGGCCAAGACGACCTTCGGCCGCATCGGCGTGAAGGTCTGGATCTACAAGGGCGATGTCAAGAACATCGCCGAGGTCCGCGCCGAGAACGCCGCTGCCCGCGCAGGCAACCGCCCGGCTCGTGGCGGCGCTGACCGCCCCGCCGGCCGTGGTGGCCGCGGTGGCGAGCGTGGCGGTCGCGGTCGTAAGCCGCAGACGGCTCCCGCTGCCGAGGCCCCCAAGGCCGAGGCTCCGGCTGCCGCTCCGGCTGAGAGCACCGGAACGGAGGCCTGACCGACATGCTGATCCCCCGTAGGGTCAAGCACCGCAAGCAGCACCACCCGAAGCGCCGTGGTCAGGCCAAGGGCGGTACGACGGTCGCGTTCGGCGAGTACGGCATTCAGGCCCTCACGCCGGCGTACGTGACCAACCGCCAGATCGAGGCGGCCCGTATCGCGATGACCCGCCACATCAAGCGTGGCGGCAAGGTCTGGATCAACATCTACCCGGACCGCCCGCTGACGAAGAAGCCTGCCGAGACCCGCATGGGTTCCGGTAAGGGTTCTCCGGAGTGGTGGATCGCGAACGTGCACCCGGGCCGGGTCATGTTCGAGCTGTCCTACCCCAACGAGAAGATCGCCCGTGAGGCCCTCACTCGCGCAGCCCACAAGCTGCCGATGAAGTGCCGGATCGTCAAGCGCGAGGCAGGTGAAGCGTGATGTCGGCCGGTACCAAGGCGTCCGAGCTGCGCGAACTGGGTGACGAGGAGCTTCTTGCGAAGCTCCGCGAAGCCAAGGAAGAGCTGTTCAACCTCCGCTTCCAGGCGGCGACGGGTCAGCTCGAGAACCACGGTCGGCTCAAGGCCGTCCGTAAGGACATCGCGCGGATCTACACCCTGATGCGTGAGCGCGAGCTGGGCATCGAGACGGTGGAGAGCGCCTGATGAGTGAGAACAACGTGACTGAAGCGACTGCAGAGGCCCGCGGCTTCCGCAAGACCCGTGAGGGTCTGGTCGTCAGCGACAAGATGGACAAGACCGTCGTCGTCGCCGTCGAGGACCGTGTGAAGCACGCGCTGTACGGCAAGGTCATCCGCCGTACGAACAAGCTCAAGGCGCACGACGAGCAGAACGCTGCGGGCGTCGGCGACCGTGTCCTCCTCGCGGAGACCCGGCCGCTGTCCGCGACGAAGCGCTGGCGCGTCGTCGAGATCCTCGAGAAGGCCAAGTAATTCCTGCGGCAAACCCCGCAGGTCAGTTCCGCCAGGCTCGGCAGGGGCTCCCCTCGTGAAGAGGCGGCCCCTGCCGGGAACCGGCAGACAAACAGGAGATAGACGTGATCCAGCAGGAGTCGCGACTGCGCGTCGCCGACAACACTGGTGCGAAGGAAATCCTTTGCATCCGTGTGCTCGGTGGCTCCGGTCGCCGCTACGCGGGCATCGGTGACGTCATCGTCGCCACCGTCAAGGACGCGATCCCCGGCGGCAACGTGAAGAAGGGTGACGTCATCAAGGCGGTCATCGTTCGCACCGTCAAGGAGCGCCGCCGTCCGGACGGCTCGTACATCCGCTTCGACGAGAACGCCGCTGTCATTCTGAAGAACGACGGCGACCCTCGTGGCACCCGCATCTTCGGCCCGGTCGGCCGGGAGCTGCGCGAGAAGAAGTTCATGAAGATCATCTCGCTGGCTCCGGAGGTGCTGTAAGCATGAAGATCAAGAAGGGCGACCTGGTCCAGGTCATCACGGGCAAGGACAAGGGCAAGCAGGGCAAGGTCATCGCGGCCTTCCCCCGCGAGGACCGCGTCCTGGTCGAGGGTGTCAACCGGGTCAAGAAGCACACGAAGGCCGGTCCGACCGCCAAGGGCTCCCAGGCCGGCGGCATCGTGACCACCGAGGCCCCGATCCACGTGTCCAACGTTCAGCTGGTCGTGGAGAAGGACGGCAACAAGGTCGTCACGCGCGTCGGTTACCGCTTCGACGACGAGGGCAACAAGATCCGCGTTGCCAAGCGGACGGGTGAGGACATCTGATGGCTACCACCACCACTCCGCGTCTGAAGACGAAGTACCGCGAGGAGATCGCGGGCAAGCTGCGTGAGGAGTTCTCGTACGAGAACGTCATGCAGATCCCCGGCCTCGTCAAGATCGTGGTCAACATGGGTGTGGGCGACGCCGCCCGCGACTCCAAGCTGATCGACGGCGCGATTCGCGACCTCACCACGATCACCGGTCAGAAGCCGGCCGTCACCAAGGCCCGCAAGTCCATCGCGCAGTTCAAGCTGCGTGAGGGTCAGCCGATCGGTGCCCACGTCACGCTTCGTGGCGACCGCATGTGGGAGTTCCTGGACCGCACCCTGTCGCTCGCGCTGCCGCGCATCCGCGACTTCCGTGGTCTGTCCCCCAAGCAGTTCGACGGCCGTGGCAACTACACCTTCGGTCTCACGGAGCAGGTCATGTTCCACGAGATCGACCAGGACAAGATCGACCGTGTCCGGGGTATGGACATCACCGTGGTCACCACGGCGACCAACGACGCTGAGGGCCGCGCGCTCCTTCGTCACCTCGGCTTCCCCTTCAAGGAGGCGTGAGCGAGATGGCGAAGAAGGCTCTGATCGCAAAGGCTGCTCGCAAGCCCAAGTTCGCTGTGCGGGCGTACAACCGCTGCCAGCGTTGCGGCCGTCCCCACTCCGTGTACCGCAAGTTCGGCCTCTGCCGTGTGTGCCTTCGTGAGATGGCTCACCGTGGAGAGCTGCCGGGCGTGACCAAGAGCTCCTGGTAAACCCCTACTTCAGGGGTCCCGGAGTCTCTCGGTAAGCAATGGGCGTGTCAGGCGCCCACCTCTCCATGGCTTAGGCTGGGAGGGTTGGGCGTCCTGACGGTCGCCCGTACGACTTACTACGCCGTAGGTCCACCGCGCCGCACCCGTCCCGTCTCGGATCGGGGAGAGGGATGGCGCACCAGGAAACCCCGGCGAGAGAGGCCACAGGCCAATTCATGACCATGACTGATCCGATCGCAGACATGCTTACGCGTCTGCGGAACGCGAACTCGGCGTACCACGACTCCGTGACGATGCCGGCATCGAAGATCAAGTCTCACATCGCGGAGATCCTCCAGCAGGAGGGCTTCATCACGGGCTGGAAGGTCGAGGACGCCGAGGTCGGCAAGAACCTCGTTCTCGAGCTGAAGTTCGGCCCGAACCGTGAGCGCTCCATCGCGGGCATCAAGCGGATCTCCAAGCCCGGTCTCCGGGTTTACGCGAAGTCCACCTCCCTGCCCAAGGTGCTGGGCGGCCTCGGCGTGGCGATCATCTCCACGTCGCACGGTCTCCTCACCGACAAGCAGGCCGGCAAGAAGGGCGTAGGCGGAGAAGTTCTCGCCTACGTCTGGTAACGGAAGGGAACGGAGGAAACAGCTATGTCGCGCATTGGCAAGCTCCCCATCACGGTTCCCGCCGGTGTGGACGTCACCATCGACGGCCAGACGGTTGCGGTCAAGGGCCCCAAGGGCTCGCTGACCCACACCGTCGTTTCGCCGATCGAGATCGCCAAGGGTGAGGACGGCGTTCTGAACGTCACCCGCCCCAACGACGAGCGTCAGAGCAAGGCCCTGCACGGCCTGTCCCGCACGCTGGTGGCGAACATGATCACCGGCGTGACCCAGGGTTACGTGAAGAAGCTCGAGATCAGTGGTGTCGGTTACCGCGTGACCGCGAAGGGTTCGAACCTCGAGTTCGCGCTCGGTTACAGCCACCCGATCCTGGTCGAGGCCCCCGAGGGAATCTCCTTCAAGGTCGAGAACCCCACGCGGTTCTCGGTCGAGGGCATCGACAAGCAGAAGGTCGGCGAGGTTGCGGCCAACATCCGCAAGCTGCGCAAGCCCGACCCGTACAAGGCCAAGGGTGTCAAGTACGAGGGCGAAGTCATCCGCCGCAAGGTCGGAAAGGCGGGTAAGTAAGCCATGGCATACGGACAGAAGATCCTGAAGGGCGACGCCTACAAGCGCGCCGCGATCAAGCGCCGTCACATCCGGATCCGCAAGCGGATCAACGGTACGGCGGAGCGTCCTCGTCTGGTCGTTACCCGCTCGAACCGCCACATCGTGGCCCAGGTGATCGACGACATCAAGGGTCACACCCTGGCGTCGGCGTCCACCCTGGACACGTCGGTCCGCGGTGGCGAGGGCGACAAGTCCTCGCAGGCCAAGCAGGTCGGCGCGCTTGTCGCCGAGCGTGCCAAGGCCGCCGGTGTCGAGACCGTCGTGTTCGACCGTGGTGGTAACCAGTACGCCGGGCGCATCGCCGCTCTGGCGGACGCCGCCCGCGAGGCCGGGCTCAAGTTCTGAGCCTCCGTAGCTAGCGGAAACAGAGAGAGGTAATTCCAATGGCTGGACCCCAGCGCCGCGGTGGCGGTGCCGGTGGCGGCGAGCGGCGGGACCGGAAGGGCCGTGACGGCGGCGCTGCTGCCGCCGAGAAGACCGCGTACGTTGAGCGCGTCGTCGCGATCAACCGTGTCGCCAAGGTTGTGAAGGGTGGTCGTCGCTTCAGCTTCACCGCGCTGGTCGTGGTGGGCGATGGTGACGGCACCGTGGGTGTCGGTTACGGCAAGGCCAAGGAGGTGCCGGCCGCGATCGCCAAGGGTGTTGAAGAGGCCAAGAAGCACTTCTTCAAGGTCCCCCGTATCCAGGGCACCATCCCGCACCCGATCACGGGCGAGAAGGCCGCGGGCGTCGTCCTGCTCAAGCCTGCTTCCCCCGGTACCGGCGTTATCGCCGGTGGCCCGGTGCGTGCTGTGCTCGAGTGCGCCGGCGTTCACGACATCCTGTCGAAGTCGCTCGGCTCGTCCAACGCGATCAACATCGTGCACGCGACCGTGGAGGCCCTGAAGGGTCTGCAGCGTCCCGAGGAGATCGCGGCCCGCCGCGGTCTGCCCCTCGAGGACGTCGCTCCCGCGGCTCTGCTTCGTGCGCGTGCCGGGGCTGGTGCGTAATGGCTCAGCTCAAGATCACGCAGACGAAGTCGTACATCGGCAGCAAGCAGAACCACCGTGACACCCTTCGTTCGCTCGGGCTCAAGCGCCTGAACGACGTGGTCGTCAAGGAGGATCGTCCCGAGTTCCGCGGCATGGTGCACACCGTCCGCCACCTCGTGACGGTCGAGGAGGTCGACTGATCATGGCGGAGAACAACCCGCTCAAGATCCACAACCTCCGTCCCGCCCCGGGCGCCAAGACCGCCAAGACCCGTGTGGGTCGTGGTGAGGCGTCGAAGGGTAAGACGGCCGGTCGTGGTACCAAGGGCACGAAGGCCCGTTACCAGGTTCCGGAGCGCTTCGAGGGTGGGCAGATGCCCCTCCACATGCGTCTTCCGAAGCTCAAGGGCTTCAAGAACCCGTTCAAGACCGAGTTCCAGGTCGTGAACCTCGACAAGCTGGCCGCGCTGTACCCGGAGGGTGGCGAGGTGACCGTCGAGGGTCTCGTCGCCAAGGGTGCCGTTCGCAAGAACAGCCTCGTCAAGGTTCTCGGCCAGGGCGAGATCTCCGTGGCGCTGCAGGTTTCGGTTGACGCCGTTTCCGGCTCCGCCAAGGAGAAGATCACCGCCGCCGGCGGTACCGTCACCGAGCTCATCTGACATCTCAGGTGACTCGATGACTTGAGCGATCCCGACCGGGGATACCCCACAAATGGGGTATCCCCGGTTGGTCGTTCCTAGGGCGGCTATGTCGCGGGTAAGGTGACCTGCACTGCCCACTTTTCACAAGGTTCTCTCAAGAGGGCACCTTGAGCGGCAGTCGACCGTTACTCATGTCGTTGCTCTTAGTCGTTGTTCTTATTGGACCCTCAAGACCGTCACCCTTGACGCAGATGCGCGGGGGTCGCAGGAGGCACCGTGCTCACCGCGTTCGCCCGGGCGTTCAAGACGCCCGACCTGCGCAAGAAGCTCCTCATCACGCTCGGGATCATCGTGATCTACCGGGTCGGCACGCACATTCCGATCCCCGGTGTCGACTACACGTCCGTTCAGCGGTGTGTGGACGAGGCGTCCGGCAACCAGGGCCTCTTCGGTCTGGTGAACATGTTCAGCGGCGGTGCGCTGCTGCAGATCACCATCTTCGCGCTGGGCATCATGCCGTACATCACGGCGAGCATCATCCTTCAGCTGCTCACCGTGGTCATCCCGCGTCTGGAAGCCCTGAAGAAGGAGGGCTCGGCCGGCACGGCGAAGATCACGCAGTACACGCGTTACCTCACCGTGGCGCTCGCCATCCTGCAGGGCACCGGCCTCGTGGCCACCGCCCGCAGCGGCGCCCTGTTCTCCGGTTGCACGGTCGCGTCGAGCATCGTCCCGGACCGCGCGATCTTCACCACCATCACCATGGTCATCTGCATGACCGCCGGTACCGCCATGGTCATGTGGCTCGGTGAGATCATCACCGACCGCGGCATCGGCAACGGCATGTCGATCCTCATGTTCATCTCGATCGCCGCGACCTTCCCCTCGGCCCTGTGGGCCATCAAGAAGCAGGGCACGCTGGCGGACGGCTGGATCGAGTTCGGCACGGTCATCCTGGTCGGTCTGGTCATGGTCGGCCTGGTGGTCTTCGTCGAGCAGGCCCAGCGCCGGATCCCCGTGCAGTACGCGAAGCGCATGATCGGCCGCCGGTCCTACGGCGGTACCTCTACGTACATCCCGCTCAAGGTGAACCAGGCCGGTGTGATCCCGGTCATCTTCGCCTCGTCGCTGCTCTACATCCCGGCTCTCGTCGCCCAGTTCTCCGGCGGTCAGTCCAGCTGGAAGACCTGGATCGAGACCAACCTGACCAAGGGTGACCACCCGATCTACATCAGCATGTACTTCTTGCTGATCGTTTTCTTCGCGTTCTTCTATGTGGCGATCTCCTTCAACCCCGAGGAAGTCGCCGACAACATGAAGAAGTATGGTGGCTTCATCCCGGGCATCCGGGCTGGCCGACCGACCGCTGAGTACCTGTCGTACGTACTCAACCGGATCACCTGGCCGGGTTCGCTGTATCTGGGTCTGATCGCTCTTGTACCGACGATGGCGTTGGTTGGCTTCGGGGCAAGCCAGAACTTCCCGTTCGGTGGTACCAGCATCCTGATCATCGTGGGTGTCGGCCTCGAGACGGTGAAGCAGATCGAGAGCCAGCTCCAGCAGCGCAATTACGAAGGGTTCCTCCGCTGATGCGTATCGTCCTCGTCGGGCCGCCGGGCGCCGGAAAGGGAACGCAGGCCACACGTCTGGCCGAGAAGCTGCGCGTTCCGCACATCTCCACGGGCGACCTGTTCCGCGCCAACATCAGCCAGCAGACGGAACTCGGGAAACTCGCGAAGTCCTACATGGACGCCGGCAACCTCGTCCCCGACGAGGTCACCATCGCCATGGCCAAGGACCGTATGGAGCAGCCGGACGCCGAGCGCGGCTTCCTGCTGGACGGTTTCCCGCGCAATGTCTCGCAGGCCGAGGCGCTGGACGAGCTCCTCACCACCGAGGGCATCAAGCTGGACGCGGTACTGGACCTGGAGGCCCCGGAGGAGGAGGTCGTCAAGCGGATCGCCGGCCGGCGTATCTGCCGCAACGACTCCGCGCACGTCTTCCACGTGACGTACAAGAAGCCGGCGCAGGACGACGTCTGTGACGTCTGCGGCGGCGAGCTGTACCAGCGGGACGACGACACCGAGGAAACGGTCCGCACGCGGCTCGAGGTCTACCACACGCAGACCGAGCCGATCATCGACTACTACAAGGCGCAGGGCCTGGTCGTGACCATCGAGGCCATGGGCCCGGTGGACGAGGTCACCGGCCGTGCGCTGGCGGCGCTGAAGCGCGAGGGCGACGACCAGTAGTCGTCGTCCAGGTACGGCCGTGGAGTCCTCCGGACACCACGGCCGTACTGTTGTGTACATACGTAACCGACCGACCCCTGAGTGACGGAGAGCGCAGGCCCCCCATGGTGCAGATCAAGAGCCCCGAGCAGATCGCCAAGATGCGTGCGGCGGGGTTGGTCGTCGCCGCCATCCACGCGGCCACGCGCGAAGTGGCGGTGCCGGGGGCGACGACGAAGGACCTGGACGAGGTCGCCCGCAAGGTCCTCGCGGAGCACGGCGCGAAGTCGAACTTCCTCGGGTACGGCGGCTTCCCGGCCACGATCTGCACGTCCGTGAACGATGTGGTCGTCCACGGCATCCCGTCCGACGAGGTCGTCCTCAAGGACGGCGACATCATCTCCATCGACTGCGGCGCGATCGTGGACGGCTGGCACGGCGACGCGGCGTACACGGCGTTCGTGGGCTCGGGTCACGCTCCGGAGCTGGTCGAGCTCTCCCGGGTGACCGAGGAGTCCATGTGGGCCGGTATCGCCGCCATGAAGCAGGGCAGCCGGCTGGTGGACGTCTCCCGGGCCATCGAGACGTACATCCGCCGCCAGCCGAAGCCCGGCGGCGGTCGCTACGGCATCATCGAGGACTACGGCGGCCACGGCATCGGCACCGAGATGCACATGGACCCCCACCTCCTGAACTACGTCGACCGCAAGCGGGGCAAGGGCCCGAAGCTGATCCCGGGCTTCTGCCTGGCGATCGAGCCGATGGTGTCCCTCGGCACCCCGCGGACCGAGGTCCTCGAGGACGACTGGACGGTCATCACCACGGACGGCACATGGTCCTCCCACTGGGAGCACTCGGTAGCTCTCACGGAGGCAGGCCCGCTGGTGCTGACGTCCCCGGACGGGGGCAAGGCGAAGCTGGCGGAGCACGGGGTCGTGGCGGCGCCGGATCCGCTGGGCTGACGAAGACCTGCGCCCGTGCCGCCGGTCGGAGGCCGGCGCAGCCGCTTGAAGCTTGTGAGGCGTCCCGGCGC
>NZ_JBEYIL010000001.1:284321-796952 GCF_040635845.1 Streptomyces sp. NPDC006872
CGCCGAGCCCGCGAGAGCGGCGTCGAGGATTGGTCGGGGGCAAGGCGAAGCTGGCGGAGCACGGGGTCGTGGCGGCGCCGGATCCGCTGGGCTGACGAAGACCTGCGCCCGTGCCGCCGGTCGGAGGGCGGCGCAGCCGCTTGAAGCTTGTGAGGCGCCCCGGCGCCGAGCCCGCGAGAGCGGCGTCGAGGATTGGTCGGGGGCAAGGCGAAGCTGGCGGAGCACGGGGTCGTGGCGGCGCCGGATCCGCTGGGCTGAGGCCCTTCCGTCCCGTCTCCGGGGGCTGTGCCCCCGGACCCCCCTTTCGGCCCGGACGGCCTCGTCCTCAAGCGCCGGACGGGCTGATTTGTGCTGGGCCGGGCTTACATCGCTTAAGGATCACCCTCGTGGGGCAGGCTTTCCCGATTCGTCTTTCCGGGTGCGCTGACGTAGACTGACTCGTCGGCTCTCGTGCACCCGCATGTCCGCATGCGCCCATTAGGGAAAGCGTGGGAGTCGATCAAGGTAGTCGATTCGAAGGGCGAAGCGTGGCCAAGAAGCAAGGTGCCATCGAGATCGAGGGCACTGTCGTCGAGTCTCTTCCGAACGCCATGTTCAAGGTCGAGCTCCAGAACGGCCACCAGGTCCTGGCACACATCAGCGGCAAGATGCGTATGCACTACATCCGTATCCTCCCTGACGACCGGGTCGTGGTGGAGCTGTCTCCGTACGACCTGACGCGTGGCCGGATCGTCTACCGGTACAAGTAGATCTTGCCCATGTCCCTGTGCGCCTTGGTGGGCGGGCAGGGTTGTCGGCAACTGACCCGGAGAACCTCACCCCATGAAGGTCAAGCCGAGCGTCAAGAAGATCTGCGACAAGTGCAGGGTGATCCGCCGTCACGGTCGGGTCATGATCATTTGCGAGAACCCGCGCCACAAGCAGCGCCAGGGCTGATCGCAGACAGATCACACCCTCTGCATCGATATCGCAGAGACTTCGCGCGACGCGAGCTGAATTTGTTCATACGCAGGACCCAGGCGTTTTTCTGCGCCTGATACCCCCGGCTCGGAGGCCGGGGACCCATTTCGTACCAAATCCCCGAAGGGGAGGACGGCGGATGGGAGGCGGTTCTGCGGAAGACCTCCGAAGATCAACTGGAGCCATTGAATGGCACGCGTTTCCGGTGTCGACATCCCGCGCGAAAAGCGCGTGGAGGTCGCCCTCACCTACGTGTTCGGCATCGGCCGGACCCTCTCCCAGGAGACGCTGGCAGCGACCGGCGTCGACCCGAACACCCGCGTTCGCGACCTCTCCGAGGAGCAGCTCGTCGCGATCCGCGAGTACGTGGACGCCAACATCAAGACCGAGGGTGACCTCCGTCGCGAGATCCAGGCCGACATCCGCCGCAAGGTCGAGATCGGCTGCTACCAGGGTCTCCGTCACCGTCGTGGTCTGCCCGTCCGCGGTCAGCGCACCAGCACGAACGCTCGTACCCGCAAGGGCCCGCGTCGCGCCATCGCCGGCAAGAAGAAGCCGGGCAAGAAGTAGTCCTCAGCGGACAACGCTTCATCAGCGGTCTTCGCTGTAGGACCGACCACCTCCCCGTAGGAGTTTGTAGATGCCCCCCAAGGGTCGTCAGGGCGCTGCCAAGAAGGTGCGCCGCAAGGAAAAGAAGAACGTCGCGCACGGCCAGGCGCACATCAAGAGCACGTTCAACAACACGATCGTGTCCATCACGGACCCGGCCGGAAACGTGATCTCGTGGGCCTCCGCCGGCCACGTCGGTTTCAAGGGCTCGCGCAAGTCCACGCCGTTCGCCGCGCAGATGGCCGCCGAGTCGGCTGCCCGTCGCGCGCAGGAGCACGGCATGCGCAAGGTCGACGTCTTCGTCAAGGGCCCGGGCGCCGGTCGTGAGACCGCCATCCGCTCCCTGCAGGCCACGGGCCTCGAGGTCGGCTCCATCCAGGACGTCACCCCGACCCCGCACAACGGCTGCCGTCCGCCCAAGCGTCGCCGCGTCTGACGCACGGCTGCTTGTCGGGCTGAGGTTTTCGGGCGGTACGGCTCCTTCGGGTCGTATCGCCCGTACCCTTGTCACATATCAGGACGTCAAATAGCGGGCGTCCCTGACAGAAGGATCGCAACATGCTGATCGCTCAGCGTCCCTCGTTGACCGAAGAGGTCGTTGACGAGTTCCGCTCCCGGTTCGTGATCGAGCCGCTGGAGCCGGGATTCGGCTACACCCTCGGTAACTCCCTCCGCCGTACCCTCCTCTCCTCGATCCCCGGCGCCGCTGTCACCAGCATCCGGATCGACGGCGTGCTGCACGAGTTCACCACCGTGCCGGGCGTCAAGGAGGACGTCACCGACCTGATCCTCAACATCAAGCAGCTCGTCGTGTCGTCCGAGCACGACGAGCCGGTTGTGATGTACCTGCGCAAGCAGGGTCCGGGTCTGGTCACCGCCGCCGACATCGCGCCTCCGGCCGGTGTCGAGGTGCACAACCCCGACCTGGTCCTCGCCACGCTCAACGGCAAGGGCAAGCTGGAGATGGAGCTGACCGTCGAGCGCGGTCGCGGTTACGTCTCCGCGGTGCAGAACAAGCAGGTCGGTCAGGAGATCGGGCGCATCCCGGTCGACTCGATCTACTCGCCGGTGCTCAAGGTCACGTACAAGGTCGAGGCGACCCGTGTCGAGCAGCGCACCGACTTCGACAAGCTGATCGTCGACGTCGAGACCAAGCAGGCGATGCGTCCGCGTGACGCCATGGCCTCCGCCGGTAAGACGCTGGTCGAGCTGTTCGGTCTGGCCCGTGAGCTCAACATCGACGCCGAGGGCATCGACATGGGTCCGTCCCCGACGGACGCAGCCCTGGCCGCTGATCTGGCGCTGCCGATCGAGGAGCTCGAGCTCACCGTTCGGTCGTACAACTGCCTCAAGCGTGAGGGCATCCACTCCGTGGGTGAGCTCGTGGCTCGTTCCGAGGCCGACCTGCTCGACATCCGCAACTTCGGTGCGAAGTCGATCGACGAGGTCAAGGCGAAGCTGGCCGGCATGGGCCTGGCCCTCAAGGACAGCCCGCCCGGATTCGACCCGACCGCTGCGGCTGACGCGTTCGGCGCCGATGACGACGCGGACGCCGGTTTCGTGGAGACCGAGCAGTACTGAGCGCTCCGCGGGGAGGCCGTACTGCGTCTGCGGACCGGCTGTGGCTGGTCGCGCCCACGCGACGGAGTCGCATATTGGCACCGCCCCGCGCCCCTTCCAGGCCCCTTCGGGGGCCTGGATCTCCGACAGGTAACCGCCTGCTCGGATACTGACCTCGGTACCTGATACGGCCGGGGCAGACACCCTAGGAGAGACATCATGCCGAAGCCCACCAAGGGTGCCCGTATGGGCGGCAGCGCCGCGCACGAGAAGCTGCTCCTCGCGAACCTCGCGAAGGCGCTTTTCGAGCACGGTCGTATCACCACCACCGAGGCGAAGGCGCGCAAGCTGCGTCCGTACGCCGAGCGTCTGGTCACCAAGGCGAAGAAGGGCGACCTTCACAACCGCCGTCAGGTGCTCCAGGTGATCACGGACAAGAGCATCGTGCACACGCTCTTCACCGAGATCGGCCCGCGCTACGAGAACCGTCCGGGTGGCTACACCCGTATCACCAAGATCGGTAACCGTCGTGGCGACAACGCGCCCATGGCTGTCATCGAGCTGGTCGAGGCGCTGACGGTCGCGCAGCAGGCCACGGGTGAGGCCGAGGCTGCCACCAAGCGTGCGGTCAAGGAAGACGCCCTCAAGAAGGACGAGGTCGTCGAGGACGCCAAGCCCGCTGCCGAAGAGGTCGCGGACGAGGCTCCGGCCGGGGAGTCCAAGGACGCCTGAGGCTCTGCCTTGCAGTGAACGGGTCCGCCCCTCGGGGGCGGGCCCGTTCCGCGTTCTCCGCAGGATGCAGGCTTGAGAGGATCTAGGGGTGAGTGACGAAGTACAGCCCGGGTTCGTACGGGTGCGGATGGACCTGTCGTACGACGGGAGCGGGTTCTCCGGGTGGGCCAAGCAGGCCGGCGGCCGGCGGACCGTGCAGGGGGAGATCGAGGACGCCCTGCGGACCGTCACGCGGTCGAAGGACACGACGTACGAGCTGACCGTGGCCGGGCGGACGGACGCCGGGGTGCACGCGCGCGGGCAGGTGGCGCACGTCGATCTGCCGGAGGGACTCTGGGCCGAGCACCGGGAGAAGCTGCTCAAGCGGCTGGCCGGGCGGCTCGCCAAGGATGTCCGTATCTGGTCCCTCACCGAGGCGCCGGACGGGTTCAACGCACGCTTCTCGGCGATCTGGCGGCGGTACGCGTACCGGGTCACCGACGATCCGGGCGGTGTCGATCCGCTGCTGCGCAGTCACGTCCTCTGGCACGACTGGCCCCTCGACGTCGACGCCATGAACGAGGCGGCGCGCAGGCTGCTCGGCGAGCACGACTTCGCCGCCTACTGCAAGCGGCGGGAGGGGGCGACCACCATCCGCACCCTGCAGGAGCTGAGTCTGGTGCGGGGGGACGACGGGATCGTCACCGCGACCGTTCGGGCCGATGCGTTCTGTCACAACATGGTGCGGTCGTTGATCGGCGCGTTGCTGTTCGTGGGGGACGGGCACCGGGGGGACGAGTGGCCCGGGAAGGTGCTGGCCGCGGGGGTGCGGGACTCCGCCGTGCATGTCGTGCGGCCGCACGGGCTGACGCTGGAGGAGGTCGGCTACCCGGCCGACGAGCTGCTCGCCGCGCGCAACAAGGAGGCGCGCAACAAGCGGACGCTGCCGGGGGCCGGCTGCTGCTGAGCCGGCCCCTGGAGGGAAGGCGTCAGCTGTTGGCGGCCGCGGAGGCCTGGGCCTCGCCGCGGCGGCGGATCTGCTGGAACGCGAACTCGGCGAGGTCGTCACCCGCGGTGAAGACGGCCGTGTCCTTCGTGGTCACGTCCTTGCCGTTCGCGAAGCCGGTGATCGTGAAGTAGGCGTACCGGCCGTAGGAGTTGGTCGTCGAGCGGCAGATCGCGCCGTTGCAGAAGGCCTTGACGTCCCCGCCGGTGAGGGCCTTGACGATGCTCTTGTCGTCGGACTGGCTCTTGACCTTGAGGGCCTGGGCCTCGGTGTCGAAGACGGCCACGCCGACCGTGGTCGCGATGCCGTCCTTGGTGTACGTGACCCGCATGATGCGGGTGCAGCCGTTGGCGGTGAGGACGGTGGGGAGAGTGCCCCCCGCGCCCGTCGTGCACGTGGTGCTGTCGGCCTTCGGGCCCTTCTTGTACACGGCCGAGCCCATGGTCAGCTGGGTGCCGGGGAAGAGGAGGTCGGGGCCGTTGGGGGCGGTGTCCTTGGCCTTGCTGGAGACGAACTCCTTCGGGTCCAGCGGGGGCGGGGCGCTGGTCGGCGCGAAGGACGGGGTGGTGGACGCGCTCGGCAGATCGGCGGTCGCGGGCAGTGAGGAGGTGGGCTTGTTCGCCTCGTCGCTGCCGTTCGCCGAGACCACGGCCATGGCCACGGCGGTGCCGATGGCGATCGTGGCGAGCGCGCCCCCGCCTATGAAGAACACCCGACGGCGCTTGTTGCGCGTCTCGGACGCCTCGGCGAGCGCGGCCCAGTCCGGGGTCCGGCCGTCATCGCCGGTGGTCCACGGCTGCTGGGAGTTCGGTTTCCACGGATCCCACTGGGACTGAGGTCCCCCCTGCCCATAGCTCATGGGGCGCATCTTAGACGGGCATCGGCGTGTCGTGTTGCGCCCCAACAGGCGCTGGAGCCCCTGGCGTTCCGGGCGTGAGCGGCCGTGAGTGCGGGCAAAGACGACATCTCCGGGTGGTTGGTGCGGCATTTCCCCAGGCCGCCGCTCAGGGTGTGGCGCGGGCCACTCCGGAAGGCCGTTTCCGGTGGTCGCGGGGCTCGTTTTGACCAGGCCCCCGAGACGCGGGTATTCTGCTTCTTCGTTGTGTATTGGCTTGCTCTTCTCACGGGACGGGCCCTTACACCGGTCCACCGGGCCGATGACATGCGACCAGCACGCGGTATGCGTCACCGCAGTGCGGTCAGGGCTGTCGATCGTCTTCGGTGACCTTGTCAGGACCATTCACTGAAGAAGCGAAGGCTACGAACCGTGCGTACGTACAGCCCCAAGCCCGGCGATGTGACGCGCCAGTGGCACGTCATCGACGCTCAGGACATCGTCCTGGGCCGTCTCGCCACCACTGCCGCCTCCCTTCTGCGAGGCAAGCACAAGCCGATCTACGCGCCCCACGTCGACACCGGTGACTTCGTCATCATCATCAACGCCGACAAGGTGCACCTCTCCGGCAACAAGCGGACCCAGAAGATGGCCTACCGCCACTCCGGGTACCCGGGTGGTCTGCGCTCCGTGCGCTACGACGACCTGCTGGCGAACAACCCGGAGAAGGCCGTCGAGAAGGCCGTCAAGGGCATGCTCCCCAAGAACACGCTCGGCCGTCAGATGCTCTCGAAGCTGAAGGTCTACAGGGGTGACGTGCACCCGCACGCGGCACAGCAGCCTGTGCCGTTCGAGATCACCCAGGTCGCGCAGTAATTCCGGCCACACCCCCAAGCTGAAGAGAATCTGAGGAGAACCGTGGCCGAGACCACTGCCGAGCAGCCGCTCGAAGAGACCGAGCTCGTCGACATCGACAGCTACACCACCGAGTCCGAGGTCCCCGTCGAGGGTGAGTACACCTCGGAGTCCCTGGCCTCCCGCTTCGGCGAGCCCCAGCCGGCCGCCGGCCTGGGCCGTCGCAAGAACGCCATCGCCCGCGTCCGGATCGTTCCGGGCTCCGGGAAGTGGAAGATCAACGGTCGCACCCTCGAGGACTACTTCCCGAACAAGGTGCACCAGCAGGAAGTCAACGAGCCGTTCAAGGTCCTCGAGCTCGAGGGTCGCTACGACGTCGTCGCCCGGATCTCCGGCGGCGGTGTCTCGGGTCAGGCCGGTGCGCTCCGTCTCGGTGTCGCCCGTGCGCTGAACGAGGCCGACGTGGACAACAACCGCGGCGCGCTCAAGAAGGCCGGCTTCCTCACGCGTGACGACCGTGCGGTCGAGCGCAAGAAGGCCGGTCTCAAGAAGGCCCGCAAGGCCCCGCAGTACAGCAAGCGTTAAGCTTCGCTGCCTGCTCGTACGTATACCGGGTCGGGCCGGTTCGGTCCGACCCCACGTACTCCGAACGCCCCGGCGGCACGCCACAGTGTCGCCGGGGCGTTCGTTTTCTCGCAGTTCTGGGCGTATAACGGCACAAGGTGCTCAAAGGCTTGTGTGATCGGATGTTCAGGGCATGCAATGCCTGAATGCGGGATGTCGGACTGTGGGAGCCGCCGCAGACCGGACGGCCATCCGGCGCGCCCCGCACGGCTTTTGAAACTGACGCTTCCTCAGGAGGACAAGTGGGACGACTCTTCGGCACGGACGGCGTGCGCGGTGTCGCCAACGCGGATCTGACGGCGGAGATGGCTCTTGGCCTGTCCGTCGCCGCGGCGCACGTGCTGGCCGAGGCGGGCACGTTCGAGGGGCACCGGCCGGTGGCCGTCGTCGGACGGGACCCGCGTGCGTCCGGGGAGTTCCTGGAGGCCGCCGTGGTGGCCGGCCTGGCGAGTGCGGGCGTCGACGTGCTGAAGGTCGGCGTGCTGCCGACGCCCGCCGTCGCTTATCTCACCGGTGTGCTCGGCGCGGACCTCGGCGTGATGCTCTCCGCCAGCCACAACGCCATGCCCGACAACGGCGTCAAGTTCTTCGCCCGCGGCGGTCACAAGCTCGCCGACGATCTCGAGGACCGCATCGAGTCCGTCTACGAGGAGCACCGCACCGGAGCGCCCTGGGAGCGGCCGACCGGCAGCGGCGTCGGGCGGGTCCGCTCGTACGACGAAGGGTTCGACCGTTACGTCGCCCACCTCATCGCCGTCCTGCCGAACCGGCTGGACGGGCTGAAGGTCGTCCTCGACGAGGCGCACGGCGCGGCCGCGTGGGTGTCGCCCGAGGCGTTCACCCGGGCCGGCGCGGAGATCGTCACCATCGGGGCCGAGCCGGACGGGCTCAACATCAACGACGGCTGCGGGTCCACGCACCTCGGCAAGCTGAAGGACGCGGTCATCGAGCACGGGGCCGCCTTCGGCATCGCGCACGACGGCGACGCGGACCGGTGCCTCGCGGTGGACCACACCGGCGAGGAGATCGACGGCGACCAGATCCTCTCCGTGCTGGCCCTGGCCATGCGGGAGCGGGGCGTGCTGCGCTCGGACACCGTTGTCGCGACCGTCATGTCCAACCTCGGCTTCAAGCTGGCCATGGAGCGCGAGGGGATCCAGCTGGTGCAGGCCGCCGTCGGCGACCGGTATGTGCTGGAGGAGATGAAGGAGCACGGGTACGCGCTGGGCGGCGAGCAGTCCGGGCACGTGATCATCCTCGATCACGCGACGACCGGTGACGGCACGCTGACGGGCCTGATGCTGGCGGCGCGCGTCGCCGAGACCGGGAAGTCGCTGCGGGAGCTGGCCTCGGTGATGGAGCGGCTGCCTCAGGTGCTGGTCAATGTGCCTGACGTCGACAGGTCCCGGGTCGGGGACTCCGCCGAGCTCGCCGTCGCCGTCGCCGAGGCGGAGCGGGAGCTGGGGGCCACCGGGCGGGTGCTGCTGCGGCCTTCCGGGACCGAGCCGTTGGTGCGGGTGATGGTCGAGGCCGCGGACATCGAGCAGGCGCGGTCTGTTGCGGGGCGGTTGGCGGATGTGGTGAAGTCCGCGCTCGGCTAGCCGCCGGGGTGCGGGTGCGGGTGCCGGGTTCGGGGTGGGGGTTCTGTGCGTTGCGGGGTGCGGGTGCTTCGTGGCTTGTCGCGCCCACGCGGCGGAGCCGCAAATCGAGCAGAGCCCCGCGCCCCTAGGTGGGTTGACTCGACCGGCGTTGTCTTGCCCAGAAGTACTTCTGGGCCAGCAGGGTCAGGGTGCCTGCCAGGATGATGCCCAGTAGGTTCAGTAGGAGTTGTTCTGTTGAGCCCCAGGTCTGCTTCGTGTCGCCGTAGCTGAGGGCTACGGCGGCGTTGGCTGCGGCCGGGACTGTCGTCACCGAGATGGCCACGCCGACCAGGGCGCCGGACTTCGCCGACGTCAGGGAGAGGGTGCCGGCGGCTCCTGCCAGGACGGCCACGATGAACGAGAACGCGTCGGGGGCGTAGACGAAGCCGGTCTGGGGGCGGTCCGCCTCCAACTGCTCCTTGCTGAACAGGTCCAGGCCGTCCATGAAGAGGCTGAAGCCGACCGTCACGGCGATGGCCACGGCGAAGCCGACCAGCAGGGCGATCAGGGAGCGCAGGGCCAGGCGGGGGGCGCGCTGCACGATCGATGTGCAGATGCCGGCCAGGGGGCCGAACTCCGGGCCGACGGCCATCGCGCCCACGACCAGGATCGCGCTGTCCAGGACCACACCGCAGGCCGCGATCATCGTGGCCAGGGTGATGAAGGCGACGTAGGTGACGGAGAGCGTCGACTCCTCGTGGGTGGCGTCCGTGAGGTGCTCCCACAGGACCGCGTCGGCGCCCTCGCCCGGCGCCTCCGCCTCGGCCTTGTCGGCGCGCCGGGACAGCGACAGGTCGATGTTCTCCACGGCGATCGAGCCCGTTTTGTCGAGGCCCAACTCCTGTAGCCCGGTGAGGAGTTCGTCGCCCGCCTCGCGTGCCACATCGCACAGGACGACATCGCCGACCGGGTTGCGGGCCGCGCCCGTCAGCACCACGAGGTGGGTGGTGCCGACGGTCCGCTCGATCAGCCGGACGACGTCGTCGGTGCTGTCGGACGGGGTGATCAGGCGCAGGTGCAGCATGGGGGCAGGGTAGCCGTCGGAATCCGGCGTCAGAGTTTGCGCAGGCTCAGGCGTTGGACCTTGTGGTCCTGGCCCTTGCGGACCACCAGGGTGGCGCGGCCTCGGGTGGGGGCGATGTTCTCCACCAGGTTGGGCTTGTTGATGGTGCGCCACATCGTGCGGGCGTAGTCGAGGGCCTCCTCCTCCGAGACCTGGGTGTACTTGCGGAAGTACGAGGAGGGGTCCTGGAACGCCGTGTCGCGCAGTTTGCGGAAGCGGTTGAGGTACCAGCGCTCGATGTCCTCGACACGGGCGTCGACGTACACGCTGAAGTCGAAGTAGTCGGCGAGGCCGACGCGGGTGCGGCCGTCGTTGCCGGGCAGGGCGGGCTGCAGGACGTTGAGGCCCTCGACGATGAGGATGTCGGGGCGGCGGACGGTGAGCTTGCGGTCCGGCACGATGTCGTAGATCAGGTGGGAGTAGACGGGGGCGGTGACCTCGTCCTTCCCTGCCTTGATGTCGGCCACGAAGCGGGTCAGGGCGCGGCGGTCGTAGGACTCGGGGAAGCCCTTGCGGGACATCAGACCGCGGGCTTCCAGTTCTCTGGTGGGGAGCAGGAAGCCGTCCGTGGTGACCAGTTCCACGCGGGGGTGTTCCGGCCAGCGGGAGAGCAGGGCCTGCAGCAGGCGGGCGACCGTCGACTTGCCGACGGCCACGGAGCCGGCGACCCCTATGACGAACGGGGTGCCCGACTGGGAGCCCTGTTCGCCGAGGAAGGTGTTCAGGGCGCCGCGCAGGCCGTCGGTGGCGCCGATGTAGAGGTTGAGCAGGCGGGACAGCGGGAGATAGATGTCGCGCACCTCGTCGAGGTCGATGACGTCGCCCAGGCCGCGCAGCTTCTCGACCTCCTCGGCGGTCAGCGGCAGCGGCGTCTTCTCACGCAGCGCGCTCCACTCGGGGCGGGTGAGGTCGACGTAAGGAGTCGCCTCCGGCCTGTGCCGGTGGGCGCTCCGGGGCATCGAGGAGACCGGAGAGATCACAGTCCATTGTTAACGGAGTTTGAACGGGATGGCGGGTGGGCTCCGTCACGTCCATGGAACTCCAGCAGAATTTCCGAAATCGGGCACGCGGAGGCTCTTTCGGGGCGGGGTTCGGTCGTAGGCTGCCGCGCATGTGCGGAATCGTGGGATACGTGGGGTCTCAGTCGGCGCTAGAGGTCGTCATGGCCGGGCTGAAACGGCTGGAGTACCGGGGGTACGACTCGGCGGGAGTCGCCGTTCTGGCGGACGGCGGGCTCGCCGCCGCCAGGAAGGCGGGCAAGCTCGTCAATCTGGAGAAGGAGCTCGGGGCGCGACCGCTGCCGACCGGGCCGACGGGAATCGGGCACACACGGTGGGCCACACACGGCGGGCCGACCGATGCGAACGCCCATCCGCATCTCGACAACGCCGGGCGGGTCGCCGTCGTGCACAACGGGATCATCGAGAACTTCGCCCTGCTGCGGGACGAACTCGCCGAGCGGGGGCACGAGCTGGGCTCCGAGACCGACACCGAGGTCGTCGCGCATCTGCTCGCCGAGGAGTTCTCCGCGACCTCCGATCTGGCGGAGTCGATGCGCCTGGTGTGCCGGCGGCTGGAGGGGGCGTTCACGCTGGTCGCGGTGCATGCCGACGAACCCGGTGTGGTGGTCGGCGCGCGGCGGAACTCGCCGCTCGTGGTGGGCGTTGGAGAGGGCGAGGCCTTTCTCGCCTCGGACGTCGCCGCGTTCATCGCCCACACGCGGTCGGCGATCGAGCTGGGCCAGGACCAGGTCGTCGAGCTGCGGCGGGACGGAGTGAGCGTCACCGGGTTCGACGGGCTGCCGGCGGAGGTCCGGGAGTACCACGTCGACTGGGACGCGTCGGCTGCGGAAAAGGGGGGTTATGACTACTTCATGCTCAAGGAGATCGCCGAGCAGCCCAAGGCGGTCGCCGATACCCTGCTGGGCCGGATCGACGGCTCCGGTGCGCTGACCCTCGACGAGGTGCGGATCCCGGCCTCCGAGCTGCGGGAGGTCGACAAGGTCGTCATCGTCGCCTGCGGCACGGCCTTCCACGCCGGTCTGATCGCCAAGTACGCCATCGAGCACTGGACGCGGATCCCGTGCGAGGTGGAGCTGGCCAGTGAGTTCCGGTATCGGGATCCGATCCTGGGCCCACGCTCGCTCGTCATCGCCATCTCGCAGTCCGGCGAGACCATGGACACCCTGATGGCGCTGCGGCACGCCCGCGAGCAGGGCTCCAAGGTGCTGGCGATCTGCAACACCAACGGCTCGACCATCCCCCGTGAGTCGGACGCGGTGCTCTACACGCACGCCGGGCCGGAGGTGGCCGTCGCGTCCACCAAGGCGTTCCTGACGCAGCTGGTCGCCTGCTATCTGGTCGCGCTGTACCTCGGCCAGGTGCGCGGCACCAAGTGGGCGGACGAGATCCGGGCCGTGGTGCGGGACCTCGCGCGGATCTCCCATGAGGTCGAGCGGGTGCTGGAGACCATGGAGCCGGTGCGGGAGCTGGCGCGGTCGCTCGCCGGGAAGGACACCGTGCTGTTCCTGGGGCGGCACGTGGGATACCCGGTCGCGCTGGAGGGTGCGCTCAAGCTGAAGGAGCTCGCCTACATGCATGCGGAGGGGTTCGCCGCCGGTGAGCTGAAGCACGGTCCGATCGCCCTCATCGAGGAGGACATGCCGGTCGTGGTGGTGGTGCCCTCGCCCCGGGGGCGGTCCGTCCTCCACGACAAGATCGTGTCCAACATCCAGGAGATCCGGGCGCGGGGCGCGCGCACGATCGTCATCGCGGAGGAGGGGGACGAGGCGGTGGCGCCGTACGCCGACCATCTGATCCGGATTCCGGTGACCCCGACTCTGCTCCAGCCGCTGGTGGCGACGGTGCCGTTGCAGGTGTTCGCGTGCGAGCTCGCCACCGCGCGAGGCAACGAGGTGGATCAGCCGCGGAACCTGGCGAAGTCGGTGACGGTCGAGTAGGCGGTGCCGGGGGAGTAGTCGGTGACGGTCGAGCGGGCGGGGCGCCTGGGTGCCTGTAGGGCGAGGGCGCCCCGCCCGCTCGTCAGGACCGGCGGCGTTGCCTGCGGGCCGTGTACAGCTTCCAGGTGGCGAAGGCCAGCGGGATCTCCATGATCCAGACGCCTACCACCGCGTCCCACTCCGGGTTCGCGGCCGAGGCCTCCTCGGAGGTGATCACCGCGCAGAGCAGGCCCCAGGCCGCCGCGAGCAGGCCCACGAGCCAGAGCGCGGTGGTCCAGGCCCAGGTCGAGCGGGCGTTGCCGCCGCCGCTCCGGCCGCCGGAGGCCGACCGCTTGCGGGGCTGGGGGATCTGCTCCGGGGCCCGGGCCGGCATCCGCACCACCGCCGCCGCCGGGACGGCCGCGTCGAGGGCCGCGATGCGCTCCGGGGTCACCCCCCGGTACAGGGTCGGCTCCACGTTGACCGAGAAGCCGTCGTGGCCGGTGAGGCCGCGGGCGCCGTCGGGGCGGGCGGTCATCGCCGAGCAGGCGGCGTAGCGGACGGTGATCGGACCCCTCGGGGTCAGCAGGCTCACGCCCTCCGTGCCGATGACCAGGGTGACGTCCTCGTCCTCCAGGGACTGGTGGCGGGTGCCGGTGACGGAGTCCGTCGAGAACTGCGGGGCGAGGGTGCAGCCCGCCCAGTCGACGCCCCGGCCCGGCACCTGGAGCAGCGCCCCGGCCCAGGTCTCCCGGGCGACCTCGCGCAGGTCGTCCACCGTCACCGCGTCCAGCTCGGCCCGGTGCTGCTCGGGGGTGAGGACGCGGTGCCCGAGCAGCAGGCTCAGCGCGTACGAGGGGAGCGCGGCCGCGGCGAGGTCGGGCGTGTCGTACATCTTGAGGATCTTGCCGCGGGCGGAGTCCAGCTCGGCCTGCTCGATGCGTCCCGCGCGCAGCCGGGCGAGGGTGTCGACGAAGCCGCCGACGACCGCGTCCTGCTTCTGCGGGAGGGCGTCGGCGTATGCGGTGAGGGTGGCGAAGTCGGCGTCGCGCGGGGAGTAGTCGGCCTCCGCGGAGTAGGAGTAGCCGCCCTCCTGGCGCAGGTCCTGGAAGAGGGCCCGGCCGAGGACGTCCGCGAAGACGCTGGCCGCGGTGGAGCGGCGGAGCACCGAGGTGAGGACCACATGGCCGTCGTCGCCGCCGATGAAGGCGGGGGTGACCGGCAGGGCGCTGGTCGGGGCCGGCGCGGGCAGCCGTGAGCCCTGCGGGAGGGTGAGGTCCAGGCCTTCGGGGACATGGTCGCTGGTGATCCACAGGACCGCGTTGTCCCTGGTGAAGCGGGTCCGGGCCCAGTCGCGCACCTGGTCCGGGGTCAGGCTCCAGGTGCCGAGCTCGTTGTAGCTGGTCAGGCCGTAGCCCTGGGCGCCGTACCGCCACAGCGGCAGCTGCTGCTGGGGGCCGCCGCCGCGGCCGGCCGCCTCGGTGCGCAGGATCTCCTTCTCGGTCTCCAGCCGCTCCATCGGCAGGTCCCGCAGCCCCGCGCACACGCTGTTGAGGTACTCGACGACCTCCGCCTCGCTGCCGTGGACGTGGAAGAGGGTGTAGGCGTTCGCCGTCGCGCCGTTGTAGTGCAGGTCGGACAGGCCGAGGCGGTGCAGGGCGAGGTGTTCGACGAGGTGGGTGAGGCCGGAGGTGGCCAGGGTCTCGTCGGCGCGGCCCACCCGGAAGAAGAGACCGGCGGTGATCTCGTTGCCGGAGGCCGGGGCGTAGAGGGTGGGGATGCCGTCGGTGCTGGTGTGCGAGACCAGGCCGGTGAGGGCGGCGAGGGCGTCGGCGGTGCCGAGGGCGTCCGCGGCGCCGTCGTCGTGCAGGTCGGTGGTCACAGCTGTCTGCCTCCCTGGCTCGCCAGCGCGGACTTGCGGAACTTGAGGAACGCCGACTTCTGGTCGGGCAGGTACTGCCAGGGGAACTCGGACGCCCGGTCGCCGAGGAAGGCGAAGTGCGGGGCCGCGTCCGCGAAGTGGCCGCCGACCGAGAAGGCGAACGCGAACGCGCTGTGCGCGCCGATCGAGTTCCAGTCGGGCCGATGGTCCGGGTGCAGCACGGACACCTGGGCGGCGTTGCGCAGGTCGTCGCGGACCGGCACGCCCCGCAGGTAGGCCGCGTCCTCGCCGCTGTCCAGGTCCAGCCAGTGCTCGATGTGGGCCAGGGCCACCATCGCGCCGGAGTTGGAGCCGTCGGGGGCGGCGGTCGCGCACTCGCGGGCGAAGCCGTGCGCCGCCTCCCAGGAACCGCTCCACTTCGGGCACAGCTGCTGGAGCAGCTGCATCTGGGCGCGGTAGTGGTGCGGGTGGTGGGCGGCGAGCCGGTCGTAGCGGCGGCGCGCCTCGGCCTGGCCCAGCTGCAGACCGCGCGCGGTCAGCAGTCGGGCCGTCCAGGCGGGGGCGTACGCGGGCTGCTCGGCGCACACCTCGATCAGGATCTGCTCGGCCCGCCGCAGCCAGTCGTGGAACTGGCCGAACTGGTCCTGCGAGACGTACTTGGCGCGGGCGCCGCTGCGGATGTCCCAGCCGATGAAGACATACCGCTCGGCGAGCAGGGTGCGCGGCAGCGGGTCGCCGGGCAGTTCGGCGGCGGCCCGCTCCAGGAAGTTCTCGACGCCGGGAGTGTCGGCGAGGAGGGCGGAGGCCGAGGTGAGCTGGTCGACCGACCCGAGGCCCGCGAAGAAGGCCCGGACGGCGGGCCAGTCCCCGGCCTGCGCGGCGGTGCGCAGCGGGATCAGCTCGGGTGTGTTGTCGTACGGGTCGAATGTCGGCCCCGAAGAGCCCGAGCCCCCGCCCGAGCTCATGGGTGTGCCGTTGGTCGTGCTGGTCATGCCTCCGCCCCCTGGCGTCACTGTCCGCGGCGCGCGGGCTGGCCCCCCAGGGCGCGCGGCGGTGAAAGCCTGCTTGATCAAGTCGCCGCAGGCTAGCAGCAGGCTGTGACAGAGCGGCCTTAGGGTGCTCGGCATGAGCATCATCGGGGTCGGTATCGACGTGGCCGAGATCGAGCGGTTCGCGGCGTCGCTGGAGCGGACGCCCGCACTGGCCGAACGGCTGTTCCTGGAGAGCGAGCTGCTGCTGCCGAGCGGGGAGCGGCGGGGCGTCGCCTCGCTGGCGGCGCGGTTCGCGGCGAAGGAGGCCCTGGCCAAGGCGCTGGGGGCGCCGCCCGGGCTGCTGTGGACGGATGCCGAGGTCTATGTCGAGGACAGCGGGCGGCCCCGGCTGCGGGTGCGGGGGAGTGTCGCCGCGCGGGCGGCCGAACTGGGCGTGCGGAGCTGGCATGTGTCGTTGAGTCATGACGCGGGGGTCGCTTCGGCGGTGGTGGTGGCCGAAGGCTGAGTGGTGCTGGCCGAAGGCCAAGTGGCGGTGGTCGAAAGCCGAGCGATGGTGGTCGAAGGCCGAGTGGCGGTGGTCTAAGGCCGAGCGATGGTGGTCGAAGGCCGAGTGGCGGTGGTCTAAGGCCGAGCGATGGTGGCCGAAGGCTGAGTCGAGCGCGTGCGGTGGCGGGGGAAGCCGGGGGAGACTCGCCCCATGCGTACTGCCTACTGCGTCGAGACCGTCCGCCGCGCCGAGCGGGAGTTGATGGCCGGGCTTCCCGAAGGGGCCCTCATGCAGCGGGCCGCCGCCGGGCTCGCCGCCGCCTGCGCGGATCTGCTGGGACGGGTGTACGGGCGGCGGATCGTGCTGCTGGTCGGCAGCGGGGACAACGGGGGCGACGCCCTGTACGCCGGGGCCCGGCTCGCCCGGCGCGGGGCCGGCGTCACGGCGGTGCTGCTCGCGCCCGAACGGACGCATGCCGGCGGGCTGGCGGCCCTGCGGTGGGCGGGCGGGCGCACGGTCGCCCCGGGCGGCGCCGACGACGTCGTGCGGCGCGCCGACCTCGTGCTCGACGGGATCGTCGGGATCGGGGGCCGGGGCGGGCTGCGGCCGGACGCGGCCGCACTGGCCGAGCTGGTCGCCGGGTCCCGGGCCGCCGTCGTCGCCGTCGATCTGCCCAGCGGCGTCGACGCCGACACCGGTGAGGTGCGCGGGAGCGCGATCCGCGCCGACCTCACCGTCGCCTTCGGCACGCACAAGCCGGGGCTGCTGATCGATCCCGCGCGGGAGTACGCCGGGTCGGTGCGGCTCGTCGACATCGGGCTGGGGGACGCACTGCCCGTGCGGCCCGAGTTGGAGGCCTTGCAGCACGCGGAGGTGGCCGACCTGCTGCCGCTGCCGGGCGGCGAGAGCGACAAGTACCGGCGGGGGGTCCTCGGGATCGCCGCCGGGTCGGCCCGGTACCCGGGGGCCGCCGTGCTGGCCGTCGCGGGCGCGCTGCGCGGCGGCGCGGGGGCCGTGCGGTACGTCGGGCCGGCCGGGGACGCGGTCGTCGCGCGGTTCCCCGAGACGCTCGTCTCCGACCAGGGGCCCAAGCAGGCCGGACGGGTGCAGGCGTGGGTCGTCGGGCCGGGCGCCGGGGACGACGCGGGGGCGGTGGCGGAGGTGCTGGCGGCTGCCGCCGACGTGCCGGTGCTGATCGACGCGGACGGGCTGCGGCTGGCGGACGTCGACGCGGTGCGGGGGCGCAGCGCGCCCACGCTGATGACGCCGCACGCGGGGGAGGCGGCCGCGCTGCTGGGGGTGGCCCGGGAGGAGGTGGAGGGGGCTCGGCTGAGCAGTGTGCGGGAGCTGGCGGCGCGCTATCGGGCTGCCGTGCTGCTGAAGGGCTCCACGACGTTGGTCGCGGAGGCGGGGGGCGCCGGCGTGGTGCGGGTGAACGCGACGGGGACGCCCTGGCTGGCCACGGCCGGGAGCGGGGACGTGCTGTCCGGGCTTGCGGGGTCGTTGCTCGCGGCGGGGTTGAGCGCGTTGGACGCGGGGAGCGTGGGGGCGTATCTGCACGGGCTGGCGGGGCGGTTCGCGGCGGACGGGGCGCCGGTGCGGGCGCATGACGTCGCGGAGGCGTTGCCGGCGGCCTGGCGGGATGTGCGGGGGTAGCGGGCCTCGTCCTCGAACTCCCCCGGAGGCGGCCCCGGACGGGCGGAGGGAACAACACCTGCACGGGCTGAATACGGGGGCTGTCCGAGGCCTCTGAGACACTGGGCACGATGAGTGAGAACGCCAAGCCGCCCGCTGCCCCGATGCGCGCCCGTGCCGAGATCGACCTGGCCGCGCTGCGGGCCAACGTGCGCACGCTGCGCGCGAAGGCGCCGGGCGCGGCGTTCATGGCCGTGGTGAAGGCGGACGGCTACGGGCACGGCGCCGCCGCCTGCGCCCGCGCGGCCGTCGAGGCCGGCGCGACGTGGGTGGGCACCGCCACGCCCGAGGAGGCGCTGGCGTTGCGGGCCGACGGCGGGCTGCCGGCGGACGTCCGGATCATGTGCTGGCTGTGGACTCCGGGCGGGCCCTGGCGGGAGGCGGTCGAGGCGGATCTCGACGTCTCCGTCAGTGGGCTCTGGGCCCTGCGGGAGGCCGTTGAAGGGGCGCGGGCCGCCGGGCGGGCGGCCAGGGTTCAGCTCAAGGCCGACACCGGGCTCGGACGGGGCGGGTGCCAGCCCGCCGACTGGGCCGAGCTGGTCGCGCAGGCGCTCCTCGCCGAGGGGGAGGGAACCGTTCGGATCACCGGGCTCTGGTCGCACTTCGCCTGTGCCGACGAACCCGGGCATCCTTCCGTCGCGGCCCAACTCGGCCGCTTCCGGGAGATGGTGGCGCAGGCCGAGCGGCAGGGCGTCCGGCCCGAGGTGCGGCACATCGCCAACTCCCCGGCCACGCTCACGCTCCCGGAGAGCCACTTCGACCTCGTCCGGCCGGGCGTCGCCATGTACGGCGTCTCGCCCAGCCCCGAGCTGGGCTCCTCCGCCGACTTCGGGCTGCGTCCGGTGATGACCCTCGCGGCCTCGCTGGCCCTGGTGAAGCACGTCCCGGGCGGGCACGGCGTCAGCTACGGCCATCACTACGTCACCCCGGGCGAGACCACCCTCGGCCTGATCCCCCTGGGCTACGCGGACGGCGTTCCCCGGCACGCCTCCGGCACCGGACCGGTGCTGGTCGGCGGCAAATGGCGGACGGCCGCCGGGCGCATCGCGATGGACCAGTTCGTCGTCGACCTCGGCGGCGACGAACCCGAGCCGGGCGCGGAGGCGATCCTCTTCGGACCCGGCGACCACGGCGAGCCGACGGCGGAGGACTGGGCGCAGGCGGCCGGAACCATCGGATACGAGATCGTCACGCGCATCGGAGTGCGGGTTCCCCGCGTCTATATGAATGCGTCCATGTGAAATGCGTCCATGTGAATGTGTGACGTGCATCTGTGACGTGAATGCGTGATCTGAATGCGTGACCTGAATGCGTGACAGGACGTGGCGTCGGCCGGAGAGGAGCGGTTCGTGAGCGACAGCGGTGCGGAGGCAGTGGCGAGCGCCGCTTCGGCGGTCGCCGCCGTCTCCGCCACGGGGGCGGGCGGGGGCTGGCGCCGGGCGACCGGCATCGCCGGCGCCGCGATAGGCGTGATCGCCGCGGGCGCCGCGGCCGGCGTCGCCCTGGAGCGGATGACCGTGGGGCGCGGCATGCGGGCCAAGGCCCGGCTCGCCCTCGACTCGGCCGGCCCCTACGGCGGGCTGCGCGGCACCCCGGGCAAGGCGTACGCCGACGACGGCACCGAGCTGTACTACGAGGTCGACGACGTCGAGCCGCAGGGCGGGTCGCCGGGGCGGCGCCGTCGGCTGTTCGGGCGCAAGGCCCCGCTGCCCGTCACCGTGGTCTTCAGCCACGGCTACTGCCTCAACCAGGACTCCTGGCACTTCCAGCGGGCGGCCCTGCGGGGCGTCGTGCGGGCCGTGTACTGGGACCAGCGCAGCCACGGCCGCTCCGGGCGCGGCGTCGCCCAGGTGCAGGACGGCGTGCCGGTCAGCATCGACCAGCTGGGCCGCGATCTGAAGGCCGTCGTCGACGCGGCCGCGCCGGAGGGCCCGATCGTGCTGGTCGGGCACTCCATGGGCGGGATGACGGTGATGGCGCTGGCCGCGCTGTATCCGGAGCTGATCAGCGAGCGGGTCGTCGCCACCGCCTTCGTCGGCACCTCGTCCGGGCGGCTGGGCGAGGTCAACTTCGGGCTGCCGGTCGCGGGCGTGAACGCGGTGCGGCGGGTGCTGCCCGGGGTGCTGAAGGCGCTCGGACAGCAGGCGGCCCTGGTGGAGAAGGGGCGACGGGCCACCGCCGATCTCTTCGCCGGGATCATCAAGCGGTACTCGTTCGCGTCCCGGGACGTGGATCCGGCCGTGGCGCGGTTCGCCGAGCGGATGATCGAGAGCACGCCGATCGACGTGGTCGCCGAGTTCTACCCGGCCTTCACCGACCACGACAAGACCGAGGCGCTCGCCGGTTTCACGGACCTGCCGGTACTGGTGCTGGCCGGGATCGGGGACCTGGTCACGCCGAGCGAGCACAGCGAGGCGATCGCCGACCTGCTGCCGGACGCGGAACTGGTCCTCGTCCCCGACGCCGGGCACCTCGTGATGCTGGAGCACCCGGAAGTGGTCACCGACCGCCTCGCCGACCTGCTCACCCGCGCGGGCGCCGTGCCCGCAGGGGCTACCGTGAATGGCTATGGAAGCACCAGCAGCAGCGCGCAACCCGGCTGACGTCGAGATCACCGTCACCTCCCCCGATCAGATGCGGGAGCTGGGCCGTCGCCTGGCCAAGCTGCTTCGCGCAGGCGATCTCGTGATGCTCAGCGGGGAGCTCGGCGCGGGCAAGACGACGCTCACCCGGGGGCTCGGCGAGGGCCTCGGGGTCCGGGGCGCGGTCACCTCGCCCACGTTCGTGATCGCCCGTGTGCACCCCTCCCTCGGGGACGGCCCGCCGCTCGTCCACGTCGACGCGTACCGCCTGGGCGGCGGGCTCGACGAGATGGAGGACCTCGACCTCGATGTGTCGCTGACCGACTCGGTGATCGTCGTGGAGTGGGGCGAGGGCAAGGTCGAGGAGCTGACCGAGGAGCGGCTCCAGGTCCGTATCCACCGGGCCGTCGGCGACACGACGGACGAGGTGCGGCATGTGACGGTGACCGGGCTCGGTGAGCGGTGGGCCGCGGCGGACCTCAGCGTGCTGTCGGCCTGAGGCTGCCGCTGTGCTGTCGGCCTGAGGCCGCCGCTGTTCCGGCGTGATCCGACTTCGTGAATGTTCCGACAACCTGTCGGCAAAATGTTGCGCTTGGTGTCGGGTGCGTGGTCACATGGTATCAAGTTCGTACTTAGGTCTACCTAAGTACGCCCGCCCCCGAACCTCAGGAGGCGTCCATGCCGGCCACAGAGCCCCAGCCCCAGCCCCCGTCTCAGGCCCAGCCGTCGCGGCCGTTCACGCTCGCCGGTCTGTCCATGCGCGACCTGCTGGCCTCGTGCGCGGCCGCGGACGCGGTCTCGACACCGCCGAGACTTCCCGACCCCGGGCTCGCGGAAGAACCGGTCAGGCACCCCGAGGCGGCGTGAGCAGGCTCAGCGGATCACGATGATCCGCTGTCCGATCGTCGCGAAGTCCCACATCGCGTTGCCGTCCGCGACGGTCTCCCGGATGCCGCCCGTCTTCACCGTCGGGTCGGCCTCCGGCAGCGAGCCGTCCAGCGCCGCGCTGAAGCCGATCGTCACGCCGTCCACGGTGGTGAAGCGCACGACGTGCTCGATGGGGGTGCCGTCGGTGCCGGTGACGGCGCCCGAGCGCGAGGACACGTCGTAACTCCCCGGGAGCGGGTCCACACTGCCGGGGGCGACCTTGAACGTGCGCTTGACCTCGTCGTTCGAGCCGACGAGCCACACCCGGTCGCCGCTCAGCGCGTACACGACCCGCTCGCCCACGCCGGAGTCGTCCGGCAGCGCCGCGGAGCGCTCCTTGTCCCGGTGCGCGCTCGCCGCCTTCGCGGGGGCGCCGCTGCGCAGCGGCTCGGCGGGGCCGGCGGGCGCGTTCGCCGACGCGTGGAAGGCGAGGAACCCGACCGTCGTCAGGGCTGCCGCGGTCAGCCCGGCCACGAAAGTCGCGCTGTTGCTCGGCATCGGCGAACCATCCCATCCGTCCTGTTGATCACGTTTCGCGGCGACGTTAGCAGTGTTCGCGCCTCCGACCGGGACGGCCGTGTCCGAGGCACGGGAGCCGTAGGCTGTTTGCGTGCTCTTGCTCGCTCTGGATACCGCCACCCCCGCCATCACCGTCGCGCTGCACGACGGCGACGGCGTCATCGCCTCCTCGAGTCAGGTGGACGCGCGCCGGCACGGTGAGCTGCTGCTGCCCGCCGTCGACCGGCTGCTCGCCGGGGCCGGGCTCCGGCTCGACGCCGTCACCGGGATCGTCGTCGGCGTCGGACCCGGCCCGTACACGGGGCTGAGAGTGGGGCTGATGACCGCCGACACCTTCGGGCTCGCACTGGGCGTCCCCGTGCACGGGCTGTGCACGCTCGACGGCCTCGCATACGCGTCCGACCTCGAAGGACCCTTCGTCGTGGCGACCGACGCCCGCCGCAAGGAGGTCTACTGGGCGCGCTACGCCGACTCCCGGACCCGTCTCTCGGGCCCGGCCGTCGACCGGCCCGCCGACATCGCCGAGGAGGTGGCCGGGCTGCCGGCCGTCGGCGCGGGCGCGCTGCTCTACCCGGACACGTTCCCGAACGCGCACGAGCCCGAGCACGTCTCCGCGGCGGCGCTCGCGAGTCTGGCCGCGGAGCAGCTGGCCGCGGGCGAGGAGCTGCCTGCCCCGCGGCCGCTGTATCTGCGCCGGCCGGACGCCCAGGTGCCCAAGAACTACAAGGTGGTCACCCCCAAGTGACCGAACCCGTCAACCCCGTACTGCGCGAGATGCGCTGGTGGCACATCGAGCCCGTGCTGGAGCTGGAGAAGGACCTCTTCCCCGAGGACGCCTGGTCGCGGGGCATGTTCTGGTCCGACCTGGCCCATGCCCGAGGCCCCGCGGCGACCCGGCGGTATCTGATCGCCGTCGACACGGCCGAGGACGACCGGATCGTCGGGTACGCGGGCCTGGCCGCCGCCGGTGACCTCGCCGACGTCCAGACCATCGCCGTCGCCCGCGGCCACTGGGGCACCGGACTCGGCGGACGCCTGCTGACGGAGCTGCTGCGCGCGGCGACCGCCTTCGAGTGCGCCGAGGTCATGCTGGAGTGCCGGATCGACAACGTCCGCGCCCAGAAGCTCTACGAGCGCTTCGGCTTCGAGGCCATCGGCTTCCGGCGCGGCTACTACCAGCCGGGGAACGTGGACGCCCTGGTCATGCGCCTCACCGACCCATCGAGACAGGTACCGACCCCGGTACAAGGGACACAGGAAACCGAGAACAATGGCTGACGAACCCCTGGTTCTGGGGATCGAGACCTCCTGCGACGAGACCGGCGTGGGCGTCGTGCGCGGCACGACCCTGCTGGCGGACGCGATCGCCTCCAGCGTCGACGAGCACGCCCGCTTCGGCGGGGTCGTGCCGGAGGTGGCCTCCCGGGCCCACCTGGAGGCCATGGTCCCGACCATCGACCGGGCGCTGAGGGAAGCGGGGGTGAGCGCGAGAGACCTCGACGGCATCGCGGTCACGGCCGGTCCGGGCCTGGCCGGCGCCCTCCTGGTCGGCGTCTCGGCGGCGAAGGCCTACGCCTACGCCCTGGGCAAGCCCCTCTACGGCGTCAACCACCTCGCCTCGCACATCTGCGTGGACCAGCTGGAGCACGGCGCTCTGCCGGAGCCCACGATGGCCCTGCTGGTGTCGGGCGGGCACTCGTCCCTCCTGCTGTCCACCGACATCACCTCCGACGTCCGTCCGATGGGCGCGACCATCGACGACGCGGCGGGCGAGGCCTTCGACAAGATCGCCCGGGTGCTGAACCTGGGCTTCCCGGGCGGCCCGGTCATCGACCGCTACGCGCGCGAGGGCGACCCGAAGGCGATCGCGTTCCCGCGCGGCCTCACCGGCCCGCGCGACCCGGCGTACGACTTCTCCTTCTCCGGTCTGAAGACGTCGGTCGCCCGCTGGATCGAGGCGAAGCGGGCGGCGGGCGAGGAGGTGCCGGTCCGGGACGTGGCGGCCTCCTTCCAGGAGGCGGTCGTGGACGTCCTGACCCGCAAGGCCGTCCGGGCCTGCAAGGACGAAGGCGTCGACCATCTGATGATCGGCGGCGGTGTGGCCGCCAACTCCCGGCTGCGGGTGCTGGCCCAGGAGCGCTGCGAGGCGGCCGGCATCCGGCTGCGGGTGCCGCGCCCCAAGCTGTGCACGGACAACGGTGCGATGGTGGCCGCCCTGGGCGCGGAGATGGTGGCCCGGGGGCGGGCCGCGTCGAGCTGGGACCTGTCGGCGGACTCGTCGCTCCCGGTGACGGACCCGCATGTCCCGGGCCGCACCCACGACACCCACGCCCACGATCACGATCATGTGCACGAGGTCGCCAAGGACAACCTGTACTCATGACCGTCGCGCTGATGTGGGAGGCCCGCGCGGTCGCCGGGCGGGGCGCGGAGCTGCTGGCGTGGGCGCGGGCGCAGGAGCTCGCCGAGCGGCCCCTGCGCCGGGAGACCTTCCGGGCCCCGCAGGACCGGGTGCTGGTCATCACCTGGTGGGACGCCGCGTACGACGCCGTCCTGCCCGAACTTCCGGAGCCGGACGGGGAGTTGGTGACCCGGGCGGTGCACCGGTGGCGGTTCGAGGCGGTGGCCGGGTAGCGGGGACCGGGCAGCGGGGGCCGGTGGCGGGGACGTCCTAGGGCTGCGGAGCCGACAGTGCCCACGTCGAGGTGAGCAGCGCCGCCGCGCACAGGGCGACGGCCACCGCCGGGACCAGGCTCCCGCCGGTCAGGACGAAGCCCGCGACGACGCCGAGGGCGGTGCCGGTCGCGGCGGTCAGGGCGCCGCGCCGCCAAAGGGCGGAGGCGGGGCGTACGACGGTGTCGGCGGGGAGCACGAAGGCGTCCCGCAGGTCGGCGCGCAGGGCCTCGTCGTCGAGGACGACGCCGGTCGCCGGGCCGTTGCGCAGTCGGCCCAGGGGGACCAGCCGGGTGCCGTCGGGGAGGGCGACGACGGCGGGTCGGCGGGGCGAGCCGTGCACGGTCACCGGGGAGTCGGCGGGAGTCTCGTCCAGGGTCGGGTGCCACATGACCCGTTGCAGGCGCCGCGTGCCGTCCGGCGCCGTCAGTTCCAGCCAGGTCGTCCTCGGGGCGCGCGGCCCCGCCGTCCGCCGTCGGCCGTAACGGACGCGCGCCGTCATCGGGCGGCCCGGGCGACGGGCCGTGAGGCGGAAGCGCAGGCCCCGCCAGACCCAGACCCCGAGGATCAGCAGGGCTGCCGCCGAGCCCAGGACGATCGGGACGATCAGGTCGTCCTCGGCGGCCGTCTCGTCCGGGTCGGTCGGAAAGGCCTCGGCGGAGCCGGGGGCGTAGGCCACGGGGAACGAGCTGCCCCTGCGGTAGCGGTCGGTGTCGTAGACGGGGAAGCGCTGCAGGTGGGTGCGGTCCTCGGCGTCCGTCCAGCGCACCCGGATGTCGTCCTCGTCGCCGATGCCGTCCTCGACGACGACTCCCACGATCCGTTGCGTGGCCCGGTCGCGGGCGTCGGCGTAGCGCTGGGCGTGCAGGCCGAGCCAGCCGGCGAAGAGGGCGTAGCCGGTGAGGGTGACGGCCACGCCCAGCAGGCCCACGCGCAGGGCGGGTCCGGGGCGTCTCATACGGCCCACTCCTTCGGTTCGGCGGACGTCCACAGGGCGAGCACCGGCGCCGGGTCCCCGCTGATCAGGGCCTCGCCGATCAGTTCGTGCAGATCGACGACCCGCTCGCCGTCCGGCGCGGTGACGACCGAGCCGAGCCAGCGGCTGGTGTACGTCCAGCCCGTCGTGCACAGCACCTCCGCGAACGGCGTGCTCAGGGCGCCGGCCAGGACGCTGCGGGCGAACGCCGGGCGGACGGCGGCGGGGGCCCACCGCAGGGCGGGTTCCAGACGGCGGGCCAGCCTCGGCCAGCTGCCGTCGGCGAGGGCGTCCAGGGCCTGCGCCACCGCCTCGGTCGAGCTGTCCCGGTCGGTCGCGTGGAGGAGGGCGAGGCGGGCGTCGAAGCCGAGCTCGCGGAGCCGGTCGGCGGGCAGGTCGAGGATGCGCACCCGGTCCAGCTCGTCGCCCGGCTCCGGCTCCGGTTGCCAGTCCAGCCCCGCGAGCTGCCGGTCGCACCACGCCGTGACGGCCGCCCCGGTCCGCAGGGCGAGGGGAGCGTCGCCGTACGGGGTCCCGGAGTGGGCCGGCAGCGCGGTCACCCGTCGGTCCAGGGGCGGGTGGTCGGCGGCGGCGTACGGGTCCACGGCGTCCTCCTCGGCCGCGGCGCGGGCGGCCCGGCGGGCGACGTACGGGTCGCTCACGGCGGTGCCGAAGGCGTCGTAGAGGTCCACGGGCCAGGAGTCCTCCTCGGCCAGCGCCGCCACCCAGCGCTCGCTGAACGCCTCGAACACGGCGTGCAGCAGCCCGGCCCGGCGCAGCGCCTCGGCGGTGGCCTCGGTGCCCGCGATCCGCGCCGCGTCGGCGTCGGCGGCCGTCTCCTGGGCCCACAGCCGGGGCCGGCCGGCGCGCAACAGCGGAGCGGCCAGCGGGGCGAGGGGGCGGAAGCGGCCCTCCAGCCGCTCCGCGAGCACGGCGTGGCCGAACCGCAGCAGACGGTGCCGCCGCTCGCCCAGGTGCTTCTCGTGCGCCAGCTCGTGCGCGATCACGGACGCCAGCTGGGCCTCGGTCAGCCGGCGCAGCAGCGGCAGGCCGAGGAGGAGCACGTGGGTGCGCACTCCGCTCACCCGGGTGCGGCCCAGGGACGCCTGGACGACCGGCACGATCCGTACGAGGAGCGGCTCGCGGAACCCGAGCCGCTCGGCGACGTCCCGGACCAGCTCGGCCAGCTCCGGTTCGTCCTCGGGGCGGACGGCCCGGCCGGGCAGCGGGTCGTGGGTCTCCAGGACGCTCCTGGAGATCCCGACGGCGAGCAGGAACAGCGCCGCGGCCGCGGGCCAGTGCAGACCCCAGAGGTACAGCGCGAGGATCAGAACCGATGCGGTGACCGCCCTCGGCAGCCAGGCCAGCACCGGCATGGCGATGCCGAGCAGCCACTCACGGCCACGGCCGTCCTCGGCCGCGGCCGTGTCCTCGGATGCGGATATGGGGGTGTCCATGGCGGTCCCGTCATGTGCCTGGAGTGTCGGCGGATTGTGCCATGCGGACACCCCCCGGCCGCACCTCAGTTACGCAGGACCTCCGTCTCGCACAGCAGCCGACGCCCCGCCCCCACCTCGCGTACCGGCCCCGTCAGCCGTACCCGGGCCACCTCCCGCACCTGGGCGCTGGAGGTGCCCAGCCGCAGTTCCAGCGCGCCGGGTTCGACGATCCGCCGGCCCTCGCGGTCGGTGAACGCGGACAGGTCGGCATGGAAGCGGAGGGTCACCCGCGCCGACTCGCCCGCGGCCAGCTCCAGCCGCCGGTAGCCGATCAGCCGGACGTCGGGGCGGGTCACCGAGGCGACCGGGTCGTGCAGGTACAGCTGCACGACCTCCGCGCCCGCCCGGTCCCCGGTGTTGCGGACGGTGACGGACAGGTCGTGGGCGCCGTCCGTGCCGATCTCCGTCGCGGGGCCGTCCACCGTCGCGGGGCCGTCTGCCGTGGCCGGGCCGTCTGCCGTGGCCGGGCCGCCGGTGAAGTCCTCCCACGCGAACTGCGTGTAGGAGCGTCCATGGCCGAAGGGGTACAGCGGGGTCGGGTCCAGGTTGCTGACCTCGCCGGCCAGGCCCAGGGGCGGCTGGAGGTAGGTCCAGGGCTGGCCGCCCGGCACGCGCGGCACGCTCACCGGGAGACGGCCGGACGGGTTGACGCGGCCCGACAGCACTCCCGCGACCGCCGGACCGCCCTCCTCGCCCGGGAAGAACGCCTGGACGACCGCCCCCAGCCGCCCGTGCCAGCGGCCGAGCGCGTACGGGCGGCCGGTGAGCAGGACGAGGACGACCGGGACGCCCGTCGCCACCAGCGCGTCCAGCAGCTCGCCCTGGACGCCCGGCAGGTTCAGGTCGGTCACATCGCAGCCCTCGCCCGAGGTGCCCCGGCCGAACAGGCCCGCCCGGTCGCCGAGGACGGCCACGCAGACGTCGGCCTCCGCGGTGCGCGCGACGGCCTCCGGGAAGCCGGACGGGTCCGGGTCCAAGACGTCGCAGCCCTCCGTGAACGTCACCTTGGCGTCCGGGAGTTCGGCCCGCAGGGACTCCAGCAGGGTCGGGATGTCGATGCCCGTCTCCACGCCGGGGTGATGGGGCAGGACGTGCGAGGGGAAGGAGTAGCAGCCGAGCATCGCCAGCGCGTCCGCCGCCCGCGGCCCGACCACGGCGACCCGGGTGTCGGGGGCGAGCGGGAGCAGGCCGTCGGGGTTGTCCAGCAGGACCACCGACTCCTCCGCCAGCCGCCGGGCCAGGACGCGGTTGGCCGCCGGGTCGAGGTCGATCGACTCGACCGACTCGGGGCTCGGCGGCCGCCAGTCCTCGTCCAGCAGGCCCAGCTCGCACTTCTGGAGCAGGACGCGCCGGGCGGCCCGGTCGACCAGTTCCTCGGCGACCTCGCCCGCCCGCACGGCCGCCACGAGCGCCTCGCCGTAGTACTTCACCGTGGGCAGCTCGACATCGATGCCGGCGGCCAGGGCGACGTGGGCCGTCTCCGCGGCGGTGCCGGCGACCCGGTGCAGGGTCTGCAGGAAGCCGATGCCGAAGTAGTCGGCGACGACC
This sequence comes from Streptomyces sp. NPDC006872, assembly GCF_040635845.1. Classification (NCBI taxonomy): domain Bacteria; kingdom Bacillati; phylum Actinomycetota; class Actinomycetes; order Kitasatosporales; family Streptomycetaceae; genus Streptomyces; species Streptomyces sp. NPDC006872. The sequence continues at coordinate 312,903 of NZ_JBEYIL010000001.1, forward strand.
GTCCCCGTGAAGCCCCACTCCTCGCGCAGGAGGCGGGTCAGCAGCTCGGGGTCGGCGGAGGCCGGGACGCCGTCGCGTTCGGTGTAGGCGGCCATCACCGAGCGCGCGCCGCCGTCGCGCAGCGCCATCTCGAACGGCGGCAGCGTCACGTCCGCGAACTCCCGGGTGCCCGCGCGCACCGGGGCCAGGTTGCGGGCGCCCGCCGAGGAGGCGTACCCGGCGAAGTGCTTGAGCGTGGCGACGACCCCGGCCGACTCGAGGCCGCGCACGTAGGCGGTGCCGACCGTGCCGACCAGGTACGGGTCCTCGCCGATCGTCTCCTCGACCCGTCCCCAGCGCGGGTCGCGGACGACGTCCAGGACGGGGGCCAGGCCCTGGTGGACGCCGACCGCGCGCAGGTCGCGGCCGATCGCCCGGCCCACCTCCTCCACCAGCGGCGGGTCGAAGGCGGCGCCCCAGGCCAGCGGGACCGGGTACGCGGTGGCCCGCCAGGCGGTGAAGCCGGCCAGGCACTCCTCATGGGCGACCGCCGGGATGCCGAAGCGGCCCGCCGCGACGATCCGCTGCTGGGCGAGGGCCAGGGCGCGCGCGCCGAGCGCCGGGTCCACGGGGGCGGTGCCGAAGGACCGGGTCAGCTGGCCGAGCCCCCGGGTGATCAGCTCGTTCCAGTCGTAGTCGGCGGTCATGTCGTGCTGGTGCGGGGCGACTCCGTCGCCGTCCGTCGCGGCGCCGACCCACACGCCGTACAGCTGGGCGGTCTTCTCCTCCAGGGTCATCCGGGGGAGGAGGTCGTCGACGCGGGCGGTGGCGGGCAGGGCGGGGTCACGCCAGGGGGCGGTGGTCATGAAACTCCTGTCAGAGGTCGGTGAGCCACCAGAGGGACAGGTCGTTGGGTGCGAATGTTTCGAGCTGTACTTCGAATGTTCCGGGAACCTATGGCGTCGTACTGGGTTCGTCAAGAGGTCGCGTGACGATACGATCGCCGCCATGACACCCTCGGAGCCCACAGAAACGCGGACAGAAGCGCGGCAGACGCAGACCGCGACCCTTGCGGAGATCGCCCGCGAGGCCGGCGTCTCGGCACCGACTGTTTCGAAGGTCCTCAACGGCCGCGCCGACGTCGCCCCCGCGACCCGCACCCGCGTCGAGGAACTGCTGCGCGCCCACGGCTACCGGCGCCGGCGCGCCGAGGCGACCCGCTCCCCGCTGATCGACCTGGTCTTCCACGAGCTGGACAGCGCCTGGGCGATGGAGGTCATCCGGGGTGTGGAGAACGTGGCGCGGGACGCCGGGCTGAGCGTGGTGCTGAGCGAGAGCGCGGGTCGGCTCACCCCGGGGCGGACCTGGGCCGACCAGGTCGCCGCCCGCCGCCCGCACGGTGTCGTCCTGGTGCTGTCCGGGCTCGACGAGTCCCAGCGGGCGCTGCTGACCAGCCGTTCCATCCCGTTCGTGGTGATGGACCCGGCCGGCGACCCGGGCGCCGACGTGCCGTCCATCGGGGCGACCAACTGGCAGGGCGGCCTCGCCGCGACCCGGCACCTGGTCGAGCTGGGGCACCGGCGGATCGGGGCGATCAGCGGGCCGCCGCAGATGATGTGCAGCCGCGCCCGGATGGACGGCTACCGCGCCGCGCTGGAGACGGCCGGGCTGCCGGTCGAGCAGGGGCTGATCAAGACCGGCGACTTCCACCACGAGACCGGCTACCGGCTCGGCCGCGAGCTCCTCGACCGGCCCGACCGGCCCACCGCCGTCTTCGCCGGCAACGACCTCCAGGCGCTCGGCTGCTACGAGGCCGCCCGTGAGCTGGGACTGCGCATCCCGGAGGACGTGAGCGTGGTCGGCTTCGACGACCTGCCGGTGGCCCGCTGGGTGGGCCCGCCGCTGACCTCCGTGCGCCAGCCGCTCACCGAGATGGCGGAGGCGGCGGCCCGGCTGGTGCTGGAGCTGGGGCGGTCGACGTCGCGGGAGGCGCCGACGGCCACCAGGGTGGAACTGGCGACCAGCCTGGTGGTGCGGGCGAGCACGGGGGCGCCGCCGGTGGCCGGAAGCTGACGTATTGACGAGTGTGGGGGCCGCCTCCACACTCCTCCGAAGCCAATCGGTTGCACGACCGAAACTTTCGGAGGCACCCGCAATGAGATCCACCCGCACGAGATCTCTGAGAACAGGCCTGTCCCTGGCGTCGCTCGTGTCCGGCCTCGCGCTCCTGCTCACGGCCCCCGCCGCGCACGCCGCCGACACCCCGCTGCGCGACCTCGGCGCGGCCAAGGGCAAGGTCGTCGGCACGGCGGTGACCGGCTCCAAGCTCACCGGGACCTACGGCGACATCGCCGGGGCGCAGTTCGGCTCGCTGACCCCCGGCAACGCCATGAAGTGGGGCTCGGTCGAGCCGACCCAAGGCACGTTCAACTGGGCGGAGGCCGACCAGATCGTGGCCTTCGCGCAGGCCCACAACCAGCAGGTGCGCGGCCACACCCTGGTCTGGCACAGCCAGAACCCGAGCTGGCTGACGAACGGCAGCTGGACGTCCGCCCAGCTCAGCAGCCTGCTGCAGAACCACATCAACACCGAGGTCGGCCGCTACAAGGGGCAGATCGCCGCCTGGGACGTCGTCAACGAGCCCTTCAACGAGGACGGCACCTACCGTTCGACCCTCTGGTACAACGGCCTCGGCGTCGACTACATCGCCAATGCGCTGACCTGGGCGCGGGCCGCCGACCCGGCCGCCAAGCTCTACATCAACGACTACAACGTCGAGGGCGTCAACGCGAAGAGCACCGCCCTGTACAACCTGGTCAAGTCGCTGAAGGAGCGGGGTGTCCCGATCGACGGCGTCGGGCTCCAGGCGCATCTGATCCTCGGTCAGGTCCCCGCCACCTTCCAGCAGAACATCCAGCGCTTCGCCGATCTCGGTCTCGACGTGGCGATCACCGAGCTGGACATCCGGATGACGCTGCCCTCCGACAGTGCCAAGCTCGCCCAGCAGAAGGCCGACTACAAGGCGGTCACCGCCGCCTGCGTGGCGGTCGCGCGCTGTGTGAACCTGACCGTCTGGGGCTTCACCGACTCCGACTCCTGGGTGGAGAGCACCTTCCCGGGGCAGGGCGCGGCGACCCCGTACGACGCGAACTACGCGCCGAAACCCGCGTACTACGGCATCGCGGAGGCGCTCGGCGGCACGACCACGCCCCCGCCCACCGGAGCGTGCACGGCCGTCTACAGCGTGGGCAGTCAGTGGAACACCGGGTTCACCGGGAACGTGACGATCTCCTGCTCGGGAGCCTCGCTGTCGTCCTGGAGGGTGACCTGGACGTACGGCGCCGGGCAGCAGATCACCCAGGCCTGGAACGCGACCTGCACCCAGTCGGGGGCGGCCGTGTCGTGCGTGAACGCCTCGTACAACGGGACGGTCCCGGACGGCGGTTCGGTGAGCTTCGGCTTCAACGCGAACTGGAGCGGCAGCAATCCCGTGCCGACGGTGACACTGGGCTGATCCGGGCTGATCCGGGCTGGTCCCGTCTGATGCCGGGCTGAGGATCGTGAGATTTTCACAAGAAATCTGCCTTGTCTTCGCCGTCCTAACAGTCCGCTCATAATTCGGATTTACGTTCCTCCCCGTGATGGGACACGAGGAGCGCGGCGAAGACGGCAGAAGAGCGGGCCGGCGGTCGAGAGTGCTGAAGGCCGCCGGCGTCACCCTGGCCGCCGTCCTGGTGCTGGGCATCGGGTCGGCGGGCTGGGTCTACTGGCACCTCAACGACAACATCCGAAGCGTCGACATCGACCAGGCGCTCGGCGACAGCCGTCCCGTGAAGGCGGTCACCACCCCGACGCCGTCCGGCTCGGCCTCCGCGGCCGCGCTGCCGACGGAGGCCGTGAACATCCTCGTCCTGGGCTCGGACTCGCGCAGCGGCACGGAGAACCAGGAACTCGGCGGCGGCGACAGCGAGGGCGCCCGCTCCGACACGGCGATGGTCGTGCACATCGACGCCGGCCGCACGACGGCCACGGTCGTCAGCATCCCGCGCGACACCCTCGTCACCCGCCCCTCCTGCCCACTGGCCGACGGCGGCTCGACGGCGGTGGCGTACGGCGTCATGTTCAACACCGCCTACTCGGTGGGCGGTCCGGCGTGCGCCGTCAAGACGGTCGAGTCGATCACGAACGTCCGTATGGACCACTACATCGAGGTCGACTTCTCGGGCTTCGCGAAGCTCGTGGACGCGCTCGGCGGGGTCACCGTCACCACCGACCAGGACATCGACGACGAGGACAGCCATCTGACGCTCGCGGCCGGCACCCATCACCTCGACGGCACCCAGGCCCTCGCCCTGGCCCGCACCCGGCACGGCATAGGCGACGGCAGCGACCTCGGCCGGATAGGCCTCCAGCAGAAGCTGGTGAAGGCCCTGCTGGAGCAGATCGCCTCCACGAACCTGCTGACCAGCCCGACCAAGCTCTACGAGGTCGCCGACGCGATCACCGGCAGTCTGACCACCGACACCGGCCTGAACTCCCTCACCGAACTGATGGAACTCGGCGAGAGCCTCAAGGGCCTGACGGCCGACCAGGTCGAGACGGTCACCATGCCGGTGGTGACGGCCCCGTCCGACCCCAACCGGGTGGTGGCGCAGGAACCGGAGGCGAGCGAGCTGTGGAAGTCGCTCAGGTAGCGGGCGGCAGCAGCCCGTCGATCATCGCCCGCAGCTGTACGGCGATGTCGTAGCCCCGCGTCAGCTCCTGCCAGTCGGCCGACAGGGACGTGAGGTGGGGGAGTTCGTCCGCGTCCGCCGGTGTGAGCAGGTTCGGGAAGAACGGCCTGCGGTCGGGGTCGGCCGCGCGGCGGGCCTCGGCGGTGGTGAAGCGCAGTGCGCCGTACAGGAAGTACCAGAGCGTGCGGTACGTGTGCACGGCCTCCTCGTGGGTCTGCCCGCAGGCGATGCACGAGGCGATGATCTCCTCCGGCATCCACAGCGCGCCCTTGTCGGTCAGTTCGCCGAGGCCGAGGACGTCGACGGCCCAGGGGAAGCCGCTCAGCCCCGTGAAGATGTGCAGGGCGGTGACCAGGACGCGCTCACGCGGGTCCGCGGGCAGCTCCGGGCGCGGGATGGAGGCGGCCAGGCCCGCCAGCGTGAGCATCAGCAGCTCGTCCTTGTCGCGTACGTGGTGGTAGAGCGCCATCGGCGTGGCGCCGACCTCCTTGGCGACCCGGCGCATGGAGAGCGCCTGGACCCCCTCCTCCTGAAGGATGCGTCGCGCGACGTCCACGATCTGCTGTTTCTCGATGCGCCGGGGCCGGCCCGCCGCCCGTTTCTCCGCTGTCACCCCGGCATTGTCCCCTGCTGATTTCCGTACGCGTATAGCTAGTTTCTGTACGCGTATATTAATCTGCCTGGCATGGCCGACTCTCCGACGCGCGCTTTGACGCACTCCCCGTCGCACTCCTCGTCGCACACCTCCCGTTGGTTACTGCCGGTGCTGCTCACCGTGCAGTTCCTCGTCTCTCTCGACGTGTCCGTGGTCAACGTGGCCCTGCCGGACATCGGCCGGGGCCTCGGCTTCGCGCCCGACTCACTGGCCTGGGTGGTCAACGCCTACGCCCTGACCTTCGGCGGACTGCTCATGCTCTGCGGACGGCTCGCCGACGTCGTGGGCCGACGCCGGATCCTGCTGGCCGGCTTCGCCGTGTTCGGCCTCGCGAGCCTGGCCGGCGGACTCGCCCAGACGCCGGGTCAGCTGATCGCCGCCCGGGCCGTGCAGGGCGTCGGGGCCGCCGCGCTCGCACCCGTGGCCCTGGTCCTGATCACCCTCGGCAACCCGGCGGGAGCGGCTCGTTCACGCGCCCTGGGCCTGTGGGGAGCCGCGGGCGCGGCGGGCGGCGCGGTCGGCGTGCTGGCCGGCGGCCTGCTCACCGACTGGGCGGGCTGGCGCTCGGTCATGCTGGTCAACGTGCCGGTCGTGGCGGCGGCGCTGGCCCTGGCGCGCCTCGCGGTCCCGGCCGACCCCGACCGCCGTGCCCCGGCCCCCCGCCTGGACGTCGTCGGCGCCCTCCTCGTCACCGCGGGCACCGCGCTGCTCGTGCTCGGCCTGGTGCGTACGCAGACGTACGGCTGGACGGCCTGGCGGTCGGCGGGCCTGCTGGGCGCGGCGGTCGCGCTGCTGGCCGCGTTCGTGGTGACCGAGACCCGGGTGCGGCAGCCGCTGCTGCGGCTCGGGCTGCTGAGCCGGGGCCCGGTGCTGGCGGCGAACGTCTTCGCGCTGCTGATGTCGGCGGGCCAGTTCGCCGCGTTCTACTTCACCTCGCTCTACCTCCAGCAGGTACTCGGCTACGGCCCGACGGCCGCCGGGGCCGCGTTCCTGCCGTTCTGCGCGGGCATCGTGGCCGGGACCGTGATCGCGACCCGTGCCGTCGCCCGGGTCGGCTCCGGGGCGCTGCTCCTGGCCGGCGGGCTGATCGGCGCCGTCGGCATCGCGCTGTTCGCGGCGACGGTGACGGTGGACGGCGGTTTCCTGCTCTCCGTGCTGCTGCCGCAGGCGGTCGCGAGCGTCGGCATCGGCATGTGCTTCGTCCCACTGGGCACGGCGGCCACCGAGGGAGTCGCGCCCGAGGAGACGGGCATGGCGTCCGGCCTGCTCAACAGCTCCCGGCAGGTGGGCGGGGCGGTGGGGCTGGGCGTGCTGGTCACGGTGGCGGGGGCATACGACGGCGGGGGCGGCCGGCAGGGGCTCGTCGAGGGGTACGCGGCCGCCTACTGGGTGTCGGCGGCGCTGCTCGCGGCGGGCGCGGCGGCGGCGGGCGTCCTGCACCGAAAACGCCGCTCACCTGCGGAAACGCAGACCGGAAAACTTTCCTCGGCGGTCTCCTCAGAAGTCTCCTCGGAAATCTCCTCAGAAATTTCCGGCGAGGGTGTCGATCCGGCCGCCTCCCGTTCGACGCAGGGGTGAGAGGCCGGGAAGGACCCGGCTCGCCGGACCCGAGGAGTCACCATGCCCCGCTACCTGTCGCTCGTGAAGATCGACGAGGCCAACGCCCCCGCGGAGGGCCCCAGCCCTGAGCTGATGCAGCGGATGGGCGAGCTGATCGAGGAGGTCACCAAGGCCGGCGTCATGCTCGACACCGCCGGGCTCACCCCGTCCGCGCAGGGCACCCGTGTGCACTGGGAGGGCGGGAAGATCTCCGTCACCGACGGACCCTTCACCGAGTCCAAGGAGGTCGTCGGCGGCTATGCGCTCATGCAGTGCAAGGACATGGCCGAGGCCATCGAGTGGACGAAGCGCTTCCTGAAGGTCCACGAGGAGTTCTGGACGGTGACCTGCGAGGTGCGGGAGATCGCCGAGGGCTGAGCCTTCCGGCCGGGTCTTCCGGCCGAGCCGTTCTTGGTCTGCACGCGCTCCGGGTGTTCGATGGTGGGCTGTGGAACGACAGCCTGCCTCGGACCCCCGTACCGCCACCGATCCCCGTACCGTCGTCGAGACCGTCTTCCGTATCGAGTCCCCCCGCGTCATCGCCGCCGTCGCCCGGACAGTCCGCGACGTCGGCATCGCCGAGGAGCTCGCGCAGGACGCGCTGGTCGCCGCGCTGGAGCAGTGGCCGCGGGACGGCGTGCCCGACAACCCGGGCGCCTGGCTGACGGCCACCGCCCGGCACCGCGCCGTCGACCTGATCCGGCGCCGGGAGAACTACGCCCGCAAGCTCGCCGAGATCGGCCGGGACCTGTCGGACACGCCCCCGCCGGACGAGCCCGCCGACCCCGACGACATCGACGACGACCTCCTCCGGCTCGTCTTCACCGCCTGCCACCCGGTGCTGTCCGCCGAGGCCCGCACCGCCCTGACCCTCCGCCTCCTCGGCGGCCTGACCACCGCCGAGATCGCCCGCGCCTTCCTCACCCCCGAGCCGACGATCGCCCAGCGCATCGTCCGCGCCAAACGCACCCTGGCCACCGGGAACGTGGCCTTCGAGGTGCCCTACGGCCCCGACCGCGAGGCCCGGCTCGGCTCCGTTCTCGACGTCATCTACCTCATCTTCAACGAGGGTTACGCGGCGACGGCGGGCGACGACTGGCTGCGCCCGAGCCTCTGCGAGGACGCCCTGCGCCTGGCGCGCCTCCTGGCCGGGCTGATGCCGAAGGAACCCGAAGTGCACGCCCTGGCCTCCCTGCTGGAGTTCCAGGCGTCCCGCTCGGCCGCCCGCACCGGCCCGGACGGCGAACCCGTCCTCCTCAAGGACCAGAACCGCCGCCGCTGGAACCGTCTGCTCATCGCCCGCGGCATCACCGCCCTCGGCCGCGCGGACGCGGTGGCCACCGGCGCCCCCGGCCCGTACGCCCTCCAGGCGGCCATCGCCGCCTGCCACGCGCACGCGTACACCTACGAGGAGACCGACTGGCCGACGATCGCGACCCTGTACGGACTCCTCGCCGCCCGAGCCCCGTCCCCTGTCGTGGAGTTGAACCGCGCGGTGGCGATCTCGATGACGGAGGGTCCGGCCCCGGCCCTCGCCGTCGTCGACGCCCTCGCCGGCGAACCCGCCCTGCGCGACTACCACTTGCTGCCGAGCGTCCGCGGCGACCTGCTGCTGCGCCTCGGCCGGACGACGGAGGCGAAGGCGGAGTTCACCCGAGCGGCCTCGCTGGCCCACAACGAACGGGAACGCCGACTCCTGCTGCACCGGGCCGAAGAGGCGGTCTAGGGCCTGTCCGGCGGATCAGGCCCTAGACCGGCTGCCCGATCAACATCGTCGGCGCTCCCGCGACCCGGGTCATGAACACGGTCGCCGAGTTCCGCCCGTGCGCCTTGGGCAGCGCCTTCCTGCGCAGCTCCTCCGGTTCCACCGCCGACCCCCGCTTCTTCACGGTCAGGATCCCCACCTCCCGCTCCCGTAGCAGCGCCTTCAACTTCTTGACGTTGAACGGGAGTTGATCGGTGATCTCGTAGGCGGAGGCGTACGGGGTGGGGTGCAGGGCGTCGGCGGTGACGTAGGCGATGGTCTCGTCGATCAGCCCGCCGTCCAGCTCCCGGGCCACGTCGGCGACCAGATGGGCCCGGATGACGGCGCCGTCGGGCTCGTACAGATACCGCCCGACCGGGCGGACGGCCGGGTCGGGCAGTCCGGCGCCGAGGAGGGTCCGCGGCCCCGGGAGCAGGGTGGCCCGCACCGCCCCCGGCTCGGTCCCGAACCACAGCACCGCCTCCTTCACGTCCCCGCCGTCCGAGATCCACTCGGCCTCGGCCTCGGCGGGGATCGCCTCGTGCGGCACACCGGGCGCGATCTTCAGCGCGGCGCGCGGGGCGGCGAGGGCGGCGCGGATCGCCCACGACAGGGGCGGCGAGTACGCCTCCGGATCGAAGACGCGCCCGCGTCCGCCCCTGCGCGCCGGATCGACGAAGACGGCGTCGTAGCCGGCGGTGTCCACCCCGGTGACGTCCGCCTCCCGCACCTCGATCAGCTCGCTCAGCCCCAGCACGTCGGCGTTCGCGCGCGCCGCGGCCGCCGTCAACGGGTCCCGGTCCACAGCCAGGACCCGGATCCCCGCCCGCGCGAGCGCGATCGCGTCACCGCCGATCCCACAGCACAGGTCGGCGACGGAGGTCACCCCGAGCGCCTTCATCCGCCCGGCCCGATAACCGGCGACGCTCGCCCGCGTCGACTGCTCCACCCCGTTGGGCGTGAAGTACATCCGCTCCGCGTCCTCGGCCCCGAACTTCACCGCCGCCCGCTGCCGCAGCCGCGCCTGACCGAGCGCCGCGGACACCAGTTCGGCGGGATGCTCGCGCCGCAACCGGGTGGCGACGCCGAGCTCGTCGGCCGGGGCGGTGCCGCGCACCAGGTCGAGGAGGGCACGGCCCTCGGGGGTGAGGAGGGGGGCGAGGTCGTTCACCAGGCCATTGTCGGCCACCCCGGCCGCCCCTGTGGGCCAGTCGGTGGACGGTGGGCGCTCGGGCGGCGGTGTCGGGCGGGGTTCCGGGGCGATGGCTGCGAGGATCCGGCGCCATGGGATCTGTCGTACAAGATGATGACAAGTGCGGATGTTCTCGGAGACCCCGCGCTCGGACGGGCATCCGCAGCGCCGGTCTCAGGAGTTCTGGTCTCAGGAGTTCTGGTCTCAGGAACCTCAGTCTCCGGAGTGTCGTCGGCCTGCTCACCCTGGCCTCGATCGCGACGGGCTGCGCGGGAGCCGGGGGAGGGGTCGGCGGCGGAGTGGGCAAGGGGGCCAGCCCCGCGCCGGGTCAGCCGCCCGAGCAGACGGCGCCCGCCACGCCGCCGGCCCGCGCCCTGCACGCGTACGCCGCCCGGCTCCGCGCCGCCCAGCAGGCCCGGGTCGCCGCGGCGCGGCGCTGGGGCCTGAAGAAGGTCCCGCTGACGCCCCCCGCGCCGCCCGCGCACAAGCCGGAGATCACGACCCGCAAGGGCTTCGAGGTCACCGACCACGAGGAACTCGGTCTCCCGCCGGTCTTCACCAGGATCCCGACCAAGGACAAGGTCGTCTTCCTCACCATCGACGACGGCGCCGAGAAGGACCCCGCGTTCCTGCGCATGATGAGCGAGCTGAAGATCCCGTACACCGCCTTCCTCAGCGACTACCTGGTCAAGGACGACTACGGCTACTTCAAGAAGATGCAGGACCTGGGCGTGGGCCTGAACAACCACACCCTCCGCCACCCCTACCTGCCCGCCCTCTCCTACGCCCGCCAGAAGCGCGAGATCTGCGGCATGCAGGACGTGATCGAGAAGCGCTACGGCAAGCGCCCCGCCCTCTTCCGGCCGCCGTTCGGCAACTACGACCGGGACAGCCTGCGCGCCGCGAAGACCTGCGGAGTGCGCTACGCCCCGCTCTGGGCGGAGGAGGTCTTCGTCGACCACTGGGAGTACCGCGAGTGGGACCAGGACCTCCACCCCGGCGACATCGTCCTGAGTCATTTCCGCGGCCGCGAGGACTGGAAGGGCACGATGCCCGACATGGTCCGCCGCTTCCTGAACAAGGTCACGGACAAGGGGTACGCGGTGGCCCGGCTGGAGGACTACCTGTGAGGACGCGGCGGGGCCTGACGGCCGTACTGCTGATCCTGACGACGACCACCCTGGCGGCTCTGTCCGGCTGTGCCCAGTCCGTCGACCCCATCGAACGGCTGGGCAAGAAGGCCGCCGCCCGGGTGCACCCGACCGGCCCGGCCGAGCCCGCCCCCTACCGCCGCTGGGGCCTGACGGCCCCCCTGGCCCCGGCCCCGAAGAACCCGTCCCGTTCGCTGGCGGGCAGCCCGGGCACGGCCCTCCCGCCGGTCGTCGACCGCATTCCGACCGCCGACAAGGTCGTCTTCCTCACCTACGACGACGGCGCGGAACGCGACCCCCGCTTCATCGACATGGTCCGCGAACTGCGCCTCCCCGTGAGCATGTTCCTCACGGACAGCGTGGTGGGCCCGGGCTACGCCCACTTCGCCCGGCTGCAGTCGGTCGGCGCGAACATCCAGAACCACACCCTGGACCACCCGGCCCTGCGCGGTCTGCCCTACGCCGGCCAGCGCGCCGAGATCTGCGGCCAGCAGGACAAACTCCGCTCCCGCTTCGGTCTGCGCCCCCGCCTCTTCCGCCCGCCGTACGGCGCCTACGACACCACCACCCGACGCGCCGCCGCCGACTGCGGCATCACGGCGATCGTCCTGTGGCGCGTCTCGATGGGCCCCACCGACCTCACCTACACCCACGGCCCCCACCACCTCCACCCCGGCGACGTCATCGCCGTGGCCCCGGACGAGTCCCCGGGCCCGGGCCTGAGGGAACGCACGACCCGACTCCTGCGCCGGGTACAGGAGCAGGGCCTGACGGTGGCCAGGCTGGAGGACTACGTCTGAGGGCTCATCGCGGCGCAGGGTAGGTGCCTGTTCTTCAGCCCGTCCGGCGTTTGAGGACGAGGCCCCTTCAGGGCCGATTTCCTGCCGACGCGCCGCAGGCATTGGCACTCCGCTTGACCGAGTGCTAACCGCGGTCATAGTCTCGCTTCTGGCACTCCCCCCTGGAGAGTGCCAATAGCGACGGGCAGGTCCGGCACCCGCGACGACGGATCCACCTGGTCGCCACCTCAGACAGTTAGCCCCGTGAGATCTCCGAAGGGGGAGGTCGGATCGTGACGACCACCAGCTCCAAGGTTGCCATCAAGCCGCTCGAGGACCGCATTGTGGTCCAGCCGCTCGACGCCGAGCAGACCACCGCCTCTGGCCTGGTCATCCCGGACACCGCGAAGGAGAAGCCCCAGGAGGGCGCCGTCCTCGCCGTTGGTCCGGGTCGCTTCGAGAACGGCGAGCGCCTGCCGCTCGACGTCAAGGTCGGCGACGTCGTCCTGTACAGCAAGTACGGCGGCACCGAGGTGAAGTACAACGGCGAGGAGTACCTCGTCCTCTCGGCTCGCGACGTGCTCGCGATCATCGAGAAGTAATTCACCCAGTTTTGCAGTGAACTGCGCCCCTGGCCCCCGCGACTTGTGATGCCGGGTGCTGGGGGCGCAGTTCGTTTCACCCACGTTTTCCGAGAGGGCTGAACCGCTCCCATGGCGAAGATCCTGAAGTTCGACGAGGACGCCCGTCGCGCCCTCGAGCGCGGCGTCAACAAGCTTGCCGACACGGTCAAGGTGACGATCGGCCCCAAGGGCCGCAACGTCGTCATCGACAAGAAGTTCGGCGCTCCCACCATCACCAACGACGGTGTCACGATCGCCCGCGAGGTCGAGCTCGACGACCCGTACGAGAACCTCGGCGCCCAGCTGGTGAAGGAGGTGGCGACCAAGACCAACGACATCGCGGGCGACGGCACCACCACCGCCACCGTGCTCGCCCAGGCGCTGGTCCGCGAGGGCCTGAAGAACGTCGCCGCCGGCGCCTCCCCGGCCTCCCTGAAGAAGGGCATCGACGCGGCGGTCAAGGCCGTCTCCGACGAGCTGCTCGCCTCGGCCCGCCCGATCGAGGAGAAGTCCGACATCGCCGCGGTCGCCGCGCTGTCCGCCCAGGACCAGCAGGTCGGCGAGCTCATCGCCGAGGCGATGGACAAGGTCGGCAAGGACGGTGTCATCACCGTCGAGGAGTCCAACACCTTCGGTCTGGAGCTGGACTTCACCGAGGGCATGGCCTTCGACAAGGGCTACCTGTCGCCGTACTTCGTGACGGACCAGGAGCGCATGGAGGCCGTCCTCGAGGACCCCTACATCCTCATCAACCAGGGCAAGATCTCCTCGATCTCCGACCTGCTGCCGCTGCTGGAGAAGGTCATCCAGACCAACTCCTCGCGTCCGCTGCTGATCATCGCCGAGGACCTCGAGGGCGAGGCCCTGTCGACCCTGGTCGTGAACAAGATCCGCGGCACCTTCAACGCGGTCGCCGTCAAGGCCCCCGGCTTCGGTGACCGTCGCAAGGCGATGCTCCAGGACCTGGCGGTCCTCACCGGCGCCACCGTCATCTCCGAAGAGGTCGGCCTCAAGCTCGACCAGGTCGGCGTCGACGTGCTCGGCTCCGCCCGCCGCGTCACCGTCACCAAGGACGACACCACGGTCGTCGACGGCGCCGGCGACTCCTCCGAGGTCACGGGCCGCGTCGCGCAGATCAAGGCCGAGATCGAGAACACCGACTCCGACTGGGACCGCGAGAAGCTCCAGGAGCGCCTCGCGAAGCTGGCCGGCGGCGTGTGCGTGATCAAGGTCGGCGCCGCCACCGAGGTGGAGCTGAAGGAGAAGAAGCACCGTCTCGAGGACGCCATCTCCGCGACCCGCGCCGCGGTCGAGGAGGGCATCGTCTCCGGTGGCGGCTCCGCGCTCGTCCACGCCGTGAAGGTCCTCGAGGGCAACCTCGGCAAGACCGGCGACGAGGCCACCGGTGTCGCCGTGGTCCGCAAGGCCGCCGTCGAGCCGCTGCGCTGGATCGCCGAGAACGCCGGCCTGGAGGGTTACGTCATCACCTCCAAGGTCGCCGAGCTCGACAAGGGCCAGGGCTTCAACGCCGCCACCGGCGAGTACGGCGACCTGGTCAAGGCCGGCGTCATCGACCCGGTCAAGGTCACCCGCTCCGCCCTGGAGAACGCCGCCTCCATCGCCTCCCTCCTGCTGACGACCGAGACCCTGGTCGTCGAGAAGAAGGAAGAGGAAGAGCCGGCCGCCGGCGGTCACAGCCACGGTCACTCGCACTGACGCAGTTCGCTGGACGTACCAGCACTGAGGCCCGGCACCCTGCAGACAAGGGGCGCCGGGCCTCAGCGTTTCCCATTTTTCCGCTACTGCTCCAGCGTGTCCAGCACACCCAGCTGCCCCATCAGCCCGAGCCGGTCGTACTGCCACCAGCCCTCGACGATCTTTCCGTCCTCCTGGCACCGGAAGACGGTCGTCCCGGTCATGGTGACCTTCCGCCCGGTCGCCGGGATCCCGACGAAGTCGCCCGTGTGGGTCGCGTTCCAGGTCCACCGGTTGCACACGCGGTCGCCCTGGCCGAACTGGTCGTCGAGGGAGAAGGCGAAGTCGAAGCCGCCCCGCCACCGCTCGACCTCCCGCCGCATCGCGTCCATCCCCATGGTGTCCTGTTCGTTGGCGGGGTCATGATCGTGATAGTCCTCGGCGACCAGCCCGTCGAGCGGCGGCAGCTCACCCCGGGCGCCGATCGTCTCGAAGAACCGCCGTGCCGTGTCCGCGTACAACTGCTCGTCCCGCACGACGTCGAGATCCGTGAACGTCGGCATCTCGTCGCACAGCGCCACCAGATCCCGGAAGACCTTGTCCGTCTCCGGAAGGTTCGAGTTCCGCATCGCTTCCTCGTACGACGGGAACTCCACGATCTCGATGAAGTGCGACGCGTCGGAGCGGTCCTTGCCGACCACCGCGTGCGTCGCCGTCCGCTTCCCCTTGGTCTGTTCGACCCATGTGTCCATCAGCCGGTCCATCTCGTCGAACCGGCTGGTCCTGCAGTCGATGAGCTGTACGAATGTCATGACGCCGCCTCCGGCCCCCCTGGGTCCGGTTCCCTCACGTCCAGTTTCCCACCGGAGCGCCGACGCCACCCGACCACCGCCCGCGGGCTGTCACTGAGGCCCGTACTTCCGCCCCGTCTTCGAGCTGATCCCGCCCAGCAGCGACCGGGGCGTGACCTTCACCAGCCCCATCAGCGCCTTGTAGCGCGGGTCGGGGATCGACAGCGACTTCCCGCGCGCGAGGTCGTGCAGCGCCGCCGCGACCAGCTTGTCCGCGTCCAGCCACATCCAGCCCGGGATGTTGTCCGTGCCCATCCCGGCCCGCTCGTGGAACTCCGTGCGCACGAACCCCGGGCACAGCGCCATCAGCCGGACGCCCGTACCGGCCAGATCCTTCGCGGCGCCCTGCGTGAACTGCACGACCCACGCCTTGGACGCCCCGTACGTCCCGCGCGGCACGAAGGCCGCCACCGAGGCCACGTTGACGACGCCCCCGCGCCCGCGCTCCCGCATCACCGTCGTCGCCGCGGACGTCAGCCGCAGCACCGCCTCGCAGTGCACCTTGAGCATCTTCAGCTCATCGGCCATGGAGACGTCGAGATAGCGGCCCTTGTTGCCGAAGCCGGCGTTGTTGACCAGCAGGTCGACGGGGTTCTTGCGGTCGCCGAGCCGGGCGGCGACCTTCTCGATGCCGTCGTCCGTCGCCAGGTCGGCCGTCAGCACCTCCGCCTCGATGCCGTGCCGGTCGTGCAACTCGGTCGCCTGCTCACGCAGCCGCTTGGTGTCCCGTGCCACGAGGACGAGATCGTGCCCGTCCGCCGCCAGTCTGCGCGCGAACGCGGCGCCGATCCCCGCGGTCGAACCCGTAATGAGAGCCGTTGTCATGCCGCAAGGTTAGTGACCCGGAGTGTCCGCGTCCGTTCTCTGCACGCGGCCTCCCGAACGTGAAGGCCGCGTGTGCACCGCTCCCGTGCGGCCCCTGCGGCGAGGTCGCTTCAACCCCCGTACTTCTCCACGTACTTCCGGGCGCTCGCCAGCGCCTCCGGATGCAGCGCCTCGCCCGCCGCGAGCAGTCGGGGCAGCAGTTCCCGGTTCGTGGTGGTGGCCCGGAACTCCATCCGCGCCGTCACGTCGTGATCCGGCACATGGACGATCTCCACCGCGTCCCCCGCGCGGATCTCACCCGGCACGATCACCCGCAGATACGCGCCCGTCGCCGCCTTCTCCGTGAACCGCCTGACCCACCGCTTCTCACCCATGTGGCCTTGGAAGGTGAGGCACGGAACCCGCCCGGCGCTCACCTCCAGCACCACCTCGGCGCCGATCCGCCAGCGCTCGCCGATCCGCGCGTCGGAGACGTCCAGCCCTTCGGTGGTGAGGTTCTCGCCGAACGCGCCGTTGGCCAGGGTGCGCCCCAGCTCGCGCCCCCAGTCGTCGAGGTCCTCGCGCGCGACGGCGTACACCGCCTGGTCGTCGCCGCCGTGATGGCGCAGGTCGCACACCGTGTCCCCGGCCAGACCGCTCGCGCCGACCCCCTTCGGGCCGGGCGCGAAGACCCGCACGGGCCCGTCGACCGGCTGCTTGTCGATCCCGGTCAGCCCCTGCGGCTGGTCGGTGTACGGCACGGCCTTCGGGCGGCCCAGATTGACTGACAGAAGCCTCATACCGTCACGGTAGGGGACCGTAGATCAAAGTGTCGACGCATTATTCGCTCCGTGACCCAAGGTTCACTTATGATCGATGGATGATCGAGGCCCGTCATCTCCGCGTCCTGCGTGCCGTGGCCGCCACCGGCTCCTTCTCGGCGGCCGGGCGCGAACTGGGCTGCACACAGCCGGCCGTCAGCCAGCAGATGAAGGCCCTGGAGGCCTCGGTGGGCACGCCCCTGCTGGTCCGCAGCGGCCGCGAGATGCGGCTGACCCAGGCGGGCGAGGCCCTCGTCCGGCATGCGGCCGGGATCCTGTCCGGGCTGACCGCCGCCGAGGAGGAGGTCGCCGCGATCGCGGGGCTGCGGGCCGGCCGGGTCCGCCTGGTCTCCTTCCCCAGCGGCAGCTCCACGCTCGTCCCCACCGCCCTCGCCGCCCTGCGCGCCGCCCACCCCGGCACCCGTGTCTCCCTGGAGGAGGCCGAGCCGCCGCAGTCGGTCGAGCTGCTGCGCGAGGGCGACTGCGACATCGCCCTCGCCTTCCGCTACGAACGCGCGCCGGGCGGCGGCGACGCCGGCGACACCGGGTCCGCCGCCGACGGCGAGTGGGACGACCTGGTCGTACGGCCGCTGCTGAAGGACCGGCTGGTCGCCCTCGTGCCCGAACGGCACCCCCTCGCGCGCGGGGAGTCCCTCGCCATCGGCGATCTCGCCGCCGAGCCGTGGATCGCCGGCTGTCCGCGCTGCCGCGGCCAGCTGGTCCAGGTGTGCGAGCGCGCGGGCTTCACCCCCCGCATCGACTTCGCGACCGACGACTATCCCGCGGTGGTCGGCCTGGTGGGCGCCGGTCTCGGGGTCGCCGTCCTGCCCCAGCTCGCGATCGAGTCCGTACGCCCGCGTGGCGCTCGCGTGCTCACGCTGGAACCGGCGGTGCGGCGGGAGATCGTCGCGCTCACCCTGCCGGACCTGGCCCAGGTTCCGGCGGTGACCGCCACGCTGGAGCAGCTGGGGCGGGCGGCGGCGCGGAGTGGAGACGTCAGACAGTGAGGCGGCAGCAGTGAGGCGTCAGCAGTGAGGCGACAGCAGTGAGGCGGCAGTGAAAGACGGAGGGCACGCGCGCGTGCCCTCCGTCTGTGTGCCCTCCGGCTGCGTGCTCTCCGTTTAGGAGAAACGTTCCTTCATGTGTTCGAAGCGGTATCGCTCGCGCCCGACGACGCCGACACCAGGCGGTTGCGCGCCCGCCCCATGAGCTCTTCGCGCTCGTCCTCGGTCAACCCGCCCCACACGCCGTACGGCTCGCGCACCGCCAGCGCGTGCGCCGCGCACTGCGCGCGGACCGGGCACCTCATGCAGACCTCCTTGGCCGAGTTCTCTCGAGCGCTCCGAGCCGCCCCGCGCTCACCCTCCGGATGGAAGAAGAGCGAACTGTCCACCCCGCGGCAGGCGGCCAGGAGCTGCCAGTCCCACAGGTCCGCGTTCGGTCCGGGAAGGCGGGAGAAATCTGCCATTGTGTGACCCCTTGTAGCCGTTCTGAGCGGATACGGTGCCCACGACCGTACAACTACGATCTAAGGAGATGAAAATATGACTCATTGCGAATCTAGCCTCAGACACCAGTAAAAGGGAAGAAATAGGGCTGAACGGGGCATGGGTTGTGATGAAAGCTTGAGGGTCCGTGTGGCTGCCTCCACTGTGTCCGCGCCCTCACGTAGAGTGCCGAAGAATGCACGCAGCCCCGTAACTCTTTCGAGTGACCGTCGTTGGTAGTGCGGTGGCGGTTGAAAACACAAACGCTCGGGCAGGCGTCCGAGACGGTCGACCGCACAGGTGACGATTCGTACCAGCCTGGAGGCACAAGGTGACGCGCATCAGCTGCGGAGGGCGGCCATGACTTCCGTCCTCGTCTGCGACGACTCCCCGCTTGCCCGAGAGGCGCTCCGCCGCGCGGTCGCGACCGTGCCCGGCGTCGAGCGCGTGACGACGGCGGCCAACGGCGAGGAAGTACTCCGCCGCTGGGGTGCCGACCGCTCGGACCTGATTCTGATGGACGTACGCATGCCCGGACTGGGCGGCGTCGAGACCGTACGGCGGCTGCTGTCCGCCGACCCCGGGGCGCGCATCATCATGCTGACCGTCGCCGAGGACCTCGACGGCGTCGCCCTCGCGGTCGCCGCCGGCGCCCGCGGCTACCTGCACAAGGACGCCTCGCGCGCGGAACTGCGCGCGACCGTCACCCAGGCGCTCGCCGACCCGACCTGGCGGCTCGCCCCGCGCCGGCTGCGCTCGGCCGAGATGGGCGCGGCGCCCACGCTCACCGCGCGTGAGATCCAGGTGCTCGAAGGCATGAGCCACGGCCGCTCCAACGCGGAGATCGGCCGCGAGCTGTTCCTCTCCGAGGACACCGTCAAGACGCACGCCCGCAGGTTGTTCAAGAAGCTCGGCGCCTCGGACCGCGCGCACGCCGTGGCGCTCGGCTTCCGTTGGGGGCTGGTCCGTTAGGGATCGTCCCACCAGGGATCGTCCCTTCGGGGGATCGTCCTCGCCCGCCCGGCCCCGCGGTCCTGGACCGGTCCCGAAGCGGGACGGTCCTGGGCCGTCCGGCGGATCGGGTCGGCTTCGGGGTGACATCGGTCATTCAGTGAGGGAGCGGGCTCATGCGCGAACTTCCCTGCTCAGACGTGGTGCGGCGGCCCGGTGAGGCCCCCATCCACCGCGCCGTGAGCGGGTGCGGGGCACGGTCTCGGCGGGTGCCCGCTGCTCGTTTCGCCGCCGATGCCGCATCCTTGAGGTGTGGAGTTCCTCGGGGACGAGTCGGTCGAGCGGAAGGGGAGGGCGCAGGGGATGAGTTCCGGCGCACCTGCTCATAACGCTTCGGTGCACAACGACGGGCACGGTGCCGCGGCCGGTCCGGCCGCAGTGCACCATGGACCGATGCGCGATGACGAGGCGGTCACTGCCGGGGGGACGATCGGGGCACTCGTCCATCGCGCAGTGGACGGCGACGAACAGGCCACCCATGATCTGCTGGCCCATGTCCACCCGCTGGCGCTGCGCTACTGCCGCACCCGGCTCTCCCGGCTGCCCGGCGACGCACGCCACTTCGTCGAGGACCTCGCCCAGGAGGTCTGCGTAGCGGTCCTGCTCGCGCTGCCCCGCTACCGGGACACCGGCAGGCCCTTCGAGGCCTTCGTCTTCGCCATCGCCGCCCACAAGGTCGCGGACCTCCAGCGCGCCGCGATGCGCCACCCGGGCTCGACGGCGGTCCCCTCCGACGAGATGCCCGAACGCCCGGACGACTCCCTCGGCCCCGAGGAGCGCGCCCTCCTCAGCAGCGATGCCGAATGGGCGAAGAAACTCCTGGCCAACCTGCCCGAGAACCAGCGGGAACTGCTGCTGCTGCGCATCGCGGTGGGCCTCACCGCCGAGGAGACCGGCCAGATGTTGGGAATGTCACCCGGAGCGGTCCGGGTGGCCCAGCACCGGGCGCTGAGCAGGCTGCGAGCGCTCGCCGAGCAGTAGGCGACCCCTTCGCTGAACAGGGTTCGCCCCGTTTCCGTACGAACATACGAAGCCCGGAACCACGCTCGACCGTGGAATTCGGGAGGTGCGCTTCCCGTTAGCATGGACATCCGCACCGATCAAGGCCATTTGGGGAAGGTGTCATGACTGCCAACGTCGACGGAGTGCCCGGAAAATTCGCGACCCTCGGGCTGACCTACGACGACGTGCTGCTGCTGCCGGGGGCATCCGAGGTGCTCCCCAACGCGGTCGACACCTCGTCCCGCATCTCCCGCAACGTCCGGGTCAACATCCCGCTGCTGTCCGCGGCGATGGACAAGGTGACCGAGTCCCGCATGGCGATCGCGATGGCCCGCCAGGGCGGCGTCGGCGTGCTGCACCGCAACCTCTCCATCGAGGACCAGGTCAACCAGGTCGACCTCGTGAAGCGCTCCGAGTCCGGCATGGTCACCGACCCGATCACCGTGCACCCGGACGCCACGCTGGCCGAGGCCGACGCGCTGTGCGCCAAGTTCCGCATCAGCGGTGTGCCGGTCACCGACCCGGCCGGCAAGCTGCTCGGCATCGTCACCAACCGTGACATGGCCTTCGAGTCCGACCGCGGCCGTCAGGTGCGCGAGGTCATGACCCCGATGCCGCTGGTCACCGGCCAGGTCGGCATCTCCGGCACGGACGCCATGGAGCTGCTGCGCCGCCACAAGATCGAGAAGCTTCCGCTGGTCGACGCGGCGGGCGTTCTCCAGGGCCTCATCACCGTCAAGGACTTCGTCAAGGCCGAGAAGTACCCGCACGCCGCCAAGGACGCCGAGGGCCGACTGCTCGTCGGCGCCGCGGTCGGCGCGAGCCCGGAGGCGCTGGAGCGCGCCCAGGCCCTCGCCGAGGCCGGCGTGGACTTCCTGGTCGTCGACACCTCGCACGGTCACAACAGCAACGCCCTCAGCTGGATGTCGAAGATCAAGTCGAGCGTGCGCGTCGACGTGATCGGCGGCAACGTCGCCACCCGCGACGGCGCCCAGGCCCTGATCGACGCCGGTGTCGACGGCATCAAGGTCGGCGTCGGACCCGGCTCGATCTGCACCACCCGCGTGGTCGCCGGCATCGGCGTCCCGCAGGTCACGGCCATCTACGAGGCGTCCCTCGCGGCCCGTCCGGCGGGCATCCCGCTGATCGGCGACGGCGGCCTGCAGTACTCCGGCGACATCGGCAAGGCGCTCGCCGCCGGCGCCGACACGGTGATGCTGGGCAGCCTCCTCGCGGGCTGTGAGGAGTCCCCGGGCGAGCTGCAGTTCATCAACGGCAAGCAGTTCAAGTCCTACCGGGGCATGGGCTCGCTCGGCGCCATGCAGTCCCGCGGCCAGGCCAAGTCGTACTCCAAGGACCGCTACTTCCAGGCGGAGGTCGCGGCCGACGACAAGCTCGTCCCCGAGGGCATCGAGGGCCAGGTGCCCTACCGCGGTCCGCTGGGCAACGTGCTGCACCAGCTCGTCGGTGGTCTGCGCCAGACCATGGGCTATGTGGGCGCGGCCACCATCGAGGAGATGGAGACCAAGGGCCGCTTCGTGCGGATCACCTCCGCGGGCCTCAAGGAGAGCCACCCGCACGACATCCAGATGACGGTCGAGGCGCCGAACTACAGCAACAAGTGACGACAGCGGTCGCAGCAGGCGCAGCGGTCTCACGGTAGAAAGTGACCCGCACGCGCGCGTGAGGCATTCCAAGGGCGGCCCCGGAGACTCCGGGGCCGCCCTTGTCGTACCAGTCGGCGATACTGGAAGACGCTGCAACGCATCAGGGAAAGGCCACACACGTGACTGAGATCGAGATCGGGCGCGGCAAGCGCGGCCGCCGGGCGTACGCATTCGACGACATCGCCGTCGTCCCCAGCCGCCGTACGCGGGACCCGAAGGAGGTCTCGATCGCCTGGCAGATCGACGCCTACCGGTTCGAGCTGCCGTTCCTGGCCGCCCCCATGGACTCGGTCGTCTCTCCGGCCACCGCGATCCGCATCGGCGAGCTCGGCGGCCTCGGCGTCCTCAACCTCGAGGGCCTGTGGACCCGGCACGAGGACCCGCAGCCGCTGCTCGACGAGATCGTCGAGCTGGACGCGGACACCGCGACCCGCCGCCTCCAGGAGATCTACGCGGCCCCCATCAAGGAGGAGCTGATCGGGCAGCGCATCAAGGAGGTGCGCGACTCGGGCGTGGTCACCGCGGCCGCGCTCTCCCCGCAGCGCACCGCCCAGTTCTCCAAGGCCGTCGTCGACGCGGGCGTGGACATCTTCGTCATCCGCGGCACCACGGTCTCGGCGGAGCACGTCTCCGGCTCGCACGAGCCGCTGAACCTGAAGCAGTTCATCTACGAGCTCGACGTCCCGGTGATCGTCGGCGGCTGCGCCACGTACACGGCGGCCCTGCACCTGATGCGCACCGGCGCGGCGGGCGTCCTGGTCGGCTTCGGCGGCGGCGCGGCGCACACCACGCGCAACGTGCTGGGCATCCAGGTCCCGATGGCGACGGCGGTCGCGGACGTGGCGGCGGCCCGCCGCGACTACATGGACGAGTCCGGCGGCCGGTATGTGCACGTCATCGCGGACGGCGGCGTCGGCTGGTCCGGCGACCTGGCCAAGGCCATCGCCTGCGGCGCCGACTCGGTGATGATGGGCTCCCCGCTCGCGCGCGCGACCGACGCGCCGGGCCGAGGCCACCACTGGGGCATGGAGGCCGTCAACGAGGAGCTGCCGCGCGGCAAGAAGGTCGACCTCGGCACGGTCGGCACCATCGAGGAGGTCCTGACGGGCCCCTCGCACACGCCCGACGGCTCGATGAACCTCTTCGGCGCTCTGCGCCGCGCGATGGCCACCACCGGCTACAGCGAGCTCAAGGAGTTCCAGCGCGTCGAGGTGACGGTCGCGGACTCGGTGCACCGGCGCTAGCGGCCGCGTAGAACGACGACAGGGGCCGGTCGACTCACTCGGGTGAGACGACCGGCCCCTGTCGCATGCCCGGACGGGCCCGGGGACACGGTGGCGTGTGGTGCGGGGCGGGGGCGCACGGTTGCCTTCGGGGCGAATGTGGGCTGGTCAGGGGGGTCGCGGGCGGTAGCGTCCGTGTTCGGCGCCCCAGTTGTGTGGGGTGCCCCCCTTCCAAGGACATCGTTCCGGACCCCGCCCTCGGGGCCCGGCCCGAGTTCCGACGGGCCGCCTACCGGGTCAATGGGCGGCGTCGGGAAGGGGGCGCCCATGGGACGCCACCGCAAGCCCACCCGCTGGGACCGACTCCGTCTTCGGATGGTGAAGTGCCGGAGGAGGTGGATCTTGCGTCTTTTCGGACGGTGAGCGGCCGCCCCCATCACAACTAGGGGCGGACACCCGTAACCCGTCAGGAGCCTGCCGCAGTAGCCCCTGCGGTGGGCTCCACCCTTTTCGGACGGTGATCGGCCGCCCCCAAACACAGTAGGGGCGGACACTCCGTGATCCATCCAGGAGCCTGCCGCAGTACCCGCTGCGGTGGGCCCCACCTGTTTCGTACGTTACCGGCGGGCCGGGTCGTGCGCCACCAGCCTTCGGAGCCCGTGGCGGACGTGTGCGCCCCGGTTCACAACCGGTGCGCCGCCCCCGTAGGGGTCGCCCCCCGGGTGTCCAGCAGTAGCTGGGCCTTCACCGACAGGCCCTGGAGGTCGTAGGTGCGGTGCTGCTGGAGGAGGATCGTGAGGTCGGCTTCGGCGGCGGCCTCGTAGAGGGAGTCGGCGCGGGGGACCGGGCGGTCGAGGACGCTCCAGGACGGCACGTGCGGGTCGTGGTAGCTGACGGCCGCGCCGAGTTCCATCAGGCGGAGCGCGATCTCGCGCGCGGGGGTGTTCTGCTGGTCGGCGAGGTCGGCCTTGTAGGTGACGCCGAGCAGCAGCACGCGCGCGCCCCGCGCCGACTTGCCGTGCTCGTTCAGGAGCGCGGCGGCGCGCTGGACGACGTAGCGGGGCATGCGGTTGTTGACCTGCTGGGCCAGTTCGACCATGCGCAGGGGGTTGCCGGGCCGACCGGTGCGGTCGAGGGGGACGGAGTGGCCGCCGACGCCGGGGCCGGGGCGGAAGGCCTCGAAGCCGAACGGCTTGGTCTCCGCGCAGCGGACGACGTCCCAGAGGTCGACGCCCAGGTCGTGGCAGAGGACGGCCATCTCGTTGACGAGCGCGATGTTGACGTGCCGGAAGTTGGTCTCCAGAAGCTGCACGGTCTCGGCTTCCCGCAGGCCACGCGCGCGTACCACCTTGTCGGTGAGCCGGCTGTAGAACGCGGCGGCGGACTCGGTGCAGGCGGGGGTGAGCCCCCCGATGACCTTCGGCGTGTTGGCCGGGGTGAAGGCGCGGCTGCCGGGGTCGACCCGGCTGGGGGAGTAGGCGAGGTGGAAATCGCGGCCCGCGCGGAGACCGGACGTCTCCTCCAGCAGCGGTAGCAGGAACTCCTCGGTCGCCCCGGGGTACACCGGCGACTCCAGGATGACGGTGGTGTGCGGGCGCAGGTGCCCCGCGAGGGTGCGGGCGGCCGCCTCCAGCTGGCTCAGGTCGAGTCCGCCGTCCGCGTCGCGCGGGGTCGGGGCGCAGATGACGGCGGTGCGCACCCGGCCCAGCTCGGCGGGGTTGGTGGCGGGCCGGAAGCCCCCCGAGAGCATCCGGCGCAGTTCGGCGGGGCTGAGGGAGCCGGCCTCGGGGCCGGTGCGGTAGCCGACGGTGGGGATGCCGGCGGCCACGGCGGCCTGGGCCAGGGGCAGGCCGAGCGGGCCGAGTCCGATGACGGCGAGATCTGCGGGCATGGCGTGAGCCGTCCTTCCCAATAACCGAGGTGGGACAGGTGCGCAAGCCCGGTGGACAGGATGGACGAGCGCAATGTCAGACTAGGAGTAAATATGACCGTTATGCGGGATTGATCGACTGTGTTGGGCGGCTGTGTTGGGCGGCCGGTTTCCCGGCAGGTCGGTTCCGGTTCCGTGAGAGTTGTCCACAGGCTGGGGGCGAGTGGTGGCTGAAGTCGGGCAACGCGGTCAGAATCTGGGCAGGGGCGACCGACAGCGGGAGGCACCGTGAGGACAGCGACACTGGGACCGGCGCAGCGGGCCGAGTCACTGGCGGCCATGGCCGAGCGCGAGCTGGACGTGCTGGTGGTGGGAAGCGGCGTGGTCGGCGCGGGTATCGCCCTGGACGCCGTGACACGCGGCCTGTCCACCGGTCTGGTCGAGGCGCGTGACTGGGCGTCGGGCACGTCCAGCAGGTCCAGCAAGCTGATCCACGGTGGCCTGCGCTATCTGGAGATGCTCGACTTCGCCCTGGTGCGCGAAGCGCTGAAGGAGCGCGGGCTGCTGCTCGAACGGCTCGCTCCGCATCTTGTGAAGCCGGTGCCCATCCTCTATCCGTTCGAGCACAAGGTCTGGGAGCGGCTGTACGCCGGGATGGGCGTCGCGCTCTACGACGCGATGTCCATGGCCCGCGGGCACGGCCGCGGCCTGCCGACACACCGCCACCTGAGCCGCCGTCACGCCCTGCGCATCGCCCCCGCTTTGAAGAAGGACGCGCTGGTCGGCGCGTTGCAGTACTACGACGCGCAGATGGACGACGCGCGCTTCGTCGCCACGTTGGTGCGCACGGCCGTGTCCTACGGGGCGCAGGCGGCCAACCGCGCGCGGGTCACGGGGTTCCTGCGCGAGGGCGAACGCGTCGTGGGCGCGCGCGTGCAGGACGTCGAGGCGGGCGGGGAGTACGAGATCCGCGCCCGGCAGATCGTCAACGCGACGGGCGTGTGGACCGACGACACCCAGGCGATGGTGGGGGAGCGGGGGCAGTTCCACGTCCGCGCCTCCAAGGGCATCCACCTCGTCGTGCCGAGGGACCGGATCAGCTCCTCCAGCGGGCTCATCCTGCGCACCGAGAAGTCCGTGCTGTTCGTCATCCCCTGGGGCCGGCACTGGATCATCGGTACGACCGACACCGACTGGGACCTCGACAAGGCCCACCCGGCCGCGTCCAGCGCCGACATCGACTACCTGCTCGAGCGGGTGAACTCGGTGCTCGCCGTGCCGCTGAGCAGGGACGACGTCGAGGGTGTGTACGCGGGGCTGCGGCCGCTGCTGGCCGGTGAGTCCGAGGCCACCAGCAAGCTGTCGCGCGAGCACACCGTCGCGCATCCGGCGCCGGGACTGGTCGTCGTGGCGGGCGGCAAGTACACGACGTACCGGGTGATGGCCAAGGACGCGGTCGACGAGGCGGTGCGCGGGCTCGACCAGCGGGTCGCCGACTGCGTCACGGAGGACGTGCCGTTGTTGGGCGCGGAGGGCTATCGGGCGCTGTGGAACGCGCGGGCGCGGATCGCCGCGCGGACCGGCCTGCACGTGGTGCGGGTGGAGCATCTGCTGAACCGCTTCGGGGCGATGGCGGAGGAGGTGCTGGACCTGATCGCCGCGGACCCGTCGCTGGGCGAGCCGCTGCACGCCGCCGACGACTATCTGCGCGCCGAGATCGTCTACGCCGCCTCGCACGAGGGGGCCCGGCACCTGGACGACGTGCTGACGCGCCGCACGCGCATCTCCATCGAGACCTTCGACCGCGGTACGCGCAGCGCCCGCGAGGCCGCCGAGCTGATGGCGCCGGTCCTCGGCTGGGACAAGGAGCACATCGAGCGCGAGGTCGAGCACTACGAGAAGCGGGTGGAGGCCGAGCGCGAGTCGCAGCGCCAGCCCGACGACCTGACGGCGGACGCGGCCCGGCTGGGCGCGCCGGACATCGTGCCGCTGTAGGCAGCAGGCAGCAGGCAGCAGGCAGCAGGCAGCAGGCAGCAGGCAGCAGGCAGTGGGCGCCTGGGCGAATGGCCGGGTCGGCTTCACTCGAACGAGTGTCGTGAACCGGGATCTCTGTTCGGAACCGGCGCGTTGTACGGATTGCGAGGGCAGAACTCGGCGGCGGGCAGGCCGTAGAGCGCTCCCGCGCGCACTCTGGCCGGAGCGTGCTGCACCTTCTGGCCGGAATGCTCCACTCCTGGGATGCGGTCCGAATGCCATGAGAGGCACCCTGGGCGTCGGGCACTTGTCGGGTGAGGGACAATGGAGGCTCTGTCAGGGCGGGTTGCATGAGGGGACGCATGTCGGAGGCGGAGCGGGCGGGAGCATCCCGTCAGGACAAGAGCGCACGTCTCCTCGCCGGGCGGTACCGGCTGGGAGACGTACTCGGCCGCGGCGGCATGGGGACGGTGTGGCGCGCGGAGGACGAGACCCTCGGGCGCACGGTCGCCGTCAAGGAGCTGCGGTTCCCGGGGAACATCGACGAGGACGAGAAGCGTCGGCTGATCACACGGACGCTGCGCGAGGCCAAGGCCATCGCGCGGATCCGCAACAACAGCGCGGTGACGGTCTTCGACGTGGTCGAGGAGGACGACCGGCCGTGGATCGTCATGGAGCTCGTCGAGGGCAAGTCGCTCGCCGAAGTCATCCGTGAGGACGGCGTGCTGGAGCCGAAGCGTGCGGCGGAGGTCGGGCTGGCGATCCTCGACGTGCTGCGGTCGGCGCACCGAGAGGGCATCCTGCACCGTGACGTGAAGCCGTCGAACGTGCTGATCGCCGAGGACGGCCGGGTCGTGCTCACCGACTTCGGCATCGCCCAGGTCGAGGGCGACCCGTCCATCACCTCCACCGGCATGCTCGTCGGCGCGCCCTCCTATATTTCCCCGGAGCGGGCCCGCGGTCACAAGCCCGGGCCGGCGGCCGACCTCTGGTCGCTCGGCGGTCTGCTGTACGCGTCGGTCGAGGGCTCGCCGCCCTACGACAAGGGCTCGGCGATCGCCACGCTCACCGCGGTGATGACCGAGCAGTTGGAGGAGCCGAAGAACGCGGGTCCGCTGAAGGACGTCATCTACGGCCTGCTCACCAAGGACCCCGCGCGGCGACTCGACGACGCCGGCGCGCGGGCGATGCTCGACGCGGTGCTGCACGCGCCCGATCCGCGGCACGCCGAGCCGGCGGACGCGACGAAACTGGTGCCGCTGCCGCCGCAGCCGGACGGTCCCGAGGGCAAGGGGAGTTCGGCGGGCGCGGAGGCGGGCGAGAAGCTGCGCGGCGCGTTCCGGTCGGTGCGCAAGGCCGCAGTCGCGGCCGGGGCGGCCACCTCGGCGGCCGCGTCCCGCGCCAAGTCGGCGAACGGGACGGGCGCTTCCGGTTCGGTGAGCGCGGGCACCGCACGCAAGGACGAGGCACGTAAGGACGAAACACGTAAGGACGAAACACGTAAGGACGAGGCGCGGAAGGGTGGTGCGGCTCGGGGCGCCGGGGCGACCGCTTCCGCCGCCGCGCCGTCCGTTGCCCCGTCAGCGGCTGCCGCGCCTGCCGTGTCGGCCGCTTCCTCCACGGCCAAGGCCACGGCGACTTCGGCGTCGGCTTCGGCTTCGGTGAGCGGTTCGGCGTCGTCGTCCCCGTCCGTTCCGGCGGCCCGTTCCGGGTCCGGCTCCGGTTCGGGTGCCGATGCCGCTGCCGGCACCGGTGGCCGGAGTTCGGGGTGGCCGGTGATGACACCGCCGGACCTGCCGCCGCGGCATGTGCCCAGGGCGCCGCTGACCGACGTGGTGCCCAAGCGGACGCTGGTGATCATCGCCGTCGTGGTGGTGCTCGCGGTGCTCGGTACCGTGCTGGCCCTCACGCTCGGCGGTGGCGACGACAGCGCGAGCGGCTCGCCGAGCGGCGGCGCCTCCCGGCCGGTGGCCGGCGGGAGTGCGAGCGCGAGCGCGAGTGCCGACACCAAGGAGGACGAGGCCGGCGGGACCAGTACGGACGGGTCGCAGTCGCAGTCCACCGGGTCCGGCTCCTCGTCGAGCAACACCGCTGCGGCCGGGGGCGCCGGGTCCGGTGTCACCGCCACCGATGAGACCAAGGCGACGACGTACACGGGCGGGCAGGGCTACTCGATCGGGCTGCCCACGGGCTGGAAGTACCAGTCCTCGGACTCCGCGGGGGACCGTTTCACCGGCCCCGACGGGCAGAAGCTGCTCGTCGCCTGGACGACCACGCCCAAGGACGACCCCGTCGCCGACTGGAAGAACCAGGAGCGCTCCATGACGCGCTCGCAGTACGCGAAGATCCGAATAGACAAGGTGAACTACCGGGGCTGGAACACAGCCGACTGGGAGTTCACCTACACGGACGGCGGGACGGCGTACCGCACCATCGACCGCGGGTTCGTCGTGAACGACAGTCTCGGGTACGCGCTGATGTACACGGCGAAGTCCGCCGCGTGGGGCACCGAGCTGCGTACGACCACCTGGACGACGCTGACGGACACCTTCACGCCGAAGAAGTAGCAGCCGCTGAAGTGGCAGCCGCTGAAGTGGCAGCCGAAGAAGTGGCAGCCGACGAGGCAGCGGCCAACTCGGGCGTCGCCCGGCCGTGTTCGGGGCGTGAGATCCGGGGGTGAGATCTGGCATCCCCTCTTTGCGGGTTGCCTCCGGCACGTATCGTGAATGGCTGCGGACCGTACGCATCCAGCTATCCGGCCGGATACGGCTGTAACGGCACGCAACACGAACGGAATTGACCGACCGAGCGGCCGGGGGAGGCAACGTGGACGACTATGCGGGTCGGGTACTCGTCGACCGTTACCGCCTGCCGTTGCCGCCCTCCGACGAGTACGAACTCACCGAGAGCCGGGCCTTCGACACCTACAGCGGGCAGGAAGTCCTGGTCCGCCAGGTGCCGTTGCCGGAGGTCGTCGAGGCGGAGGTGCTCGACGCGGAGGGGCTGCCCGCGGGGTTCACGGCGCGTGAGCGCGGGACACGGCCGCCGGGACCACGAGGCGCGGGCGCGGACGCGGGGACGCGTCGGCCCGCCGATCCCGTCGTACGGCGTGCGATGGAAGCGGCGCAGGCCACGGCGAGCATTCCCGACCATCCGCGGCTCGACCAGGTCTTCGACGTGTTCGCCGAGGGCGGTTCGCTGTGGATAGTGAGTGAACTGGTCGCCGCGCGGCCGCTCGCGGCGCTGCTCGCCGAGAAGCCGCTGACGCCGTACCGGGCCGCCGAGGTCGCCTCCGACGTGCTGATGGCGCTGCGGGTGCTGCACGCGCATGGCTGGGTGCACCGGAACATCACCGCCCGCACGGTCCTCGTCTGCGACGACGGACGGGTCATGCTGACCGGCCTCGCGGTCGGCGCGGCGGAAGAGGCGCTGTGCGGCTACGACCCGGTGCCGCAGGCGGACGCGGCACAGGGCGCGGCCGAGAGTGAGCGGAGTCGGGGGAGCGGCGGCCCCGGGCCGGCTGCGGCCCCGGTTCGACAGGGTGGCCAGGGGATCCATGGTGCCCCGGTCGGCCCGGGTGCTCAGGGTGGCTTGCGTGGCCCGGTCGGGCCGGCTGCCGGGCCGGCCGTAGGGGCGGGGGATCCCGAGGCCGCGCGGCGGGCCGCCATAGAGGCGCGGGGGTCGGGTGCGTTTCCGGTGGCGGCGGGTGAGCCGTCCGGCGGAGGCGCGGGCGGGGCGTCGGGTGCGGTGGCCCGTAGAGCGGCGCCCATGGAGACCGGCGGAGACATTCGCGCCGCGCGGGCCGGGGCGATCGCCGCCTACCGTGCCGGAGCGCGGGCCGCGGCCCGGGTGCAGGAGGCCCAGGAGGCCCAGCAGAACGGGCGCGCGGCCCTGCCCGGCGCCCGTACCCCGGCCGAGGGCAACCCTCCTGGTCAGATCGCCGACCCTTACGGCGTCGCCCCTTACCGCGTCCAGGGCGCGCCCGCGCCCGTCCCCGGGGGCGAACCGGCGCCCGAGGTGTCCGAGGTGCCCGAGGCGGTCGTGCGGCGGGGGCCCGCCAGCGCGCTTGCCGCCGAGCGGGCGCGGCAGGCGCGGATGGCCGTCGTCGGGCCGGTGACCGAGCGGTGGGCGCCCGAGCAGGCCGGGCCGGTGCACGAGAACTGGCAGTTGGCCGCGCCGATCGGTCCCGCGACCGACCTCTGGGCGCTCGGCGCGCTGCTCTTCCGGGCCGTCCAGGGGCATGCGCCGTACCCGGAGGAGTCGACGGCCGAGCTGGTGCAGATGGTGTGCGCCGAGCCGCCCGCCTTCGCCGAGGAGTGCGGACCGCTCAGGCCGGTCGTGGAGTCGCTGCTGCGCCAGGACCCCACCGAGCGACTCGACTTCGAGGAACTGCGGGGCTGGCTGCGCTCGCTGGTCCGCTCCGCGCCGGAGCCGGAGGCGGGCGCCCACGTCGTCGCCGCGCCGCCGACCGATCCGCGTCGGCTGCCGATCGTCCGCCGCAAGGGCGAACTGGTGCGCAGACGGCGTGCCGGGCTGCCCGCGACGCACGGCCGGCACAAGCGGTCCCGGCAGGAGACGGGCGGCTCGCCCCGCAGCCTGGGCCGCACCCTGCTGGTGCTGATACTGCTGCTGATGGCCGCGGCGGTCGCCT
The DNA here is from genome assembly GCF_040635845.1 of Streptomyces sp. NPDC006872. Taxonomy (NCBI): domain Bacteria; kingdom Bacillati; phylum Actinomycetota; class Actinomycetes; order Kitasatosporales; family Streptomycetaceae; genus Streptomyces; species Streptomyces sp. NPDC006872. Next base: position 344,414 of record NZ_JBEYIL010000001.1, read on the forward strand.
ACGCCGTGCTGTTCCTGCCCAAGGCCGGCGAGGACGGGGAGGTTGGCACCGACGGCTCCCAGCGGACCGGCGCCACCGGCACGTCGGCCGGTCAGCCGCCCACGGCGAGCAGCGAGCCGCGGCCCGACCAGACCTCGCCGGGCACGGGCTCCTCCGCCTCGCCCTCCTCGCAGTCGGGAGCGGAGGCCACGCAGACGCAGACGGGCGGCTCCGGCGTGGAGGTCGCCGACGGATTCACCCTCCGCACGGACGACGCCGGCTTCCGGATCGCCGTGGCCAACGGCTGGGACCGTACGCCGAAGAACGGGCGCGGTCAGGTCGTCTACTCGCACGGAGACTTCGAGTTGATCGTCGTGGCGGGGCGTGACAGCGCGTCCGCCAACGGCAGCGACCCGATGGTCTACCAGCGGGAGAAGGAGAGCGAACTCCAGCCGTACCGCGACTCCAGCTGGGCGACGGCCTCCGGGCTGCGCACGACGACGGTGGGCACCCGGACCATGGCCGAGGGGCAGTTCACCTGGACCGACGCCGACGGACGGGCGCTGTATGTGCGCAACCTCGCGATCCTCATCGCCGGGCGGTACCACATCGTGCAGGTCAGAGGACCGGAAGCCGAGCGGGACGAAGTGACGCGGCTGTACGACCAGGCGTCGGCCACCTACCAGTACACCGGTTGAGCGTCACCCGGGAACTCCCCGCGCCCGCTGCGGTTCCCGTGCGGCCCGGGAAGCGACAACCGTCACAGTGCTGTCTCCTTGGCACCCCCGTGGTTCCCCGGACGCGGTCCGGTCTTTACGCTGAGCTTGTCAAGACCATTGCGGGGCAACGTGAATCAGATGCAGGGCCTGCTCCTCGCGGGCCGCTACCGGCTTGTCGACGCCATCGGCAGCGGCGGCATGGGCCGGGTGTGGCGTGCCCACGACGAGCTGTTGCACCGGGCCGTCGCGATCAAAGAGCTGACCGCCGCGCTCTATGTCGCCGAGGGCGACCAGGCGATCCTGCTGGCGCGCACCCGCGCCGAGGCTCGTGCGGCCGCGCGGATCAACCACTCCGCCGTCGTCACCGTCCATGACGTGCTCGAACACGACGGTCGGCCGTGGATCGTGATGGAGCTGGTCGAGGGCCGCTCGCTGGCCGACGCGGTCAAGGAGGACGGGCGGGTCGAGCCCGCCGAGGCCGCCCGGGTCGGTCTGTGGGTGCTGCGTGCGCTGCGCGCCGCGCACTCCGCCGGCGTGCTGCACCGCGACGTCAAGCCGGGCAACGTGCTCCTCTCCGATGACGGCCGCGTCCTCCTCACCGACTTCGGCATCGCCCAGATCGAGGGCGACAGCACGATCACCCGGACCGGCGAGGTCGTCGGCTCCGTCGACTATCTGGCCCCCGAGCGGGTGCGCGGCCAGGACCCCGGTCCGTCCTCCGACCTGTGGGCGCTGGGCGCGACGCTGTACACGGCGGTGGAGGGACGGTCGCCGTTCCGGCGCACCTCGCCGCTGACCACGCTGCAAGCCGTCGTCGAGGAGGAGGCCGCCGACCCGCAGTACGCCGGGCCGCTCGGCCCCGTCATCACGGCTCTCCTGCGCAAGGACCCGGCCACCAGACCCGGCACCGCGGAGGCCGAGCAGCTCCTCGCCGAGGCGGCCGAGGGACGGCGCCCCAGCGGGGCCCAGGCGTATGTGCCCACGCAGTTCGGGGGACCGGACCGGGCCACCGGCGGTCACCCCACCGGCGGTCACCACTCCATGGGCCACTCTGCGTCCTACGCCGCCGCCCATTCCGCTGCCCACCCCACAGGCCATCCCACGGCCGGTACCGCGTACGTGCCGCTGGCGCCGGAGGCGTCCACGCCCGTGCCGGGGCACCCCGGGCACCCCATGACCGACCCGACGGCCGTGGGGCCGACGAACATCGGCCCGGAGGGGGGCCCGTCCGGCCGGCCGCCCCGGCGGCGTCGCCGCAGGCGCACGCTCGCGCTCGTGGTCGTCCTCGCCGCGCTGGTCGGCGGGGTCGCGGCGGTGTCCCTGCAGAAGTGGGACGAGGACCGGCAGCAGCAGTCCGGCGGGTCCACGTCGGCGTCCGCCTCGCCGAGCCCGACGCCGACCGGCACCCCCGTCGAGCAGGGCTCCGACCTCGACTCCTGGGAGGAGGTCGACGACCCGCTGGGCTTCGGGCTCTCCCTCCCCAAGGGCTGGGAGCGGGAGGTGTTCCAGGACGACGGCGACCTCCAGCAGATCGACTACACACCCGACGGCGGCGAGCACTTCATCCGCATCGCGCTCGACAAGTCCCCCGACTTCAGCGACCCGTACGCCCATCAGATCGACCTCGAACAGCAGGTCCAGCGGCTGGTCGACTACGAACGGGTCACCCTGGAGAAGAACGTCTACCGCGACCGCGACGGTGCCGAGTGGGAGTACACGTGGACCGCGCTGGCGAAGGACACGAAGTTCCCCGGGCCGCGCCGCGCCATCGAGGAGACGTACGTCGCCCGGGACGGCACCGAGTACGCGATCTACATGTCCTCGCCCGCCGCCGACTGGGCCACGACGGCCCAGCAGTTCAAGTCGGTACTGCAGAGCTGGCGGGAACCGACCTCGTAGCTTCCGACTAGCTTCGGACTGGCTTCGGACCGGCTTCCGGCGACAGCGCGGCGGCATCCCGCAGTTGGCCGGACGGCGCCCCGGAGGCGCGCCGTCCGGTGCGGCATGATGGCCCCATGGGGACCGAGGGGGGCGGGAACGACGTACGGGTCATCGCGGGCCGTTACCGGCTGGAGGCGAGGCTCGGGCGCGGGGGCATGGGGGTCGTGTGGCGGGCCACGGACCAGCTGTTGGGACGGCGTGTCGCCGTCAAGGAGCTGACCCAGGACGACACGCTCTCCGCCGAGGAGGCGCGGGGCCGCCGCGACCGGACACTGCGCGAGGCCCGTGCGGTCGCGCAGCTGAGCCACCCGCACATCATCGTCGTGCACGACGTCGTCGAGGACGGCGAACGCCCGTACATCGTCATGGAGTTGATCGACGGCGGCTCGCTCGCCGACCGGATCGCCGCGCAGGGCCCGATCGATCCGGCGGAGGCGGCCCGGATCGGCATCGCGCTGCTCGGCGCCCTGCGCGCCGCGCACGCGGCCGGGGTCCTGCACCGGGACATCAAACCCGCGAACGTCCTGCTGGAACGCGACAGCGACCGGGTCGTCCTCACCGACTTCGGGATCGCGCAGGTCGCGGGCGCCACCACGCTCACCGAGACCGGTTCGTTCGTCGGCTCGCCCGAGTACACCGCGCCGGAGCGGATGTCCGGGGCGCGGACCGGCGCGGAGTCCGACCTGTGGTCGCTGGGCGCGCTGCTGTGCACGGCGCTGAGCGGCGAATCCCCGTTCCGGCGCGACTCGTTGGGCGGCATCCTGCACGCCGTCGTCTTCGCCGAGATCCGTACGCCCCCGCAGGCCGCGCCGCTGCTGCCCGTCGTGCGGGGGCTGTTGGAGCGCGATCCGGACCGGCGGCTGGGCGTGGCGGAGGCGGAGCGGCTGCTGCGCGCCTTCCTGGACACCGGGCGTACGCCGGCGCCGGTGTCGTCCGGCTACACCCCGACTCAGGCCGATCTGCCCCGGCCCCGCCCGGAGCCAGCGGCCCGGGAGCGCTCCACGCGGGGCGTGCTGGTGGCCGCGCTGCTGGTCGCCGCGATGGCGGGGGCGGGCGTGTCGGCGGCGGCGCTGCTGCTGAACGGGGACGGCGACGGCGACGGCGGTCGTACGCCCGCGAGCTCGGCGTCGCCGACGGCAGGTTCGGCGTCGGCGTCGGGGTCCTCGACGGGCGGGACGACGAGCCCGAGCCCTACGGGGAGTTCCGCTCTGTCCCCTACGGCGACGCCCAGCTCATCCCCGAGCCCGTCCCTGACGGCGACCCGTACGCCGTCCGTCCCCTCCGGCTACCGGGTGGCCGACGACCCGGCCGGGTTCGCGCTCGCCGTGCCGGACGGGTTCACGCGCGTGCCGCAGGGCGAGCGGGTCTTCTACATGTCCCCGGGGCAGGTCTTCCGGCTCGGCATCAAGGTCTCCGACCCGCCGTCGGACGGCCCGCTGGGCGTGATGCGGCGGGCGGCGGCCAAGGGCCCGGACACCAACCCGGGGTACGACGACGGCCGGGTCACCGAGACCACCCACGGCGGTCGCCCCGCCGCCCTCTGGCAGTTCACCTGGAACGGCTTCAGCGCGGCGGAGGGCCCCCGGCACACCTACGACCTGTGCTGGGAGGAGGGCGGGCGGCTGTACGACGTGTGGGTGTCGGCGCCGGTCGGGAAGGCGGCGGAGGCGCGGGAGTACTTCGACGTCGCCGTCGACACGTTCGTCACCGGGTAGTCGCAACTCTCCACGGGCAGTGGATACCGGCCTGCCCGGCGCGATATGGATGGACGCATGAATCATGACGGGGGAGTCGGCCAGGGGCCCGACGAGACGACGAGTTTTGTTCTGCAACCGCCGAACCCACACCCGGCCGGTCAGTCCGTGGCGGTGCCCCCGCAGTCCCGGGAACAGCCGCAGGAACCCGGCATCGGCCGGCTGATCGGTGGCCGCTACCGGCTGCTGGCCAAGCTCGGGCACGGTGGCATGGGCACGGTGTGGCGCGCCAAGGACGAGACGGTGGACCGCGAGGTTGCCGTCAAGGAGCCTCGTGTGCCGGACCATCTTCCCGAGCGCGAACGAGCCAACGCGTTCGAGCGGATGCGTCGCGAGGCGCGGGCCGCGGCCCGGCTCGACCACCCGGCCGTGGTCAACGTGCACGACGTCGCGGTGGTCGACGGCCGGCCCTGGATCGTGATGGAGCTGGTCCACGGACGCTCGCTCGGCGACGTCCTCCAGGAGGGCACGCTCAGCGCGCGCGAGGCGGCCCGGATCGGCCTGGAGCTGCTGGGCGCGCTGGAGGCCGCGCACGCGGCGGGCATCCTGCACCGGGACGTCAAGCCCGACAACGTGCTGCTCGGCCGGCACGAGCGGGTCGTCCTCACCGACTTCGGCATCGCCCAGACAGAGGGTGAGACGAACCTGACCGACACCGGCGGCTTCGTCGGCTCGCCCGAGTACATCGCCCCCGAGCGGGTGCTGGGTCAGCGTCCGGGTCCGGCCTCCGACCTGTGGTCGCTGGGCGTGGTGCTGTACGCGGCGACCGAGGGCGTGTCGCCGTTCCGGCGCAGCAACACGCCGGCCACCCTGCAGTCCGTCCTCAACGCGGTGCCCGCGCCGCCCGCCGCCGCGCAGGGCCCGCTCGCGGAGGCCGTCAACGGGCTGTTGGAGAAGGACCCGGCGCGCCGCCCGGCCGCCGCACAGGTGCGGGCCCTGCTGGAGGCCGCCGCGGACCCGCCCGCGCCCCAGCCCACGCAGGCGGTGTCGGTGGTGTCGCAGGGCGAAGTCCCGCCCGCCCGGCGCCGGTTCGGCCGCCCGGCGTGGATCGGGCTCGGCGCCGTCGTCGTCGCTGCGGCGGCAGGGGCGTATCTGGTGGTCGCCGACCCGTTCGCGGGGCCGCTGCCGGACGGCTGGAAGACGAAGCACGAGCAGGACGTCACCGCGACGCTGGCGGTGCCCGACAGCTATGTGCGCGGCGAGCCCGAGAAGGCCGCCGCCGACGAACACTGGGTGAGCTACACCGACCCGAGCGGCGCGATCTCGGTCGTCCTGCTGGTGGACCGCAAGGCGGCGGACACCGGCCGCGACATCAAGGACTCCGCGGCCGCCGAGATGTACGCCGACAACGGGGACTTCAAGGAGTCCGGCAGCTACGAGCTCGACATGCCGAAGAACCCGAAGACCCGGACGGACGACAACGCGACCTTCGACGGCAGGAAGGCCGCCGGGAACACGGTCGTCTACACCACCGACGACAGCCAGGCACCGGCCCCGCGCGAGCTCAGGATCCTCTACTACAAGTCCACCGGCGGCGACATGTACAAGCTCATGATCGGCTACCCGGGCAAGGGCGACTTCACGGCGCGCGGCCGTGAGGTGGCGAGCGCGGCGATCGCCAACCTGAAGATCGACAAGCTCTAGCCGACAATCCCTGCGGGGGTGCCGGCGGTGGCGTCTGCGACGGTCCCTGCGGGGGTGTCGGCGGAGCGGTATCGCCCCGGTGTCGTTCCGAACTCCCTGCTGAAGGCGTGGGAGAGGGCGTACGGGCTGCCGTACCCGGTCTCCCGGGCCACCGTGGCCAGCGGCGCGTCGCTGTCGCGGAGCCGGGCCGCGGCGAGGGTCAGCCGCCACCACCGCAGGTACGCCATCGGGGGGCGGCCGACCAACGCGGTGAAGCGGCGCGCGAGCGCGGCCCGGGAGACGCCCGCCCGGGCCGCGAGGCTGTCGTTGGTCCAGGCGGCGGCCGGGTCGGCGTGCAGCGCGCGCAGTGCCGCCGCGGCCACCGGGTCGCCCAGCACGGCGGGCCAGGCGCCCGTCGCGGCGCGCGCCAGCCACGCCCGGACCATGTAGACGAGCAGCAGGTCGAGCAGGCTCGGCAGGGCGAGCGAGGAACCGGGTCGGCGACCGTCGAGCTCGCGGGCCAACAGGTCCACCGCGGCCCGGAGTTCGGGCGGCCGGTCGGCGTGGTTCGCCAGATGCACCACCTCGGGAAGCTCCGCCAGCAGGGGGTGCGTGCGGCTGCGGTCCAGGCGGTACTTGCCGCAGAGCAGCTCCACGTCCCGCGTGTCCAGCACGTCTCCCACGAGATGCCGCCGGCCGGCCTGTTCGGCCTCTTCGACCTCCTCGAACGGTGTCGCTCGCGCCGCCGTCCTCGCGTCCACCGGCCCGTCGGCCAGCACATGCCCCGCGCCGTGCGGCAGCAGGACGACGTCCCCCGCGGCCAGCGGCACCCCCGAGCCGCCGCCGTCCGGCAGCAGCCAGCAGCTCCCCGCCAGCACGACATGGAACCCGGCGCCTTCGTAGGAGGCGATCCGGGTGCACCAACCGCCGCTCACGCTCAGCCGGCTGGAGTGGGGCCGCCCGGTGCGCACCGAGGAGATCGCGTCGCTCACCACGTCCATGCAGGAAGGGTACGTGAGACGCATGAGTATCGAGATGAGCGGTTCGGGCATCGAAACGCTCAGTGGCGTCTCCCTAGGCTCCCGGACATGACTGACGAACAGGTGCAGAGTTTCCGGGTCGGAGACGTAGAGCTCCTCCGGATCGTCGAGTGGCACGGCCCCTTCATACCCGCCCCCGACCTCGTTCCCGGCTGCGATCCCGAGGAGTGGAAGGAGCACCGCGAGCTGCTCGCCCCCGACCACTGGGACCCCGACAGCGACCGGGTCAGGTCGGCGCTGCAGACCTGGATCGTGCGCAGCGCCGGCCGGACGATCCTCGTGGACACCGGGGTCGGCGACGGGCGGGAGCGGCCCGGCTATCCGCACTTCCACCGGCGGCAGAGCGACCTGCCGGGACGGCTCGCACGGGCCGGGGTGCGCCCGCAGGACGTCGACGTCGTCGTCAACACCCATATCCACGCGGACCACGTCGGCTGGAACACCCGTGACGTCGAGGGGGAGTGGGCGCCGACGTTCCCCCGGGCCCGCTACCTCCTCCCGGCCGCCGACGACGCCTACTTCGGGCCGGCGGGCGGCTACGGCGGCGGGGTCAGGGAGGACGACCGTCTCGTCTACGAGGACAGCGTGGCGCCCGTCCACCGTGCCGGGCAGGCCGTGCTCTGGGACGGGCGGCACCGCGTCGACGAGCACCTGACCCTGGAGTCGGCCCCCGGCCACACCCCGGGCTCGGCCGTCCTGCGGGTCGCCTCGCGCGGCGAGCGCGCGGTGTTCGTGGGGGACCTGCTGCACAACCCGATGCAGGTGCTGCGGCCGGAGTGCAGCAGCTGCTTCTGTCTCGACCCCGGCCAGGCGGCGGCCAGCCGCCGACGGATCCTCGAACGGGCCGCGAGTGAACGGGAGTTGGTGATACCGGCGCACTTCGCCGGGCCGGGCGTGGTGGCGGTGCGACGGCTGGAGACGGGACGGTTCGCCCCGGCCCGGTGAGGGCGACGGTGATCGTGGTAGTCATGGGTGCATGAGCAACGACGGGGACCCCGGAGGCGCCAAAAGCCGGACAGTGGACGGGCGTTACCGGCTGCTCGAACGCATCGGCTCCGGCGGCATGGGTACCGTCTGGCGGGCCCGGGACGAGCTCATAGGGCGCGAAGTCGCCGTCAAACAGCCCCGGTTGTCGGGCGACCCCGAGGGCGACTCCTATCGCCGGGCCGCCCACCGTCTGCACCGCGAGGCCCGGGCCGCCGCCCGCGTCGACCACCCGTGCGCCGTCTCCATCCACGACGTGGTGGTGGAGGAGGGGGCCGACGCGGACGGCGGACTCCCCTGGATCGTCATGGAGTTGGTCCGCGGCGAGTCCCTGCACGAGGTGCTGCGGCGCGGCCCCCTCGACCCGGCCGAGACCGCCCGCATCGGCCTCGCCGTCCTGGGCGCCCTGCGCGCCGCGCACGCCGTCGGCATCGTCCACCGGGATGTGAAGCCCGCCAACGTGCTGCTCGGCCCGCATGGCCGGGTCGTCCTCACCGACTTCGGCATCGCGCACATCCAGGGCGAGGAATCCCTCACCGCCAGCGGCGAGTTCGTCGGCTCGCTGGAGTTCATCGCCCCCGAGCGGATGTCCGGGCGCGGCGCGGGCCCCGCGTCCGACCTGTGGTCCCTCGGCGTCCTGCTGTACGCGGCCGTCGAGGGTTGGTCCCCGTTCCGGCGGACGACCCTGGAGTCCACGCTCGCCGCGATCCTCGCCGCGGACCCGCCCGAGCCGAAACAGGCCGGCCCGCTCGGCCCCCTGCTCGTACGGCTCCTGCAACGCGACCCGGAACGCCGCCCGGACCCGGCGGAGGCGGCCGCGGCGCTGGCGGCGGTCGCCGAGGGGGCGGAGGGGGTGGCTGCGGGGATGGACCGGGCTCACGGCGCTGCGGAGGCCGAGCCTCAGGACGTGCGGGTCCTTCGAGAGTTCGGGGAGGACGTGGGGACGGTGCGGGTGGGGGGAGCGCCGCCCGTCGACCACCCCGAACCGGAGCCCCCGCCCACCCGCGACACCCGCGTCCGTCGCCCCTTCCACCGCCGTCCCGTGGCCCTGGCGCCGGCGCTGGCGCCGGCGCTGGCGCTGGTCGTCGGGCTGCTCGCGGGCGGTGGCTGGCTGGGGGCGTCCCTGTGGGAAACAGGGGCGCGGTCGTCGCCGTGGGTCGTCCACCGTGAGGCCGGCATGGACGCGTCCCTGACCCTTCCGAGCCTGTACCTGGAGTCCGCCCGCCAGGGCGCCGCCGATCAGCAGCCCCGGCTGGTGATCTACTCGGCGGGCTCCGTCGACGTACGCCTCACCCTCTGGGACCGGGCGCCCGGCACCCCGTTGGCCCGGGCGGTCGAGGCGCACGAGACCTGGAAGGGCTACGCCCAGGACGCGCGCACCCAGAGCACCCGCACCACCTTCCACGGCTTCGAGGCCGTGCTCGCCGACACCACCTACGGTCTGGACGTCACCCCGACCCGTGTCCTGCAACTGTTCGTCCTGACCGCCGACAGCCGCATGTACGAGCTGCGCGTCGACATGCCGAAGGGGACGCCGGACGAGAAGCAGGGCACGGCGGTGTTCGAGGAGGCGCGCGACCGTCTGGAGATCGCGGTCGGCTGAATCGCGCGGCAGGCGCCGGGCTCGACGCCCTGATCAGCAGGTTTGTTGCCAGTGAACGCTGGCGTCGTGTGTGCGGTCGGTGAATCCCTATTACCGGCGGGTACCCAAAGTCTTCCCCACGTCATACCCTGCGCCTCATGACGGACTCGCAGGCCCCGGAAAAGACGCAGGAAACGACGTCGGAGAAGACGCCGGCCAAGGCTGGGACGAACCCCCTCGCCCCCACCCCCGTCGGCGTCCGCACCGCCGCCGACGTGGTGACGCCGGAACTGGTCGCCCAGCTCACCAAGGGCGTGACGGGCTCCGGCCGGACGGCGAACCACACGCCGTTCACCGGCGAGAAGCTCGCCGACCTGCCCGAGTCCACTCCCGAGGACGTGCTCAAGGCCTTCGAGTCGGCCCGCGCCGCCCAGGCGGTGTGGGAGAAGACGCCCGTCCGGGAGCGTGCCGCCGTCCTGCTCCGCTTCCACGACCTGGTGCTGGCCCGCCAGGCCGAGGTGCTCGACCTCATCCAGCTGGAGACCGGCAAGGCGCGCCTGCACGCCCACGAGGAGGTGCAGGCCGTCGCGGTCGCCGCCCGCCACTACGGTCGCAAGGCCCCGGCCTATCTGCGCCCCAAGCGGCACGCCGGCGCCATGCCGACCCTGACGAAGGTCACCGAACTGCGTCACGCGCGCGGTGTCGTGGGCCAGATCGCCCCCTGGAACTATCCGCTGGAGCTGTCGGTCGGCGACGCGCTGCCGGCGTTCGTCGCGGGCAACGCGGTCGTGATGAAGCCGGACACGGAGACCTGCCTGACCGCCCTGTGGGCCCGCGATCTGCTCGTCGAGGCCGGTCTGCCCGCCGATGTCTTCCAGGTCGTCCTCGGCGAGGGTCCGGTCGTCGGCCCGGAGGTCGTCCGGCACGCCGACTACGTCTCCTTCACCGGCTCCACCCGCACCGGCCGCGAGGTCGCCCAGGGCGCCGCCGCCCGGCTCGTCGGCGTCTCCCTCGAGCTCGGCGGCAAGAACGCCATGCTGGTCCTCGAGGACGCCGACATCGAGCGGGCGGCCGAGGGCGCGGTCCGCGCCTGCTTCTCCTCCGCCGGTCAACTGTGCATCTCCATCGAGCGGTTGTACGTCCACGAGTCGATCGCGGACGCCTTCGTCGAGCGGTTCGCCGCCCGCACCAAGGCCATGCGCCTCGGCACCTCCCTGGCCTACGGCGCCGACATGGGCTCCCTGGTCGGCGAGCGCCAGCTGGAGACGGTGACCCGGCATGTGGAGGAGGCCGTCGCCAAGGGCGCGAAGGTCGTCGCCGGCGGCGTCGCCCGCCCGGACGTCGGCCCCTACTTCTTCGAGCCGACCATCCTCGACGGAGTGACGGAGCCCATGTCCGTCTGCACCGAGGAGACCTTCGGCCCGGTCGTCTCGATCTACCGCTTCAAGACCGACGACGAGGCGGTCGAGCACGCCAACTCCACGCCGTACGGCCTGAACTCGTCGGTCTGGACGAAGGACGGCCGGCGCGGCCGGGAGGTCGCCGCCCGGCTGCGCACCGGCACCGTGAACGTCAACGAGGGCTACGCCCCGGCCTACGGAAGCGTCCAGTCCCCGATGGGCGGCATGAAGGACTCCGGCCTGGGCCGCCGCCACGGCTCCGAGGGCATCCTGAAGTACACGGAGGCCCAGACGGTCGCCCAGCAGCGCCTGCTGCCGATGGCGCCCTCCCTGGGGATGACGGACGAGAAGTACGCCCAGTTCATGAGCACGAGCCTGCGGGTCATGAAGGCGCTCCGCCTGCGCTAGACAGGACCTGTTCTCAACGAGGAGACCCTGTGTCCAAGGACGCCTACGACTACGACGTCATCGTCGTCGGATCGGGCTTCGGCGGTTCGGTGACCGCCCTGCGCCTGACAGAGAAGGGCTACACCGTAGGCGTCCTGGAGGCGGGCCGCCGCTTCACCGGGGAAACGCTTCCCAAGAACTCCTGGGACCTGAGGAACTACCTCTGGGCCCCCAGGCTCGGCATGTACGGAATCCAGCGCATCCACCTCCTGGGCAACGTCATGGTCCTGGCGGGCGCGGGCGTCGGCGGCGGCTCCCTCAACTACGCCAACACCCTCTACGTACCGCCGAAACCCTTCTTCGACGACCCCCAGTGGCGTGACATCACCGACTGGCAGGACGAGCTGAAGCCGTACTACGACCAGGCCCGCCGTATGCTCGGCGTCCGGCTCAACCCGACGACCACCCCCTCCGACGTGCACCTGAAGGCGGCCGCCGAGCGGATGGGCGTCGGCGACACCTTCCATATGGCGCCGGTCGGCGTGTTCTTCGGCGACGGCGAGGACGCCGACGGCAGCGCGAAGGCGAAGCCGGGCGAGCAGGTCGCCGACCCCTACTTCGGAGGCGCGGGCCCGGACCGCAAGGCCTGCACCGAGTGCGGCGAGTGCATGACCGGCTGCCGGCACGGCGCGAAGAACACCCTGAACGAGAACTACCTGTATCTCGCCGAGCAGGCGGGCGCGGTCGTGCACCCCCTGACCACGGTCGTGTCGATCACGGACGACTCGCAGGGCGGCTACGCGATCGCCACCCTCCCCACCGACGCGCGGAAGCGGAAGTCGAGCGCGGGCCGGACCTTCAAGGCCCGCCGGGTCGTCCTCGCGGCCGGCACCTACGGCACCCAGACCCTGCTGCACCGCATGAAGGCCGACGGCCGACTCCCGTACCTCTCCGACCGGTTGGGCGAGCTGACCCGCACCAACTCGGAGGCTCTGGTCGGCGCGCAGACCGACGACCGCCGCTATCGCAGGGCGACGGGCGAGGCGAAGGTGGACTTCACGCGCGGCGTCGCCATCACCTCGTCCATCCACCCGGACGACAACACCCACATCGAGCCGGTCCGCTACGGCAAGGGCTCCAACTCGATGGGCGGCCTGTCGATCCTCCAGGTGCCGTACGCGGAGGGCTCGTCGAGGGTCGCGGGCTGGCTGGCGAGCGCGGCCCGCCACCCGCTGCTCGTGCTGCGCTCGCTCTCCAACCGCCGCTGGTCGGAGCGGACCATCATCGGCCTGGTGATGCAGTCCCTGGACAACTCGCTGACGACGTACCTGAAGCCGACGGGCGTCGGAAAAGGCCTGCTGACGGCACGTCAGGGGCACGGTGCGCCCAACCCCAAGCAGATCAGGGCCGCTTCGGAGGCGGCCTCCGCGATCGCCGCCGACATCAACGGCTTCGCCGGGTCCAACGTGGGCGAGCTGATGGGCACCCCGCTCACCGCCCACTTCCTCGGCGGCTGTCCGATCGGCGACTCGCGCGAGACGGGCGTCATCGACCCCTACCACCGCCTCTACGGCCATCCCGGCATCTCGGTCGTCGACGGCGCCGCGGTCTCGGCGAACCTGGGCGTGAACCCGTCGCTCACCATCACCGCGCAGGCCGAGCGCGCGATGTCGTACTGGCCCAACAAGGGCGGGGCGGATCCGCGTCCGGCGCAGGGGGCGGCGTACGAACGCCTCAAGCCGGTGGAGCCGGCCCGCCCGGCGGTGCCGGCGGACGCGTTCGGCGCACTGCGCCTGCCCTTCCTGGGCATCCCCGCGGTACCGCCCAAGAAGTAGGTCGACGAGGTCCGACAAAGAGCGAAGGGACCTGCGCCCCCCTCCGAGCGCAGGTCCCTTCGCTGGTCCAGTGGTGCGTTACGCGTGCGCGCCGACCTTGCGGCGACGCGCGACGAACAGCGCGCCCGCACCGGCGACGACGGCGACGCCGCCGACCAGCCCGATCATCGGGAGCGTGGAGTCGGCGCCGGTCGAGGCGAGGCTGCCGCTGATCGGCTTGGCGCCGCCCTGGGGCTTGTCGCCGTCGGTGGGCTTGTCACCGTTCGGCGTGGCGTCGTCGACGTCGTCCGCGCTGCTGCCGGCGGCGAGGATGTCGACGTCGTAGAAGTCGCCGTTGCCGTAGCAGTCGGAGCCCTCACCCGCGTAGATGGCCTCGCTCAGCGCGAACGAGGAGCCCGCCGGAGCGGAGGCCGAGACCTTCACCCGCAGGTCGAGGGTCGCGGAGGAGTCCTTCTCCAGCGAGTCGAGCAGCCCGACGAAGGAGCCCGTGACGTTGACCGTCTTGCCGTTCTCGTCCTCGTAGGAGTCCTGGTAGGAGTCGGTCCACTTGCCGTCCTCCTTGACCTGGATGACGGCGAGCCCCTCGGACAGCCAGGCGTCCGTCTCGTCGCCGTACTCCAGCATGGAGTCGATGTAGACGTTCTTCAGATCACGGTCGGAGTCGTTGTCGATCACGATCTTGAAGGCGTGCCAGCCCGAACCGGCGACGATCTTGTTCGGCAGGCCCTTGAGCTGCGCGGTGAGCTTCTCGTCCAGCTCGAAGGACTCGCAGTCCTGGAACGGGTCGAACGGCTCCTCGCTCGCGCCGGGCTTGCTCGAGTCGGACGCGGACGGCGACGTGGTGCCGGTGGGCGTGCCGGTCGCGGCCAGGGTGTTCGAACCGGACGGCGAGGAGGACGAGGAGGCCGAGGTGGTGTCGGTCGGGGTGCCGGTCGCGCTCTGGCTGTCGGACGCGGACGGAGCGGAGGTGGCCGTCTCCGTCGAGGACGACGTCGCGCTCGGGGAGGACGTGTCGTCCCCCTCCGCGAAGGCGGCGGGCGCGGACAGCAGGGCGAGCGGCGCGATGACGGCCGTCGCGGCCATGGTGACGATCGTGCGGCGGAGCTTCATGAAGACCTCGGTGGATCTGGTGGGGGAGGCCTTCCTCATATGGGGGTGTGGGAGTGGCCCGTGTTTCGCTAGGTGTGACCGGCGAAGCCTGTGAACGGTTGTCCTCTATTCACAGGTTCTTTATGTGGCACGCGTCACAGTCCGGGTCGGCGAAGGCGGGGCACTGCGAAGATCCGGGCGCGACGAGGGCCGGGCATGACGAAGGGCCCCGCGGGACGGAAACCGCGAGGCCCTTCTCTATCGTCAGCACCGGCGTCAGGGCAGCGCCGGTGCCTGGGAGCGGCGCCGGGGGGTTGCGCCGCTGGTCTGGACCTTTGGCAATGAGGTCTGGCAAGGTCCGACAACGTCTGAACAGCTGGGGAGGGCAACGCAAGACGGCTGCCCGAGGGGTGACTTGAGCCTGTTCGGGGCTTTCTACGCATCGTGCTGGATGAGCGCGGCCCCCGCAACCGTTTGACCCGGCCCTTGTGCATTTTTGCATTTTCCGCCGGTCGGCCCCGGGCGTCCCCGGGGCCGACCGTTCTCTTGGGTGACCGGGCTGCTGTCCCCTGCCGTCCGGTCACTTCCTGGAGCGAGGTCCCACGACGCACGCACGATCCGTGCGCCTCATCGCTCCAGCGAGCCACGCGTGGTTCTTCCGGGCCCGCACCTGGCTGGAACGGACACCAGCACCAACGAGGCCGTTCGCGGGGCGGTCACGCGCCGTACGGGTGAGAAGGGGGCCGAACTCAGATGCGACCCCGGCACAGTTCGAGCAGCGTCATCGCCAGGGAGGTCCCTGGCTTGCCGAGCGCGTCCCGGTAGTGGCCGAGGACCTCCATCTCGCGGGAGAGGTTCACGCGCCGGCCGCCGGAGGTGATCCGCGCCTCCTGGATGACGGCGGAGACGGCCATCCGCTCCTGGATCAGACCGATGATCCGGTCGTCGAGCGCGTCGATGCGCTCACGGGCGCCGGTGATCACGTCCGCGGCCTCGGGGGTACGGGCGCCGGTCACGTCGGTGGCGGTCATGGGGGCTCCTGTGGTGAGTACGAGGTGGGTACGGGATGCCCCGGTCCGGCCCGGGAAAACGACAGGCGCCCCGGGCCTTGTCGGCCCGGGGCGCCTGGGAAGTCGCTTGTCAGTTGCTCAAGCAGCACGACCATGGCAGCCGGTGGGCCGGTTGCCATAGGTAAAGACGAAGGACGTGAGCTTGCGCATGGAGGCAGTATGCCACGGCTCCCTGGGCATGGACCGGGGAGTCCGGAGGGGCCGGGGGTGCGCGGAGTCCGGGGGGCCGGGGGCGGAGCCTTCGGCACCGGGACCGTCCGGACGCCCGGCTCGGTAGAATCGGCGGTACACACAGACCCCCGCCCCACCGCCGGAAGGCTCCCGTGTCATCAGCGACTCCTACTGCCGCCGCCCCCGACACCGTCCTGGTCGTCGACTTCGGCGCGCAGTATGCCCAGCTCATCGCCCGTCGAGTCCGCGAGGCGCGGGTCTACAGCGAGATCGTGCCGAGCACCATGCCGGTCCAGGAGATGCTCGCCAAGAACCCGGCGGCGATCATCCTCTCCGGCGGCCCCTCGTCCGTGTACGAGGAGGGCGCCCCCCGCCTCGACCGCGAGATCTTCGAAGCCGGCGTCCCCGTCTTCGGCATGTGCTACGGCTTCCAGCTGATGGCGCAGACGCTCGGCGGCACCGTCGACAACACCGGCGCCCGTGAGTACGGCCGCACCGATCTCCATGTGTCGAGGACGTCGTCCACCCTCTTCGAGGGCACCCCCGCCGAGCAGGCCGTGTGGATGTCGCACGGCGACGCCTGCTCCGCCGCCCCCGAGGGCTTCACCGTCAGCGCCGCCACGGACGTCGTCCCGGTCGCCGCCTTCGAGAACGACGAGAAGAAGCTCTACGGCGTCCAGTACCACCCCGAGGTCATGCACTCCACGCACGGCCAGCAGGTCCTGGAGCACTTCCTCTACCGCGGCGCGGGCCTCACTCCGTCCTGGACGACCGGCAACGTCATCGAGGAGCAGGTCGCCGCGATCCGCGAGCAGGTCGGCGACAAGCGCGCCATCTGCGGCCTCTCCGGCGGCGTGGACTCGGCGGTCGCCGCGGCCCTCGTGCAGAAGGCCATCGGCTCCCAGCTGACCTGCGTGTACGTCGACCACGGTCTGATGCGCAAGGGCGAGACCGAGCAGGTCGAGAAGGACTTCGTGGCCGCGACCGGCGTCCAGCTCGTCGTCGTCGACGCGGAGGAGCGCTTCCTCGGCGCGCTCGCCGGGGTCTCCGACCCCGAGGAGAAGCGGAAGATCATCGGCCGCGAGTTCATCCGCGTCTTCGAGCAGGCCCAGGCGGAGATCGTCGCGGACGCGGGTCCGGCCGTGGAATTCCTGGTCCAGGGCACGCTGTACCCGGACGTCGTCGAGTCCGGCGGCGGCACCGGCACCGCGAACATCAAGTCCCACCACAATGTGGGCGGCCTGCCGGAGGACCTCGAGTTCCAGCTCATCGAGCCGCTGCGCAAGCTGTTCAAGGACGAGGTGCGGATGGTCGGCCAGGAGCTCGGGCTCCCGGAGGAGATCGTCCAGCGCCAGCCGTTCCCGGGCCCCGGCCTGGGCATCCGGATCGTCGGCGAGGTCACCAAGGAGCGGCTGGACCTGCTGCGCGACGCCGACGCCATCGCCCGTGAGGAGCTGACGGCGGCCGGTCTCGACCGCGAGATCTGGCAGTGCCCCGTGGTCCTCCTGGCGGACGTCCGCAGCGTCGGCGTCCAGGGCGACGGCCGCACCTACGGCCACCCGATCGTCCTGCGCCCGGTGTCCAGCGAGGACGCCATGACGGCCGACTGGTCGCGCCTGCCGTACGACGTCCTGGCGAGGATCTCGACCCGGATCACCAACGAGGTCGCCGACGTCAACCGTGTGGTCGTCGACGTGACGTCGAAGCCGCCGGGCACGATCGAGTGGGAGTAGCCCCTACTTGCGCTTGATCGTGCGCAGCGGGGCACCGGGCTTCCAGACCTGCACGACGAGATACGTCTCGTCCTCGACGTAGGTCCGCACGACCTCCGTCAGCTCGGTGCGGAAGAGGTGGAACGGCTCCGGCGGTTCCACCTCTTCGCGGTATCCGGCCTTCGTCTCGCGGTCCTCGACCTCGATCGCCCGCCCCGCGATCCGTACATCGCCCCCGCCCATGGACTGCCCCTCCCCGGGGTTCGCCTGGAGCGCGAAACGCGGGTCCCGGCGCAGGTCGAGGGCCTTGAGCGAGTCCGGCATCATGCCGAGCCACAGCTCACCGCCGAGGAAGCGGACCTCGATGCCGGTGGTGCGGGGGGAGCCGTCCTTGCGGAGGGTGGCGAGGACATGGTGGGTGAAGGCGCCGAAGCGGTCCTCGGCGGTCGTCGCGAGTTCGGGTTCGGCTGCGGCGAACGCCGCCCAGTTCGATGCCATGTGCCGAGTCTGACCCCGATACCCGACATCTTCTGTCAGGTATCCGAGGTATCCGAGGTGTCCGGTGTATCCGAGGTGTCCGGCGTGTTCGACGTGTCCGGGGCCTGCGCGTTCACGCCGTGCTCGGCACCGGCCGGACGAACCGCTCGCGGCCCGACGCGTCCCGGACCGGCGTGCACCCCGCCGCCGTCAGCCGCTGGGCCAGCTTCGCGCGCCGGCTCGCGTTGACCCGGAGCGAGCCCAGCATGAACAGCGGCATCAGCACGGCCAGCGGGAGCAGGACGGCGTACTTGCCGGTCAGCACGGCCATCAACAGGAACAGCACCGCCGAGCCCCAGCCGATGGCCAGCAGCTGCTTACGGTTGGCAGCCGCGCCGAGACCGTCGTAGCGGATGAGCGCCGTGATCACCTCGACGTCCGCCTGTATTTCGGGGACCGGGGTGAGCGAGCCCAGGTACATGCCCGGCACCGGGCGACCGGGGCCCGGGTCGGGGAAGGCGGCCGAGTTCGCCGCGGCCCGCTGCCGCGCCCAGGCGCCGGGGTCGCGGACCAGCTGGACGTGCATGATGCGGTGCTTGCCGACGAGGCGCACCCTCTCGTACCGGAAGCCGTAGCACTCGGCCACGTAGACCAGCGCGCCGATCGTCTCCAGCTCCGCGAAGGGATGGACGAGCTCGATATCGTTTCGCGTCGTGATCTGACGCATGAGGGCGGTGACGTGTCGGTCGGCGAGGCTCAAGTTGTACTCCGAAGGTGACGGAAATCGTCATCTTTGCATAACGGCTCTGCCCTTTTGCACTGACCGACGGTAACTTCCGCGTCGTAAACCCACCCAGTGCTGGAGGACCGATGCACGGGCCCACACCGCCTGCCCCGCTGCCCACCGACCGGCTGCAGTTCGCCATGCCGCCGATGCACGACTCGGTGGAGGACGAGCGCCGGCACCGCAAGGAACGGCTGGCGGGGGCGGTGCGGCTCTTCGGGCGGCTCGGCTTCGAGGACGGCGTCTCCGGACACATCACCGCCCGCGACCCGGAGTTCGACGACTGCTTCTGGGTCAACCCGTTCGGGATGCCCTTCAAGCACGTCACGGTGAGCGACCTGGTGCTGGCCAACGCCGACGGTCAGGTCGTCGAGGGCCGCTACCACGTCAACCAGGCCGCCTTCACCGTGCACGCCCAGGTCCACGCCGCCCGCCCGGACGTCGTCGCCGTCGCCCACTGCCACTCGGTGCACGGCCGCGCCCTCGCCGCACTCGGCGAGCTGCTGGACCCCATCACCCAGGAGAGCTGCGCGTTCTACGAGGACCACGCCCTCTACGACGCCTACACCGGCGTGGCCGTCGACGCGGAGGAGGGACGGCGCATCGCGACCGCGCTCGGCTCCCGCAAGGCGCTCGTGCTGCGCAACCACGGGCTGCTCACGGTCGGCGACTCCGTGGACGCGGCCGCCTGGTGGTTCGTGTCGATGGAACGCTCCAGCCAGGTCCAGCTGACCGCGCGGGCGGCGGGCCGGCCGATCCTGATCGACCACCGGGCGGCCACGGCGACCCGCGAACAGCTCGGCGGCGACCTCGTGGCGTGGATCAACTACCAGCCGCTGTGGCAGGACATCAGCCGCAGCGAGCCGGACCTGTTGAGCTGACGCCTGCGCCCTGTCGAGCTGTCGCCTGCGCTAGAAGCCGCGGAGCACGACCGCCTTCGTGCGGGCGAACTCCTCGTCCGTGAGCACCCCGGCCCGGTGCAGCTCGCCCAACTCGCGCAGGCGACGCAGCAGTACGTCGTGGTGGTCGGCCGGGGGCGGGACGGAGGCGGTGAGTCGACGCCTGCGGTCCGCGTCCTCGCGCCGATGTCCGTCTCCGTGTCCGCGTCGGTGTCTGTCCGCTTGTCCGTCCGCGTATTCGTCCGCGTGTTCGTCGTCGGCAGGCGGGCGCGCCGAGGGATGCGGGAGACGGGCCGTGACCGCGGTCGCCACCAGCGCGGTGAGCAGGTCGCGGCTCACGTTGCCCCACAGGTCCAGGGCATACGGATCCTTCTCCGCGGGCAGTTTCGAGAACACCGTCTCGCGGGTCACAAAGCGCAGGAAACCATCCTCGTAGCCGGAGTTGGGCAGCCACTCGACCTGCACGACGTCGCGGACGTTCATCACCCGTGGCCCGGTCGCCCGCTTCACCCGGTCCGAGGTGTCGGCCCAGTCGATCCGCACCTGGATCCCGTCGAAGGAGACGATGCCGTCGGAGGAGCGCACGGACACCGGGACCGGCGGACCCGGCAGGAGGTAGGCCTTGGTCGGCTCGCCCGGGATCTGGTCCAGCAGCAGTGCGTGCCGGATCTCCTCGGCGAGGTACTCCGCGACCCCGGAGCGGTCGATGTCCACGGTGAGCCGGTAAGGGTCGGCCGCGTCGGGCAGCCGGCCGCCGGTCGCCTGCAACAGCGGATCGGCCCCCTCGCGCAGCCGCATCCGCAGCCTGCCGCGCCTGCGTTCGGGCTCGTAGACGATCCCGGCGACCGCCTCCAGGGGCACGGCGATCTCCCCGTACGTCTGCCGGAACAGCGGCACGGAGCGGTGCAGCCCCGGCGTGATCCTGACCGTTGTGCCGTCGAAGGCCCAGGTCCCGTCACGCTGGATGATCTCGGCCATACGGGAATTCTCGCAGCCGGGTCAACACTGCCCACGCGGCTTCACCCGCGCTGACCAGACCTGGCGGAAACGGAGGGTGTGGCGTAGGGCACAATTCGCAGTCATCGCAGGGGAGTTGTTCACAGGGTGGCGGCAGGGGTCCGCACGGGGTCCCACAAAGGCCGCCATCCGATCGGGTAGCCGGGAAGGCAGGCGTCGGACGTGGCGGTTCAGGAGGCGAGACAGGGCGTGAATCCCGGCCCGGGAACGGGTGCGGGAGCGGGTGCGCACGACGGCGGTTGTGCGTGCGGGGACTGCCCGCACGGGGCGCGCGAGGGGCATCGGCGCGCGGTGGCCGCGTTCTTGGTGAAACGGGAGGAGTTCGCGGCCGGACAGGGCCTGCCGGCCGCCGTCGCGCACTCGGCCTCCGCCTCGCGCCAGTGGGTCTCCGAGGAGCTGGCGCAGTCCGCGGAGCTCGTCGCCGAACGCGGCCGCGCCGAGGGCGAGGCCTGGCTGACCCGGCTCTGGCTCCGCACGGCGGTCACCGTGTGGGCGGCGGTCGTCGTGCTGTTGCTGGTCCAGTCGCTGACCGCCATCGGCGCGGGCTGGACCAGCGCCCGCACCGCCGGACTCCTCGCCGCCCTCGTCGTCGCCGGCGCGCTGACCGCCGCCTCCTGGTTCCACCGGGCGCGCGGCGGCGCGCTCGCGCCCGTGATCGGCGAGGACAACCGCCTCTCCACCTCCCGTGCGGTCGCCGCCGCCTGGGTGCTGCTCGTGGCCTATGCGGTGCTGGTCCTGGTGGGCCGGCTCGCCGCCGCCTCCGGCCACGCCGAACGCGACGCGCTGATCGCCGGGCTCGACCTGGCCCGGGGCGCCGGCGTGGTGACCGTCCTCGCCGTGGTCTGCGGGATCGCGGTGCTGGTACGCCGGGTGGTCGGCCTGCGCGTCCTCGCCCAACGGCTCCAGAAGGTCCGCGCCCACCGGCCCCGGGCCGCCGACCTGCTCACCGACGACGCCGGCCGCGGCACCTTCGCCGACATCCAGTACGTCGTGATCGGCGCCGTCGCCCTCGCCTTCGCCGCGGTCCGGCTGGCCCGCCGGCCCGACCAGCTGCCCGACCTGCCCTGGGGTCTGGCGGTCGTGGTCCTGGTCTCCGCCGCGACCTACCTCGCCGGCAAGTACGCCGAGGGAGGCCGCCCCGTCATCCTCTCCGTCGTCCGCTCCCGCGAGGCCGGCGACCTGGACGCCCCGATCCGCACCGGCGACGACATCGAGATCCGCGGCGCCGGTTTCGTCCCGCCCGGCGCGCAGACCGCCGACCGCCTGTCCCGGATGGTCGTCCGTATCGGCCCGGTCCACGTCCATGTCCCCCTCGTCCCGGTCACGGGCGGCTTCAGCAACCCCACCGACGCAGTCCTCACCGTCCCCGTCCCGGTGGACGTGGAACCGGGCCGCCTGGACGTCCAGGTCGTCACCGCGGCAGGAGCGGAGACGAACCGCTACGCGATCGACGTCACGGAGTGATCCCGGCGGTGATCCTGGCGGTGATACCGGCGGTCGGCGCGGCGGTCGGCGCGGCGGTGTGAGTCGGCACGGTCGTGTGAATCGGTGCGGCTGAGTGAATCCGTGGGGCGCAGAAGCCGTGTCAACAGTTGAGCGCACCCCCCATTTCGTACGTATGGTCTGTTGAGGGGTCCCACCACTGCGGGCGAGAGGCGGCTACGGGCGATGACTCACGGCATGCGGACGGACAGCTACCCCCCCTATCTCGACGGTGGCGGCGACTGGCGGGACACCGCCGCCCGGTACGCCCTCCTTCCCCTGCGCATCTTCCTCGGCGTCACCTTCATCTACGCCGGCCTCGACAAACTCACCGACAGCGCCTTCCTGAAGGACAGCGGGGCCGGCTCGATCGGCGAGACCATGCGGGCCGTCCGTGACTCCTCGGCCATCCCGGCCCTGGTCGACATGGCCCTGAACAACCCCGTCGCCTTCGGCTACGCCATGGCCTTCGGCGAACTCGCCGTCGGCATCGGCGCCCTGCTGGGCGTCCTCACCCGGATCGCCGCGCTCGGCGGCGCGCTGATCTCGCTCAGCCTGTGGCTGACGGTGAGCTGGGCCTCGGATCCCTACTACTACGGCAACGACCTCCCCTACCTCATGGCCTGGCTGCCCTTCATCCTCGCCGGTGCTCCCGTCCTCTCCCTCGACGCGGTCTGGCGCTCCCGGCGACGGCAGCGTGCGGGCGACCTGAGCTAAGCGCTCCGCTGGAAGTGCCGCGCTGTGCCGTCGTTGCGCTGCGGCGCCATCGTCGCTCGTCGCGCAGTTCCCCGCGCCCCTTCAGGGTGCTGCCGAACCGCAGCCGACTTCGCCCGACCCGCTTAGCCGGCCCCCTGGCCCCTTGGACCCCTGGCCCCTTGGGTCGGGGGCGTTGTGCTCGTGCCGGTGTCCGTGGGCGGAGCGGTCCGGCGGGACGGGCCGCGTCGTCTGCGGATGCTCCCGGCCACCACGCCCGTCGCGCCCGCCAGGAAGAGGCCGGCCATGACGACCGGGATCACCACGAACCACGGCGTCTCCCAGGCGCCGCCCGCGTCCCCCACGTAGATGACGCCGGCGAGGGTGAAGAAGACGCCGGCGACCAGCCTGCCGGGCCGGAACTCATGACGCAGCACGGGCCACCTCCGCCTGTCCCACTCCGACCTGGAGGTCGAGGTCGATGGTCCCCGCGTCCGCCTTGCCGGAGACCGGCTGCAGGGTCACCTCCTTGTGCTTGCCCGGCTCCACGTCCACGTCCTTCTCGTCGTCGCCGGGCAGCTGGACGTCTCCCAGCCCCACGTCGATCCTCACCTTCACGATCACGTCCGGCGGCACGATCACCCGCAGCCGGCCCGCCCCCACCTCGGCGTTGGTGCTCACCGTCTGCCCCTTGGCCAGGTCCAGCCGGGACAGGTCCAGGGTGCCCTCGCCGGTGCCCAGGTCGTAGGCCGTCCGCACCTCCGCCACCGCCGTGGGCCGCCAGGTCGTGTTCGTCCAGTGCGTGCCGATGTCCTTCGGCAGGGCAGCCGTGCAGGCCAGCAGGCCCGCTGTGACGATCGCCAGGAACACCGACCCCGCGCCCGTCCGCCCCAGGAACGAGCTGATCGCGATGCCGCCGCCGAGCACGATGAGCGCGGCCGCCAGGCCGGCCTGCAGGCTGGTGCCGAGCGGATGGTCGTCCCAGGTGAGCCGGGTGGCGAGGCCGCCCGCCAGCACGGCGAGCAGAAAGACCCAGCCGCCGATCCAGCGGGGGCCGCGCGGTCCGGTGTATGCCTCGCGCGCGGTGCGTATGTCATCGGGGCGGCGCCGGTGGCCGGCGAGGTCGACTCTGACGGTCGCTGTGATGTCCCGGCCGTGGGCGTCCCAGGGGCCCCACAGATAGCCGGTGCCGCCGTCGTGCGTGCCGTCCTTGACGATGGGGTCGCGCCACCAGGAGAGGTAGGCGGCGGGCACCGGCGGCGCCTGGGCCTCCGGCGGTGCGTCGGCCACGGCCTGGGCGGCCAGCGGGTCGGGGTCGGAGGAGTCCCGCTGCCGGGACCAGTACCCGGCGCCCGCGAGGAGCAGGGAGAGAACCACGGCGAAGGTCAGCACGCTGCCGTTGTTCAGCATCGACAGGAACACCCCGCAGCCGACCAGCGCGAACAGCACGGCCGCGAGAGCCTGGCCGTCGACCCGTCCGGTCAGAAGCTTGCGCACCTCGTTCTGCCCGTTGTCGGCGTACGGGACGAAGAGCCAGGCGAAGCCGTAGAAGATGAGGCCGATGCCGCCGGTCGCGGAGAGCACGGCGAGCGTGATCCGGAAGATCACCGGGTCCATGTCGCAGTGCCGCCCGAGACCCGCGCACACACCGGCGAGCATCTTGTGTTCGCGGTCCCGCCGGAATCCGGGCGGGGGGCCGGTCGCTTCGGCGCCTTCCGGAGTGCCGGGTGCGCCCGGTGCTCCCGATCCCGCTCCCGCCGCCCCTGGTGCCTCGGCACCTCCCGCTGAGCTTGTTCCTCTCTCTGAACCGCTACCGGTCTCTGAACCGCTATCGGCTGCTGCCGCGGCCGCAGCCCGGTCGGCGATCGCGGCGGCTGTCGCGGCCTCGGTGGCCGCCTCGACCACGGTCCGCGCCTCCGTTCCCTCGGACGGGCCGGGTCCTTCGCGGACTCCTTGCTCGCCAGGCCCTCCGTGTTCTCCGTGTTCTCCGTGCGCGCGAGGCTTTTCACCGGCCGTGCCCGAGACGCCGGGGGACGGGGCGGCCGCGTCGGGCGCGGTGCCCCCGTCGGGCTCGGCGTCCGCGGCGTGCTGGTGATCTGTCATGAGTCCATGGTGGCGGGCGAGCCGCCCTCGCGGCAGTCGGAACGACCCTGGTCGGACCCTGATATCGGCCCTGATCCGGGGCAGGGGAGGCGTTCGACGTGCGGCGGCCCGGAAGATCAGGGGCCTCTCGGGGACGAACCCTGATGCCCGGGCCGACCGCCCGTGTGACCATCGTTGGCATGCCGGAAGCCGCAACAGCGCCACTCGTCGAACCGCGGCCGCCGCGCAAGCTCTACCGCAGCAGCGACGGACGCTGGCTGGGTGGCGTGGCGCGGGGGCTCGCCGGGCATCTCGGGCTGCCCGTCGTGTGGGTGCGGCTCGTCTTCGCCGGCCTGTTCATGGCGGACGGCCTCGGCGCCCTGCTCTACGCGGCCTTCTGGTTCTTCGTGCCGCTCGGGGTCGGCGGTGTCGGCGACCAGAAACCCCCGGCGCTGGTCGCCACCGAGACCGCGCCCGACGGCCGCCGCAGGCTCGTCGCCCGCAAACCCGACAAGGGGCAGATCGTCGCCCTGCTCCTCATGGTCGTCGTCGCCATGGTCTTCGTCGGCAATGTGAACCTGGGCACCGGCGCCAAGGCGTATCTGCTGCCCGCCGTCCTCGTCGGCGCGGGCGTCGCCCTCGTCTGGAGACAGGCGGACAACGCGCGCCGGGCCCGCTGGGTCGAGGTCGGCCGCAGACGCCGTACGCTCACGCTCCTGCGCGCGGGCGCCGGCGTCCTGCTGGTCACGGCCGGCGTCTCCGGCATCTTCGTCCTGCAGGGCTCGGCCGCCCACCTCGGCTCGGTTCTCCAGGCGGCCCTCGCGGTCCTCGTCGGCATCACGCTCCTCGCCGGTCCCTACCTGGTCCGTATGACCCAGGACCTCTCCGAGGAGCGCCTGATGCGCATCCGCGCCCAGGAGCGTGCGGAGGTCGCCGCCCATGTCCACGACTCGGTGCTGCACACCCTCACCCTGATCCAGCGCAACGCGGAGAACGCCGGCGAGGTGCGCCGCCTCGCCCGCGCCCAGGAGCGCGACCTGCGCACCTGGCTCTACAAACCCGAGGGCACCGGAAAGGAGGAGGCCGACGAGCCGACCACGGTCGCCGACGCGGTGCGCCGCAACGCCGCCGAGGTCGAGGACAAGCACGGCGTCCCCATCGAGGTCGTGGTCGTCGGGGACTGCCCGCTCGACGAACGGGTGGGCGCACAGATGCAGGCCGCGCGCGAGGCGATGGTGAACGCGGCCAAGTACGGTGGCGAGGGCGGCGCCGTGCAGGTCTACGCCGAAGTCGAGGGAAGGACGGTCTTCGTGTCCGTCCGGGACCGCGGACCCGGCTTCGACCTCGACTCGATACCCGCCGACCGCATGGGCGTCAGAGAATCGATCATCGGCCGCATGGAGCGCCACGGCGGCACGGCGCGGCTGCGGGCGGTCCCGGGCGGCGGCACGGAGGTCGAGCTGGAGATGGAGAGGGTGGAGAACACGTCATGAGCGACCCGACCGAGACGAACGGCACGGCGGGAGCGGCGGAGTCGGCCGAGCCGGCGAAGGCCTCCGGCGAGACGACGAGCGGGCGCCATGTGCGCGTGGTCCTCGTCGACGACCACCGTATGTTCCGCACCGGTGTGCAGGCCGAGATCGGCCAGACCGAGCAGACCGGCGTCGAGGTCGTCGGTGAGGCGGCGGACGTCGACCAGGCGGTCACGGTCATCACCGCGACCCGGCCCGAGGTGGTCCTCCTGGACGTCCACCTGCCCGGCGGCGGCGGGGTCGAAGTGCTGCGCCGCTGCGCCCCGTTGATGGCCGACGCCGAGCAGCCGGTGCGCTTCCTCGCCCTGTCCGTGTCGGACGCGGCGGAGGACGTCATCGGGGTGATCCGCGGCGGCGCCCGGGGCTACGTCACCAAGACGATCACCGGTACGGACCTGGTGAACTCCGTGTTCCGGGTGCAGGAGGGCGACGCCGTCTTCTCGCCTCGCCTCGCCGGGTTCGTCCTGGACGCCTTCGCCTCGACCGACGCCCCGCCGGTCGACGAGGACCTCGACCGGCTCACCCAGCGCGAGCGTGAGGTCCTGCGGCTCATCGCCCGCGGTTATGCCTACAAGGAGATCGCCAAGCAGCTCTTCATCTCCGTCAAGACGGTCGAGTCCCATGTCTCGGCGGTGCTGCGCAAGCTTCAGCTGTCCAACCGGCACGAGCTCACCCGGTGGGCGACGGCGCGGCGACTGGTGTGACGCCGGGCCGGAGCGGGCCGGAGCGGGCCGGGTGCGCCCACCGGGTCGCTCGTCGGCTCACACCACCCGTGTCGCCCCCGCGAAGGGCATCTCGTCGATCGGCGCCACCCGCACCGGGGCCGACGGGTTCGGGGCGTGGATCATCTGGCCGTCGCCGATGTAGAGGCCGACGTGGGTGATGCCGGAGTAGAAGAACACCAGGTCGCCCGGGAGGAGTTCGGCGCGGGAGACGCGCTGCCCGGCGCCGATCTGGGCGTATGTGGTGCGGGGCAGGGAGACGCCGGCGGAGCGGTACGAGGCCAGGACGAGGCCCGAGCAGTCGAAGGCGTTCGGTCCGGTCGCGCCCCACACATACGGGCTGCCGAGCTTGGAGTAGGCGTAGGAAACGGCGGCGGCCGCACGGGAGTTGGGGGCTCCTACGGTGGTGGAGCCGGGCGGCTGGAGGTCGGTGCGTCCGCCCGTGGAGGTGCGTGAGGCGCGGTCGCCGGCGCCTGCGGCTGTTCTGCCGCTCGTCCCCTCGGCGATCCGGGCCCGCTCCGCCGCCGACAGCTGGGACAGCAGGCGGCGGGCCGCGTCCAGCTTGCCGGTGATGGTCTCCTTCTGCGTCTTCAGTTCGGCCTGACGCGCCTTGAGGGAGGTCAGTTCGACGCGCGCGGCGCCGCGCAGCTGCTCGATCTCCCGCAGCTGTCTGCGGACCCGGGCGACGGCGGCCGACTGGCGGTCGCCGGCCCGCTCGGCGAAGGCGGCGCCGTCGAGATAGCCGTCGGGGTCGTCGGAGAGCGCCAGCTGCACGGCGGGGTCGAGTCCGGCGCTGCGGTACTGCGCCGCCGCCATCGAACCCAGCGCCTCCCGCGCCGAGTTGAGCTTCTCCTCCTTGCGCGCCGCCTCGTCCCGGATCGTCTCCAGCCGCTGCTCGGCCGCGGTCGCCCTCTCCTGCGCGCCGTTGTACTTCTCGGTGGCTGCCTCCGCCTCCTGGTACAGCTTGGCCACCTTCGTCTTGACCTCGGCCTGAGTCAGGTTCGGCTCGGCCTGTCCGGTCCCGTCGAAGGCCGTCGCCGTCGCCGCGCCCGCGAGGGCGAGGGTGAACGCCGTACGGGCCGTCTGGCCGCCGAGCGAGCGTTGTCGGGGCCTGCGGTGCGCTGCCACGTGGGACTGCACGTCCTTTCGTACGACCGCCTCGTCCGTTGGGACAGCCGCCGGGGGACCTGGGGGCCGTCGTGGGGGAGCGGACGGACGGCCCGGGAAGCGGCTGACGCGTCCGGCGACGGCCCGCACGGGGGAGCGGGCCGCCGCCGGACCTTCTCGGCGGTGGTGGCCGACTGCCGCCCCTGGCCCGGGCGGCGGTGGGGAGCCGGTCACCTGGGGGAGGACGCTAGGCCCGGTGGTGTCGGTCGGGTAACGCGATGTGCGGAAGTGACTCGAGCGGACTGCCGGGTGACCACACCTGTCCGAAATTCCGGACCGCGGCCGTCGGATTCACGCGGTGCGCTGACCGAAACGGCGTTTTCGGGACACGTCGGGGCGGCGGACTGCTATGGGACGCATATATGCAAGTCCGGTCGGGTGGGGAGGGCCGGTGTCGGGCGGCGCACCCGCGGCTGACTAGCATCCGGCCTCATGGACGTACTCATCCATCTTTTTGTCGGACTGCACATCATCGGCATCGCCGCGCTGCTGGGCGGCTTCCTCACGCAGCTGAAGGCGATGGGCCAGGGCACGGCCCGCTTCGTCCCGGCGATGCTCCACGGCGCGGCCACGATGCTGGTCACCGGCGTGATCCTGGTCGGCCTCAACCAGGCGGACGACCAGCACGTCAACAACATCAAGATCGGCGTGAAGCTGGCCCTGCTGATCGTGATCCTCGGCCTCGTCTATGTGAAGCGGGACGACGAGACGGTGGAGAAGCCGCTGTTCGGCCTGGTCGGACTGCTGACCGTGGTGAACGTCTTCATCGCGGTGCTCTGGACCTGAGCGCGGTGCCGGCCACGGTCACGGCCGCCGCGGCCAGCCATGCCGCCACCGCGACCCACAGCAGCACCTCCCCGGGCCCCTCGAGCGACGGGACGTCGACTTCGGCGGCCACGGACAGGGTCGCCGCGGCCGACATCCCCATCGGGAACACCGTCGCCCAGCGGCGCACGTCGTAGCGGGGCCGCGGCCATCGCACCTCGGCGACGAGCAGGACGGCGTACCAGGCCAGGGCGAGCACGAGCAGCGTGACGGTCACCGTGCGCAGGACGTCGGTGTCGTCGTCGTTCCACAGGTACAGGCCCCCGGCCTCGGCCGTGAGGAGATTCGCCCCCGCGAGCGCCGAGACGGCGAGCGCGCCGCCGGCCACCCACTGGTCCCCGGCCCCCTCGGCCACCTGCCGCAGGTCGAACAGGGCCAGGGCGACGCCGTAGAGCACGAGTCCGAGCCAGAACAGCACGAGCGCGGTGTGCGCGAGCCAGGCCGCCGCCTCCGCCTTCGCCAGGACCGCGCCGAGCAGGGCGAGCCCCTGCGTGGCCACGCAGGCCAGGAACACCGCCCCGGGCATCCGCCGCCTCCACCGTCGTACGACGGTCGCCAGCAGCACGGGCCACAGCACCGCCGACAGCGCGAGCAGCACCTCGGCCAGGGTCTGCCGGCCGAGCACGCACACGCGCGTGCCGAGCACGGTCGTCGCCGCCACGGCGGTCAGCGCCCCCGGCGTGCCCGCCTCCGCCAGCCACCGCTCGCGCTCGCGCAGCAGCCGCACGACGAAGTCCGCCGCCAGCGCCACCCAAGCGGCGCCCGCGAGCGCCAGGGCGACGCGGGACAGCGTCTCGTAGTCCGTCAGATGCAGGCCGATGGACAGGATCCCGGTCGCCATCACAGCGGCCCCGGCGGCCGGCTGCCGCCGCGCCCACCAGAGGCCGAAAGGGGAGCGGGGGGCGGGCTCGGGGGAAGGGGTGGGACGAGCTGGGGAGCCGGACATGCGGCGATGCTAAGGAGCGCGGTGTGCCGGGTGTGCGGGGCTCGCGCGCGGGCGGGTGGAATTACGCGCGGGTGCAGGGCGCGGGGGAGGGGGCGTGCGGCCCACGCGCGTGTGCCCGAGAACAGACGCTCACGCGCGCGTACCCGCGAACCAGGCCCACGCGCGTGTGCCTGTTCTCAGGCCGGGCGGACCACGCTGGGGACGATCGTCTCGCCGTCGTAGCGGACCGACTCCTCGCGCACGTAGGCACCCGGCTTCGGGGCGTGGATCATCATGCCGTTGCCGATGTAGACGCCGGCGTGGCTGACGTCGTCGTAGAAGAAGATCAGGTCGCCGGGCCGGGCGTCGGTCAGGGAGACCTTGGTGCCGGCCTTCGCCTGGTCGTGGGTGGTGCGCGGGAGGGTGACGCCGGCGGCCTTCCAGACGGCCTGGGTGAGGCCGGAGCAGTCGTAGGAGTCGGGGCCCGTCGCACCCCAGACGTACGGCTTGCCGATCTGCGCGCGGGCGAAGGCGATCGCCTTCGCGGCCTTGGTGGCGTACGGGGAGTCCGCGGAGGGCGAGGCGGAGGTGGAGGCGGACGGGGAACCCGCGTTCGACGAGTCGCCGCCGCTCTCCTGCTGGGCGGCGGCCTGCGCCGCGGCCTGGTCTGCCGCCTGCTGTTGAGCGAGCTCTGTCGCCTGCTGCCGGGCCAGCTCCGCCGCCTGCTGCTGGGCCAGCTCCGCCGCCTTGCGCGCGGCCTCGTTCTGCTTCTGCTTCTCGATCGCCGCGAGGCGCGCGTTCTCCTGGGCCGTCAGCCGGGACAGCAGCTCGCGCGCGTCGCCGAGCTTCTTCTGGACGGTGGCCTTGGCGGTCTTCAGCGCGTCCGGCGAGTCGGCGAGCGTCGCGAGGCTCCCGGTGGCCTCCTGGCGCTTCGTCGTCGCCGACTGCTCGGTGACGTAGTCGGCGACCGTGCCTTTCTGACGGTCGGTCAGCCGGTTCGTCGGCTGGTTCCGGTCGACGTGCTCCTGCGGGGTGTCCGCTTGCGGGAACGTCGCCGTGTCGGGCGCGGCGGCGCGCTTCTTGGTCGTCTTCTCACTGGCGAAGTTGTACTTCTCGGTCGCCGACTCCGCCTGGCGGTAGAGGTTGTCGACCTTCTTCTCGACCTCTTCCAGGCTCGGCTTGCCGTCCTCCTGCGGAGCGGCGTCCGCCGTCTGGGAGAGCAGGGCCACGGAGGTGAGGGCGGCGGTGGCGAGGGTGGGCGTGCGTATGCCCGCCACGCGCGTGCCCGCGGAGCGCGGCTTGCGGTGCTGCGACGCCAAGGGAGGCGACTCCTTTGGTTCGGTGGGTCCCCGGCTCCGGCCGCCGCACAGGGGCGCAACCGGACTCGGCGGAGGCCGTGCGGCTCGGCGAGGTTTCGCCGGTGGGGATCCGTGTGGCCTGCCGAAACGGTAGCCAACTCGTGCTGCTCCTGTGAAGGTTGATGGGTGATATGCCCGATACATTTCCGTGACCTTTTGTGATGCCCGCATGTGGGATCACGTGCGGTGACGGCGCTGCGTCGGAGGGTGAGAGCGGAGATGTTTCCGGGGCGGCGGCCGCTTGTCAGTGGTGCCCCCTAGACTCGGAGAGCGATGAGCAGCCTCTTTGACGACAGCTTCCTGGCGGACCTCCAGGGCCCCCGTGCCCACGAGGAGGAGCCCCCGCCACCGCCCGAGGACGATCACGGACCGGAGTCGGTCCCGGACGATCTGTTCGGCGGGAAGTTCGACGTGCCCCCGGACCGCGACGCCCACTACCGCGGCGGCGCCCCCCGCCCGGTCCTGGACGCGGCCGCACTCCTGGAGGGGCTGAACGACAACCAGCGCGCGGCCGTCGCCCACGCCGGCACCCCGCTGCTCATCGTGGCCGGCGCCGGCTCCGGCAAGACGCGCGTGCTCACCCACCGCATCGCCCACCTGCTCGCCGAGCGGAACGTGCACCCGGGCCAGATCCTCGCGATCACCTTCACCAACAAGGCCGCGGGCGAGATGAAGGAGCGCGTCGAGCACCTCGTCGGCCCGCGCGCGAACGCGATGTGGGTGATGACGTTCCACAGCGCGTGCGTGCGCATCCTGCGTCGGGAGAGCAAGCGGCTCGGCTTCACGTCGTCGTTCTCGATCTACGACGCCGCCGACTCCAAGCGCCTGATGGCCCTGGTCTGCCGGGATCTGGACCTCGACCCCAAGCGCTACCCGCCCAAGTCCTTCAGCGCCAAGATCAGCAACCTCAAGAACGAGCTGATCGACGAGGAGGACTTCGCCGCCCAGGCCGCCGACGGGTTCGAGAAGACGCTCGCCCAGGCCTACGCGATGTACCAGTCCCGGCTGCGCGAGGCCAACGCCCTCGACTTCGACGACCTGATCATGACGACGGTCAACCTGCTGCGCGCCTTCCCGGACGTCGCCGAGCACTACCGCCGCCGCTTCCGGCACGTCCTGGTCGACGAGTACCAGGACACCAACCACGCCCAGTACACCCTCGTCCGCGAACTGGTCGGGACCTCCGAGCACCCCGTCGACGTACCGCCGAACGAGTACGACGTGCCGCCCGCCGAACTCTGCGTCGTCGGTGACGCCGACCAGTCGATCTACGCCTTCCGCGGTGCGACGATCCGCAACATCCTCCAGTTCGAGGAGGACTACCCGAACGCGACGACGATCCTGCTGGAGCAGAACTACCGCTCCACGCAGACGATCCTGTCCGCGGCCAACGCGGTCATCGAGCGCAACGAGTCCCGCCGCCCCAAGAACCTGTGGACCAACGCGGGCGCGGGCGCGCGCATCACCGGCTATGTCGCCGACACCGAGCACGACGAGGCGCAGTTCGTCGCCGACGAGATAGACCGACTGACGGACGCGGGCGACGCGAAGGCGGGCGACGTCGCCGTGTTCTACCGCACCAACGCCCAGTCCCGGGTCTTCGAAGAGATCTTCATCCGGGTGGGTCTGCCCTACAAGGTCGTCGGCGGCGTCCGCTTCTACGAGCGCAAGGAGGTCCGGGACGTCCTGGCCTATCTGCGCGTGCTGGCCAACCCGGAGGACTCGGTGCCGCTGCGCCGGATCCTCAACGTGCCCAAGCGCGGCATCGGCGACCGCGCCGAGGCGATGATCGACGCCCTCTCCCAGCGGGAGAAGATCAGCTTCTCGCAGGCGCTGAAGCGCGTCGACGAGGCGTACGGCATGGCCTCGCGGTCGACGAACGCCGTGAAGCGGTTCAACGCGCTGATGGACGACCTCCGCACGATCGTCGAGTCGGGCGCCGGTCCGGCGACGGTCCTGGAGGCGGTGCTCGAACGCACCGGCTACCTCGCCGAGTTGCAGTCCTCCACCGACCCGCAGGACGAGACCCGCATCGAGAACCTTCAGGAACTCGCCGCGGTGGCCCTGGAGTTCGAGCAGGAGTCCGGGGAGGCCGAAGGGGAGGGCGAGGCCGCGGCCGCGGTGCCCGTCGGGCTCGCCGCCTTCCTGGAGCGGGTCGCGCTCGTCGCCGACTCCGACCAGATCCCCGACGACGAGGAGGACGGCTCGGGCGTCATCACCCTGATGACCCTGCACACCGCCAAGGGCCTCGAGTTCCCCGTCGTCTTCCTCACCGGCATGGAGGACGGTGTCTTCCCGCATATGCGCGCCCTCGGCCAGGCCAAGGAACTGGAGGAGGAGCGCCGCCTCGCCTACGTCGGCATCACACGCGCGCGTGAGCGGCTGTACCTCACCCGGTCCGCGCTGCGCAGCGCCTGGGGGCAGCCGTCGTACAACCCGCCCTCCCGGTTCCTCGAGGAGATCCCGCCGACGCATGTGGACTGGAAGCGGACGGGAGCCACCGCTCCCGTGTCCTCCGGCCCGGTGTCCGGGGTGGCGGCGTCGCTGTCCTCGTCCCGCTCGCGTTCCTCGGCCGCGGGCGCGTCCGGCTTCGCGACGCGCCGGGGTGCGGCGGACAAGCCGGTGGTCGCGCTGACCGTCGGCGACCGCG
The DNA here is from genome assembly GCF_040635845.1 of Streptomyces sp. NPDC006872. NCBI lineage: Bacteria > Bacillati > Actinomycetota > Actinomycetes > Kitasatosporales > Streptomycetaceae > Streptomyces > Streptomyces sp. NPDC006872. The sequence goes on from NZ_JBEYIL010000001.1 coordinate 378,313, forward strand.
TCACGCACGACCAGTTCGGGCTCGGCACGGTCGTCGGAGTGAAGGGCACGGGCGCGAACGCGGAGGCCACGGTCGACTTCGGCGACACCAAGCCGAAGCGGCTGCTGCTGCGGTACGCGCCGGTGGAGAAGCTGTAGCCGCACACGGCTGAGCCCCCGCTCGGACTTCGGTTCGAGCGGGGGCTCGGAGCAAGGCCGTCGGGTCTACGTCGGGTTGAGGCCGTGGCTGCGCAGCCACGGCAGCGGGTCTATGGGAGAGCCGCCGGCCGGCCGGACCTCGAAGTGCAGGTGCGGACCGGTGGAGTTGCCGGAGTTGCCGGAGTACGCGATGGGGTCGCCGGCCTTGACCGTCGTACCGGAGGCGACGCGGTAGCTGGAGAGGTGGCAGTACCAGGTCTCCGTGCCGTCCTTCGCCGTCACGATCATCATGTTGCCGTAGGCGCTGTTCCACTGTGTGCGTACGGTGCCGTCGGTCGCCGCCATCACGGTCGTGCCGTAGGAGACCGGGAAGTCGATGCCGGTGTGCTGGGACATCCAGTTGATGCCGGCCTGGCCGAAGTAGGCGCTGAGGCCGTGCTTCGCGACCGGAAGGGCGTACTTGGGGCGCAGCCGCTCCTTGCGGGCCGCCTCCGCCGCCGCCTTCTTCTTCTCGGCTTCCTGTTGCGTCTTGAGGTCGATACGTTCCTGCGTACGGCTGGCCCGGTCGGCGAAGTCGTCGGCCCCGGCGGAGAGGGTCTCCAGCTGGCTGTCCAGCTTGTTGTTGGCGGCGGACGGTTTCACCGGCTGCGCGTCCGAGGCGGACGCCGTCGTGTCCTTGTCGCCGTCGCCGCCGGTCAGCGTGCCGACGGAGGCGGCGGCGATCCCGGCGACCCCCATCACACAGGCCGAGGGCACCGCCACGGTCAGCAGCGCGGAGCGCTTCGCGGGCATCCGGCGCCGGGAACGGTTCGCGTTGCGGGTGGCCGCCCGCCCGACCGGTGCGGGGGCGGCGTCCTCCTGCTCGTCGAGGAGCGGGAGCGGGGCGTCGTCGGACGACTCGCCCTCGGCCGGGGCGGAGTCGTCGTACCCGACGTGTTCGAAGGTGGCGGTGGCCTGCTGGTCGAACGGGACCTCGGCCGACTGCTCGTACTCGTCGGCGGACTGAGCGGCCTGCGCGGACTCGCCGCCGTCGGAGTTCCACTGCGTCGCGTCGTACGCGCCGGTGTCGAAGGCCTGTGTGCCCCATTCCCAGTGCTGGGTCTGGTCGGCCGGGCTGCCGGACTGGTCGGGCTGCAGCCAGGCGCTCGCGTCCCACTGACCGCTGCCGTCGGGCGCGGTCGCCTGCTGCGGGACGGCGGACAGGTGCTGGTACTGGCCGGTGGACCAGGCGGTCGCGTCGTACGCGCCCGAGTCGTAGACCGCGTGGTGCTGGGCGGCGTACGCGTCGTAGTTCAGGGTCTGGTGGCTGCCCGTGTCCGGGGCCTGGTGGCTCTGGTGGTCCTGATGACCGTCGGTGCTCCACTGCGCGCCGGTGTCGTACGTACCGGTCGCCCGGTTCGTGCTGTCGCCGGGGAGCTCACCGAAGAGGGGGTCGGCCGCCTGGAAGTGTCCGGTGCCGTGCGCGCCGGTGTCATAGGAGCCGGTCTCGTAGCCGGGGTACGTGGTGAAGCCGTCGTGCTGGGCTTCCTGGGCGCCGTACGACGCGTAGTGCGCCGCAGCGGGATCGGAAGCCGGGGCCGGGGTGGTCATGATCCCCGACGGGTGACGGTCGTTCACCAACTTCTCTTTCGCCGACGACAGGGGCTGCCAGAGCAGTGCGGCGACTGTACCCGGCAGTACGCGGGCACGACAATCTTCTGCAGGTTTCGCGCTCGCAGGAAAGGGGCATTCGGCGGTGTTTCGGGGGACGGCGGGCGCGGGTTTGGCCGTATGTTCGAATAGCGTTCGAGGCGGGAGGGGCGCCGGGCGAGTCTCGGGGCGTCGTCAGGCCACGGTGAGGCCGTCGGACCGGGGGCCGGTGCGGGCGCCGGTGGACGTTCCTGCGGATGCTGTGGCCGACCCCGTGTGCGCGCTGTCGAGGGCCTGCCGGATGCCGGTCGCCACGGCCGGGTGCACGGGCAGGGCGAGGTGGCCGATCCCGGTCACCCGGACGTTCTGCGCCAGCAGGTCGGGATGGTCGACGCAGGCGGTCTCCAGCGGGTCCATCAGGTGGTCGAGGTCGCTCCAGAAGCTGACGAAGTGCGTACGGCAGCCCGGCGCGGGCCGGGAGAGCTCCTCGATGACCTGCGAGCCGGGGCGCATCTGGCGCACGATCGGGTGCGCGTTCGCCAGCGGCGCCACCCGGGTGCCGGAGTGCGGGGTGCCCAGCGTGACCAGCGTCCGGACGCGTATGTCACCGCCCAGTCGCTGCACGTAGTAGCGGGCGATGAGGCCGCCCAGGCTGTGCCCGACCACGTCGACCTGCGGACTGCCGGTGCGCTCGCATATCTCCTCTATGTGCCGGCCGAGCAGCTCGGCCGCGGTCCGGATGTCGCAGGTCAGGGGGGAGTAGTTGAGCGACTCCACCCGATGCCTGCCGTGCTGGGCCAGGCTGCGCCGCAGCAGGACGAACACCGAACGGTTGTCGATGAAGCCGTGCAGCAGCACGACCGGGGGCGGGGCATGCGTGGGCAGCTGTGCGGGCCCCTCGCCGGTCGGTCCGGGAAGTGCGGGGCGGGCCGCGCCACGGCGCTCCTGGGCGATGCCGGAGGGGTAGAGGAGCAGGTGGCCCGCGAGGATCGCGAGGTCCAGGGCGGTCGCCTTGAGGAGGGTCAGGGAGAAACCGGCCAGCCTGCTGGGAAGGCCGGGCACGTTCGGAAGGCTGGTGATGCTCATGATGTTCGGGAGGCCCGACAGGCTCGGCATGTCCGCCAGCAGACGCCGGTACAGCGGGAGAAAGGGCTGCAGTGCCCAGGTGACCTTCATGGGCCGACCTCCTGTCGGCACGCTGAGGACTTCTCTGTCCCCCGTGTGCCCTCGTGGAAGTCGCTCTCGAGGAGGTCGAGCGGGCACGACAGGGTGTGGAGCGGGTGCGGCCTGTGGTGCGGGGTGTGTACGGCTTGTGTGACACCCGTTGCACCGATGACGCGACGAGGAACCCTGTCCGGTTGTGGCGACGAGGCTCCCCGCTGTCGTGCCTTACCTGCCCTACGTGACCATCGTGCCTGCCGATGCGCCGTACCGCCACGCAGCGCGGCCTGCTGCGGGGCGGTACGGCGACCTCGTCGCGGCTCCCGGTGCGGCTGTTCCCCCGTGGCGCGGGCGATCAGCGCGCGATGAACGTGTCCCTCCGTGTGATTTCCCCCTCGGCCGGCACGGTGAAACTGCCGGTTGCGGGATGCTGGAGATAACGTTCGTTCACTCGGTCGCGTCATGGAGGCAGTGATGGGTGTGGCAGCCGGTCCGATCCGCGTGGTGGTCGCCAAGCCGGGGCTCGACGGCCACGATCGCGGGGCCAAGGTGATCGCGCGGGCACTGCGCGACGCCGGTATGGAGGTCATCTACACCGGTCTCCACCAGACGCCCGAGCAGATCGTGGACACCGCGATCCAGGAGGACGCCGACGCGATCGGACTGTCCATCCTGTCCGGGGCCCACAACACGCTCTTCGCCGCGGTGATCGAGCTGCTGAAGGAGCGGGAGGCGGAGGACATCCTGGTCTTCGGCGGCGGGATCATTCCCGAGGCGGACATCGCGCCCCTGAAGGAGAAGGGGGTCGCCGAGATCTTCACTCCGGGGGCGACCACCGCGTCGATCGTGGAATGGATCCGGGCCCACGTCCAGCAGCCTGCGGGGGCTTGAGCGAGCCCGGTTCGGCCCTGAAGGCGCTTTGTCATGCGCCCAGCTCCTGCGTCATCACCGCCCGCAGCCGCAAGGTTCTCCCCAGTCGTTGGAACGCCTCCGCCCAGTAACCGCCCGCTCCCGGTGACGCGTCCTCCGGTTCGTCCGGTACGGCCAGGAGGGCGTCCAGGCGGGCTGCCTCCGACGGGTCCAGGCAGCGTTCGGCCAGGCCCATCACTCCGCTGAAGCTCCAGGGATAGCTGCCCGCGTCCCGCGCGATGTTGAGCGCGTCGACCACGGAGCGGCCCAGCGGTTCCGCCCACGGTACGGCGCAGACGCCGAGCAGTTGGAACGCCTCCGACAGGCCGTGCGCCGCGATGAAACCGGCGACCCAGTCCGCCCGCTCGGGCACCGGAAGCGTGCCCAGCAGCTTCGCCCGTTCGGCGAGGGACACCGCGCCCGGCCCGCCCGCGCCGGGCGCCGACGGCGCGCCGAGCAGCGCCCGCGACCAGCCGGGGTCCCGCTGCCGTACCGCCGCTCGGCACCACGCCCCGTGCAGCTCGCCCAGCCAGTCGTCGGCCACCGGCAACGCCACGATCTGCTGCGGCGTACGGCCGCCCAGTCGCGCCGGCCAGGTGGCGAGCGGGGCCGCCTCCATCAGCTGGCCGAACCACCAGGACCGTTCGCCGCGGCCGGTCGGCGCCTTGGGCGACACGCCGTCACGCTCCATGGCCGCGTCGCACTCGTGCGGTGCCTCCACCACGAGCGTCGGCGTGTCCCCGGTGTGGTCGACGGCCACGCACGTGCCGGCCCGGACGGCCATGCGCGCGGCGAGCGCGGAGCCCGGCAGGGCCGACAGCAGCTCCGCGGCCGTCGCCCGCACATTGCGGCTGCGGTCGGCCAGCGCCTGCTCCAGGAACGGCTCGTCCCGTGCGCCGAGGCCGGTGCGCAGCGAGTCGAGGAACATCAGCCGGTCCTCGGCCCGCTCCGTCGACCAGGTGGCCATGAGCAGCTCACGGGCCGCGTCGGGGTCGCGGGAGCGGATCGACGCCAGCAGGGCGACCCGCTCGGCGAACAGGCCCTCCTGCCACAGCGTCTCGACCCTCCGGGCCTCCGCCGGGCCCGGCAGGGGGGCGCCGCCGCCCGGCGCGCCGCGCAGCGCGAACCGCCAGTCCGGGTTCAGCCGGGCCAGCCACAGCGCCCGCGAACCCGCGAACCGCAGTGCCGCCGGGCGCAGGTCCGTACGCGCGCGTGCCGCGTCGAGCAGCGCGGGGAGGGCCTCGGGGGGAGCGGCGAACCCGCGGGCGTTCACCGCCGTCAGCCACTGGGGCAGCAGCTCCATGAGATCCGGTGCCGTGCTTCTGCGGCCGCCCGAGCCGGTGCCGGGGCGGTCGGCCAGGAGCAGGGCGAGCCTGCGGGCCGCCGCGGCCGGCAGCGCCGGGCGGGGGTCCTCGGGGGCCGGCTCCGGGCGGGGAGCCGCCCGGCCCGGGCGCAGGCCGGCCCGTCGGCGGACGGTCTCGGCGGCCGCGGCGTCCAGCAGCGCCGCCGGCGCGTCCCGGCCGGGGGCCGCTCCCGGGGGCGTACGGCGGTCGGTGCCGAGGAGGGCCGCGGTGACCAGGTCCTCCCAGGCGGGTGGTGGGGAGAGGTGCGAGGCGGCGGTCATGAGGCTCCCTTCTGGTGCGGGTGCGGGTGCGGGTGCGGGTGCGGGTGCTGGTGAGGGGTGCGGGCGGGGGTGTTGTTGCTGTCGCTGGCGTCGTTGCTGGTGTCGTCGCTGGTGTCGTTGTTCCTGGGGCCAGCCGTGTTCAGCGCAGGCGTACCGCCTCTCCCGGGCCCGTCGGCCAGGCCGTCAGGGGGGTGAAGCCACGGTGGCCGCACTCGCCGAAGACCCTGACGGGGGCGCCGCCCGACAGGGCCACCAGGCGCCACAGGCCGGGGTGGGCGACCGCCGCGGGGGTGAGCGGCAGGGCCGTGTCGCCGTCGGCGTCCGCCAGTTGCCAGGAGTCGCCGTCCGGGGTCGGTACGACGCCGTCCAAGGTCACCGGGACGGCGTCCTGCCAGGGGTCGTGGCGCAAGGTCTCGCCGTAGCGCGCGGTCGCCTCGGTCGTCGTCGAGCCCGGGGGCCGGGTCCCGGTGAGGGTGGGCGGCGCGAACTGCTCGCCGAGCGACGCCCGTTGCTGTCCGGTGCCGGGATGCGCGGACAGCTCGGCGTCCAGGGCGAGGCCGACGGGCAGCGAGAGCTCCGGGGCGCGGCCCGCGGCGCCGTAGGAGAGGAGGAGCGCGGTACGGCCCGAGGTCGTGCCGTAGAGCCAGATACGACGCGTCGTCAGTTTCGGGTCCGGCGTGTCGTACTGGGCGAGAACCAGCCACTGATCCCGGACCGGCGGGCCGGCCGGGGACGAGGGCAGGCCCACGCGGGTACGGACCGTCGCCGCCAGGGCCTCCGGCAGCCGCTCGCGGTGCAGCCAGCCCTGATCGAGGAGGTGGAGCAGCGCGCACTCCTCCAGCAGCCGCACCGGCCAGCCCGCGCCGGACGCCGGGATCGCCCCCAACTCCCGCACCCGCGAGGCGAGTCCGGGTGCCTGCGCGTCGACCATGCGCGCCGCCGTCTCCTCCCACAGGCCGTACCCCGCCTGCTCGGCCGTGGCCAGGCCGGAGCGCAGGAGGTCGGCGAGCCGCTCCTCGAGTTCCGTCGCCCCTGCGGTGATCCGCTCGGCGCGGCGCTCCGCCCTGCGGCGCGCCCCCTCCGGATCCGCGGGGCCGGACGCGGAACCCGCCGGGGCCGCCGCCCGTTCCTCCTGGGTACCTCTGCGCCCCGCGATCCACTGTTCGGCCCAGTCCGGCGCCCGCCCCGCCGGCACCGATCCCTCCTCGTCCGACCAGAGCAGCAACAGCCCGAGCGCGTGCTTGCACGGGAACTTGCGGCTCGGACAACTGCAGTCGTACGCCGGGCCGGAGACGGCGGACGACGGGTCGGCGACATCGACGACCGTCCGGTACGGCGTGCTGCCGCTGCCCTTGCACAGGCCCCACACCGCCCCCTCCCGCGAGCTGCCCGTCCCGGACCACGGCCCGGCCGCGCCGAGTTTGCTCCCCGCTTTGCGTGACGCGGAGTCAGGCGCCAGTGCCAGCACCTGATCCGCGGTCCAGCGCACCCCCTGCTGAGTCATGCCATCGAAGGTAGACCCCACCACTGACAATCGCTCCGACGCGCATCCGGCGAGCATCCGGCGAGCCTGGCTGCCAGGACGTTTTCGCAGGTCGGATCGCGTTGTCAGTGGCGTGGTGCACGGTGGACACCAGATCCGAACCGGCCGAGCTGGAGGGGGCCTCAGCCATGTCTGTGTCCGTAGATCCGACGTCCGTGGAATCGACCGGCGGCCAGTCGCCCGATGCATTGCGTCCGCACGCCGAGGACGCTTTCGCGGGTGAACTCGCCGCGCTGGCAGCACAGGACGACCGTCCGCGCCCGGCCCGCTGGAAACTGTCGCCGTGGGCCGTCGCCACCTACCTCCTCGGCGGCGCCCTGCCGGACGGCACGGTGATCTCGCCGAAGTACGTGGGCCCGCGCCGGATCGTCGAGGTCGCCATCTCCACCCTCGCCACCGACCGCGCCCTGCTGCTGCTCGGCGTGCCCGGCACCGCCAAGACCTGGGTCTCCGAACACCTTGCCGCAGCCGTCAGCGGCGACTCGACGCTGCTCGTGCAGGGCACCGCGGGCACCCCGGAGGAGGCGATCCGCTACGGCTGGAACTACGCGCAGCTGCTCGCGCACGGGCCGAGCAGGGACGCGCTGGTGCCCAGTCCGGTCATGCGCGCCATGGCCGACGGAATGACCGTCCGCGTCGAGGAATTGACTCGCGTTCCGGCCGACGTACAGGACACACTCATCACGATCCTGTCGGAGAAGACGCTCCCGGTACCGGAGTTGGGGCAGGAAGTACAGGCGGTCCGTGGCTTCAACCTGATTGCCACGGCCAACGACCGCGACCGCGGGGTCAACGAGCTGTCCAGTGCCCTGCGCCGCCGTTTCAACACGGTGGTGCTGCCGCTGCCGGACAGTGTCGAGGCCGAGGTCGACATCGTCGCACGGCGCGTGGGCCAGATCGGGCGCTCCCTCGATCTGCCGACCGCACCCGACGGTATCGACGAGATCCGCCGCGTGGTGACCGTCTTCCGCGAACTGCGCGACGGGGTCACCTCCGACGGCCGGACCAAAGTGAAATCACCGAGTGGCACCTTGTCGACGGCCGAAGCCATCTCCGTCGTCACGGGCGGGCTTGCCCTGTCCGCGCACTTCGGCGACGGAGTGCTGCGACCGGGGGATGTCGCCGCGGGTGTCCTCGGCGCCGTCGTCCGCGACCCGGCCGCCGACCGGGTCGTGTGGCAGGAGTACTTGGAGGCGGTCGTGCGCGAACGCGCCGGCTGGACGGACTTCTATCGCGCCTGCAGGGAGGTGAGCGAGTGAACGTCAGCAAGGAAAGCAACGGGATCAACCAGAACCAGATGACCTGGGCGTATGCCCACGGAGTACGGAGGGTGGCTATGAACGGGGTGGCTGTGAACAAGGTGGCTGTGGACGACGACACGAAGTGGCCCCGCAGGCGCGGGTGGACGGGATGACGAGCGCCGACGGAGGCGGCGGCCGGGCCGCGGACGCGGGCCGGCCGCTGCTCCTCGGGGTGCGTCATCACGGGCCGGGTTCGGCCCGGGCGGTGCGGGCGGCCCTGGCGGCCGCCCGCCCGCGGACCGTCCTGATCGAGGGGCCGCCCGAGGCCGACGCGCTGATCCCGCTCGCCGCCGACGCCGGAATGCGACCGCCGGTCGCCCTGCTCGCCCACGCCGTAGACGAACCCGGCCGGTCCGCCTTCTGGCCCATGGCCGCGTTCTCCCCGGAGTGGGTCGCCCTGCGCTGGGCCCTGGAACACGGAGTCCCGGCCCGCTTCATCGACCTCCCGGCCACCCACACGCTGGCAGGGGAGAGAGCGGAGGCGGAGCAGGCGGACGGGGGTGACGGGCTGCGAGGGGATCCCCTTGCGGCGCTTGCCGAGGTCGCCGGGTACGACGATGTCGAGCGATGGTGGGAGGACGTCGTCGAGCATCGGACCTCGGGGGATCCGTTCGCGCCGTTCGCCGCGCTCGAAGAGGCCATGGGCGCGCTGCGCGAGACGTACGACGGCGACCGGCGCGACCTTGTGCGGGAGGCGTACATGCGCGGCCAAGTACGGCTCGCGCAACGGGAGTTCGGGCCGGACGGAGTGGCCGTGGTGTGCGGGGCGTGGCATGTGCCCGCGTTGCGCCGGAAGGCCGCCGTCGCCGCGGACCGGGCGCTGCTCAAGGGGCTGCCCAAGGTCAAGGCCGATCTGACCTGGGTGCCGTGGACCCATCGCAGGCTCGCACGGGCCGGGGGGTACGGCGCCGGCATCGACTCGCCGGGCTGGTACGCCCATCTGTTCGATGCGCCGGACCGGCCGGTCGAGCGGTGGCTGACGAAGGTGGCCGTGCTGCTTCGCGAGGAGGACCGGATCGTCTCCCCGGCGCATGTCATCGAGGCGGTGCGGCTCGCCGAGACGCTCGCCGCGGTGCGCGGCCGGCCGCTGCCCGGTCTGGGCGAGACGACCGACGCCGTGCGCGCGGTGCTGTGCGAGGGCTCGGACGTTCCGCTGGCGCTGGTGCGGGACCGGCTGGTGGTCGGGGATGTGCTGGGCGAGGTCCCGGCCGGCGCGCCCGCGGTGCCGTTGCGGCGCGACCTCGACCGGTCGCAGCGTCGGCTGCGGCTGAAACCGGAGGCGGAGGACCGCGAGCTGGCGCTCGACCTGCGCAAGGAGACCGACGCCGAGCGCAGCAGACTGCTGCACCGGCTGCGGCTGCTGCACGTCGCCTGGGGCGAGCCGGCCGCCTCGCACGGCGACACGGGGACGTTCCGGGAGAGATGGCGGCTGCGGTGGGAGCCGGAGCTGTCCGTGCGGGTCGCCGAGGCCGGGGTGTGGGGGACCACCGTGCTCGCCGCGGCCACCGCGAAGGCGGAGACGGACGCCGTCGCCGCACGCGCCCTCGCCGAGGTGACCGCGCTCGCCGAGCGCTGCCTGCTGGCCGGGCTGCCGGACGCGCTGCCGACGGTGATGCGGGTCCTCGCCGACCGGGCGGCCCTCGACACGGACGTCGGCCACCTCGCCCAGGCCCTCCCCGCCCTGGTCCGCTCGCTGCGCTACGGAGACGTGCGCGGCACCGACACCGGCGCGCTGGCGGAGGTGGCCGCGGGCCTCGCCGAGCGGATCTTCGTCGGCCTCCCGGCGGCCTGCGCCTCGCTGGACGCGGACGCGGCGGACGAGATGCGGCGCCATGTGGACGCGGTGCACGGGGCGGTGGCGATGCTCGGGGACGGTCCGCGCATCCGATGGCGTGCCGTGCTGCGCGTGCTGTCCGGGCGGGACACCGTGCCGGGCGTCGTCCGGGGCCGTGCCGTGCGCCTCCTCCTGGACGAAGGGGAGCTGGACCCGGCGGAGGCGGCACGGCTGATGGGGCTCGCCCTGTCGCCGGGGACACCGCCGGGCGACGCGGCCGCCTGGATCGAGGGCTTCGTCGGCGGCGGTTCCGGGGGCGGACTGCTCCTCGTGCACGACGAACGACTGCTCGGGCTGGTCGACGGCTGGCTCACCTCGGTGCCGGCGGAGGCGTTCACCGACGTACTGCCACTGCTGCGGCGGACCTTCTCGGCGTACGAGCCGGGGGCGCGCAGAACGCTCGGCGAGCTGATCCGCCGGGGGAAGAGGACGAGCGCGGTGGAGACCGGGACGCCGGGGTTCGCGGCCGGGCTCGACGAGGGGCGCGCGGACGCCGTCCTGCCGGTGGTGCGGCTGCTGCTGGGACTGGACGGGGACAGGCACAGGGAGACGGTGGTCGGCGGATGACGGGGACCGAGATCGAGACAGACACAGCTACAGAGGCAGACACAGGTACAGAGGCAGGCACAGGTACGGAGATGGGGCGGGAGCGGCTGCGGCGCTGGCGGCTCGTGCTCGGCGGCGGCGACGGCGATGCGGCGGACGGGACCGGCCACGGGCTCTCCGGGCGGGACGCCGCGATGGACCGGGCGCTCACCGCGCTCTACGGGTCGCGAGACGGGGCACGGACGGGGCGGGAGCGTTCGGCGGGGCTCGGGGCGTCGGCGCCGTCCGTGGCGCGCTGGCTCGGGGACATCCGGACGTACTTCCCCTCCTCCGTGGTGCAGGTCATGCAGCGCGACGCCATCGACCGGCTCGGGCTGTCCGCGCTGCTGCTGGAGCCCGAGATGCTGGAAGCGGTGGAGGCCGACGTGCACCTCGTCGGCACGCTGCTCTCCCTCAACAAGGCGATGCCGGAGACGACGAAGGAGACGGCGCGGGCGGTCGTGCGCAAGGTCGTCGACGACCTGGAGAAGCGGCTCGCCACCCGTATCCGGGCCGCGCTGACCGGGGCGCTGGACCGCGCCGCGCGCGTCAGCCGGCCGCGCCACCGTGACATCGACTGGAACCGCACGATCGCCGCCAACCTCAAGCACTACCAGCCCGAGTACGGGACGGTCGTGCCGGAACGGCTCGTCGGGTACGGGCGGGCTTCGCAGTCGGTGAAGAAGGAGGTGATCCTCTGCATCGACCAGTCCGGGTCGATGGCGGCCTCGGTCGTGTACGCGTCGGTGTTCGGGGCGGTGCTGGCGTCGATGCGGTCGATCAGCACGCGGCTCGTCGTCTTCGACACCGCGGTCGTCGACCTCACCGACCTGCTCGACGATCCGGTGGACGTGTTGTTCGGCACCCAGCTCGGCGGCGGCACGGACATCAACCGGGCGCTCGCCTACTGCCAGTCACAGATCACCCGGCCGGCGGAGACGGTGGTGGTCCTCGTGAGCGACCTGTACGAGGGAGGCATCCGCCACGAGATGCTCAAGCGGGTCGCGGCCATGAAGGCGTCGGGAGTGCAGTTCGTCGCGCTGCTCGCGCTGTCGGACGAGGGAGCGCCGGCCTACGACCGGGAGCACGCGGCCGCGCTCGCCGAGCTGGGCGCGCCGGCGTTCGCCTGCACACCCGAACTGTTCCCGGAGGTCATGGCGGCGGCGATCGAGAAACGGGGGCTCACCGGGGTGATCCCGGCCCCGTGAGGACCCTCACCTCCGGCACCCGGTGCCAGTGATCGCGGCATCATGTGACAGGTATCACCGCTCAGGTGTGACCCTCGATTTAGGGGCCCCCTTAAAGCAGCGATAACCTGCGAGACGGACATGCCGCGCGCTCGGACACCGTGTGCGCCACCCCTGTGACAGCGGACGTCACGTTGCCCTTCGCGGCACGCCCACGCATCCAACGAACCGCGAGATCACTGATAGGGACGGAAGCGCGTGGACCTGTTCGAGTACCAGGCGAGGGACCTCTTCGCCAAGCACGATGTACCGGTGCTGGCCGGTGAAGTCATCGACACGCCTGAGGCGGCCCGCGCAGCCACCGAGCGTCTTGGTGGCAAGTCCGTCGTCAAGGCCCAGGTGAAGGTCGGCGGCCGTGGCAAGGCCGGTGGCGTGAAGCTCGCCGCCACCCCGGACGAAGCCGTCGCCCGTGCGACGGACATCCTCGGCATGGACATCAAGGGCCACACGGTCCACAAGGTGATGATCGCCGAGACGGCCCCGGAGATCCTGGAGGAGTACTACGTCTCCTTCCTCCTCGACCGTGCCAACCGCACCTTCCTCTCCATCGCGTCCGTCGAGGGCGGCATGGAGATCGAGGAGGTGGCGGCCAACCGTCCGGAGGCCGTCGCCAAGACGCCGATCGACGCCAACGTGGGCGTGACCCCCGAGGTCGCCCGCCAGATCGTCGAGGCCGCGAACTTCCCGGCCGAGGTCGCCGACAAGGTCGAGAACGTCCTGGTCACCCTGTGGAAGACCTTCATCGAAGAGGACGCGCTCCTCGTCGAGGTCAACCCGCTGGCCAAGGTCGCCTCCGGCGAGGTCATCGCCCTCGACGGCAAGGTCTCGCTGGACGAGAACGCCGAGTTCCGCCAGCCGGACCACGAGGCGCTCGTCGACCACGCGTCGGCGAACCCCCTCGAGGCCGCCGCCAAGGAGAAGAACCTCAACTACGTCAAGCTCGACGGCGAGGTCGGCATCATCGGCAACGGCGCGGGTCTCGTCATGAGCACCCTGGACGTCGTCGCGTACGCCGGTGAGAACCACGGCGGCGTGAAGCCGGCCAACTTCCTCGACATCGGCGGCGGCGCGTCCGCCCAGGTGATGGCGAACGGCCTGGAGATCATCCTCGGCGACCCGGACGTCAAGTCCGTGTTCGTCAACGTCTTCGGCGGCATCACCGCCTGTGACGAGGTCGCCAACGGCATCGTCCAGGCCCTGGAGCTTCTCAAGTCCAAGGGCGAGGAAGTCACCAAGCCGCTGGTCGTCCGACTGGACGGCAACAACGCCGAGCTGGGTCGCAAGATCCTCTCCGACGCCAACCACCCGCTGGTCCAGCGCGTGGACACCATGGACGGCGCGGCCGACAAGGCCGCCGAGCTCGCGGCTGCGAAGTAAGGAAGAGGGACTCAGACAGCCATGGCTATCTTCCTCAACAAGGACAGCAAGGTCATCGTCCAGGGCATGACCGGCTCCACGGGCATGAAGCACACCAAGCTCATGCTCGCCGACGGCACCAACATCGTCGGTGGCGTGAACCCGCGCAAGGCGGGCACGTCCGTCGACGTCGACGGCACCGAGATCCCGGTCTTCGGCACGGTCGCCGAGGCGATCGAGAAGACGGGCGCGAACGTGTCCGTCCTCTTCGTGCCGCCGGCCTTCGCCAAGGCCGCCGTGGTCGAGGCGATCGACGCCGAGATCCCGCTCGCGGTCGTCATCACCGAGGGCATCGCCGTCCACGACTCGGCCGCGTTCTACGCGTACGCCGTGTCGCAGGGCAACAAGACCCGGATCATCGGCCCGAACTGCCCCGGTCTCATCACCCCGGGTCAGTCGAACGCCGGCATCATCCCGGGCGACATCACCAAGCCGGGCCGCATCGGCCTGGTCTCGAAGTCCGGCACGCTCACGTACCAGATGATGTACGAGCTGCGTGACATCGGCTTCTCGTCGGCCGTCGGCATCGGTGGCGACCCGATCATCGGCACCACGCACATCGACGCGCTCGCCGCGTTCGAGGCCGACCCCGACACCGACCTCATCGTGATGATCGGTGAGATCGGCGGCGACGCCGAGGAGCGGGCCGCGGCCTTCATCAAGGACAACGTGAAGAAGCCGGTCGTCGGCTACGTCGCGGGCTTCACCGCGCCCGAGGGCAAGACCATGGGCCACGCCGGCGCCATCGTCTCCGGCTCCTCCGGCACGGCCGCCGCGAAGAAGGAGGCCCTCGAGGCCGCCGGCGTCAAGGTCGGCAAGACGCCGACCGAGACGGCGAAGCTGGCCCGCGAGATCCTCGCGGCCGGCTGACCTTTCCGGCCGGGTTTCCCAGCCGGATCATTCAGCCGGTTTCTCAGCCGAACACCGTTGGGCCCGACCCCGCAGCGAGCGGGGGCGGGCCCAACGGTATTTTCGCCGGTCAGCCGGTCAGCCGGTCAGCCGGTCAGCCGGTCAGCCGGTCAGCCGGTCAGCCGGTCAGCCGGTCAGCCGGCCGGTCGGCCGGTCGGCGTCAGCGGCCTTCCGGGAGCAGTCGTTCGGGGCCGGGCTGGGCCTCGGCCCGCAGCTTCGCGCGCAGGTTCAGCTCCGCGTCGGAGAGCGCGCCCGGGGCCGTTCGGGGCGGGACTCCCTGCACGGTCTCGCCGGGCGGCACCGGGGGCTCGTACCGGGTGGGGGCCGTGCGCGCGGTCAGCGCCGTCGCGCCGATGATCGCGATCGTGAACGCGATCGCCGCCCTGGTCCAGAAGCGGGCCCGCCGTTCGCTGCCCAACCGCACGGTGGGCGACTTGGCCGCACGCAGCCGCTCGGCGGACGCGACCTCCGCCAGCCGCCGGTGGAGCTCGACGGGGTCCGCCAGGTCGGGGAGCCGCGCGGCGATCACCTCGCGCGCGTGCAGCAGCCGGTTCGCCGCCGCCGGTGTGCTCGCCTCCGTCTCGGCCGCGGTCTCCGGCAGGTCGAGGCCGACACCGTCATAGAGGAGGAGGGTGCGGCGCTGCGGCGCGGGGAGGGTCAGGAACACGTCGAGCAGCGCGCGGTCGGAGGCGTCGGCCGGGGGCGGTTCCGGGTGGCGGTAGCGGGGGCGGAACCGGTGCCAGGGGGAGAGCGCGAACTCGTACGCGGCCGCTCGCACCCAGCCCGCCGGGTCACGGTCGACGGCCACCTCGGGCCAGCGCTGCCAGGCCAGTTGGAAGGCCCACTCGACCGATTCGCGCGCCAGTTCGCGGCGACCGGAGAGCAGATAGGTCTGCCGGACCAGCGCGGGGGCGCAGAAGGCGTAGAGGGCGTCGAAGGCCTGAGCGGGGGTCAGGGAAGTGCCGGGAGGAGGAGGCGCGGCGGCGCCGGCCCCGGGCGCGAGAGGCGCGAGAGGCGCCAGGGATGTGAGGGCTGCGAGAGGTTCGAGGGCTGCGAGAGGTGCGACGGGTTGCAGTTCGAGGGTGGAGGCGAGGGCCTGGTCGAGGAGAGGCGCCGACGCCGTGCCCGGCGGTCTCGGCCTCCGGCCCTTCCTGCCCTTCGCGTCCAGGCCTGCCGTCACCTGGGGTCGAGGCGCTGTCTCCTGGGTGTTCGTCACCATGTCCGCCTTGTTCAGCGATGCCAGCAGTTTCGCGTACGCCTCCTGCTTGGGGCCGCGCGGTGTCGTGCGGCCGGACTCCCACGCGCGCACCGTCTCCCGGGCGACGCCCACCTGCTCGGCGACCTGAGCCTGCGTCAACGAGGCGGCCTCGCGCAGGCGTCGGCGTTCCTTGGGGGACGGAAGCGGGGGGACAGGGCGCTGCTGCGTCACAGGATGTCCCTTCGCGCGAAAAAGTACATAAGCGTATATTGAGCGACACAGCGGAAGTTCGCCTGTTACGACGGGAAAGCGCGTGTCGTTGGGACCATGACCGTCGTGATCCAGATGACCGCTCGCCGACTGTCGCTGTCGCCCCTGCTCACCCGGATGCGCGACCGATCGCCCGGGCTCGCCGCCGGCCTCCTGGGCGGGGTGCTCGCGGCCGGGCTGGGGCTCGGTGCGTTCGCCGTGCTCGTGATGGTGCTGTGGATCAGCTCCCCGTATCCGGACAGCGGTCCCGGCGGCGCGCTGCACGTCGCCGCCGCGCTGTGGCTGCTGGCCCATGGCGCGGAACTGGTCCGCGTCGACACGCTGTCCGGGGTCCCGGCCCCGGTCGGCGTCACACCGCTGCTGCTGCTCGTGCTGCCCGTGTGGCTGGTGCGGCGCGCCGCGCGGGACGCGGTGGACGGGGGCGTCGTCGTCGAGGCGGACGGCCCCGGCGAGTACGGGACGCTCGTGAGCGCCCGTACGGCGTGGGCGGGCGTCGTGCTCGGCTACCTCGCCGTCGGCTCGGGCGTCGCCTGCTACGCCGCCGGCGGTGCGCTGCGGCCCTCATGGGTGTGGACGGCGGTGTCGGTGCCCGCGGTCGCCGTGCTGGCGGCCGGGGCGGGGGTCTGGTCGGCCCACGGTCGTCCGCGCGGGCCGGTGGACAGCGCGCTGCAGGTGCTGCCGCGCAGGATGCGGCGACTGCTTCTGGAGGAGGACGGGCGCGCGCGGCTCGGGGTCGCCGGGCGGGCGGCGGGGGCCGGGGCTGCGGTGCTCGTCGGGGGCGGGGCGTTGCTGGTGGCGGCCTCGTCGGTGTGGCACGCGGATGCGGCTCGGCAGGCGTTTCTGCAGCTCACGGAGGGGTGGTCGGGGCGGTTCGCGGTGCTGTTGCTGTGCGTGGCGCTGGTGCCCAACGCGGCGGTGTGGGGCGCGGCGTACGCGCTCGGTCCGGGGTACGTCCTCGGGGCCGGGCATGTCGTGGCGCCGCTGTCCGCCGACCCCGCGCCGCTGCTGCCGCCGTTTCCGCTGCTGGCGGCGGTGCCGGAGGCGGGGGGCGGAACGCCGTTGAACTGGGCGGCGGGGGTGGTGCCGCTGGTCGCCGGGGTGACGGTGGGCGTGTTCGTGGCCCGGGCGATGGACGCGGCGGACGCGGCGGGGCGTAGCTCGCGGAGGAGGACCGTGGAGGCCGTCGCGGTGGCGGGGGCGGTGTGCGGGGCGCTGATGGGAGCGCTCGCGGGGTTGGCCGGCGGCCCGCTGGGAGTGGCCGCGTTGGCTCGGTTCGGGCCGGTGTGGTGGCAGGTCGGGGGCGCGGTGCTGCTGTGGACCGTGGGGGTGGGGGTGCCGGTGGCTGTGGGGGTGCGTGGATGGCGGGGGCGTGGGGAGCGAGAGCGGGAGCGGGGCGAACGCGGGGTCGGTGGGGCTCGGAAGGGGTGGAGGGGCTGGTGGAGGAGAGGGGCGAAGGAGGAGCGGGGAGTGCCGGCGGTGGCGATGGCGGCGGAGTCCGCGTCCGGGTCGGAGTCGGAGCTGTACGACTTCGCTCCCCTTGAGCCCTTCGCTGCCGAGCCCGCGCCCGTACCCGCGCCCGCCCCTGCCCCCGTACCCGCGCCCGAACCCGCCCCTGCCGCTGTGCCTGCGCCCGCCCCCGCGCCCGAAAGTCGCGCAGTGCCCGAAGTACCCGCAGCGCCCGTCGCCGTCGAGCCCGACCCCATGGACCCGGTGTGGCACGGGGATGTCGGTCGGGAGGCTCGGTGGGCTGTCCTGCGGGAGGCGGGGGAGGACGGGCCGGAGGGGCGGTGACCTGAGGGAATCAGGCGTTCGCGCCCAGGATTCCCTTCAGTTCCTTCGGCAGCAGGTCGCTGCACGACTGCTTCGCCTCGTTCGTCAGGGCGTCGTTCGTGCAGGTGTAGTAGTCGCTGTAGACCAGCTGCGCGGTGAAGCTCGCGGCGACCAGGGCCAGGGCCAGGGACGCGGTGACCAGGCCGCTGACGGCGGCGGTCCGCTGGGGGCGGCCGGTGGTCTCGGGGGTGGGCGGGGTGTCCGGGTCGGGGGTGCGGGGCTTGGCGCGCAGGGCGCTGATGCCCCAGTTCAGGGCCAGTGCGCCGAGCAGCAGGGCCACATACGGCCAGCCGAAGAGGGCGAAGAAGAAGGCCCACATACCGCAGAGCAGGGCGTAGCGCGCGCGGCGCTGGGCGGGGTCCGTGGGGTCCCAGCGTTTGCCGGGGTCGGTGTTGCCGGGGCCGCCGCCCTCGGGGCCGCCGCCGGGTCGCTCGCCGAAGCCGCCGGGGGAGCGGCCGGGCTGCTGGTTGCTCCAGTGGCTGCCCCACGGGGAACGCCCGCCCTCGGGGGCGCCGCCCGCCGGGCGCCGGGGCTGCCACGGGCGGTCCGGGGCGCCCTCCGGCGGCGGGGCGAAGGGGTTGTCGTCCTCGGGGGGTGTGCTGTCGCCCGACGGGGCGTCGGGGGGAGAGGCTGGGCGCTCCCGCAGCAGCACGGCGCCGCGCTCCCCTCCCTGCGGTGACTGCGGGGGGAGCGTGAGGAGTCGCAGACTGCGGTCCGGCATCAAATGAGCGTCTTCCCCTAGGAGGTACGACTGTCTGGAGTGAGCTGTCACTTCGGAAACGCACCGCACTACCACCGCGTTCCCGATCCGGCTCGTCGCAGACGCTACCTTCCGGCCACGCCCCCGTCCCGTGGGGGCTGCCTCGTGTGCCGGTATCGTTGCTGACGGTCGGCTGCTTCGTAGGCTTCCCCGTATCCGGGGGCGCGATGCATTCGTATGAACGTACAAGTGGCGAACGTGCGAGTGGCAACGTGCTCACGGTGTGAGTGAGGCGGGGCGGGCCGGCATTGCACACACGTTTCCCCGAGAAAGGGCCCCCGCCGTGGCCGCCAAGCCCGTGGCCAAGCGCCTCGTCGTGCTGGTCTCCGGATCCGGTACGAACCTGCAGGCACTCCTGGACGCCGTCGGAGCCGCCGGCGTCGAGGCCTACGGAGCCGAGATCGTGGCCGTCGGGGCCGATCGCGACGGCATCGAGGGGCTGGCCCGTGCCGAGCGGGCCGGGATTCCCACCTTCGTGCGCCGCGTCAAGGACTACGGGAGCCGGGAGGAGTGGGACGCCGCTCTTGCCGAGGCCGTGGCCGAGCACGAGCCCGACCTGGTCGTGTCCGCCGGGTTCATGAAGATCGTGGGGAAGCGGTTCCTGGCGCGGTTCGGGGGGCGGGTCGTCAACACGCATCCCGCGCTGCTGCCCAGTTTTCCCGGGACCCACGGCGTGCGTGACGCGCTCGCGTACGGCGCGCGGGTCACCGGCTGCACCGTCCACTTCGTCGACGACGGCGTCGACACCGGGCCGATCATCGCCCAGGGCGTGGTCGAGATCCGGGACGAGGACGACGAGAGCGCTCTGCACGAGCGCATCAAGGAAGTCGAGCGAAGGCTGCTCGTCGAGGTCGTGGGGCGGCTCGCCCGCAACGGCTATCGCATTGAGGGACGAAAGGTAGTTATCCAGTGACCGCCGACAGCACTGTCACGGCCGAGAGCAGCAAGCGGGGCATCCGTCGCGCGCTCGTCAGCGTCTACGACAAGACCGGTCTGGAAGAGCTCGCGCGCGGGCTGCACGAGGCGGGCGTGGAGCTCGTCTCCACCGGGTCCACCGCCTCCCGCATCGCCGCCGCCGGCGTCCCCGTCACCAAGGTCGAGGAGCTCACCGGCTTCCCCGAGTGCCTGGACGGCCGGGTCAAGACCCTGCACCCCAAGGTGCACGCCGGCATCCTCGCCGACCTGCGGCTGGAGAGCCACCGCGAGCAGCTCGCCGAGCTGGGCGTCGAGCCGTTCGACCTGGTCGTCGTCAACCTCTACCCGTTCCGCGAGACCGTCGCCTCGGGCGCCTCGCCCGACGAGTGCGTCGAGCAGATCGACATCGGCGGGCCGTCCATGGTGCGCGCCGCCGCCAAGAACCACCCGTCGGTGGCCGTCGTCACCAGCCCGGCGCGGTACACCGACGTCCTCGCGGCCGTGCAGGACGGCGGCTTCGACCTCGCCGCCCGCAAGCGGCTCGCCGCCGAGGCCTTCCAGCACACCGCCGCCTACGACGTGGCCGTGGCCTCCTGGTTCGCCTCCTCCTACGCGCCCGTGGACGAGTCGCAGTTCCCCGACTTCCTCGGCGCCACTTGGGAGCGCAGGAGCACCCTGCGCTACGGCGAGAACCCGCACCAGCCCGCCGCGCTCTACGTGGACGGCAGCGGCGCCGGTCTCGCCGAGGCCGAGCAGCTGCACGGCAAGGAGATGTCGTACAACAACTACACGGACACGGACGCCGCGCACCGTGCCGCGTACGACCACGCCGAGCCGGCCGTCGCGATCATCAAGCACGCCAACCCGTGCGGGATCGCCGTCGGCGCGGATGTCGCCGAGGCGCATCGCAAGGCACACGCGTGTGACCCGCTGTCGGCGTTCGGCGGCGTCATCGCCGTCAACCGGCCGGTCAGCAAGGAGATGGCGGAGCAGGTCGCCGAGATCTTCACCGAGGTCATCGTCGCGCCCGACTACGAGGAGGGGGCCCTGGAGGCCCTCGCCAAGAAGAAGAACATCCGGGTGCTGAAGGCGCCGCAGGGCCCGTCCGGCCCGGTCGAGCTCAAGCCCGTCGGCGGCGGCGCGCTGCTCCAGGTCACCGACCGGCTGCAGGCCGACGGCGACGACGCGGCCCACTGGACCCTCGCGGCCGGCGAGGCGCTGAGCCCCGAGGAGCTGAGCGAGCTGTCCTTCGCCTGGAAGGCGTGCCGGGCCGTGAAGTCCAACGCCATCCTGCTCGCCAAGGGCGGTGCCTCGGTCGGCGTCGGCATGGGGCAGGTCAACCGGGTCGACTCGGCGAAGCTGGCCGTCGAGCGGGCGGGCGAGGAGCGGGCACGCGGTTCGTACGCCGCGTCCGACGCGTTCTTCCCGTTCCCGGACGGGCTGGAGGTCCTGCTCGAAGCGGGCGTCAAGGCCGTGGTGCAGCCCGGCGGCTCGGTCCGTGACGAACTGGTCGTCGAGGCCGCGAAGAAGGCGGGCGTGACGATGTACTTCACGGGGACGCGGCACTTCTTCCACTGAGCCGCACACGGCGAGGGGGGCGGTCCGGCACAGCGCCGGGCCGCCCCCCTCGTTGCACAGGGATCACGTCGGGAAGGCTCCGCAGGCACTGGCGACGACCCACTGGTGCGAGGTGATCGCGTCGTTCACGTCGACGCCGTTGGTGAACGCGTTGTCGGTCAGGCACGGTCGCAGGAAACGCTTCCGCCGGCTGATCTCCGGCATGCCCACCGCCAAGCTCCGCGCCCGGCTCGCCTCGATGGCCGACCAGACCGGTATCGCGGTCGTCGCCGTCGACCCGGCCTACACCAGCCGGTGGGGTGCCCGGCACTGGCAGAAACCCCTCAACACAACGACTCGTGAGACCACTCGCCATGATGCTGCCGCTGTGGCGATCGGAAGGCGCGCCCAGGGAGACCCGATCCGGCGACGGACGGCACCGCCCCCACCACACCGGAGTGATGCGGTGGGGCATCGGACCGTCCAGGCCGGACCAGGTCTCCCCGGGCGTGAGGGAACCCGCCCCCGTATCCCCGGACCACGGACACGATCCGTGCCGCCCGGACGCGGAGCGAACGCGGGCAACCAGAACGCCCAACACCGTCCGGGGCGTTCGGCCGAGCATGAGACCTGGCAACAGGACTCACTTCCGCTCAGTCCCTAGGAACGGTCACTTCCGGCCCGGGGCGTGTACTCCTTGAGGTAGTGGGCGACCTGGTCCGCGTAGGCGCGCTGCTCCGGGGGGACGCCGTCCGCCTTGTTCACGACGTCCCACGAGGTGCGGTAAGCGGCCGCGACCAGGACGCGCCGGTCGCCCCTCAGACGCGGGGCGATCCAGCACAGGTAGCGGCCCATGGCCGGGATGGACTCGGCCGGCGGGAAGGGCGGCGAGGGGACGTCCTCCCCGGGGGTGCCGTCGGCGTTCATCCACCAGAGCAGCACGCTCGGGGGCCGGCGGCCGATCCCGTACTCGTTCTTGGCGGGGTCGGCGAGGCCCGGGTCGAAGTCGCTCTCCACCTTCAGCATCGCGGCGATCAGGGAGGGGGAGACGGAGACGTGGTCGCAGTCGTGCGCCGACCGTCCGAAGGCCAGCCGCTCACCGGGGGCGAGCCGAAGCCGCCCGGGCTCGTGCGCTCCCGGAGGCACGACGATGATGCTGTACACGGTGTGTCACCCCGTCCCCACCTGCTTCTACGGCATCAGGGTGGGCGACGGGACAGGGCCGTGTCACGACGTGACACGGCCCTGGTGGGGAATGGCGAGAAGACGCCACTCCGGTGATCTTTCCTTGCTCTTTCCCTTGATCTTTTCCGACCGATCCCGACCGGCTCGGCTCCGTGGAGACGCATCAGGCCCTGGCTGCGGCAGTGCGCGCGGTCAGTACCGCGGACGGCTGAACCAGGCTCCGCCGCTGATCATCGCGGAGAGGATGATGCTGCCGATGGCGAGGGAGATGACACCGCCGAAGGTGGCCGAACCGCCCCCGCCCTGCACGATGTTGGCCAGGCTGCCCAGGATCATCAGGGAGGAGTACACGAGCGTGGTGATCCGGATGCCGCTGCGACCCGTCTTGAACTTCACGCCCAGGAAGATCGACAGGCTGCCCAGCCCCAGCATCAGCAGCGCGATCGCGATGATGACGCCCGTCGCCGTGCTGCTCTCGTCGCCGGAGCCGAACGCGTTGGACGTGTCCTGCAGGGCGCCGGCCGCGATACCGATGATCACGCCGGCCAGGAACTGGAAGCCGGCGATGATGAACAGCAGCACCCGGGCGGTCTTGACCAGGCCGGGCATCTCCTGGGGGACGCCGTAGCCGTACCCCTGGGGGACCGGCGGGGCCTGCGGATAGCCGTAGCCGGGCTGCCCCTGGGGAGCGGTGGGGTAGCCGTAGCCGGGCTGCTGGGGCGGCGGAGCCTGCGGCGGGTAACCCGGCGGCTGGCCCTGCGGCGGGCCGTAGGGGTTGTTCGGGTCGCCGAAACTCATGGCGGTCCTTCCTCCGTGTGCACTCGAGTGCGGGGACGCGCGGTCTGGCTCGGAGGAAAGTTCTACAGATGCGGTTCGTCCCCCCGGTACTGCCCGCGGCACTGTGGCGTCAATCGTTCTGCAATGGCCGGTTTGTTGTCCAGCCGCATTCCGCGGCAATCCCCATGTGTTGTGCAAGTGCAACATCATTGATCACATCGCCGATCACATCCGCACACGTCAGCCTGGGCGCCCGCGTCACCTGGACAGGTCGTGCGGGGTCACCCGGATTGGAACCCGGGGGCCGTCATCCGGGAGGATGGGCGCATGACCGCCCAGATTCTCGATGGCAAGGCAACCGCAGCCGAGATCAAGTCCGAGCTGGCCGCCCGCGTGGCGGTGCTGAAGACGAAGGGCGTGACGCCCGGACTCGGCACGATCCTCGTCGGCACCGACCCCGGCAGCCAGAAGTACGTCGCCGGCAAGCACCGTGACTGCGCCGAGGTCGGCATCGCGTCCATCCAGCGCGAGCTGCCCGGCACAGCCACCCAGGAGGAGATCGAGGCGGTCGTCCGGGAGCTGAACGACGACCCCGCCTGCACCGGCTACATCGTCCAGCTCCCGCTGCCCAAGGGCATCGACGAGAACCGGATCCTGGAGCTCATGGACCCGGCCAAGGACGCCGACGGCCTGCACCCGATGAACCTCGGCCGACTGGTGCTCAACGAGCCCGCGCCGCTGCCCTGCACCCCCAACGGCGTGCTCACGCTGCTGCGCCGGTACGGCGTCGAGATCAAGGGCGCGGAGGTCGTCGTCGTCGGCCGCGGGGTCACCATCGGCCGTCCGATGCCGTTGCTGCTGACCCGGCGCAGCGAGAACGCCACCGTGACCCAGTGCCACACCGGCACCCGGGACCTCTCGGCGCACCTGAAGCGGGCGGACGTCATCGTCGCCGCCGCAGGCTCCGCCCACCTGGTCCGGGCCGAGGACGTCAAGCCGGGCGCGGCCGTCCTCGACGTCGGCGTCTCGCGGGGCGCGGAGGGCAAGATCGTGGGCGACGTCCACCCGGACGTCCGCGAGGTGGCCGGCTGGATCTCCCCGAACCCCGGCGGCGTCGGCCCGATGACCCGTGCCCAACTGCTCGTCAACGTGGTCGAGGCGGCGGAGCGCAGTGTCGCCTGAGAACACCCCCGCAGCGGGCGACGGCCACGAGGCGCAGGACGCCGACGGCGTGCCGCGCCGCACCCGGCGCTTCCCGAAGTTCACCCGGGACACCGCGCGCCCCGAGGGCGCCGGCCGGGCCGCGCCCGGTGACGCGCTGGCCGCCCGGCAGTGGCCGATCATCGCCGTCCTGGGCATCGTCGCGGTCGGTCTGCTGGTGACCGCGCTCGACGTGTTCCGGATCGGCACCATCCTGATCGGCGTGGGGCTGCTGCTCGGCGCGGTGCTGCGCTGGCTGCTGCCCGGCGTCGGCATGCTCGCCGTGCGCTCCCGCTTCACCGACATCGCGACCTACGGTGTGCTCGGCACGGCGATCGTCCTGCTGGCGCTGATGGCACAGCCCGACCCGTGGCTGCAGATCCCGTTCCTGAAGGACACCCTGCACTTCACCGTGAGCAGCTGACCGCGGAACCGGATGCAGCGCTGAACGCAGGCGTGCGGCGGCCCGTCCCCATCCCCCGAGAAGGACGGGCCGCCGACGCGCTCCACGCTCCTCCATGGTGAACGCCCTGTTCAACAGCTGTCCGGACGCTGTGGCACGGAAGTGACCGTTCCGCTACGGTGTGCGCGCCCCGCCACAGCCGTCCGCGTCGCGGGAACCGTCCGGCCGCCCGGCGTCGTCCCCCCAACGGATCGAAGGGGAGGTGGGCGGGATGGGCGCCTGGCAGCCGCTGCCGGACGGGCTGCCGTCGGAGGTACGGCACTTCGTGGAACAGTTGCGGCAGCTCAAGGACGGTACGGGACTGAGCCTCGCCGCGCTCGGCGCGCGCACCGCGTACAGCAAGTCCTCCTGGCAGCGGTACCTCAACGGCGTCCAGCCGCCGCCCCGGCAGGCCGTCGTCGCGCTGTGCAGGGTCGCGGGGCTGGCCGGTGCGGAGGCCGAACGGCACGTCGTGCGCTGGGAGCTGGCGGTCGAGGCCTGGCCGCGACCGGCGGCGGCGAGTCCGGCCGACGCGTACGAGGACGATCCGACGGTCCCGTGGTGGGACCGGCTGGAGGAACCCGCGCCGCAGCCGACGCCCCGGCCGGCCGGACGCCTCCTCCTCTACGCGGTCCTGCTCCTGCTCGCCCTGCTGCTCACGGCCGTCGGCGGAGCGCTCGCCTTCGGCTGACCCGCACATCGGGTCTAACCTGGACAATGGCGGACTTGGCGGAGGGAGGGGGTTCGATGCCTCGCTGGAGGGCCCTGCCGGACGAACTCGACCCGCAGGTGCGGGAGTTCGTCGAGCAGTTGCGCAGAGTCGTGGACCGCACGGGACTGAGCGTCGCGGCGGTGGCCGACCGTACGGGCTACGGCAAGTCGTCCTGGGAGCGGTATCTCAGCGGCCGGCTGCTCGCGCCGAAGGGGGCGATCGTCGCGCTGGCGGAGGTCACCGGCACGCCGCCCATCCATCTGACCACCATGTGGGAGCTGGCCGAACGGGCCTGGAGCCGCTCGGAGCTGCGGCACGACCGGACCATGGAGGCCGTCCGGATCGCCCAGGCGCGCGCCGCGCTGGGGGAGTTCGGACCACCGCCGCCCGAGACGCGGGAGTCGCAGGAGACGTCCGAGGCGTCCGAGGCGCGGGAAGGCTCCGCGGGGCGCGCCGCGGTGACCCCGGGCGTCGCCGGTCCGGCGGGCGTGTCCCCGACGATGCCGTCCTCGCCGTCCTCCTCGGAGGGCGGGCCCGCCGCTGCCGCCGGTTCCCGCGCCGGGCTGTTCCTCATCGGGGTCGTGGGCGTCGTGATCGTCGTCGTGGGCGCGTTCCTCCTGACCGGGGGCGGGGACCCGAAGCAGGCGGTGGGCACCACCAAGTCGCCGTCGCCGTCCGCCAGTTCGTCCCCCGTGCTGCCCTCCGGGGTGCTGTGCACCGGCGCGGACTGCACGGGCCGGGACGCGGAGGAGATGGGGTGCAGCGGCGACCTCGTGGCGACGGCGAAGACCGCGACGGTCGGGACGACCCTGGTCGAGGTCCGCTACAGCAGGACCTGCGGGGCGGCCTGGGGCAGGATCACGCAGGCCGCGCAGGGGGACTCGGTCGGGGTGACCGTCGGCTCGGTCCGCGAGACCGGGAGCATCACCGTGGCCGGCGACACGATCGCGTACACCCCGATGGTGGCGGTGAAGGACGCGGCGGAGGCGAGGGCGTGCGCGGTGCTGGCGTCGGGGCAGCAGGGGTGCACGGGGTGACTCGCCGAAAAAACCGGCGGCCGTAGGAATACCTCCCTCCGCTCCGGGAACGCGAACCGTACCCCCACGGGAGTCCGGTCACGACCCGGTGCCCCCACCACGGCGGCCGTCGGTCATTCCTCTCCCGGACCGGCGGCCGCCGGTCCGTGTCGCCGTGTGCGCCGTCGGTCTGTGGGCCGGGCCACACAACCCCGCGCATCCGGGATCCCGGATGCGCGATAGCCTGACCGCTGGATGGATCTCTTGATACCAAGAGATCGATCATTTGTACGTCCCACCCGGGGCAGGGACGCCCCACCGACAGCTGTCATACGGAGAACGCCATGACCCGCACTCCCGTGAACGTCACCGTCACCGGCGCGGCCGGCCAGATCGGTTACGCCCTGCTCTTCCGCATCGCCTCCGGCCAGCTGCTCGGCGCGGACGTGCCGGTCAAGCTGCGCCTGCTGGAGATCACCCCGGCGCTCAAGGCCGCCGAGGGCACCGCCATGGAGCTCGACGACTGCGCGTTCCCGCTGCTCCAGGGCATCGACATCAGCGACGACCCGAACGTCGCCTTCGACGGCGCCAACGTCGCCCTCCTCGTCGGCGCCCGCCCGCGCACCAAGGGCATGGAGCGCGGTGACCTCCTGGAGGCCAACGGCGGCATCTTCAAGCCGCAGGGCAAGGCCATCAACGACCACGCCGCGGACGACATCAAGGTCCTCGTCGTCGGCAACCCGGCCAACACCAACGCGCTGATCGCCCAGGCCGCCGCGCCGGACGTACCGGCCGAGCGCTTCACCGCGATGACCCGCCTCGACCACAACCGCGCGCTGACCCAGCTCGCGAAGAAGACGGGCTCGACGGTCGCCGACATCAAGCGCCTCACCATCTGGGGCAACCACTCCGCGACGCAGTACCCGGACATCTTCCACGCGACGATCGCCGGCAAGAACGCCGCCGAGGTCGTGAACGACGAGAAGTGGCTGGCCGAGGAGTTCATCCCGACCGTCGCCAAGCGCGGCGCGGCCATCATCGAGGCGCGTGGCGCGTCCTCCGCCGCCTCCGCCGCCAACGCGGCCATCGACCACGTCCACACGTGGGTCAACGGCACCGCGGACGGCGACTGGGCCTCCATGGGCATCCCGTCGGACGGCTCCTACGGCGTCCCGGAGGGTCTGATCTCCTCCTTCCCGGTCACCGCCAAGGACGGCCGGTACGAGATCGTCCAGGGCCTGGACGTCAACGAGTTCTCCCGCGCCCGTATCGACGCCTCCGTCGCCGAGCTGGCGGAGGAGCGCGAGGCGGTCCGCGCGCTCGGCCTCATCTGAGCCGTGGTCATCGAGCAGTGACCAGGTGATCCCCGGGCGGCGCGGCTGCCCGGGGATCACTGCGTCCGCGGTCCGGCGAC
This sequence comes from Streptomyces sp. NPDC006872, assembly GCF_040635845.1. Classification (NCBI taxonomy): domain Bacteria; kingdom Bacillati; phylum Actinomycetota; class Actinomycetes; order Kitasatosporales; family Streptomycetaceae; genus Streptomyces; species Streptomyces sp. NPDC006872. The sequence goes on from NZ_JBEYIL010000001.1 coordinate 405,884, forward strand.
CCGGTCCGCCAGGTCCAGGAACATGCTCACCGTCGACGACCGCAACCGGCTCAGGTCCTGGAAACGCGGCGAGCTCAGCGCCCGGTCGAAGGGGACCGCGACCACCTGGTTCACGCTGACGCCGACGCGGCTGGCCAGGGCCGCCGGCACCCGCCGGGCGGACGGCCCGTCGACCTCGGTGACGACGACGACCGCCTCGGCGGCCAGTTGCCAGCGGCGGGCGGCGCGCAGCCGCTCCAGCACCTGCCGGGCCGCGGTGAGGAACCAGTCGGCGGTGCCGCAGCACAGGATCAGCCGGTCGGTGAGGTCCAGGACGGAGTCGGCCGATTCGTCGAGCCGCTGCGGGGCCCAGTCGGTGAGGACGAACGAGTAGTAGGGCTCGGTCCGGGCCAGTACGTGCTCGTAGGCCTGGGCGTGCACAAGGTTCGGGTTGGCGTGGCCGGGCGGGTGCGCGGCCACTTCCAGGCCGGACGGCAGCCGGGTGGTGAGCGCGCGGACCTCGTCGTACGACGGGTCGGCGGGCAGGCCCGCGAGGTCGCGCACGGTGGCGGGGTTGCGGGCCGTGAGGAAGCGGTCCAGGGCGCCTTCGTGGGGCGCGCCGTCGACGGCGAGGACGGGCTCGCCCCGGACGGCGGCGAGCAGGGAGCCCAGCACCATCGTCGTCGTGGCCCGCCCGCTGTAGTGGTAGGCGCCGACCACCGTGAGCCGCCGGCCGTGCCGCAGCGGTGTCCGCAGCCGGGTCAGCCGAGCCTCGGCCTCGCGGCGGGCGGTTCCGAAGCGGGGCACGCGCAGGGTCGGCTCGCCGGCGCCGGGCGCGGCCGCGGACGGCGGCAGGGCGAGCGGGACGCGCTCCGTGGGCAGCGCGTTGACCGTGGACGCCGGCGGGACGGTGCGCGAGACCCGGGACTGGGCGATGTACCGGGCCAGGACGTCGGCGACCTCGCCCGCGGTGGGCCGCCGGGCCGGGTCCGGGTCGAGGCAGCGCAGGACGCGGTTGCGCAGTTGCCGCCAGGTGTCGCCCTGCCACAGGTGCATGCCCTCCGGGCTGCCCGGCAGCTCCCGGCCCGCCTTGCTGCTGGCGAGCTGGAGCAGTTCGCCCAGCGCGCGCACGTTGTCCTCGGGGGTGGGCGGCGGCCCGGCGCCCGCGTACCGGCCGTCCACCGAGCAGTCGGACAGGTCGGCGAGAACCACCGAGCGGCGCAGCACCAGGACGTTCTCGGCGTTGAGGTCCGCGGGCACGATCCCGTGCAGATGGCACAGGGCCAGGGCGCTCGCGAGGTGCCAGCCCACGACCAGCGCGGTGATCTTGTCGAAGGGGGCGCGGCTCTCCGTGTGGGCCGCGTTGAAGATCTCCGCCAGCCGTGGCGGGTCGGACGCGCCGCTGCCGCTGAAGGGGACCACCGCCAGCCACGGCGGGTCGTCCCGGACCCCGGCGGCGAGCAGCGCGGGGCCGTACTGGCCGCCCAGCCGGCGCAGCGCCTCCGCCTCGGCGAGGGGCTCCTCGCCGGCCGGGAGGTCGGGGCGCGGGGTCCGCACCAGGGCCTGGGCGCCGTGCTCGTCGAGGCCGTCGTACTCGACCGTCCGCCGCAGCCGGCGGCGGCTCAGCAGCCGGTACGGGCCGAGGCGGCGGGGATCGTCGGGGGTGAGCGGTCCCCAGCCGTCCTGGGCGCCGTCGCCGAAGTCGGTTTCCGTGCCGAGACCCTGCGCCTCGCGTTCGAAGGACACGCCGAAGCGGGTGAGCAGTCGCCGTTCGACGCTGGTGAACGGGCGGTGGGCGCCGGGGAGGTGGGCCGGGCCGTCCGGGTGGGCGAGCCAGGCCGGGAAGTCGGGGGAGCGGCCGGCGAGTTGCTCCAGATGCCGGCCGATGCTGCGGCTGGTGCGCAGCAGTTCGGCCTGGGGGACGGCGTCGAGGAGGATCAGCCGGGACGCGTCGGTGAAGTCGAACACCAGGTGTTTCGCGGGCAGCGGGCCCGCCACCGGCGCGGGGTGCGGCCGCATCAGGCCGCCGAGGAACACCTCGGCGAGATGGGAGGTCCGCGCCTGCCAGGGCACGGCCGTCTGGACGAGCCGCATGACCGGCACGGTGAGCGGCGACACGGCCGCCAGATGGGCGGCGAGGCGGTAGGCCTCCGGGGTCGCCGCGTCCCGGAAGTGCTGGGCGTCGCCGCGGCCGGGGCCCGGGGCCGGAGTGCCGTAGCGGGCCGGCCGGGCCAGCAGGGGCAGGGACACCGTGGCGCCGGGCGAGGCGAGGAGATGGGCCCACTTGCGCAGGGAGGCGGCCGTCGGCTCCAGGACCGGCACCGGCACGCCGTCGAAGACGGCGAGGTCGGCCGGCAGCACCGGGTCGGTGATCTCCCAGGAGGTGTTGGCGCCGCCGATCCGCCGCGTCGAGGCCTGCCAGCGCTCGGCGTGGATGCCGGACCCCTCCCACAGGTCGGGCGGCAGGGTGTGGAGCACCGCGGTCGGTCCGCGGGAGGCCCACCGGGTCAGCAGCCGGTGCAGCGCGCCGCTGCGCCAGGAGGCGCCCATGCCGTCGGTGACGACGAGCACGAGAGTCTGTCCCGAGGGGTCGTTGACCGCGCTGAGCGGCACGGGGGTGCTGTCGTGCCGGAACGGGCGGGCGTGCAGCCGGGGTTCGTGGGCGGAGCGGGCGTCGAGGCCCATGACCCGGCTACTGGCGAAGGCGCCCAACCGTTCGAGGAGGGTGCGCAGTTCGGCGCCGAGGCGATGCCACAGCAGCATCGACAGACCGTCGTCGACCAGCAGCACGAGATGCAGCCAGCGCTCCTGCACGGGGCGCTGCACCACGTCCGGCAGCCGGGTCTCGGCGAGTTCGGCGGCCGTGCGCTCCTCGTCGATCTCCAGCCGGTGCGGGCTGGCGCGCCGACGGCGCAACGGTCGCAGGGCGCGGCCCAGTTCGAGCTCCCCGGTCAGGGCCTTGTCCTCGGGGACCCGCACGGGCATCGCCCGTCCCGGATCGGGGCGGTGCGGCAGCCGGATGTCGGGTATGGAAGCCGGGGTCTGGCGGGCCGACCCGTACAGGGAGGCCGTGGGGGTGAGGTCGGGCAGGTCGGGGTCGTCGGGCTCCGGGGCGGGCCGGGCGGGGGCGGGCCGGTCCGGCTCGACGACCGGGGGTTCCACGGCCGCCGGGGGCTCGGTGGGCGCCAGCCGGCGCAGCGGCGCGTCCGCTCCGACGGGCACCCGCCGGGCGAGCCACAGCACGTCGAGGACCTGGTCGGCGTCCAGTTCCCGCCCGCAGGCCCGCAGGACCCGCAGCGCCTCCGCGAGCCGCTCCCCGCCGCCCGGTCCCGCGCCCGACGACCCCGGCGCCCCCGCCCCCGTCCCGCTGCTCATGGCGTCACAGCGCCCCGGTGAGCTGGTGCAGCACGGCGTCCAGGAGGCCTTCCGCGTCGAGGTCGACGCCGCCGGTGCGCAGGAAGACGGCGTTGAGGAGCTGGTCGGTGGCGAGTTCACCGGGGGCGCGTCGGCGCAGGAACGCGTCGATCAGATCGTCGGCGTCGCGCAGCGCCTCCTCGCCGAGGTGGGCGGTGACGATGGCCCGCAGCCGCGCCTCGTCGGGCACCGGCAGGTCCAGGCGGACGCAGCGGCGCAGGAAGGCGGGCGGGAAGTCGCGTTCGCCGTTGCTGGTGATGACCACGACCGGGAACTCGGCGCACTGGACACGCCCCTGACGCACCGTCACCGTGCCGCGGTGGTCGGCGGTCTGCACCTCGACATGCGCCATGTCCTCCGGGAGCCGGGTCAGTTCGGGGATGTCGAAGTAGCCCTCCTCGAAGACGGTGAGCAGGTCGTTGGGCAGATCGACGTCCCCCTTGTCCATCTCGTCGACGAGCAGGGCGCGGGGGGTGGCGGCCGGGACCAGCGCGGTGCCGAGCGGGCCGAGCCGGATGAACGTGCCGATGGACGGTTCGCGTTCGCCCCGGTCGCGGCTGAGCGTGGTCTCCCGCAGCCGCCCGATCGCGTCGTACTGGTACAGCGCCTCGCGGACGGCGGAGCGGCTGTTGATGGACCAGCGCAGCAGCTCGCCCAGGCGCAGTTCGTGCGCGACGGCCCGGGCGAGCGACGACTTGCCGGTGCCGGCCGGGCCGGTCACCAGCAGCGGTCGGCGCAGATGCAGGGCCGCGTTGACGACGTCGGCGTGCTCGCGCTCGATCAGATAGGGCAGTTCGGGCCGGACGGCCGGCGTGGGGCTGAAGCGACGCCACGGCGGGGCGGAGGGCAGGTCGACGGCCCGCGGGACGCCGTCGCCGCGGAAGAGGCGCCAGTCGGCCTCGGAGGCGGAGGTCATGGGCTCTCCTGGGGTTCGGTCAGGTGCAGCCGGGGCACCGTGCGGTCGGCGTCCGCCCAGGCGAGGACCGGGCGGCCGGGGTACTGCGGAGCGGTCTTCCCCTTGGCCTTGGCCCGGTAGACGCGGACTCCGTCGGGAAGTTCACGGGTGGCGACCTGCGCCATGTGCTCGGTGACGTGCGAGGCGGTGTCCCGCCCGCGGTCCCACATCACCACCGGTATGCCCACGGCGAGGCAGATCTCGACGATGGCGTCGCGTGGCCCCGCCGGCACGTCGACCGAGACGCGGACGGTGTCGAGCCTGCCCATCAGCTCGTAGTAGATCTGGTGCGGATCCTGGGCGGGGTCCGACACGACCAACGTCTCCCCGGAGTCGAGTTGCCGCCACCGCTCACGCCAGTCGGGGAGAAAACGCTCGTGCCTGTGCAGGAGTTCCGGACAGTGCACCACCAGCGGGAACTCCACCCCGAGCACTCCGGGCACCAGCTCGCCCGGCGCCTGGGCCGCCCACTCGTCCACCGGGAGGTTGAGATCGGCACGGTCCACCAGGACCTCCACGAGCGGCCGCCCGCCGTCGGTCGCCGAGGGCGCGAGGGACTCCAGGACGCGCAGCAGCTCGCGTGCCGCCTCCGACCCCGAGTAGCTGGCCGAGCTGTCGGTCGACACCTGCCGTGGCCCGGTGCCCTCGTCGCACCACACGCGCAGCCGGTGACGGCCCCGCTCGGCCCGTGTCACCCGGGCCAGCACCCGCACCCGCCGGTTCCCGCCGCGCACGGCGCGGGACCACTCCTGGGCGTCGGAGCGCCGCTCGCGCAGCGCCGCCGACGGAATGCCGAGCCGCGCGGCCACCCGGTCCGACCAGATGCGCAGCTCCGCCTGCCGGTGCGGCGGGCACAGCGCGGCGATGTACTCGACGACCCGCAGCAGCGCCGGGACGCGCGGCCCGCCGTCGTCGGAGTGGCCGTCCCCGGGCAGGGTCTCCAGGCGGTCGAGGACGGCGTCCAGGGTCGCGCCGTCGGAGGGCACCGCGACCCGTTTCGTGGCCTCGCGGACCGCTTCGGGGAACCGGGCGAGCACCGGCTGCCCGATCGTGGGCAGCAGCTGGTGCAGCCTGTGGTGCTCGCGCGGCGAGAGCAGCCGCGGGGTGTCCGAGAGCCGCCCGGCGACCAGCGCCCGGTCGGCCGCCCGGGGGTCCCGGGGCCGCAGGATCTCGGCGAGGGCGGCCAGTGCGCGCGGGTGGGTGAGCAGGAAGGCGGCGAACTCCTCGACGGTGGGCGGCGTCACGGGGCTCCCGGTCCCCACACCGCACGCGTGGGCGATCTGCCGCGCGGTGTCGCCGAGCGTGTACGCCGACGGCAGCGCGTTCGCGATCACCGCCACCAGCATGCCGTGGGCCGGTTCGTCCGCCGCGACGGCCTCGGCGGCCCCGCGGTCGTCGGCGTCGTGGGAGCCGCGGTCGTCGTCGAGGGCGTCCAGGGACCGGAGTTCGGCCTCGACGCGCTGCCAGGGGATGCCCCAACTGCGCCGGACCACGCCCTGTGAGCCGTGCCCGGCCGACGGCATGAAGTGCGCGGCGACCAGACCCACGACGGCCCCGTCCTCCTCGCACCACAGCGGGCCGCCGCTGTAGCCGGGCCCCACGGCCATCCCGGTGCTCTTGCCGTCGAGGTAGCCGATGGGGCCCTCCAGCGCGGCGACGGTCAGATCGGCGAAGGTCGAGCGGCTCCCGCTGCTGTGCCAGGCCCGCACCTTCTGGCCGGGGGCCATGTCCGTACGGGGCTCGGGGGCGGGCAGTTCGCCGGGCGGCGAGTTCAGCCGCAGCACGGCGAGATCGCCGAGCCATCCGCGGGCGCCGTCCCGCACGACGCCGCCGTCCTGCGTGCGGGGTGCGATCCAGTGCACGAGGTGCGCGGGGTACCCCTTGCGCGGACCGTCCAACGTGACGAACATCAGGCTGCGTTCGGGCCTCGGCGCCTGCTGCTCGAAGGGCCGCCTGCCCAGCGCGTCATTGACGACATGGGCGCAGGTCAGCACGGTGTCGGAGCCGAGGATCAGGCCCGCGCCCGCCGTTCTGCCGTCGAGAGCCCCGCACACGGACGCGATGACAGGCCTCGCCCCGCCCCCGTCGGCCGACCCGGCCGCCTTGAACCAGCCCACGCGTCACTCCGCGCCGGGCGTCGGATTCGCCTGATGCCCCGGATTCGCCTGATGCACCTGATTCACCGGATTCCAGGAGGCGGTCACGGTCAGATGCGCCTGCCCGCTCCCGCCCACGATCCCCAGCTTCAGATCCTGCCCGACCTGCACCCCGAAGGTGACGCTGAGCTCCGCGGGCGGATCCGGCACGGCCCGCACGGAGTCGTGCACCTCCTGAAGCAGCGGTCCGAGCGGCTTGAGCGCCTGCCGCAGCGCCCCCGCCGCGAAACTGGCCACGGCGGCCCCACCGCTGGCCACGGGGACGACCGTGCCCATGCTCCCGGGCAGATCGTCGCCGTCGCCGTAGCCGCCGCCCGGCATGGGGCTGAGGACGAATCTGACGGGCGTTCCGTCGTCCAACTCGACTGACTCCACTGGCCCATTGTGATCGACGTGACGAACGCGGACCAGACCCCGGGCCGTTTCAGGGACCCGCGTGCACCTGGCAGGTCGACAGCCGCTTCTCGAACCAGTGGGAGGCGTACACATGGTCGACGTACGCCGGGATCTCGCGGTAGCCGGACGCCCGGTACATCGCCTGCGCCTCGGTGAGCGTGGAGTGCGTGTCCAGCCGGACGACGTCCAGACCGCGCCGCGCCGCAGCGTCCTCCAGGCGTTCGAGGAGCCGACGCGCGAGGCCGAGCCGACGGGCGTCCCGGTGCACCCACCTGGATGCCGGGGGTGGCCACGGGCGGTTGGTGTGACGGAAGTCGAGGGTCCTGGAGCCGGTGGACGGCTGGGGTGCGGTCACTCGCACGGGTGATGGTGATCGATGGTGTGCGCGGTTGGGGAATGTCTGGTCTAGGTTCACGGCATGGCACGGTTTCGGATGTACCCGACGGGCGAGCAGGAGCGGCAGATGCTGCTGCACTGCGCGCACGCTCGGTACGTGTGGAACCTCGCCGTCGAGCAGCACGCGCACTGGAAGCGCGGCCGGAAGTCCGCGCCCGGGTTTGCCGAGCAGTGTCGTCAGCTCACTGAGGCCCGGCGGGAGAACGAGTGGCTGGCGGCGGGGAACGCGGACGTGCAGCAGCAGGCGCTCAAGGACTTCGCCACGGCCAAGCAGGCACGTTTCATGTCCGGGTTCGGTGAGCCGACCTGGCGCAGGAGGTACCGGCACGAGGGTTTCCGTGTCATCGGCACCGGCCGTGTCCCCGAGTACGACGCAGACGGCTCGGTGAAGCTGAGCGCGAGGACCGGCCGGCAGGTCATGGGCCGGTCCGTCGTGGTGCGGAAGCTCAACCGCCGTTGGGCTCAGGTCAAGGTGCCCGGCTGCGGCTGGGTCCGTGTCCGCCTCAGCACCAGTGGCAAGGGAGCAAAGCTGCCTGGCGCGAAGACGTTCCGGGTCACCTTCCGCAACGGGCAGTGGCATGCCGCGTTCGCCGTCGTCCCGGAGCCGGTGCCCGCGCCCGGCACCGGGGAGGTCATCGGCATCGACCGCGGCGTCACCATTACCGCGGCTCTCTCCGACGGGCAGAAACTGAACTGCCCGCAGCTCACCGCCAGGGAACGCGCCCAGATCCGCAAGCACCAGCGGCGCGCCGCCCGCGCCCCCAAGGGCAGTGAGCGCAAGACCGCCGAGTACGCGAAGGCCGCGAAGCTCAAGGCGCGGGAGGCGAACCGCCGCAAGGACTGGTGCGAGAAGACCAGCACCCTGCTCGCCCGCACGTCCGACCTGATCCGGTTCGAGAAGCTGAACATCAGGAACATGACCCGCTCCGCGAAGGGCACTGTGGAGCAGCCCGGCCTGGGCGTCCGGCAGAAGGCGGGGCTGAACCGGGCCATCCTCGCCCAGGGCTGGGGCCTGCTCCGGCAGCGCACCGGACACAAAGCACCGGGCCGGGTCGAGGACGTGACCGCCCCGTACACGTCTCTGCGGTGCAGTGCCTGCGGTTGGATCGACATGAACTCGCGCAAGAGCCAAGCCGAGTTCGTCTGTTCCTTCTGCGGCTTCACCTGTAACGCGGATACCAACGCAGCAGCCAACGTCGCGGCAGGACAGGGCGGGATCCCCCGCCCCCGGCGCTCAGCCGGTGCCGGAGGGGTGACAGCGGCCACCGGCCGTTCGAGCGCCCGTGAACCTCAACCCACCTGGGTTGGAATCCCCCTCTTTTAAGAGGGGGAGGATGTCAAACATGCTTGATCTCGCCGACCCCCGGCTCCAGCCGGCGCAGCGCCCCGCAGCCCACGGCGCGCCCCTCCTCGTACGCCACGAAGAACGCGCCCGCCTCCCCGGAGACCTCGTCCGGGCCGACCAGGTCGGACTTGTCGAAGCCCTCGGGGAAGCGGACGTCCAGGTCGGCGGCGTAGGCGTCGAGGCAGGCGCGGGCGTCCGGCGCGTGGCCGTCGACCGGCTCGACGGTGATGCCCGCCAGCCGCAGCAGACGCCGGGCGGCGGCCATCGCGTCCGTCAGTTCGGCGCGCTGCTCGCCGGTGAGCGCGGCGAGGAGGTCCGTCGCGAGCGCGTCGGCCCGGCGGTTCTGCTCCTCGACCTCGACGCGTCCCGCCGGGGTCAGCTCGATCATGCGCAGCCGGTTGTCCTCGGGATGCACGCTGATCCGGACCACGCCCTGCGCCTCCAGGGCCTTCGCCATCCGGCTCAGATACCCGGCGTCCAGGCCGAGCCGGGCGCGCAGCGCGCGCAGGGACACCCCGGCACCGATCTCGAACAGCAGCCGGGCCTCGCCCAGCGGACGGTTCTGCCCGAGGTAGTGGTCGTCGAGAGCGCCGATCCGGCGCGTGAAGTAGCGGTTGAAACGGCGGAAGGCCGCCACGTCCTCCGTCGACACTGGCTCCATAACCTTTGACTTTAGTCAAAGGTTTTCGGGTCGTCCACCGTCGGCGTCAGCCGCTGCCAGCAGGCGGCGGCCCAGCTCCCGCGCCGCCTCCCGGAGTTCCTCCGGCCGCACGATCCTGAACGGCACGTCCAGCGCGGTGAGTCGGCGTACGTACCAGTCGGGTTCGTCGGTCGTCGCGAGCAGCCGCGTGGTGTGCGCGTCCAGTGGCTCGGGGCGGCCCAGACTGCGCGGGAGGACACGGGCCACATGCTCCACGGGCGCCTCGACCACGACCTCCACCTCGTACGTCCAGCCCTCCGCGAAGTGCGCCTCCAGGGTCTCCACCGGGTCGAGGCCCTCCGGCGGCTCGAAGCCCTCCGGCAGCACGGCCACGGAGGTGACCCGGTCCACCCGCAGCACCCGCCGGGCGTCCGGCCCGTGCGACCAGCACAGCAGGTACCAGCGGGCGTGGTGAACGACGACGGCCCACGGGTCGACGTCCATGTCCCGTACGCCCTTGGGGCCCAGGTCGTACCCGATCCGCACCCGGCGCCGGTCCGCGCCCGCCTGGACGAGGGCCACCGTGGTGCCGGGGTCGGGACCGGCGGCGTCCGGGCCCCGGGTGCTGACCCTGCGGACCGCCTCGGCCGGATGCGCTACCGGCTCGGGCAGCACGCGCACGATCTTGCCCAGCGCGCTGCCCACCGGTCCCGTCGGGTCGGCCGCGTCGTGATGGCCGTCCAGTACGGCCATGACCAGCCCGAGGGCCTCGGTCGCCGTGAACATCAGCGGCGGCAGCCGCACCCCGCGGCCGACGCGGTAGCCGCCGTAGGGGCCGCGCGTCGACTCCACCGGGATGCCGGCCTCGCGCAGGATGCCGACATAGCGGCGGGCCGCCCGCTCCGAGACGCCCAGCCGCTCCGCGAGTCGCGCGGCCGTGCTGCCGGGGCTGTTCTGGAGCAGCTCCAGCGCCAGGAGGGCACGGGCGGTGGGGCTCTCGTCGGCCTTCATCCGGGATCCTCGTATTCCGGCAGCGGATCGTCCGGAACGGAATCTAGCCTGCTGCCATGAGTCCCAGCCCCGTGCATGAGAACACCGAACCGGCGCCGCTCCTGGAACCGCCCGTCGCCGGCAGCGAGGCCGACACGCTGATCGGCTCCCTGGAACGCCAGCGCAGGACCCTGGCCTGGAAGTGCGAGGGGCTGGACGCGGCCGGTATGAACACCCGGCTCGCCCCCTCGACGATGACCCTGGGCGGTCTGCTCAAGCACCTGGCCCTCGTCGAGGACGAGTACCTCACCGGGCGGTTGCTGGGAAAGCCGCTCGGCGCGCCCTGGGACAGCGTCGACTGGGACGCCGAGCCCGACTGGGAGTGGCGCTCCGCCGCCTCCGACACGCCCGAGGAGCTCTTCGCGCTCTGGGAGTCCGCCGTCGCCCGCTCCCGGGCCCATGTCCGCCGGGACCTCGCCGAGGGCGGCCTCGACACTCCGGCCCGCCGCGAGTGGCCCGACGGACGGGCGCCCAGTCTGCGGCGCATGCTGGTCGACCTGATCGAGGAGTACTCCCGCCACGTCGGCCACGCCGACCTCATCCGGGAGTCCGTCGACGGCCGCGTGGGGGAGGACCCGCCGCGATGAGCGACGCCGTCCGGCCCGACGAGCTCGAAGTCGTCCCCGCCGACGAGGCCTCCTGGGACGACATCCGGGCCGTCTTCGGCACCACCGACTACCCCGGCCGCTGCCAGTGCCAGCGCTACCGGGTCCTCGACCACGACTGGCGCGCCGCCACCCCCGAGGAGCGCGCCGCCCGCCTCCGCGAGCAGACCGGCTGCGACGACCCCGGCGCCCGATCCACCGCCGGACTCGTCGCCTACCTCGACGGCGAGCCCGTCGGCTGGGCCGCGGTGGCGCCCCGGACCGACTTCCTCCGTCTGCTGCGCACCCGCGTGCCGTGGACGGGCCGCACGGAGGACCGGGCCGACGCCGGCGTCTGGGCGGTGACCTGTCTCCTCACCCGCCGCGGCTTCCGCGGCCGGGGCATCACCTACGGCCTGGCCCGCGCCACCGTCCCCTACGCCCGCGACCACGGCGCCCGCGCCCTGGAGGCGTACCCGATGCTCACCGTGCCCGGCGTCGAGATCACCTGGGGCGAACTCCACGTCGGCGCCCGTCAGGTCTTCGCCGAGGCGGGGTTCAGGGAGGTGAGCAGGCCGACCTTGCGGCGGGCGGTGATGCGGGTGGACTTCTACGAGTAGCCGCCCGGCGGGATACGGCGGGCGACCATCACCCGGTTCCAGCTGTTGATGGCGGTGATCAGGGCGATCAGGTGGGCGAGCCGGGCGTCCGGGAAGTGCCGGGCAGCGGCGGCATAAACCTCGTCCGGCACGAAGCCGTCCGTCAACACGGTCACCGCCTCCGTGAGCGCGAGCGCGGCCCGCTCGCGCTCGTCGTAGACGTCCCCCGCCTCCTCCCACGCGCTCAGCAGATCGAGCTGCCTCTCGCGCACACCGTGCTCACGGGCGATCGTGAGATGCATGTCCACGCAGAACGCGCAGTGGTTGAGCTGCGAGGCGCGGATCACGACCAGTTCGGCGAGCGCGGGATCGCCGACGCCCCGCTTCGCGGCGGCGCTGAGCGCGGACATGGCCGCGGCGACCTCGCGGTCGAGCAGGTTCGTCCGGCTCATGCGTGCTGACCCGGACGGTAGTGCCCCGGCACCAGCCGGCAGGTCACGCCGAACCGGTTCCACGCGTTGATCACCGTGATCGCGGCGATCAGCTGCGCCAGCTCGGGCTCCTCGAAGTGCTTCGCCGCCCGCTCGTACACCGCGTCGGGCACGAAACCGTCGGTGAGCACGGTCACCGCCTCCGTCAGCGCCAGCGCCGCGAGCTCCTTGTGCGTGTAGAAGTGCTCCGACTCCTCCCACGCGCTGAGCTGGACGATCCGCTCGACGCTCTCGCCCGCCGCCAGCGCGTCCTTGCTGTGCATGTCGACGCAGAGCGCGCAGCGGTTGATCTGCGAGGCGCGGACCTTCACCAGCTCCAGCAGTTTCGGGTCCAGGCCCTTACGGGCGGCGGCGTCGAGCCGGAGCATCGCCTTCAGCACCTCGGGGGCGTGCTCGGACCAGTTGAGCCGGGGGGTGTGCTCGGGCGCGTACCCGTCCGTTGTCGTGACGGTCGTCGTCGTGACGGTGTCTTCCTGTGTGGTCATGTCCTCGACCCTAGGAGCGAGGCAGCCCAGAGGTATGGTCCATTTCCATGGCGAGATCCTGGGCCACTTTGGGCGTCGACCTGCATCTGGAGCCGACCGGACCGCATCTGCGCCGGGGCCTGACCGACGCCCTGCGCGACGCGGTTCGCGGCGGCCGACTGGCCCCCGGCACCCGCCTGCCCTCCTCCCGCTCCCTCGCCGCCGATCTGGGCATCGCCCGCAACACGGTCGCCGACGCCTACGCCGACCTCGTCGCCGAGGGCTGGCTCACCGCCCGCCAGGGCTCGGGCACCAGGGTGGCGGGCCGGACGGTCGTCCCGCCGACCGGCGCGGCGGCCCGACCCCCCGAACGCCACCGGCCCCTCTACGACCTGCGCCCCGGCAGTCCCGACCTCGCCTCCTTCCCGCGCGCCGAGTGGCTCAGGGCGGCCCGCCGCGCGCTCACCGCCGCCCCGTCCGACGCCCTCGGCTACGGCGATCCCCGCGGCCGCGTCGAGCTGCGCACCGCCCTGGCCGGCTACCTCTCCCGGGCCCGCGGGGTGCGCGCCGACCCCGAACGCATCGTCGTGTGCGCCGGGTTCGCGCACGGCCTGCGGCTGCTCGCCACCGTCCTGCGGGCGCGCGGGGTGCGCACGATCGCCGTCGAGTCGTACGGCCTGGACGAGCACTGGCGGCTGCTGGCCTCGACCGGTCTGACGACGGTGCCGCTGCCGTTCGACGAACTCGGCACGGACCCGGGGGAGTTGACCGGTCCCGGTGCCGTCCTGCTCACCCCCGCCCACCAGTTCCCGATGGGCGTGCCCCTGCACCACGACCGTCGGGCGGCCGTCGTGGACTGGGCCCGGCGCACCGGCGGACTGGTCCTGGAGGACGACTACGACGGCGAGTTCCGTTACGACCGCCAGCCCGTCGGCGCGCTCCAGGGACTGGACCCCGACCATGTGGTCCACCTCGGCACGGCGAGCAAGTCACTGGCGCCCGGGCTGCGCCTGGGCTGGATGGTGCTGCCGCCGGACGTGGTGGAGGACGTGGTCAAGGCCAAGGGCGGGGTGGACACCTCCGGGGTCCTGGACCAGCTGACGCTGGCCGAGTTCATCGTGTCGGGCGCGTACGACCGCCATGTCCGGGCGGCGCGCACGCGCTACCGCAGGCGACGGGACGCGCTGGTCGCCGCCCTGGCCGCCCGCGCCCCGGCGATCCGCGTCACCGGCATCGCCGCGGGCCTGCACGCCGTTCTGCGACTCCCGCCCGGCACGGAGGGGGCGGTGGTCCGGGCGGCCGTCTATCAGGGCCTGGCGGTCGACGGGCTCGTGCCCCGCTACCGTCACCCCGACGCGGTCGCCGAGCCCCTCGACGCGCTGGTCGTGGGATACGGGACCCCGCCCGACCACGCATGGTCCGGCGCGCTGGACGCACTGTGCGCCGCATTGCCTTTCGGTGCGAACGGCACCGGAATTCCTTTTCCCGGATGACGTCACGGGATCGCCGGATCACAAGATAGAGTCGTCCCATGACCAACAACAATTCGGTGTCCCGTGTGGCCCTCAAGAAGATAACCCCCGATGTCTCCGCCGCGATGGGCTCCCTGCACGGCGCCGCCGTTTCCGCGGCGCAGGACGCCAAGGTCGAGCCGGAACTGCTGGAGCTGATCAGGATCCGTGCCTCGCAGCTCAACGGCTGCGCGTTCTGCCTCGACATGCACACGAAGGACGCCCGCGCCCAGGGCGAGACCGAGCAGCGCATCTACGCGCTGAACGCCTGGCGGGAGACCCCCTTCTTCACCGAACGGGAGCGCGCCGCACTGGCGTTGACGGAGTCGGTGACCCTGGTGCACGACGGGCAGGTCCCGGACGCGGTGTACGCCGAGGCCGCGGAGGTCTTCGACGAGGCGCAGGTGGCGGCGCTGATCTGGGCGGCCACGGTCATCAACGCGTACAACCGGATCGCGATCGCCACGCGCATGGTGCCGGGTGCTTATCAGCCCGCGCCGAAGGCGAATTAGTTCAGGCGATTCGGGCGATCAGTTTCGAGTTGTTCGAGATTTTCGGGCACGTTTTATTGCGCCGGGGCGAATTCCCTTCGACCCGGCGCTTTGGCTTGCCCTGAACCTCTCCCTGTTCTCCTTGTTCTCCCTATTCCTTCGGTAGCGGTTCCGAGATTCCGTCCAGCCAGCTTCGCCATTCCGCGGCGTGCACCGCCGCGCCCGCGCTCATCGGGTGGCCCGTCCACTCCCGCACGGGGCGGATTCCGTGCAGCGCGTTCACCAGCCAGACCTCGCGGCCGTCCAGCTCGGCCAGGGTGCGCTCGGGGTGGGTGACCCGGATGCCGAGGCGACGGGCGCGTTCCTGGATCAGCCCGGCCGTGACCCCGGCGAGGACCGGCAGCCGGGGCGAGGGCAGGCACAGGGTGTCGTCCTCCCACCACAGGATGCTGGCGGTGGCCGACTCCAGCACCGCACCGGAGGGCGTGGTCAGCACCGCCTCCGTCGCGCCCTCCTCCGACGCCCGGCGGCGCACCGCGGCCAGCGCGTCCAGGTCGGGCCCCTTGCGGCGCGGCTCGGTCCGCGGATCCGGCCGGCCCACGGCCCAGACCCGGATGTCCGGTTGCAGCGGTGGGGAGCGCCGGAGCAGGAGCCTCAACTCACGGCTGTCAGCGGTGAGTTCCACGCGGGGGAACCACTCGCCCGTACGGGGCAGCGCGGCCGCCGTGTCCTGCCAGAACTCCAGGAGTCGGCGCAGCGGCGGCCCGTCGCACTCGGCGCAGGCCCGCAGGAACCGTTCCCGGTGCCGTTCGAGGCCGCGCACCCGGCCGCCGCGCACCAGCCACGAGTCCGCGACCAGCAACCGCCCACCCACCTCGGTGTCGGCGCCGGGGGTCAGCCCGCCGGCCGGCGTCCACCGCAACAAGCCTTCCAAGACAGCCGGTTGTGCCATGTGAGAGTTCCGTTCCTTGTCGTACCTCTTCAGTACTTGCGGCCCGCCACCGCCGGAGCCCCGCCCCGGGGCCCGTACGGCGCGTGCTCCAGCCACGACCCGCACGAGGGCAGCACCGGCGCGAGGGCCGCCGCCGCCCGCTGCCTGAGCCGTACGCTGCGCCGCTGCGGCCGCAGATGCTCCAGCGCGATCCCCGCGGCGGCGCTGTTGTACAGCCCCGCCGCACGCCGCACTTCGGCGAACCCCTCGACCGCCTGGTAGGTCCCGGCCGCGATCGCCTCCGCCGCCGCTGCCGCGTCGGCGATCCCGCTGTTCATGCCGCGCGCCCCGAACGGCGGGAAGAGGTGCGCGGCCTCGCCCACGAGGAGCACCCGCCGGTGCGGATCGGTGAACGAGGCGGCGACCTTGCGCAGGAAGCGGTACGTCGACACCCACAGGATCCGGTCCGCGTACCCGTCGCCGACGACCGCGGGGAGCCAGCGCCGTACGGCCTCCTCGGTGCCGTACGCCTCCCGGGTGTCGTCGTCGTGGCACTGCAGGTCGACCTGGAAGCCCCCGGTGAACGGCACGCGCATCACACTGCGCCCGCCGACCCCCGGATGCTCGTAGTGGAAGACCCGCTCCAGCGGCAGTTCGGCGCCCGGGACGTCGGCCACGTCCACGACGACGTGGAAGCCCTCGCCGTGCACGCCCTCCATGGCGATGCCCAGCTCGCGGCGGACGGCCGAGCGGGCGCCGTCGGCCGCGACGACATGCCCGGCCCGCCACTCCCGCCCGTCCTCGCAGGACAGCGTCACCCCGTCCACGGCGGCCCGGACGCCCGCGACGCGCGCGTCCCACTCGAACGCGACCCCGGTCCGCTCGCAGGCGGCGCGCAGGAACCGCTCGGTGTCCACCTGCCGCAGACTGGTGAAGGGCGGGGCGCCGGTCGGAGGCGGGAAGGTGCGGGAGTACACCTCGCGGCCCCGGTACAGGGTCCGCCGGGTGTGCCAGGTCCGCCCGTACGACGTGATCTCGGCGGCCAGCCCCGGACACATCCCGTCGAGCAGGCCGAGGGTCTCGCGGTGCACGAACAGGGCGCGGCTGCCCGGCCGTTCGCGGCCCTTGGGGTCCGCCTCCAGGAGCGTGACGTCCAGCCCGTGCCCGCGCAGCGCGAGCGCCGCCGACAGACCGACGGGGCCCGCGCCCACCACGACGACCGGGTTCACACGCGCACGCTCTCCGACGCCCCGGTCAGCATGCGGGTGA
Source organism: Streptomyces sp. NPDC006872 (assembly GCF_040635845.1). Taxonomy (NCBI): domain Bacteria; kingdom Bacillati; phylum Actinomycetota; class Actinomycetes; order Kitasatosporales; family Streptomycetaceae; genus Streptomyces; species Streptomyces sp. NPDC006872. The sequence goes on from NZ_JBEYIL010000001.1 coordinate 422,555, forward strand.
TCTCCACCCGCTTCACCTTCCAGGTCGCCGTCATCGGCAGCTCCTCGAACCGCCACTGCCGGGGCTCGGCCATCGCGGGCAGATCGGCCGTGGCCTCCCGCCAGCGCTCCGGATCGAGCGGCTGCTCGCCCCGCACGCACACCACCGGCACCGGCTCGCGGTCGACGCCGGGCACGATGACGACCTCGCGGAGCTCCTCCAGACGCTCCATCAGCGCGTCCTCGACCTCCAGATTGCTGTGCACGGTGTCGATCTGGTCGATCTCACGGTCGATGAGATGCAGTGAGCCGAGGCGGCTCATGTACCCCATGTCGCCCATCTGCCACCATCCGCCGTCGAGTTGACGGTCGTACTGCGCCTGCGCGCCGAGGTAGGTGAGGATGCGGCCCCGGGTGCGGGCCTCGATCCGCCCGGGCGTGCCGGGCGCGACCGGCCTGCCTTCCGGATCGGCGATCCGCACCCGGGTGAAGCCCGGGATGCCGATCCCGACCCGTCGCCCGTCCGCCCGCTCGGCGCTGCGCCGGGTGAACCACTGGAACGCGACCGGACCCGTCTCGCTCTGCCCGTACAGCTGGACGAGCCAGGGCGCCCGGCGCTTCGACGCGCCCAGCAGCCGTCGCACGGTCCGCGGGTGGATCGCGTCGAACGTGGAGCCGTACGACTTCACCCGGGACAGCGGAGCGCCGGGCGCGTCCGCCAACTCCTCCCACAGGACGAAGGTGTTGGGGTGCGTCTCGACGATGCCGGGGCGGTGGCGGACCAGCAGCGGGCCGACGGCCGCCGGCTCCGGGTCGGTGATCAGCACGAGCGGGCTGCCGAAGTGCAGCAGGACGCCGAGCAGATGGTAGAAGCGCGAGTGCACGAACGACATGTGCAGCGCGGCCGTCTCACCGCGGGTGGGCCAGCCCATCGCCTTCTGCGGCACGAGCCGGTTCCACATGGTGTTGGGGCAGTGCACGGCCAGCTTGGGCAGGCCGGTGGTGCCCGAGCTGTGGGTGATCAGAGCGGGGTCGCGCGGATGCAGCCGTACGGGCGCGGCCGGTTCGGCGCCGGCGTACTTCTCCAGGGGCTCGGCCCCGGGCGCGTCGTCGACGGAGAGCGTCTGGCGCACGGACATCTCGACCCCGGCGAGCGGGCCCGCCAGCTTGGCCCGGTCGGTGATCAGCCAGGGCTGCCGCAGCCGTTCGAGCAGCTGCCCGACGACCGGGCCCGCGAGGCCGGGGGAGAGGAGCACGGGAACCGCGCCGATCCGGGAGAGTGCGCAGGTCAGCAGCACGATGTCGACGTTGTCCGTCTTGTGGACGACCACCTGCTCCGAGGGCCGCACCCCGGCCGCCCACAGTCGCCCCGACAGGTCCTCGACCACCTCGGCGAGAGTCGAGTAGTCGAGGTCGACCCCGAGGTGGGGGTGGGTGTCCAGCGGCCGGTCCAGGGTGACGAAGACGGCGCCGTGGCGCTCGGCCGCCCGCCGGAACAGCGGGCCCAGGTAGAACCCGCGGTCGGCGAGCAGGGGTTGCTGCGACATGTGGCTGTTCCTCTCAGACACGGTCACCACGCGCCCTGGCGGACGAGGTGGCGGCGGAGCTTTCCGGTGGCGGTGCGGGGCAGGGAGGTCACGAAGCTGACGCTTCTGGGCACTTTGAAGGCGGCGAGGCGCTCGCGCGCCAGGGCGACGAGATCCACTTCGAGGCCGTCCGCGCTGAACCGGCCGTCCGCGCTGAACCGGCCGTCCGGGCCGGCCTGGCCGACGGGGACGACGAAGGCGCGCAGCCGGCTGAAGCCGCGTCCGTCCGTGACGGCCGCGACCGCGACCTCCCGCACCGCCGGATGGGTGCGCAGCACGGCCTCCACCTCCAGCGGGGAGACGGTGATCCCGCCGACCATCTCCATGTCGTCGGTGCGGCCCAGATGCCGGAAGGCGCCGTCCGGCTCGCGGCGCGCCCGGTCGTGGGTGGCCAGCCAGCCGCCGACCAGGGTGCGCTCCGTCTCCTCGGGCCGGTTCAGATAGCCGGGCGTCACCGTCGGCCCGCGCACCCACAGCTCGCCCTCGGCGCCGTCGGGCACGGGCCGTCCGGCGCGGTCGCGCAGCTCCACCTCGAAGCCGGGCACGGGCCGTCCGACGGTGCCGTCGTGGTTGTGGTCCAGGCTGTTGGCGCAGAAGGCGTGACCGGCCTCGGTGGAGCCGATCTGCTCCAGCACGGGCGCGCCGAGCAGGTCGGCGACCTGCCCGCCGAGGCCGTCCGGCAGGCCCTCGCCGGCCGACACCGCGACGCGCACCGAGGCGAAGCAGGCCGCGTGTCCGCTGCCCCGGTCGGCGACCAGCGCCGCGTACGCCGACGGCACGGAGTAGAGCAGGGTCACCCGGTGCCGGGCGACGAGCTCGTCCACGGCGGCGGGGTTCGGACGCCGGTCCACCAGGACGGCGCTGGAGCCGGAGAAGAGCGGGAAGACGAACGCGTTGCCGAAGCCGTAGGCGAAGTACAGCTTCGACACCGACAGGGTGACGTCCTCCTCGGTGATCCCGAGCAGCCGCCGGCCGATCAGGTCGTGGTACGCCTTCGGGTCGCCGTGCGTGTGCACGACCCCCTTGGGGCGCCCCGTGGTTCCGGAGGTGTACTGCACGTACAGGGGCGTGTGCGCGTCGACCGGATGCGCGGCGGCGGGCTCGGCGGCGGGGGCGAGCGCGAGGAACTGGTCGGCGCCGAGCCGCGCCCGGTCGGCGAAACGGTCCTCCAGCCCCGGCCCGGTGACGCACAGCACGGCCTCGGTGTCCTCGGCCATGAACGCGTGCTCGGCCGCGGGCAGTTCGGGATTGACCAGCACGGCCACCGCCCCGAGCCGGGCGACGCCGAGGAAGGCCGCGACCCACGCCATCCCGTCGGGCAGCGCGAGCAGCACCCGGTCCCCGGCCCGCACCCCGTGCGCCGCGAGCACCCCGGCCGCCCGCGCCCCCAGCTCGTGCACCTCACCGTGCGTCCAGAACTGATGCCCCTGATGAAACGCGGCCCGACCGGCCCAACCACGACGCTCGACGAGGTCGGCGAGATACGCGGCGAGGTTGCCGGGCGTGTCGGTGTCGGAGCCGGTGCGGGGCCGAGGCGCGGTCGTCGTGGGCTGGGGGGTCGTCATCGGGGGGCCTTCTTCGGGGTGGCCGGGGTGGGAGTGCGACGGCCGGTCGGCGTCGGCTCGGGGGCGTCCGGCCGGGTCCCGCGGCCCACGGACCGTGCCTCGTCGGCGAGTTCGCCGCCCGCGCTCGTGCCGCTCGGTCCGCCGCGCGGCCGGCCGGCGCCCACCCGGGCCGTCTCCTCGTGCGCCGGCGGCAGCGCCGCGGTGTGCTCCCGCAGGGCGCGCATCTGGGCGGCCGTCTTCAGCAGCATCTCGTCGTACTCGGCGACCGGGTCGGAGTCCAGGACGATCGCGCCGCCGGCGCCCAGCTGCATCAGGCCGTCGGCCATGACGGCCGTGCGGATGACGATGTTGAGGTCCGCGCCGCCGCTGCAGCCCAGGTAGCCGAGGGCCCCCGAGTACACGCCGCGCGCCTCGGTCTCCAACTCGTCGATGATCTCCATCGTGCGCAGCTTCGGCGCCCCGGTCATCGACCCGCCGGGGAAGCAGGCCCGCACACAGTCCACCGCGTCCGTGCCCTCGCGCAGCCGTCCCTCGACCGTCGAGACGAGCTGGTGGACGGTGGCGTACGTCTCGGCGGCCATCAGCCGGGTGACCCGTACCGTCCCGGTGCGGCTGACCCGGCCCAGGTCGTTGCGGAGCAGGTCGACGATCATCAGGTTCTCGGCGCGGGTCTTGGCGTCCGCCGCCAGCGAGTCCCGCAGCCGGTCGTCCTCCAGCGGATCCGCCCCGCGCGGCGCGGTGCCCTTGATCGGCTTGGCCTCGGCGACGCCGTCCCGGGTGATCCGCAGGAACCGCTCCGGCGAGGAGCCGGCCACGTCCAGGTCGCCGAATCTCAGGAACGCGGAGTACGGGGCCGGGTTGACGCGGCGCAGCACCCGGTAGAAGTCGTACGCGTCGTCCGGAGCGGGTAACCGCGCGGCGTTGGTCAGACAGATCTCGTAGCTGGTGCCCGCCGCCAGCTCCCGCTGACTGGCCGCGATGTCCGCGAGGTAGGCGGCCCGGTCCCGCACCAGCCACGGCTCGACGGCGCCGAGGTCCGCCGCGCCCGGCGCCGGCAGCGGCGGCAGCGCCAGGTCGCTCTCCGCGGGCAGCGAGGTGAGCCCGGCCAGCGTGCTCTCGAGCCAGTCGGCGGCCTCCCGGGCGGCCTGTGCGGTGTCCTCGGCCAGGCAGACCGCGTAGGTGAAGCCCTCCTGGTGGTCCACCGCGATCAGCCGGTCGGCGAACAGCCAGGCGGCGTCCGGGGTGGCGGCGCGGTGCCGGTTCGGCGAGCCGCAGTCGGCCTTCGTCTCGTAGCCGAAGTAGCCGACATAGCCGCCGGTGAAGTCGAAGGGCAGTCCGGCGGCGTCCACCTGACGGTTCGCCAACTGCCGCTTGAGATAGTCGAAGACGCTCGCCCGGACCTTGCGCGTCGGCCGGCCGGCCCGCTCGATCTCGCAGCGCCCGGCCTCGACGTCGTACCGGACGAACTCGGCGAGCGGCCCGCTGTCGTCACCGAAGAACGAGAACCGGCTCAGCCCCTCCTCGACCCGCGAGCTGTCCAGCCAGAACGCCCGCGGCGAGCCGGCGTACAGCCGGGTGAAGGCGGCCTCCGCGTCGATCGCCTCGGCGATACGGCGGGTGTGCAGCCGGTACGCGGGACCGTCACCGCGGCGCGGGCGGGGGACGGTCACCGCAGGCATCGGCATCGCGGCCGCCGCCGGGGTGACCGCGGTGTTCTTCGTCCGCGGCTTGCGGGCCCGCTCGGCGGTCAGGTTCCGGAAGTTCACCAGCATCCGGTGGCCGTACTCGGTGAGCACCGACTCCGGGTGGAACTGCACGCCCCACAGCGGCCGTTCGCGGTGCCGCAGCCCCATCAGGACGCCGTCCTCGGCCCAGGCCGTGGCCTCCAGGGTGGCGGGCAGCGGTTCGCTCACGGCCAGCGAGTGGTAGCGGACGGCGGTGAAGTTCTGCGGCAGCCCCTGGAACAGGTCCCGTCCGTCGTGCCGGACGGCCGACAGGTGCCCGTGCCGGGGCTCCGGGGCGGACTCCACGCGGGCGCCCTCCCCGTGCGCGATGCCCTGGTGGCCGAGGCAGACGCCGAGCACCGGTATCGGGGACTCGGCGAGCACCCTGGCGCTGATGCCGAAGTCACGTGCCTTCGCCGGGTGCCCGGGGCCCGGCGACACCACCACGTTGTCGAAACCCGCAAGATCGGGAATGGCGCCTGCGGGAGCGTCATTGACGATCACCACCGGTTCCTCGCCGTTGACCTCGGCGATCAGCTGGAACAGGTTGTACGTGTACGAGTCGTAATTGTCGATGAGCAGGGTCTTCACCCGCCCACCTCCCTAGGGTCGTTCTCTGGTCTACGCGGTCCGTCGTTTATGCCGTCCGCGGAGCGCCTGGAGCGGTGGATACAGCCATTTCTTGAAGAAACGCTGAAGGCGGGGCATGAGAATCCAGGTGACAAGTGCCGTCACGCACAGACAGAGCAGCAGTGTGCGAATGAACGGATTGAGCCCGCCGAGATAAGGAAGCACGATAATGTTGAACAGGAGCACCGGTGGAAAAACGGCGCTCATATTCACGAACCATAACTTCCATTTCGACGGCGGGGCCGGTGCCTTCGGCATGGCGGTCTGTGAGTCGAACCACGTCTTGGAGCCCCGCACGCTCCTGCGGTCCGTCTGCTGGGCGAAGCCGTGCGTCCGGGCGTCCCACTGCTGCCGGGCGGACGAGTCCTCCCAGGCCCGGGCCGTTCCTTCGCTGGCGAAGCGATAGACGACATGCCAATCCGCCTCTCCATCGGCAAGTACGCCACCCCCGAGGAAACCGGGCTGCTGCGCGCTCGCGCCCAGCATGGCCCACCCCCAGGAGTGAAAGTCGGCCTCGCGGCCCGGCACCACGCGATAAGCAGCGGTGACGGTGACGGGATTACTGGTCACGCCATCGAGTACGGAAAGCGGGCGGTCCGCGTTCACAGGTTCTTCAAACTTCTACAACTGTCCGGAACGTGACTCTTTGATGCTTTTTCGGCGGGGTTGCCGTCTTCTGTCGAGTGATACGAATGACAACTTTCGAGTAATTCGGGGAAGCGCTTGCAAGCAAAGTCGAGGAACGAGCACGATCGGCCTCCCGAGGACGGGGACGGGGAGAGCGAAGGAGAGATTTTCATGTCCAGGTACGACTGGAATATGACCCACGACGGAATCGACCGGGCCCGTTCCGAGATCGAATCCGCCCGGAAAGAAGTGACCGCCCACCCGATCTACCAGCGCATCGAAGGCCGCGAGGACATGGCGGTCTTCCTGACGCACCACGTGTTCGCGGTCTGGGACTTCATGTCCCTGCTCAAGTCGCTGCAGCGGGACCTCACCTGCGTCGACGTCCCCTGGGTGCCGCGCGGCTCGGCCGTGAGCCGACGGCTCATCAACGACATCGTGCTGGTCGAGGAGAGCGACGCACTGGGCGGCGGCTTCACCAGCCACTTCGAGCTGTACCGCGCCGGCATGGACGAGGCGGGCGCCGACACCACCCGGATCGACACCTTCCTCGCGCTGATCGGCGAGGGCCACGATCTGCCGTCGGCGCTACGGGTCGCCCAGGTGCCCGCGGCCGCGGCCGAGTTCGTCCGCACGACCTTCGGGATCATCGCCGACCGCCCCCTGCACGCCCGGGCCGCCGCCTTCGCCTTCTCCCGCGAGGACCTCATCCCGGACATGTTCGACCAGGTCATCAAGAAGGAGGGCACCGACCGCTTCCCGCTCTTCTGCGACTACCTCGCCCGCCATATCGAGGTCGACGGCGAGGAGCACACCCCCATGGCCATGCAGATGGTCGCCGACCTCTGCGGCGAGGACGAGACCCGCTGGCGCGAGGCCGTCGAGACGGCCACCCTCGCCCTGGAAGCGAGGACCCGCCTGTGGGACGGCATCACCGAGGCGATGGGCTGAGCCGCCCCGAAGCCCCGACCTGCGCGCTCGGCGTCGGCGTCAGCACCGGTTCCGGCACCGGTTCCGGGGCCTCGCCGATGCGGGCCGGCGCCGGTGGCCCTGTCGCGGTTGCGGCGCCCCGGCGGGGTCGGCCGAGCGAGCCCTGTGACCCGCCCGTGGGGCAGCGACACGGCGGCGATCGCCTGCCGCGGGCCCACGGCCCTACGCGGTGCCACGGCCCGACGTGTGGTCACGGCCCGGCGGGCGGTCACGGCCCGACGTGTGGTCATGGTCCGGCGTGTGGTCATGGTCCGGCGTGTGGTCATGGCCTGGCGTGTGGTCATGGTCCGGCGGGCGGTCATGGCCTGGCGTGTGGTCATGGTCCGACGGGTGTCTCCGGGGACTGTGCAGGCGTCGGGGCCGGGGCCTCGCCGAAGCGGGCCAGTGCCAGTGCTCCTGCCACTGCGACGGCGAAGCCGAGGACCGCCAGCCAGGCGAGGCCCTCGCGGGTTCGGTCGCCCAGCCAGATCACACCCACCAGGGCCGGGCCGATCGTCTCGCCGATCACTATCCCCGCCGTGGCCGTCGTCACCGAGCCCCGTTGCAGAGCCGAGGTCAGGAGCAGGAAAGCGGCTCCGCCACCCAGGAGCAGGGCGTAGGTCGCCGGGTTGGTCAGGAGGTCCGAGGGAGCGAGGGAGTCGATCAATCGCACCGCGACCTCCACCACCCCGAACCCGAACCCGGCGCCCAGCCCCAGCACCAGCGCCCGCCCCCGCCCGGCGAGCCGCCCACCGGCCAGGCCCAGCAGCAGCACCGCGCCCGCCGTGCCGAGCATCACCCACGGCAACGCCTCCGGCCCGCTCTCCTCACCCTCCGTGCCCGAGGCCAGCCCCAGCATCGCCAGCCCCGCGCACACCACCCCCACCGCCAGCCACTCGGTGCGACTCAGCCGCACCCGCAGCAGCCGCGCCGCGACCACCGCCGTCACCGCCAGGCTCGACGCGAGGGCCGCGCCCACCGCGTAGATCGGCAGCGACCGCAGCGCGGCGATCTGGAACAGGAAGCCGAGGCCGTCCAGCCCGAGCCCCGCCAGATACCGCCACTGCCGCACCGCCCGCAGCAGCAGCGCCGCCTCCCCGCCGCTCGAGCCCTCGTCGACGGCGACCGCCCGCGCCGCCATCGCCTGCAGAACCGTCGCCGTGCCGAAGCAGACCGCCGCGCCGAGGGCGCACATCATTCCAAAGAGCACGAAAGGACTGTAGGGGAGCGGCTCGTGGACGGACCATGGGCGGGCCGCCTACGAGTCTTCTCATGCCCATGTCTAGGCTGACGGCCGGAAATCGCCGTAGCGGCGCCACAGGCGACACAGGCGACGCGGCAAGAAGAGACAACGGGGAGACGGGGACATGGCGGACACGACGGCACCACGCAGGCGACTTCGCTCGGGCACGGTCGTGCTCGGCGGCATGGGGATACTCGCGGCGGCGCTCACCGCCTGCTCCTCCGACCCCGACAAGCGCTGCGTCGACCGCGACAGCTACAACGCCGCCAAGGGCTACAAGGTCGTCGCCGACAAGAACTGCAAGTCCACCAAGGTCTCCACGAACGCCGCCTGGTACTACGGCGGCAAGAAGAAGGGCTCCTGGGCCGACGGCGGCTCCTTCACCAAGCCCGGCAAGGGGTCGAGCAGTTCGACCAGCAGCAGCGGGGGCAGCAGCAGCGGCGGCAGCGGCGTGGACCGCGGCGGCCTCGGCAGCGACAGCGACAGCGGCAGCCACAAGGGCAGCTCCGGCGGCTGAGCGGCCGAGGACCGATCGAGGACCGACGAGGACCGCACCGTGCGACGCCACACCATCGAGCCCCGCCCCGGCTGGCAGCAGACCGTCGAGGAGCAGGGGCTCGTCTATCCCCTCACCCGCCACCCCGACGGCGGACTGCGCCCCTACTGGGACGAGAGCGCCTACTACGTCTTCACCCTCGACGAGGTCGAGGCGCTGGAGGAGACCGTCGAGGAACTGCACGCCATGTGTCTGACGGCGGCCGCCCACCTCGTCGAGTCGGACCGGCTCGCCGACCTCGGCATCACCGACCCGCGCGTCGCGGCGGCGGTCGCCGAGGCCTGGCGTCGGCGCGCCGAACTCCCCTCCGTCTACGGCCGTTTCGACCTCCACTACGACGGTGCCGGGCCGGCGAAGCTCCTGGAGTACAACGCCGACACCCCCACCTCCCTCGTGGAGGCGGCCTCACCCCAGTGGTTCTGGATGGAGGACCGTTTCCCCGGCGCCGACCAGTGGAACTCCCTCCATGAACGCCTGGTCGCCGCCTGGAAGGACCAGGCCGGTCTCCTCCCGCCCGGTAACCCCCTCTACTTCGCGCACTCCTCCGCCGACGAACTCGGCGAGGACCTCATGACGGTCGCCTACCTCAAGGAGACCGCCGAGCAGGCCGGCCTGGACACCGACTGGATCTCCATGGAGGAGATCGGCTGGGACCCGCTGTCCGGCCGCTTCGTCGACCGCCAACTCCGCTTCATCCGCAGCTGCTTCAAGCTCTACCCCTGGGAGTGGCTGACCACCGACCGCTTCGCCGGCCATGTCCTGGACACCCTCGACAACGGCGGCGGCACCGGCGCGACCCTGTGGATAGAACCGGCCTGGAAGATGCTGCTCAGCAACAAGGCGCTGCTGGCCGTCCTGTGGGAGCTGTACCCCGGCCACCCCAACCTCCTGCCCGCATACCTGGACGGCCCCCGCGAACTGGCGACCACCACCGGCTACGTCGCCAAACCCCTGCTCGGCCGCGAAGGCGCCGGCGTCACGATCCACGAACCCGGCGCCGAGCCCGTCCTGCGCACCGACGAACCCTGCTGCTACCAGCAGTTGGCGCCGCTGCCCGCCTTCGACGGCAACCACGTCGTCCTCGGCGCCTGGGTGGTGCAGGACGAGTCGGCGGGCCTCGGCATCCGGGAGTCCTCCGGCCTGATCACGGACGAGTACGCCCGCTTCCTGCCCCACGTGATCCTCTAGCCGGATCTGCGCAGGTCGCTCGCATGGTGGACGTCGCACGGTCCCGCGCGCGTGTGGCCGGTAGGCTGGCGAGCGGGCCGTGACTGGCGCGCTGGGATGGGACGGACCATCGGGGAGCGGCCTGAGAGTGACAAAGTGCCGTGCGCCTGGGCCGAGCCGTGAACCCGTGACCGCTGTCCAGCACCCACGCCACCCGGAGGCCGACGAATGTCCGAGCAGCAGCCCCTCTCCACCGAGTCCACCGCCTTCCGCGCCGCCCTCGACGTGATCCGCGCCGTCGAGCCGCGTGTGGCCGACGCCATCGGCCAGGAGGTCCACGACCAGCGCGAGATGCTCAAGCTGATCGCCTCCGAGAACTACGCCTCCCCGGCCACCCTCCTCGCGATGGGCAACTGGTTCAGCGACAAGTACGCCGAGGGCACGGTCGGCCGCCGCTTCTACGCCGGCTGTCGCAACGTCGACACCGTGGAGTCCCTCGCCGCCGAGCACGCCCGCGAGCTGTTCGGCGCCCGCCACGCCTACGTCCAGCCGCACTCCGGCATCGACGCCAACCTGGTCGCCTTCTGGGCCGTCCTCGCGGACCGGGTCGAGGCCCCGTTCCTGGCGAAGACCGGCGCCCGCCAGGTCAACGACCTCTCCGAGGCCGACTGGGCCGAGCTGCGCCAGGCCTTCGGCAACCAGCGCATGCTCGGCATGTCCCTGGACGCCGGCGGCCACCTCACCCACGGCTTCCGCCCGAACATCTCCGGAAAGATGTTCGACCAGCGGTCGTACGGCACCGACCCCGCCACCGGCCTCATCGACTACGAGGCGCTGCGGACGTCGGCCCGTGACTTCAAGCCGCTGATCCTCGTCGCGGGCTACTCGGCGTACCCCCGTCTGGTGAACTTCCGGATCATGCGGGAGATCGCCGACGAGGTCGGCGCGACCCTCATGGTCGACATGGCCCACTTCGCGGGCCTGGTCGCGGGCAAGGTCCTGACCGGCGACTTCGACCCGGTCCCGCACGCCCAGATCGTGACGACCACCACCCACAAGTCGCTGCGCGGCCCGCGCGGCGGCATGGTCCTGTGCGACGACTCCCTCAAGGACCAGGTCGACCGCGGCTGCCCGATGGTGCTCGGCGGCCCGCTCCCGCACGTCATGGCCGCCAAGGCCGTCGCCCTCGCCGAGGCCCGTCAGCCCTCCTTCCAGGACTACGCCCAGCGCATCGTCGACAACTCGCGCGCCCTGGCCGAGGGTCTGATGCGGCGCGGCGCGACCCTGGTCACCGGCGGCACCGACAACCACCTGAACCTGATCGACGTCGCCTCCGCCTACGGCCTCACCGGCCGCCAGGCCGAGGCCGCGCTGCTCGACTCGGGCATCGTCACCAACCGCAACGCCATCCCCGCCGACCCGAACGGCGCCTGGTACACCTCCGGCATCCGCATCGGCACCCCCGCGCTCACCACGCGAGGCCTGGGCACGGCGGAGATGGACGAGGTCGCGGGCCTGATCGACCGCGTCCTCACGGCCGCCGAGCCGGGCACGACGAAGTCGGGCGCACCGAGCAAGGCCTCCCACGTCCTGGACGAGAAGGTCTCGGAGGAGATCTCCCAGAGGGCGACAGACCTGGTGGCGGGCTTCCCCCTGTATCCCGAGATCGACCTGGGCTGAGAAGTCCGTAGGGGCGCGGGGAACTGCGCGACAAGCCCCCACCGGGCCGCAGCTCCCCGCGTACCGAAACCACCCCACACCTCTGAGACAATGAAAAACATGGCCTCTGACCGTCCCCGCGTGCTCTCCGGAATCCAGCCCACCGCAGGCTCGTTCCACCTCGGCAACTACCTCGGCGCCGTCCGCCAGTGGGTAGCCCTGCAGGAGACCCACGACGCGTTCTACATGGTCGTCGACCTGCACGCGATCACGGTCCCGCAGGACCCGAAGGAGCTCACGGCCAACACCCGCCTGGCCGCCGCCCAGCTCCTCGCCGCCGGTCTCGACCCCGAGCGCTGCACGCTGTTCGTCCAGAGCCATGTCCCCGAGCACGCGCAGCTCGCGTGGGTCATGAACTGCCTCACCGGTTTCGGCGAGGCCGGCCGGATGACCCAGTTCAAGGACAAGTCCGCCAGGCAGGGCTCCGAGAGCGCGAGCGTCGGCCTGTTCACGTACCCGATCCTCCAGGTCGCGGACATCCTGCTCTACCAGGCCCACGAGGTCCCGGTCGGCGAGGACCAGCGCCAGCACATCGAGCTGACCCGCGACCTCGCGGAGCGCTTCAACGGCCGCTTCGGCGCGACGTTCACGATCCCGAAGCCGTACATCCTCAAGGAGACGGCGAAGATCTACGACCTTCAGGACCCGTCGATCAAGATGAGCAAGTCGGCGTCCACGCCGAAGGGCCTCGTCAACCTGCTCGACGAGCCGAAGGTCACCGCGAAGAAGGTCAAGAGCGCGGTCACGGACACCGACACGGTCGTCCGCTTCGACGCCGAGAACAAGCCCGGAGTGAGCAACCTGCTCACGATCTACTCCACGCTGACCGGCAAGAGCATCCCGGAGCTGGAGCAGGAGTACGAGGGCAAGCTCTACGGCGCGCTCAAGACGGACCTCGCCGAGGTCGTCGTCGACTTCGTGACGCCGTTCCGGGACCGCACCCAGCAGTACCTGGACGACCCGGAGACGCTGGACTCGATCCTCGCCAAGGGCGCGGAGAAGGCCCGTGCCGTCGCCGCCGAGACGCTGTCCCAGGCGTACCAGCGGGTGGGCTTCCTGCCCGCTAAGCACTGACCCGCGAAGCACTGAGCGGCGCTCGGAAGCATCCGGGGCGCACCGCACACACGTTCCTCTGGGCAGAGCGCTGCACATCACTTCCCCTGCGCCTGCCCAGAGCACAGCCGTGGCCGTACAGTCGATAGCCGTACGACTGAGTACGAACCCGGCACGACAGCCTGGCGCCACACCCCGCCATGACGACATGACGACAGGAGAAGACGTGGGGACCGTAACGATCGGCGTGTCGATCGCGGTCCCGGAGCCTCACGGCAGCCTGCTCCAGGAGCGGCGCGCGGGCTTCGGCGACGCCGCGGCTCACGGCATCCCCACCCACGTCACGCTGCTGCCGCCGACCGAGGTCGAGGCGGGCGGGCTCACGGCCGTCGAGGCGCACCTGAGCGAGGTCGCCGCGGCCGGCCGCCCCTTCCCGATGCGGCTGTCCGGCACAGGTACCTTCCGGCCCCTGTCGCCGGTGGTCTATCTGAAGGTCGTCGAGGGCGCCGAGACCTGCGCCTGGCTCCAGCAGCTGGTGCGGGACGCGTCCGGGCCGCTCACCCGTGAGCTCCAGTTCCCCTACCACCCGCACGTCACCGTCGCGCACGGCATCGACGAGGCGGCGATGGACCGCGCCTTCGAGGAGCTCGCCCACTACGAGGCCGAATGGTCCTGCACGGGCTTCGCCCTCGCCGAGCAGGGCCCCGACGGCGTCTGGCGCAAACTCCGCGAGTACGCCTTCGGCAGCGCGGTCGTCCCCCCGCAGCCGGCCCACGCCGACCGCGGCTCCCTCCCCACGCGCTGAACGCTCCGCGGAGCGCTTCGCTGGGAGTGCCGCGATGTGCCGTCGTTTCGCTGCGGCGCCGTCGTGGCCGGTCGCGCCCCGCGGCGGAGCCGCAAGTCGATGCGGCCCCGCGCCCCTTCAGGGCGCTGCCGAACCGCAGCCGGCTCACGCCGACCGTGGTTCCGTCCCTACGCGCTGAGCGCTTCGCTGCGGCGCCGTCGTGGCTGGTCGCGCCCCGCGGCGGAGCCGCAAGTCGATGCGGCCCCGCGCCCCTTCAGGGCGCCGCCCTAGAGGGGTAGTCGTCGGAACATCGCCCGTGGTGTGTGTCGCAGCATCGCCGTCACCATGCGTAGGATCCCCGGCACCCACACCGTCTCCGAGCGGCGCCGCAGCCCCAGTTCGACGGCCGTGGCGACCGCCGCGGGGGTCGTGCTCAGCGGCTCCTCGGCCCGCCCGGCGGTCGTCGTCGTCCGGACGAACCCGGGGCGTACGACCATGACATGGACGCCCGTGCCGTGCAGCGCGTCGCCCAGGCCCTGGGCGAAGGCGTCGAGGCCGGCCTTGCTGGAGCCGTAGATGAAGTCCGAGCGGCGGGCCCGCTCGCCGGCGACGGAGGACAGGACGACCAGCGAGCCGTGCCCCTGGGCCTGCAGGGCCCGCCCGCAGATCAGCCCCGCCGACACCGCGCCCGTGTAGTTGGTCTGCGCGACGCGCACCGCGGCCGCCGGATCGCGCTCGTCGCTCGCCTGGTCGCCGCGGACGCCGAAGGCGAGCAGCACGGAATCGACGTCGCCCTCGGCGAAGACCTTGCCCAGGACCGCCTCGTGGGACGCGGTGTCCAGCGCGTCGAAGGGCACGGTGTGCACGTCCGCCCCCAGCACGCGCAGCTCCGCGGCCGCCTTCTCCAGGGCGGCCGACGGGCGCCCCGCCAGCCACACCGTGCGGGCGCGGCGGGCGATCAGTCGGCGCACGGTGGCCAGCGCGATCTCTGACGTGCCGCCGAGGACGAGCAGGGACTGGGGGAGGCCGAAAGCGTCAGACATGAACCGAACGTATCGCCCATATGCGGGCGATCAGTTCTTAAACGTCCCGCGCTGCCAGGTCGCTCCCCGAAATGGGGGTACCGGGACATCGGGCGTCCCCGAGAAGGGCAGAGTCGGATCATGGACTGGCTGAAAAAGCTTCCCGGAATCGGGCCGTTGGTCACGCGGCTCACCGCCACGCACGCGTGGCGGTCGTACGAGCGCCTGGACCGGGTGAAGTGGACGCGGCTCGCCGCCGCGATGACGTTCATCAGCTTCATCGCGCTCTTCCCGCTGCTGACCGTCGCCGCCGCCATCGCCGCCGCCACGCTGAGCACGTCCCAGCAGCAGGAACTCCAGGACAAGATCGCCGATCAGGTGCCCGGCATCTCCGACCAGCTGGACATCAACAGCCTCGTCCAGAACGCCGGCGCCATCGGCCTCATCGCCGGCGCGGTGCTGCTGCTCACCGGCATCGGCTGGGTCGGCCAGATGCGGGACTGTCTGCGCGCGGTGTGGGAGCTGCCCGACAGCGACGAGAACCCGGTCCTGCGCAAGGCCAAGGACGCGGGCGTCCTCGTCGGGCTGGGCGGCGCGGTCCTGCTCACCATCGCCATCTCCACCGTCGCCTCGGCCCTGGTCGGCTGGATCACCGACCAACTCGGCATCGACAAGGCGGGTTGGGGCAGCCTGCTGCTGCGCGTCGCCGCGTTCTCCGTCGCCGTGCTCGCCGACTTCCTGCTCCTGCTGTACGTCCTGACGCTGCTGCCGGGCGTCGAACCGACCCGCCGCCGGCTGGTCGTCGCCGCGCTCATCGGCGCCGTCGGCTTCGAGCTGCTGAAGCTGCTGCTCAGCGGCTATATGCAGGGCGTGGCCGCGAAGAGCATGTACGGCGCGTTCGGCGTGCCCATCGCCCTGCTGCTGTGGATCAACTTCACCTCGAAGCTGGTCCTGTACTGCGCGGCCTGGACGGCGACCGGCAGCGCACCCGACGACCCCCAGGACATCGACGTCAGCGACGACGTCGTACCAGGTCCGGCAGCGGCCAGCGGCGGTTGACCAGGAACGCGCCGCCCGCCAGCAGCACCAGCAGGCCGCCGGTGATCGCCAGCGCGATCCACATGCCCCCGGAGCCGCTCTCCGCCACCGCGCCCGCCACCGGCTTCCCCGACACGTTCCCCGCGCCGCCGGCCTCCCCGGCCGCCTCGGGGGAGGCGTTCGCGCCGGGCTGGGCGCTGGCCTGCGTCGTGCCCTGCGGCGCGACCAGCTCACCCACCGGCGTCACCTTGCCGGCCGCCTGGAAGCCCCAGTCGAGCAGGGCCGCGGACTCCTTGTAGACCTCGTTGTGGTCCGTCTTCGACGGGTTCATGACCGTGACGAGCAGCACCCGGCCGTTGCGCTCGGCGACCCCGGTGAAGGTGGCGCCCGCATTGGTGGTGTTGCCGTTCTTGACGCCTGCGATGCCCGGGTACTGGGTCATGTCGTAGTCGCCGCTGAGCAGCCGGTTGGTGTTCTGGATCTCGAAGGTCCCGCGGGTCGTCTTGCCCTTCTTGTTCTTCGTCGTCGCGCCCGGGAACTTGGCCGAGACGGTCGAGCAGTACTCCCGGAAGTCCTTCTTCTGCAGACCCGAGCGGGCGAACAGCGTCAGGTCGTACGCCGAGGACACCTGGCCGGGGGCGTCGTACCCGTCGGGGGAGACGACGTTCGTGTCGAGGGCCTGGAGCTCCTCGGCATGCTCGTTCATCTCCTTCACCGTGGCGCGGACGCCGCCGTTCATCGCCGACAGCACGTGCACGGCGTCGTTGCCCGACCGCAGGAAGACGCCGAGCCACAGGTCGTGGACCGTATACGTCTCGCCCTCCTTTATGCCGACCAGGCTCGAGCCGGACCCCATGCCGGCCAGGTCCGCCGGCACGACCTTGTGCGCGGTGGTCCTGGGGAACCGCGGCAGCACGGTGTCCGCGAAGAGCATCTTCAGCGTGCTCGCCGGGGGCAGCCGCCAGTGCGCGTTGTGCGAGGCCAGCACGTCCCCCGACTCGGCGTCGGCGACGATCCACGACCGCGCGCTGATGTCCTTCGGCAGCACCGGCGCGCTCCCGGCGATCGCCACCTGCGTCCCGGCCCGACCGAGCCGCGTCCCGCCCACGGTCGACATGTTCGCCGGGGGAGTCACCGACGGACTCGCCGAGGGCTTCGCGGTACTCGAAGGGGAGGCACTGGTCGTCGGCGACGGCGTCGGCGACGGACTCGGCGCCGCGAGCGAGACGGGCGCGGTGAGCGCGAAGGACGCGAGGGTCGCGGAGGTGACCAGCAGGGAGCGCCTGACGGTCTGCTTCATGGGTGCGGGCACGTCGGAGAAAGTACCTGGCACACGACGGGAAGTCCCACCGCCCTCCCCACCCCGGTCACGGAACCGGACACCCTCCGGTGATACTGAACGCATGAAGCTCAGCCGCCCCGTCTCCTGGTTCCTGCTCGCCTTCGGGGTGTGGAGCTGGGTCATCTGGGTCACTTTCGTCAAAAACCTGGTCAAGGACAGCAGCGGGCTCGCGTTCGACGACGGCGACCCCACGGCGTACTTCTGGGTGCACCTGACGCTCGCCGTCGTTTCCTTCGTATTGGGGACGGTCGTCGGGGGAATCGGGTTGCGTGGTCTGCGCGCACTCGGAAGGCCCGGACGGACGTCCTAGCCATGGTGATCGTCTTCGCGCTGCTCGCGCTGACCGTGATCGTCGCAGCCAACTGGTACCTGTGGCGCCGTCTGTTCCACGACACGACCCGCGGGCCCGGGTGGGCGCGCCGCGGGGGCGCGGCGCTGATCGCGGGCGGCTGGGTGCTGGCGATCGGCGCCCTGGTCGCCGAACGCACGGGCGCGCCGTTCTGGCTCCAACGCGTCCTGGCCTGGCCCGGCTTCCTGTGGCTGGCCCTGTCGATCTACCTGCTGCTGGCCGTGATCGTCGGCGAGGCCGTACGCCCACTGCTGCGCCGCTTCCTCCGGAGGCGCGCGGCGACCGCCGAGACGCCCGCGCCGCAACCCCGGTCCCAGCCGCAGCCGCAGCCGCAACCGGGCCAGAAGCCGCTCCCGGTGGGCGCACCGGAGCACCGGCAGCCGCCGTCCGACCGTCCGGGGGCCGGCGGCCCCGAGCCCGACGCCCCGACGCCGGACCGGCCGACGTCCGACCGGCCGACGTCCGGCGAG
Source organism: Streptomyces sp. NPDC006872 (assembly GCF_040635845.1). Lineage (NCBI taxonomy): Bacteria > Bacillati > Actinomycetota > Actinomycetes > Kitasatosporales > Streptomycetaceae > Streptomyces > Streptomyces sp. NPDC006872. The sequence goes on from NZ_JBEYIL010000001.1 coordinate 440,377, forward strand.
CCCGCGCCCGACCCGTCCGGGTCCGACGCGTCCGGGTCCGACCGGTCCGGGTCCGGCGAGACCGTGCCTGCCGGGCCGGGGGCTGCCGGGCCGAGGTCCGACCGGCCGGGGTCCGGCGAGACCGTGCCTGTCGGGCCAGGGGCCGACAAGGCGTCCGAAGGGGCCGTCGGCGGGCCCTCGCGGCGGCTGTTCGTCTCTCGGGTCGTGGGCGGCGCGGCCGCCGCGGCCGCCGTCGGGACGGTCGGTTACGGCACCTACGGCGTCCTGCGCGGCCCCCGCGTCAAGCGGGTGACCGTGCCGCTGGCCAAGCTGCCGCGCGCCGCCCACGGCTACCGGATCGCGGTCGTCAGCGACATCCACCTGAGCCCCGTCCTGGGCCGGGGTTTCGCGAGGCGGGTCGTCGACACGATCAACTCGACGCAGCCCGACCTGATCGCGGTCGTCGGCGACCTGGTCGACGGCAGCGTCAAGGACCTGGGCCCGGCGGCCGCCCCGCTCGCACAGCTGAAGGCGCGGCACGGCAGCTTCTTCGTCACCGGCAACCACGAGTACTTCTCCGGCGCCGAGCAGTGGGTCGAGGAGGTGCGCCGGCTCGGCCTGAACCCGCTGGAGAACGCCCGCACCGAGCTGCCCTGGTTCGACGTGGCCGGCGTCAACGACATCGCGGGCGAGAGCGACGGCCAGGGCCCCGACTTCACCAGGGCGCTCGGCGACCGTGACACCACGCGCGCGTGCGTGCTCCTCGCCCACCAGCCCGTGCAGATCCACGACGCCGTGAGCCACGGCGTCGACCTCCAGCTCTCCGGTCACACGCACGGCGGCCAGCTGTGGCCCGGCAACCTGATCGCCGCCGCCGCGAACCCGACCGTGGCGGGCCTGGAGCGCTACGGCGACACGCAGCTGTACGTGTCCCGGGGCGCGGGCGCCTGGGGCCCGCCCACGCGCGTGGGCGCCCCGTCCGACATCACCGTGATCCAGCTGGCGTCGACGCGGACCTGACGGCCGGCCGGGGCGTGGCCGAGGGCGCCGGGGAACCTGTGGAGAAGCTGTGAAACTCGGCTGAAACAGTGCGTGGGTAAGGGTTTTCTCATGTCGTCAGAATCCCCTTCCGTCACGTGAAACCCCTGTGGTTAGGTGAGCCCGCCGCCATGGGGAGTGGCAGTTTTTTGTGGACTGGGCCCGGTCTCTCGGGCCGGGAGGCAGGGCACCACCATGCGATCGGCTCGCATGCGGATACTCGTGACGCTGCTGGTTCTCGCGGTCGTCGCGGTGGGCGGCTGGCAGTTGCTGCCGTCGCAGGACAAGAGCGACGAGACCATCACGGTCGGCACCACGGACACCGTCACCTCGCTCGACCCGGCCGGCGCCTACGACGCCGGCTCCTGGGCGCTGTTCAGCAACGTCTTCCAGTCGCTGCTGACGTACGAACCCGGCGGCGTCTCGCCCGTGCCGGACGCGGCCAAGAGCTGTTCCTTCGCGAAGGGCAGCCTGACCACGTACTCGTGCGAGCTGCGCGACGACCTCACCTTCACCGGCGGCGGCAAGGTCACGGCCGAGGACGTGAAGTTCTCCTTCGACCGGGTCAAGAAGATCAACTCGGACGTCGGTCCCGCGTCGCTGTTCTCCACCCTGAAGTCGGTGGACGCCACGGGCATGACCGTCACCTTCCATCTGTCGTCGCCGGACGCCACCTTCCCGTTCAAGGTGGCCACCGGAGCCGGCTCGATCGTCGACCGCACCCGCTATCCGGCGGACGCCCTGCGCACCGGCAACGATGTCGACGGCAGCGGCCCGTACCGGCTGACGGGGTACTCGAAGGGCAAGAAGGTCGACCTGTCGCCCAACTCGGGCTACAAGGGCGCGGTGGACACCGGTGCGCCGATCGAGGTGCGCTACTACGCCGACCCCGAGGCCCTGGACAAGGCGTGGCAGGCCAAGGAGGTCCAGGCCGCCACCCGGCAGCTGCCGCCCAAGGTCCTCGCCGCTCTCAACGCCAGCGACCCCGACATGCGCGTCACCGAGGCCGACAGCTCCGAGACCCGCAACCTGTACTTCAACACCCGCTCCGGCTCGCCGCTGCACGAGACGGACGTCCGCAAGGCACTGGCCTGGCTGATCGACCGCGCGCGGCTCGCGTCGACCGTATACGACGGGACCGTCGAGCCGCTGTACTCGCTCATCCCGACCGGTATCACCGGCCACACCACCTCCTTCTTCGACAGCTACCCGGACCCGGACGCCAAGAAGGCGCGCAAGCTCCTGGAGGAGGCCGGCGTCAGCCTCCCGGTGACCTTCACCTACGGCTACGGCCTGGGCAGCGGCTCCGCGGCGGCCGAGGCCACCGAGCTCAAGCGGCAGCTGGAGGCGACCGGCCTGTTCAAGGTGAACGTCAAGGGTTACGAGTGGACCGACTTCCAGAAGCGGTGGGCCACCGGCAAACTCGACGCGTACGCCGTCGGCTGGGTCGCCGACTACCCCGACCCGGACACCTTCGCGGCCCCGCTCGTCGGCACCGACTCCACCATGAACACCGGCTACAGCAACAAGAAGGTCGACGGCTACATCGCCGACAGCCAGCAGTTCGCCGACCGCAGCCGGGTCGACAGCGACTTCCGCGACCTCCAGCAGGTCGTCGCCGAGGACGTGCCGGTCATCCCGCTGTGGCAGCGCAAGGAGTACGTCGTCACCAGCTCGGACGTCGGCGGCGGCCAGTATCTGGCCGACGGCAACGGCGTGTTCCGGCTGTGGAAGCTCGACTGGATCTGAGCCGAATCGCCCCCGCCCGCGGGCTTGATCCCGTCAGCGGGCATGCGCACCCACCGCACCGGGCAGGCACCCGACGCGGCACCATGTGACGGAGGTGTGCGGGAGGTGAGGAGCAGACGTGCTGAGACGCAAGTCCTTCCGGCTGCCCCGGCACCCGGCGTCCGTCGGTCTCGCCCGGCGCCGGGTGCGCGACCATCTCGCCGACTGGGGGCACGGCCCCGAGGACCCGGCGCTGGTCGACGCCGTCCTCGTCGTGTCCGAGCTGGCCACCAACGTCGTACGCCACGGTCCGCTGCGGGAACGGGAGTTCGAGGTGGCCGTCACCGCCCTGGGCGACGGCTCCTGCCTGATAGAGGTCTCCGACGAGGGCCGGGTCGAACCCCGGCTGCGGCCGGTCGGGGAGTGGGAGGAACACGGCCGCGGCCTGCACCTGGTGGAGCACATCGCCGCCGCGTGGGGCGTCTGGAGCAGAGGCCGGCACGGCAAGACGGTCTGGGCCCTGGTCGTCGAACCCGCAGCGCCCCAGGGCCTGCTCTAAGCGGGTCGGGCGAAGTCGGCTGCGGTCCGGCAGCGCCCCGAAGGGGCGCGGGGAACTGCGCGACCAGCCACGATGGCGCCGCACCGGAACGACGGCACATCGCGGCGCTTCCCAGCGGAGCGCTTACTCGCACCCCTTCGGCCGCGCCGGCAGCGTCACCGCCACCTCCAGGCCCTCGCCCGGCGCCGTCCGCACGCTCACCTCGCCGCCGTGCGCCCGGACCGCCCCCTGCACGATCGCCAGGCCCAGCCCGCTGCCCGCGCCGCCGCCGGCCCGGAAGAAGCGGTCGAAGACACGCGCCGCGTCCTCCGCGCCCAGCCCCGGCCCCTTGTCCTCGACCGACAGCCGTACGACCCCGTCCGCGCGCTCCAACGCGAGCCGCACCGGCACATCGGCCGCCGTGTGCGTGCGGACGTTGGCCACCAGGTTGCCCAGCACCTGCCGCAGCCCCGACTCGTCGGCCCACACCAGGACGGCGCCGTCGGCCTCCACCGTGACCGGCCGTCCGGGCTGCTGGGCCCGCAGGTCCTGTGCCGCGTCCCGCACCAGCCGGCTCACGTCGACGTTGCGCAGCCGCAGCTCGGGCCGCTGGTCGAGGCGGGCCAGGGTGAGCAGCTCGTCGACGAGCCGGCCCATGCGGTCCACCTCGCCGTTCATCCGGTCCCAGGCCCGTCTGCGCTCCCCGGGCTCGACCAGCATCCCCTGCTCCAACAGCTGGAGATAGCCGCGGATCGCGGAGAGCGGGGTGCGCAGTTCGTGCGAGGCGTCCGCGACGAAGCGGCGCAGCTGGGCCGCGCTGCGCTCGCGCGTGCGGTACGCCGTCTCCACCTGGTGGAGCATGGAGTTCAGGGCGAGCCGCAGCTGCTCGACCTCCTGCGTGGGGTGGTGGCTGGAGGGCACGCGCCGGGTCAGGTCGCCCTCGGCGATCGCCGACGACGTCTCCACCATGTCCTCCAGCGGCCGCATCCGCCGCCGCACGCTGAACAGGGTCAGACAGGCGAGCAGGGCGAGCAGCAGCGTGCCGACGGCGACGTCGAGCTTCAGAGCCTTCGCTATGCCCTTGTGGAGGCCCTCGGTGGAGGTGGCCAGCAGGATGTACGTGCCGTCGGGGAGCCGGGTCGCGGTCGCCCGGTAGGCGGCGCCGTGCACGCTGACGTCGTGCGGGCCCCTGTCGACGGCGAGGGCGCGCGGATCGCGCACGGCGTCCGCCAGGCCGTGCTGGGCCTCGGTGGGCCTGATGCCGAAGAGGGTGAGGACCGTGCCCTCGCCGTCGACGGCGGCGAAGATCGAGTCCGGGGCCGGTCGGGCGTCCGTCGCCCGGAGCGAGTAGCGGTCGCTGATGACGCTCAGCACGCTCAGCGAGTCGATCTCCCGCATGGTCAGCTGCGAACTGCCCAGCGAATCACGCATCTTGGTCAGCTGGGCGTCCACCTGGCCGAGCAGATAGTGCCGCATCCCCATGAGGCTGACGGCGGTGGCCACGACGATGCCGAGCGCGAGCAGGAAGACGTTCGCCGCGGTCAGCTTGATCCGCAGGGAGTGGACGCCGTGCCGGTGCGCCCGCCTCATGCCAGCCCGTATCCCACGCCCCGCCGCGTGGTGATCACCGGCGCTCCCAGGCCGTCCAGCTTGCGCCGCAGATAGCTGATGTAGGTCTCGACGACCGTCGACTCCGGCGGGGTGTGCTCGTACTGCCAGACATGGCGCAGGAGCTGCTCCTTGGGCACGATCCGGCCCCCGTTGCGCACCAGGAACCGCAGCAGCGCGTACTCGGTGGGCGTGAGCTCGACCGAGCGGCCCGCGCGGTGCACGCTGTACGTCGTGTCGTCCAGCTCCAGATCGCCGTACCGCAGCGGCGGCCGCTGCGGGAGGACGTCGGCCGGCCGGGTCCGGCGCAGGACCGCCGTGATCCTCGCGACGACCACGTCGATGTCGAACGGCTTGGTGATGTAGTCGTCGCCGAAGCCGAGGGCGCCGACGATCTCGGCCGGCGCGTCCCGCGCGGTGAGGAAGACGAGCGCCAGGTCCGGCCTGCGGGAGCGCAGTTCACGCCCCAGCGCCCGGCCGTCGCCGTCCGGCAGCATCACGTCCAGCAGCGCCACGTCGGGCCGGGTGCGGCCGGCGAGCGCGAGGGCCTCGCGGACGGTGCCCGCGATCATGACCTCGAAGCGGTGGTAGCGCAGGGCGATGGCGAGGACGTCCGCGATGCTCGGTTCGTCCTCCACGACCAGCACGGTGCCTTGGGCCGTCGTCATGCCCCCAGTATCGGGCGGGCCGCCGACCGCCGGGCCGGAACGGTCTTTGGAGTTCCTTGAGAGTCATGGGCGTGCCGTGTCCACACGCGTGTGCCGCTGCCGATCCTGTTGCCAGGACCTGGGGGGACGATCCGACTGTGAGTGAGGAGCTCGATCGTGGCGGCATTGGCGCGCTGGTGTTACCGGCATCGGCTGGTGGTCCTGTTGGTGTGGGTGGGGGCGCTGTTCGGCCTGGGGTTCTCGGCCTCGACGGCGGGCACGGACTACGCGAACGTCTTCTCCCTCCCCGACACGGACTCCAAGAAGGCGTACGACCTGATGGAGAAGGCGTTCCCCGCGCGCGCGGGCGACACCGACACCGTCGTGTGGAAGGTCGACGAGGGTTCGGTCCGCGACCAGGACGTGCGGTCCCGGATCCAGCCGGCGCTCGACGAGATAGCGAAGATGAAGGGCGTCGGCCAGGTCGCCGGCCCGTACTCGGGGGACGGGGGCGCGACGCAGATCAGCGGTGACGGGCGGATCGCCTACGCCCAGATCACCTTCACCGAGCAGGCGAACGCCGTGCCCAAGGAACTCGTCCAGGACGTCGTCGACACCGCACAGGGCGCCGAACGCGACGGCCTGGAGGTCGAGTTGGGCGGCCAGGCCATCATGCGGGTGCAGGAACCGCCCACCGGCCTCGCGGAGATGGTCGGCCTCGGGGCGGCGGCCGTGGTCCTGTTCCTCGCCTTCGGCTCGCTCTTCGCGATGCTGCTGCCGCTCGCCATCGCGATCTTCGGCGTCGGCATGGGCCTCTTCGGGACCCAGCTGCTGAGCCATGTCACCGACATCCCCGACCTGGCCCCGCTGCTCTCCTCGCTGATCGGCCTCGGCGTCGGCATCGACTACGCCCTGTTCATCGTCACCCGGCACCGCAAGGGCGTCCTGCGCGGCCTGGACCCCGAGGAGTCGGCGGTCACCGCCCTCAACACCTCGGGCCGGGCGGTGCTGTTCGCGGGCGGCACGGTGTGCATCGCGCTCGCCGGGATGCTGGTCACGAACCTGCGCTTCCTGGACGGCGTCGTCATCGGCACCTCCCTGACCGTGGTGCTGAGCGTCCTCGCCGCCACCACCCTGCTGCCCGCGCTGCTCGGCTTCCTGGGCGGGCGTGTGCTGAGCCGTAAGCAGCGGCGCCGGCTCGAGGCGACCGGACCCGAGCCGGAGAAGGCGAGCGGACCCGCGGCCCGCTGGTCGGCGGGCGTGCAGCGCCGGCCCCGGACGATCGCCGCGCTCGCGTTCGTCGTCATGGCCGTCCTCGCCCTGCCCGTGCTGTCGCTCCGCCTCGGCGCCACCGACCAGGGCAACGACGACGCCGCGACGACCACCCGCAAGGCCTACGACCTGCTCGCGGAGGGCTTCGGGCCGGGCTTCAACGGCCCGCTCCAGGTGGTCGTGCAAGGCGGTGACACCACCGCGCTGGTCAAGAGCATCGAGGACACGCCCGGCGTGGCCCAGGCAGCCGCGCTGCCGCCCGCGCAGGGCGTCACCGTCATCCAGGTGGTGCCCACGACCTCCCCGCAGTCCGAGGAGACGGACACGCTCATCGACCGGCTGCGCGACGACGTCGTCGCCAAGGCGGGGGCCGAGGCCCATGTGGGCGGGGTGACGGCCGTCTCGAAGGACTTCGCCACGGTCACCGGCGACCGGCTCCCGCTGTTCGTCGCCACCATCATCGGCCTGGGCTTCCTGCTCCTCCTGGTCGCCTTCCGCTCCCTGGTGGTGCCGCTGACGGCGGCCGTGATGAACCTGATCGCGGCGGCGGCCTCCTTCGGCGTCCTGGTCGCGATCTTCCAGTGGGGCTGGGGCCTGGAACTGCTCGGCCTCGGCAAGGAGGGCCCGATCAACGCCTTCCTGCCGGTCATCATGCTGTCGCTGCTCTTCGGCCTGTCGATGGACTACCAGGTCTTCCTGGTCAGCCGGATGCACGAGGAGTGGGTGCACACGCGCGACAACGCCCGCGCGGTCCGCGTCGGCCTCGCGGAGACCGGCCGGGTCATCAACTCGGCGGCCCTGATCATGGTCTGTGTGTTCCTCGCGTTCGTGCTCAGCGGCGACGCGGGCGCGGCCATGGCGGGCGTCGGCCTCGCGGCGGCGGTCGCCCTGGACGCGTTCATCCTGCGCACGGCCCTGGTCCCGGCCGCGATGCATCTGCTCGGCGACTCCAACTGGTGGCTGCCGGGCTGGCTGGAGAAGCGGCTGCCGCATCTGGCGGTGGAGCCGAAGGAGGAGGCCGCGGCATCGGCCGCGGCGGGCGAGGGCCCGTCCTCCGTCGTCCACGGCTTCGTACGGGACACGGCCGGCGACCCGGTCGAGGGCGCGGCGGTCACGCTCCGGTCCATGGGCGGCCGGGAGCTGGACCGCGTCACGTCCCTGGCCGACGGCTCCTACATCGTCTCGGTCCCGGCCCCGGGGACGTATCTGCTGGCGGCGACGGCCGAGACCTACGACTCCAGGGCCCGCCAGGTGACGGTCGCCGGAGAACCGCTGGTGTACGACGTGGAGCTGACGGAGATGTCGGAGGTCAACTGACCCCGCGGTCAACCGACCTTGCCCGAGCGCCCTGCCGGATCCGGCAGGGCGTTCGTCATGCCGGGCAGGAAGTCCGTGAACAGGTCGTGCACCTCCAGGACGAGCGGCCGCAGCACCCGGAACCGGGCCAGCGCCACACCCCGCGCGGTGAGCCGCGCGCCGCGCCCGGCCAGCCGGTAGCTGCGCTCGCGCCCTTCGGTGCGGTCGTAGATCCAGTACATGACGAGGCCCATCTGCGAGAGCCACATCAACTCCGGCAGCACCTCCCGCAGTTCCTCCGGCACCTTCGCCTTCGACCCCGCGAGCACCTCCTTGTGGACGGCGATGGCCTCCACGCGCGCGTGCTCCGACTCGGCGGAGAACGGGCTCAGCGGGCTGTCCGGGTCGGCCGCGTTCTTGAAGAACTGGACCGCGAACTCGTGGTACGGCGTCGCCACGTCCAGCCAGACCCGCAGCACCCCCGCCAGCCGGGCCTCCAGGCTCGTCTCGCGCGCCAGGACGTCCCGGACGGCCGCCCGGTGCTCGGCGGCGAGCCGGTCGTAGAAGCCCTGGATCAGGTGCTCCTTGCCGGCGAAGTAGTAGTACGCGTTGCCGACCGAGACCCCGGCCTCCTTGGCGATGGCCCGCATCGTCGTCTTGTCGTAGCCGCGTTCCTGGAAGAGCCGCATCGCCGTCTCCAGGATCAGGGCGCGGGTCTGCTCGGACTTGCTGACGGGCGCGGCGGCGTCGTCGTGGCCGATGTCGCCGGGGTCGGCGTCGCCACGGTCGGCGTTCTCGCCGGGGTTCTCGCCGGGGTTCTCGATGTTCGCAGGCACGGAAGGGAGCCTAACGAGTGGAGCAGGAGCCGTCGGCACAGGTGGGCGGGTTGTAGGCCCAGCCCTGGTACGGGTCGTACGACCATCCGTCGCCACGGCGGTACACGCCCCCGCCCCAGCCCGCGCCCTGCCCGTCGCGCCACTTGGCCGCGGCCAGCACGACGGCCCGCGCGACCTTCGCCCCGGCGGGCGTGCTCAGCCGGTGGGACATCGGGCGGTGCTCGCGCAGCGCCCACAGGGTGACGATCCAGGCGGCGGCGCCCGTGTAGACCTGCCCGGAGTCGCCGACGACGGTGATCTCGTCGAGGGTGGCGCGGTGGTCGAGCCCGGGGAAGCGGGCGCAGGCCTCGGCGGAGGCCGCCGGGAGGAACTCCAGCGGCACCAGCTGCGGCTGCCGGCCCAGCCAGTCGCGCAGGAACGCGCACAGGGAGCAGTCGGGGTCGTAGAGGACGGTGAGCCCGCGGACCGGGACGCGGAGGGCGTCCCGGTCCGCGGCGGCGGCCTGTTCGGCGGCCATGGTCGTCACGCCCCGGCCGTGGGCGCCGACGGGGTGACCCAGCCCTGCGGGGCGACCGGCGGGAGCTGCTCCCGCTCCATGATCCCGCGCCGCCGGATCCGGTTGAGCACGTACACGTTGCCCAGGTGCATCGCGCCGAGCACCAGCAGCACCACGCCCACCTTGGTCGACAGGGCCTCGAAGATGCCGCGGGTGTCCTCGATGGTGTCGTCGCCGCTCAGGTAGAGCGCGACGAAGCCGAGGTTGACCAGGTAGAAGCCGACCACCAGGAGGTGGTTGACGGCGTCGGCGAGCTTCTCGTTCCCCTGCAGCACGTCGGCGAGGAAGATCCGCCCGTTGCGACTGAGGGTCCTGGCCACCCAGACGGTCAGTCCGATGCTGACGACGAGGTAGATGACGTAGGCGATGACCGTGCGGTCCATGTTCCCCACCCTTTCGCGAACGCTTGCACGCGAACGCGTATCCGAATGCGCTCTTGAACACGTTCAAAACGCTGACAGGGAAACTGTAGACCTGTTTTTGAACACGTTCAACCGAGCATGCTCAACCCGGTCGGCGTCCGAGCTCGGGCCGCTTGGAGTAGTCCGTGAACCCGAGGACGTTCCCCCAGGGATCCGCGATCTCGACGGTCCACCCGGTGGCCACGGAGAACGGCGGATCGAGCGCGGCGATCCCGGCGCCGGCCAGCCGCCGGGCCGCCGCCCGGGCGTCCGGCACCTCCATCCACACGCGCGTGGACGGCCACGCCGGCGGCCGATGCCCGAGCCCCTCCTCCTGCCGCAGCAGAATCCCCGGCGTCTCGCCCCCGACCTTCAGCAACACGATCCCGGCCTCGTCGAGCCGGAACGCCACCGCGAACCCGGCCCGCTCGTAGAAGCCGACGGCCTCGCCGAGGTCGCCGACGGGAAGCAGGACGTTGTCGAACCCGAGCAGGTCGTACGACCAGTCATCTGACATGACGTCAGATTAAGGCGGGGGCGGCGCAACGGGCTTCCTCGACGCGGCGTCCGTACGGGCGTCGGACAGCCGCTCCCGGGCCGTTGTCAGTGCCGGCCCGTACCGTCGTCGGCATGGGAATCGTGACGTTCGTCGACGAGACGACAAGCGGGAGCCGCGGCGCCGGCTGGGGGCTGGAGATCGCCGAGGAGCGGCTCGCCGTGCGCGAGTTGATCCGGCGCCGGGTGTTCCAGGAGGTCGCCGAGTTCAACGCGCGCCGGCCGGAGGTCTTCCAGGGCCTGGTGCAGCCGGAGGGCACGGAGCGGGTGCCGGCCGGCTACGCGCTGCGCACCCCACGCCGGATAGACCCCGAGGCGCAGACCGCCCTCGCCCTCAGGGCCTTCGCGGGCAACGGCTTCCTGGTGCTGGTCGGCGACCGTCAGGTCACCGAGCTCGACGAGGAGATCGACCTGCCGCTCGGCGCCGAGGTCACGTTCCTGAAGCTCGTGCCGCTGGTCGGGGGATGACGATGGGCCACGTCCAGCGATACAAGGACCTGATCCGGCAGCGCTCCGCCGACGGCGACTTCGAGGCGCTGGCCGCCGACCTGCTCAAGGCCGCGCACATCAACAACGGCGGCTGGACCGGCCTGTGGGAGGGCGTGCTGAACCGGCTGTGCGAACTCCCGCCGCAGGCGCGGTCGCGCCTCGCCGACGGCCTCGTGACGCAGTACCACGCGGACCGGTCGGGCCCGACCGCCCGGAACAACGCCCTGATCCTGCTGGGGATCGTCTCCCGCGACCTGCCGCCCCACAACCGCCTGGCCGCGGAGCGGACAGCCCTGCTCGACGAGATCTCCCGGCAGCACTCCTTCTGGTACGGCGCCCGCTACGAGGCCCTGGTCGAGGCCGAGCTGGCCGCGGGCCGCCCGGTCGCCCCCGCCGTCGTCGCCGTCTTCCGCCGCTCCGCCCTCCAGGCGTACGACAACCGCGACCTGACCGAGACGGCGAAGAAGCTCACCGAGCCCGCCCTCAACGTCGGCGAGGAATGGGCGGAACAGGCCCTGCGGGACGCCGCCGCCGACCCCGCCGTCGGCCCCGCCTGGCAGGAACTGCTCGCGCACGCGGCGACCGCCACCGCCGCGAAGCCCTCCGCCAAGTGGGACGAGCGGGCCGCCGCCCTGACCGAAGCGGTCGGCCCCGAGCGCGTCCGCGAGGCGGCGATCCGCTGGTTCGCCCTAGCCGGCCGCCCACGCACCTTCGAGCTGGACCGCGGACAGTACGAGCCGGACGTCAACGGCGCCTACGACCCCTGCAACGCGAACGCCCTGCGCGGCCTGACCTGGCTCGTCTCCCTCCTCCCGGCCCACCCGGACACCGCCCGCGCCCTCGGCGCCCTCGTCGAGACCTCGCTCAGGAAGGTCGCGGGCCTCGGCCCCCGCAACCCGAAGGTCGCCAACGCCGCGGTCAACGCCCTCGCCCGCACCGACGGCGCAGCGGCCCTCGCCGAACTCGCCCGCCTCGCCGCCCGCGTCACCTTCAAGGGCACCCTCAAGCTCCTCGACGCGGCCCTGGACGCCCACGCGCGGGCGCTGGGCCTGGGCCGCGACGAGATCGAGGAACTGGCCGTCCCCGCCTACGGCCTGACGGAGGTGGGCCGCACCGAGCAGCGCCTGGGCGAGATCACCGCCGTGGTCGAAGTCCAGGGAACCAAGGCGGTGCTGAGCTGGCGCAACCCGGCCGGCAAGGCGGTGAAGAGCGTGCCCGCCGCGGTGAAGCGCGACCACGCCGAGGAACTGAAGGACCTCAAGGCGGCCGTCAAGGACGTCGACAAGATGCTCTCGGCACAGAGCGAGCGACTGGACCGCCAGTTCCTGGCCGACCGCACCTGGTCCTACGACACCTGGCGCGAGCGCTACCTCGACCACCCCCTGGTCGGCGCCCTGGCCCGCCGACTGCTGTGGACGGTGGACGGCACGACGGTCGGCCATGCCGACGGAGCCCTGCGCACCCTGACGGACGAGCCGGTCACGGCCGGCGCGGAAGTCCGCCTCTGGCACCCGGTGGAGCACCCCCCGGCCGAGATCGTCGCCTGGCGCGACTGGCTGGAACGCCACGAGATCACGCAGCCGTTCAAACAGGCCCACCGAGAGGTGTACCCGCTGACGGACGCCGAACGAACGACGGGGACCTACTCCAACCGCTTCGCCGCCCACATCCTGCGCCAGCACCAGTTCCACTCCCTGGCGGCCGCCCGCGGCTGGACCAACAGGCTCCGCCTCGCCGTCGACGACACGGCCCCGCCCGCCACCCGCGACCTCCCGCGCTGGGGCCTGCGGGCCGAGTACTGGATCGAGGGCGACGGCGGCGAGAACGACCAGGACGTCACCGACTCCGGCAGCTTCCTGCGGCTGCGCACCGACCAGGTCCGCTTCTACCCGATCGACGCCCCGCAGAACCGGGCGCACTGCGCCGGCGGCGAGTACGGCATGTGGCTCCACGACGGCGAGGCCCCGGTCGAACCGCTGCCCCTGTCGGACATCCCACCCCTGGTCCTGACCGAAGTCCTCCGCGACGTCGACCTGTTCGTCGGCGTGGCCAGCGTCGGCAACGACCCCACCTGGCAGGACGGCGGCCCCGGCGGCCGCTTCCGCGAGTACTGGACGGGCTACAGCTTCGGCGAGCTCAACGCCACCGCGGAAACCCGCCGCACCCTCCTGCAACGCCTGATCCCCCGCCTGGCGATAGCCGACCGCTGCACCCTGGAGGGCCGCTTCCTCCAGGTGAAGGGCGACCGCCACACCTACCGGATCCACCTGGGCTCGACCAACATCCTGCGCACCCCCAACGACCAGTACCTCTGCATCGTCCCGGGCGCCGACTCCGCGGCGCCGGGGACCGGTTACCTGCCCTTCGAGGGCGACCGGGGCCTGGCGGTGATCCTGAGCAAGGCGATGATGCTGGCGAACGACCTGAGGATCACCGACCCCACGATCCTCAGCCAGCTGTAGCGCAGGAGGGCCCCGCTCCCACCAGGGGAGCGGGGCCCTCACCCGCTGACGAACGACAGAAGATCAGAAGCGCCGGGTGATCAGGGCCTTCTTGACCTCTGCGATCGCCTTGGTGACCTCGATGCCGCGCGGGCAGGCGTCCGTGCAGTTGAACGTCGTGCGGCAGCGCCAGACGCCGTCCTTGTCGTTCAGGATCTCCAGGCGCTGCTCGCCCGCCTCGTCACGCGAGTCGAAGATGAAGCGGTGGGCGTTCACGATGGCCGCCGGGCCGAAGTACTGGCCGTCGTTCCAGAACACCGGGCAGGACGACGTGCAGGCCGCGCAGAGGATGCACTTCGTCGTGTCGTCGAAGCGCTCGCGGTCCTCGGCCGTCTGGAAGCGTTCCCGGGTCGGCTCGTTGGTGTCCTTCGTGATGAGGAAGGGCATCACGTCGCGGTACGCCTGGAAGAACGGCTCCATGTCGACGACCAGGTCCTTGAGGACCGTCAGGCCCTTGATGGGCTCGACCGTGATCGGCTTCTCGGGGTTGATGTCCTTGATCAGCGTCTTGCACGCCAGGCGGTTCTTGCCGTTGATCCGCATCGCGTCCGAGCCGCAGATGCCGTGCGCGCAGGAACGGCGGAAGGTCAGCGTGCCGTCCAGGTCCCACTTGATCTTGTGGAGGGCGTCGAGGACCCGCTCCTTGGGGTCGATCTCCAGCTGGAAGTCTTCCCAGGTGGCCTCCGCAGAGACCTCGGAGTTGAAGCGGCGGACGCGCAGGGTGACCGTGATGTAGGGAGAGTCGGCGAAGCCGGGCTCGGGCTGGCCGGCCGCGTCCGCCTTGTCCAGAACAGGGGTTGCCATCAGTACTTACGCTCCATCGGCTGGTAGCGGGTCTGCACGACCGGCTTGTAGTCGAGACGGACGGTCTCGCTGCCGTCGTCGCCGACCTCGCGGTACGCCATGGTGTGGCGCATGAAGTTGACGTCGTCGCGGTTCGGGTAGTCCTCGCGGTAGTGACCGCCGCGGGACTCCTTGCGGGCCAGCGCCGACACCGCCATGACCTCGGCCAGGTCGAGCAGGTTGCCCAGCTCGATGGCCTCCAGCAGGTCCGTGTTGAACCGCCGGCCCTTGTCCTGGATCGACACGTTCCGGTAGCGCTCGCGCAGCTCGGCGATCTTCTCGACGGCCGTCTTGATCGTCTGCTCGGTGCGGAACACCATGACGTTCGCGTCCATGGTCTCCTGCAGCTCGCGGCGCAGGACCGCCACCCGCTCGGTGCCCGTGGAGGCGCGCAGGTGCTCGACCTGGTCGATCACCTGCTGGGCGGGGTTCTCCGGCAGCTCGACGTAGTCGGCCTGCTGGCTGTACTCCGCCGCCGCGATGCCCGCCCGCTTGCCGAACACGTTGATGTCCAGCAGCGAGTTGGTGCCCAGCCGGTTCGCGCCGTGCACCGACACGCACGCGACCTCGCCGGCCGCGTACAGACCCGGGACGACCGTGGTGTTGTCGCTGAGGACCTCACCCTGGACGTTCGTCGGGATGCCGCCCATCGCGTAGTGCGCGGTGGGCTGGATCGGGATCGGGTCCGTGTACGGCTCGATGCCGAGGTAGGTGCGCGCGAACTCGGTGATGTCCGGGAGCTTGGCGTCCAGCTGCTCCGGCGGGAGGTGCGTCAGGTCCAGGTAGACATGGTCGCCCTCGGGACCGCAGCCGCGGCCCTCGCGGATCTCCGTGTAGATGGAGCGGGACACGACGTCACGGGACGCGAGGTCCTTCATGACCGGCGCGTACTTCTCCATGAAGCGCTCGCCGTCCTTGTTGCGCAGGATGCCGCCCTCACCGCGGGCGCCCTCCGTCAGCAGGATGCCCATGCGCCAGATGCCGGTCGGGTGGAACTGGAAGAACTCCATGTCCTCCAGCGGCAGCCCACGGCGGTACACGGCGGCCTGGCCGTCCCCGGTCAGCGTGTGCGCGTTCGACGTCACCTTGAAGAACTTGCCGGTGCCGCCGGACGCGTAGATCACGGCCTTCGCCTGGAAGACGTGGATCTCGCCGGTCGCGAGCTCGTACGCGACGACGCCCGACGACTTCTTGACGCCGTCTTCCTCGGTGATCAGCTGGTCGAGGACGTAGAACTCGTTGAAGAACTCCACGCCGTGCTTGACGCAGTTCTGGTAGAGCGTCTGCAGGATCATGTGGCCGGTGCGGTCGGCCGCGTAGCAGGACCGGCGGACCGGGGCCTCGCCGTGGTTGCGGCTGTGACCGCCGAACCGGCGCTGGTCGATCGTGCCGTCGGGCGTCCGGTTGAACGGCAGGCCCATCTTCTCCAGGTCGAGGACGGAGTCGATGGCCTCCTTCGCCAGGATCTCGGCGGCGTCCTGGTCGACCAGGTAGTCACCGCCCTTGATCGTGTCGAAGGTGTGCCACTCCCAGTTGTCCTCCTCCACGTTGGCCAGCGCGGCGGCCATGCCGCCCTGCGCGGCACCCGTGTGGGACCGGGTGGGGTAGAGCTTGGTCAGCACGGCGGTGCGGCTGCGCTTCGTCGACTCGATCGCGGCGCGCATACCGGCGCCGCCCGCGCCGACGATGACGGTGTCGTACTTGTGGATCTTCATGATTCTCGCAACCCCGTGCCTAGCGGATGTTCGGGTCGAAGGTGAAGATCACCAGCGTGCCCAGCAGGATGGTGAACACCGTGGCGGTGTAGAGCAGGCCCTTCAGCCACAGCCGGGTGTTCGCGCGCTCCGCGTAGTCGTTGATGACCGTGCGCAGGCCGTTGGCCCCGTGCAGCATCGCGAGCCACAGCATCGCCAGGTCCCAGACCTGCCAGAAGGGGCTCGCCCAGCGGCCGGCCACGAAGGCGAAGCCGATCTTGGAGACGCCGCCGTCCAGCACGAGCTGGATCAGCAGGTGGCCCAGGACCAGGACGACCAGCACGACGCCGGACAGACGCATGAACAGCCAGGCGGCCATCTCGAAGTTGCCCCGGGTGGACTTCGGGGTCTTCTTGGTGCGCTTGCGCGGAGCCTCGATGACGGGCGCCGGGTTGTCCACGCTGTAGACGGAACCGCCCTCGACGGGGCCGATGCCGGCTGCGGTGGTTTCAGTGGTGGCCATCGGTGTCAGCTCCCGAACAGTTCACGAGCGGCGTGCCCGAGAACGGGGTAGATCGCCCCGAGCATCAGCACGAGCCACAGGCCCACGACGCTCCAGAGCATCTGCTTCTGGTAGCGCGGGCCCTTCGACCAGAAGTCGACGGCGATGACCCGCAGACCGTTGAGCGCGTGGAAGAGGATGGCGGCGACGAGGCCGTACTCGAGCACGGCGACGATCGGGGTCTTGTACGTGGCTACGACCTTGTCGTAGTCCTCGGGGGAGACACGCACGAGAGCGGTGTCCAGCACGTGTACGAACAGGAAGAAGAAGATGAGGACGCCGGTGACTCGATGAGCCACCCAGGACCACATTCCTTCCCGGCCGCGGTACAGCGTTCCAGCCGGCACGGAAGAACCCTCCGGGAGCGGGGATTGGGGCCTGCCGGCTTCGGTGTCGGACGGGCCCGGCCGGGTACGGTCCACCGGCCCCCAGCATCGTAGCGACGCGCTGCCGCTGGGCTTACGCCGGGAGTACCGGTGTGATCAAACTGGCACGCGTATGGGTGAGGTTTGCGGCATCTGGGTCGGGGGGTGCGGTTTGTCTGCCGGGCGTGGCTTGAACGTGGCGGGTCGCGATCCGCGGCGGAGCCGCTGATGTCACAGCCCCGCGCCCCTCAGGTGGTCGGTCAGGCGTTGCTTTGCGAGGCGGCGGAGTTCTTCTGCCGCTCCCACCCGCTCGTCCTCCGGATCGTTTGTCAATCGTGACCGGATGGCTTCGAGGACGTGGTCCAGGGACTCGTCCTGCGGGACGCCGTCCAGGCAGATGACGAACACATGTCCGAATTTCGCCTCGTAGGCCGCGTGAGCCGCGCCCAGCGCCATGTGGGCCGCCCCGTAGGTGTCCTCCGGCAGGGTCGGCAGGGCCTCTGCCGCCAGCGCCTCCGCCAGATCGGCCGGGGCCAGGTCGTACGCGGCCTCGTCGGAGGCGGCCAGGAGGGCTTCCAGCGTCGGGTAGGGGCGGTGGTCGGCCACGCGGCGGGCCCAGCGGAGGCTACGGAGGCAGGCGAGGAGGGTGTGGTGCGCCGCGTCGGCGGAGGCGGAGTTGAAGCCGTCCAGCAGAGGTGCGGGTGAGGTCCGGGTCTGCGCCGGTATGGCGAGGCGGCCGGAGAGATGGGAAAGGCGGTGCGCAGGCAGCGTGGATCCTCGCGTCACGAGTGATGTGGCAGGGGATGCAGTGAAAGATGTGTCGTCACGTTACCGAGAGCGGTCACTACGTGTCTGACCGATGCCTGAATTTCACCCGAACGAGAGAGTTTCAGAACGTGTCGTGGACTCCATCGCGCGGTCTTCGGCGCGCTTCCGCCGGATGAGCGTCGTACGGTTGGCGGAGTGAGCAGGCACAGGCATCGCAAAGCCCCGAAGAAGCCGCAGCGGAAGGTCGTCGCACCGGCGCTGCTGGCGGGCGGGCTGGTCGCAGCGCTCGGCGTGGGGACGGGGCTGTGGGCCTCGTCCGGCTCCGGGGGCGGTGACGGGACGCCGGCCGGGTCGGCCGCCTCCCAGCAGGCCGCCGCCGGGACCTCCGCGGGGACCTCGGCCGCCACCACGACCGCGAGCCCGACGCCCAGCCGCTCCTACGCCCTGTCCACCACCCCCCGCACCATCCCCGCCGTCCGCACCCACACCCCGGCGCGCGGCCCCGGCTGGCGTCCGGCGACCGCGAAACGCGTCGTGGTGAGCGACTCCCGGCTCGCCGACGAGGGCCGACTGGTCGCCGGCGAACTGGGACTGACGTACGCCGGCGAGAAGGACGACGTGCGCGCCGGGGACCTGCGGCTGGCGCTCAACGACGGCAAGGGCGCGAACCCGGAGTCGTACACCATGACCGTGCGGGGCGGGCGGGTCACCATCAGCGGGCCCTCCGACGCCGGCGTGTTCTACGGCACCCGCACCCTCAAGCAGGAGGTGCACGGCGGCGGTACGGCGCCGGAGGGCGTGGTCCGCGACCAGCCGGCCAAGCCGCAGCGCGGGTTCATGCTGGACATCGCCCGCAAGAACTTCAGCGCCGCCTGGATCGAGGACCGGGTGCGCGAACTCGGCGACCTGAAGTTCAACCAGCTCGGCCTGCACTTCTCCGACGACCAGGCCTTCCGGATCGAGTCCGACACCCACCCGGAGATCGTCGCCAAGGAGCACCTGACCAAGGCGCAGGTCAAGAGCATCGTCGCGCTGGCGGCCCAGCGGCACATCACCGTCGTGCCCGAGATCGACTCGCCCGGTCACCTGGGCGCCGTCCTCGCCGCCCACCCCGAGCTGCAGCTGCGCAACGTGAACGGCGTGGCGACCCGCGGGGCGATCGACATCTCCAAGGACGCCTCCGCGAGCCTCCTCGACGACCTGCTGAACGAATACGCCCCCCTGTTCCCCGGCGCCTACTGGCACCTCGGCGGCGACGAGTACCAGGCCCTCACCGTGTCCAGCCCCGCCGCCTCCTACCCCCAGCTCGCCGCCGCCGCGACGGCCCGGTACGGCTCCGGCGCGGGCGTCGCCGACCTCGCCACCGGCTGGCTCAACGACCGCGCCGACACCGTCCGCGCCCACGACCGGGCCATGCGGGTGTGGAACGACGGCTTCTTCCGCGGTACGTCGGTGAAGCCGGCCTCCGACCTCGTGGTCGCGTACTGGACCGGCAAGGAGATCGGCGCGCGGCAGCCGGTGGAGTACCTGAGCGCGGGGCGCAAGGTGCTCAACTACAACGACGAGTACCTGTACTACGTCCTCGGCGAGCCGCAGACCTTCGTCTACCCGACCGGGCAGCGCATCTACGAGCAGTGGACCCCGCGGGTGCTGCGCGGCACGACACCGGTCGCCGCGAAGTACGACGCCCAGATACTCGGCGGCTCCCTCGCGGTCTGGTGCGACCTCGCGAACTCCCAGACGCAGGCGCAGGTCGCCGCGGGCATCCGGATGCCGCTGCGGGCGACCTCGCAGAAGCTGTGGGACGCGGGGACGCCGGACCTGACCTGGACCCAGTTCAAGGCGCTGGCGGGACGGCTGGGCTGAAGCCCGACGCAAGCCCGCACGCAAGCCCGCACCGAAGCCCGGGTTGCCGCCCGACCTGAAGCCCTGGTTGGCCGAAACCTCTCCTGTGACACTCCCGGCCCGTCGCACGCAGTAAGGGGAAGTGTGGGCTCCGTTAAGGTCGGCGCCCTGGCGAGGGAGGCGTGGATGAGCCTGGTGGAACTGATCGCTCAGGCCGACGAACGCGGACTGGCTGCCAGCGGGCTGGCTTGTTTGGATCGGTGCGTGCCGCTGCTCGGCGGCGACGACGAGATCCTGCGACCCCTGTGGGGGAACCTCACGGAGTCCTCGGACGCCGGCGACTGGGGCAAGCTGCTGGAGCAGGCGCGCGGCAGGCTGGAGTCCCCGCAGGAGGACGGCGACGAGGACGGCGACGAGGCCGCGCTGCTCGTCCGCCGGATGCTGGCCGCCGCCCCGGACGACCGCTCCGACGCCGACGTACGGATGTGGGCCGACGCCTGCTCCGTCGCCTCGCTGCAGGTCCACCGCCTCCTCGACCGGCCCTTGGACGCCTCCCCGGTCGACTCGCGCCGGGAAGGCCGCACGGAGGGCATGTCGCCCCTGGTCGCCGCCGAGCTGCGCCGCCAGATCACCGTCCTGGAAGTGCTCGCCGACCACGGCGCGGGCGGACTGCGCCGGGCCCTGGAGGTGTCCACCGAGGGCCGCCGGGTGCTGCGCGCGGTGGTGTCCCGGCGGGCCAGGGGACGTAAGTGAGCGGGGCCGGGGCCGCTCACGGCACGGGCATCAGCCGCTTGACGACGGCGTCCCGGTGCCGGGCGGTCGCGGTGTAGAACGCCGTCAGCTCCCGGTGCGCCGAGGCGAAGGCGGCCCGGGTGCGGGTCTCCTCGGCCGCGCCGCCGTAGCGAGGCAGTAGCTCGGCACGGGCCGGAAGCCACAGGTCGTCGAAGTCGCTGTCCGCGAGGAAGCCGGCGACCCGGATCGTCTGGGCCACCGTCAGCAGCACGCACGGCGGCTCCTTCGAACCGGCCCGGTGCACGCGCTCCCCGCCGAGCACGACCGGGGCGTCGGGGTAGAGCAACTGGTGGTCGCCGTAGCGGCCGTCGAGGGTCCGCGCGCGGTGCCGGTTCATCCGGTCCCGCACGATGTCCTGGTCGTCGTCGAACAGCTTCCGCAGCCAGGTCGCGCTGTTGCGCAGTGCCACAGGCGGTACGGCGCGGAGCTGGAGGTACGCGCTCATCACTCAAGGAGCGCACGGGAGCGCGGAAGTATCACTTCTGTGCTCGTCGTGCGGTGGAGCCGGGCCGGTTCTGCGCCGGTCTCGGGGAGGGCCCGGAAGCGAGTGACAAAACACGGCCTGACCTCGCTCTTCCGAGTGTGACGCGTACGACGACCGAGCAGACCGGACAGCCGCCGCCCCGACCCTCCGCCGCGACGAGACCCGTGCGGTGGGCCGCGGAGGCGGTGGCCGCCGCGCCCGACGGCACGCGGCGACACCTCGACCACTCCGCGCAGAGCCTGTGGCGCGTCGACCGCCTGATCGAGGACCTGCGGCGCGCGGCCGCGCCGTACTCCGCCGTGGCGGACACCCTGCGCGGGCTCGGCGCCTACGCCGGCGAGGTGATCGTCCGGCAGACCGGCGCCGAGTGGTGGGCCGCGGGCGGCGACCACTGGGTCCGCACCCCCGACGGCCGCCTGTGGGAACCCCTCGACGAGGCCCGCCGCTGCTTCGGCGGCCATGGCTCGCTACGGCTGCTGTGCCGGGACGCGATGAGATGAGACGAGGGGGGTGGCGGGGGCGTCCTGCGCTGCGGCCGCTGTGACACTTCTGTGTGGCCCGGCGCTGATGACCGTGGGAGCGCGGCCGCGTCAGGACCCGGCGTCCGGCGGGGGAGTCGCGCGCCCGCAACGAACTCCGTACGAACGAGGACAGTCTTGGGCCAGGGAGGGGAACCCCGGCGCGCACAGCCGTACGACGGGGAACTGGGCGCGGCGGTGGCACGGGCACAAGGCGGCGACGAGGCGGCGTTCGCCGTCGCGTACCGGATCGTGCAGCCCGGACTGCTCGGCTATGTGCGCGGCATCGTCGGCGACGACGCCGAGGACGTGGCCTCCGACGCCTGGCTGGAGATCGCCCGGGACCTCGGCCGGTTCAAGGGCGACGGCGCCGGGTTCCGCGGCTGGACGGCGACCATCGCCCGGCACCGGGCCCTCGACCACCTGCGGCGGCTGCGGGTGCGGCCGCGCTCGGCGGTGCTGGAGCAGGACGCCGTCCTCGACCTGCCCGGGCCGCACAGCACCCACGACCAGGCGCTGGAGTCCCTGTCCACCGAGCGTGCCCTGGACCTGGTCCGCGGGCTGCCGCGCGACCAGGCCGAGGCCGTGCTGCTGCGGGTCGTGGTCGGGCTGGACGGCCCCGCCGCCGCCCGCGTCCTCGGCAAGCGCCCCGGCGCCGTCCGCACGGCCGCGCACCGGGGTCTGAAACGGCTCGCCCGCCAACTCGGCGTCGAGGGCGCGGGCGAGGGCGCGGGCGAAGGTGTGACGGATGACGGCCCCCGGACGCTGGGGGAGTCAAGGTGAACAGCGGCGGCCACGGCCCGTATCGATCAGGGACGGCGAACGTTCCGACGAAAGTTCCCACGAAGTTCCCACGAACGTTTTCACGGGCAATCACGCGAACGAACCGAACAGAGAACGAACCGGACAGAGGCGGACGCGGACATGGGTGAACGGATGAGCGGCGGCGCAGCCCGCGGCCGTCGGCGTGCGCACCCTGGCGGCGCCGGATCCGGACCGCACGGTGGAGTGGAGGCGCTGCTCGCGGCGGCCCTGCGCGAGACCGACGACCCGGACGCCGTACGGGACGCCGGCGAGCTTCGGGCCGTCGCCGCGTTCCGGACGGCCCGGGACGCGGGCGCGCTCCAGGCCGCCCGCACCCGGCGCCGGGACGACTGGCGGCCGCAGGCGGCCCGGCGGCACACCGCCCGCTCGCTGCGGACCACGCTCTCCGTGGCGGTCGCCGGCCTCGCACTGGGCGGCGCCGCGTACGCCGCGATCGGTTCCGCCACGGACGGCGACGGCGACGCCGGTCGCCCCGAAGCGACGGCGACGGCGACGGCGTCCGAGGCCCGGTCCGCCGCCCCCTCCGGCGCTCCGGACGCCCCCGTCGGCCGCGAGCGCCCCGCGAACGCCAAGGACACCGAGGCCCACTGCCGGGCCTACGAGAACGTGCGGGGGACGGGCAAGGCGCTGGACTCGACGGCCTGGCAGCGGCTGGTGACGGCGGCGGGCGGCGAGAAGAACGTCCCCGCGTACTGCGCGGCGCAGGGCGGGCCGAAGGCCGAGAAGACGCCGAACGCGGAGAAGCCCGAGAAGCCCGAGAAGTCCGCGAAGCCCCAGAAGTCCGAGGCCACCGACAAGGCCGCGAACGGGGCCACCGACAAGGCGACGAGCAAGTAAGCCCTTACGCCAAGGCAACGGCCGAGGCCGCCACCCCCCACAGGAGAGGCCCCGGCCGTCGCGCGGCACGGGCCGCGCGGCGGCCCGTATTCCCTACAGCGCCATGAGTGCGTTTTCTGTCACACCTCACTGAGTCACGAGTCAGTTGCATGTTCTACGGACATGGACGTGCGGCGGTTTCAGGTCGTAACGTGCCTTTCGCGCCGGACGGCCAAGCGGCAGACCACCGCAACGACCTGCGGTCCAGAAACCGCGATCCATCGACCGAGGAACCACGACGTGGGGGACGACGCGGAGCTGACAGCCGCGGTGCTCGCGGCACAGAACGGGGACGAGACCGGGTTCCGGACTGTGTACCGCACGGTGCACCCGCGGCTGCTCGGGTACGTGCGGACGCTCGTCGGCGACCTCGACGCCGAGGACGTGACCTCCGAGTCCTGGCTGCAGATAGCCCGTGACCTGGAGCGGTTCACCGGGGACGCGGACCGCTTCCGGGGCTGGGCGGCCCGGATCGCCCGCAACCGAGCCCTGGACCACATACGCATGCGCGGGCGGCGGCCCGCTACAGTCGCCGATGAGACGGAGCTGACCGGCCGGGCCGCCGAGTCCGACACCGCGGGCGAGGCCATCGAGGCGCTGGCCACCGGCCGCACCCTCGGCCTCATAGCCCGGCTGCCGCAGGACCAGGCCGAGGCCGTCGTCCTGCGGGTGGTGATGGGACTGGACGCAAAGACGGCCGCCGAGACGCTCGGCAAACGGCCCGGCGCCGTACGCACGGCCGCACACCGCGGTCTGAAGAAGCTCGCCGAACTGCTCGGCGAGGATCCGGAGACGGCCGGGGCGCTCGACGCACTGCCGCCTCAGCGAGGATCGCGCTCGCGCGCGGTGACGTCCGCGGGTGTGACGCATGCGCGTCCCCGGACGCAGAAGGACATGTGATGGCCGACAAGCAGGACAGATGGCTCGACCGCGAGACGGCGGAGCGTCTGCTGCGCGGTGAATCACCGGACGATGCTGTGGCCGGCGGGTCCGCGGCCGGCGAAGAGGCCGAACGGCTCGCGCGGACGCTGTCCGCCCTGTCCGCGCTGGCAGCCGAGCCGCTGCCCGCCGACGAGGAACTCCCGGGCGAGGCCGCCGCGTTGGCGGCCTTCCGCAAGGCCCAGGCAGACCGCACCGACCTCGCCGTCCACACCGCTCCCACCGCCCCCACCGGCCTCTCCGGCACGGCCGGTCCGGGTCCCGGTTCGGTCGGTGCGGACTCTGTCGGTGCGGACTCGGTCGACGCCGGGCTGGTCCGGATCGGCGGTCGGGTTCGGGCGGCGGGGCGCCGTTCTCGGTGGAGTCGGCCCGCGCGGTTGGGGTTGGCCGCGTCGTTGGCCGTCGGGATGGCCGGCGGGGTCGCGGTCGTGGCCGGGTCCGGCTTACTTCCGATCCCGTTCGACGACGACGAACCGGGTCGCCCCGCGGCCTCCGTCTCGGCCCCCGTGGTCCCCGACCGCCCGCTCGTCCCACCCGCCCCGGAGGTCTCGGGCGGCGCGGAGCACTCCGCGACACCGGACGGCGGTGAAACAGGCGAGACCGGCGAGGCAGGCGACTCGGACGGCAGCACCGCAGGCGGCGACAGCAGCGCGGGCGACGACGACGCCGTGGCCGCCCCGGACACGGGCGGCAGCCGGCCGTCCGAGGCGGCCTCGTCCTGCCGTGACCTGAACGCCGGCAAGTCCCTGGCCGCCGACCGCCGCAAGAGCCTGGAGAACCTGGCCGGCGGCGCGAAGCGCGTGTCGGCGTACTGCGCGGGCGTCCTCGGCAACTCCCCCGCGGGGAACGCCCGCGGCGACGCCCGCACCGGCAACGGCACCACCGGCCGGGACACCGGAAAGGGCCAGACGTCTTCCGGCGGTCAGAACGGACTGACCCCCGGGAGCAACCTGGGCGACAAGTCCGGCGCCGGCAGCGGTGGCGACGACGACGAGGAAGACGACGGCGGTCACGACGGCCGCAATGGCGGCCACGGCGGCCACGGCGGCAACGGTCGGGACGGTGGCGGCCACCAGGGACGAAACGGCGGCGGCCACGGCGGCCACGGCCATCACTAGACGCCTCTGAACTGCGACTTCGTAGATCGTTGAAGTTTTTTCTCGGTGGGTGTGACGTTTTCGGCGGCCGGGGCGCAGTAACAAGTGAGCCGACTGGTCATCGGCCCTTGCACCGAGCCGGGGTTCCCCCCGTACCTTCGGCTCGTGCGCTCGGCGCGGGCGGGACACGTTCCCCCGGTCCCGCTCGCGCCACAAACTCCCCCTCCGGCAGCAGCGCCTACCAGGACACGACGACCTTGTCGCCGTTCCTCACCTGCGCGAAGAGATCCGCGATCGCCGCCTCGTCCCGGACGTTGACACAGCCGTGCGAGGCACCGGCGTAACCGCGGGCCGCGAAGTCGGACGAGTAGTGCACCGCCTGGCCGCCGCTGAAGAACATCGCGTACGGCATCGGCGAGTCGTAGAGCGTGGACACATGGTCGCGGGACTTCCAGTAGACGTGGAACACACCCTCCCGGGTGGGCGTGTACTGCGAGCCGAAGCGGACCGACACCGTCGAGACGGTCCGGCCGTCGATCATCCAGCGCAGGGTCCGGGTCGTCTTGTCGATGCACAGCACCCGCCCGGTCAGGCACCGGGGATCGGGCGCGGCGGCCGGCTGACCGCCCATCAGATACAGCTCCCACTTCCCCGGTTCGTGGGTCATCCGCAGCAGCCGCTGCCAGGTGACGGTGTCCGTCTTCCCGGTCTTCGGCAGCCCGCGCTTGCCCTGGAAGCCCTGCACCGCCCGCACGGTGGTGTCGTCGTACGTCCCCGTGGGTCCGGTGTAGAGCCAGGCGACCTGCCGCAGCCGGGCCTGGAGCTCGCGCACGGCGCGCCCGGAGTCGCCGCGGGACCACAGGACCGCGGGAGGCGGGGCACTGGGGGTGGCACCGGTGGTGGCACCGGTGGTGGCTTTGCCCGGGCCGCTCGGTCGGCCGTCGGTGACCGGGGCGCCGGCCGAGGCTGTCGGGTCGGCGTCGCCCAGAAGGGGCGGGCGCGCCTTTCCGTCCGCCCCGGGGGCCTGCACGCTACAGCCGCACACCGTCACGAGGGCCGCCGTGCCGGCCAGGACGGTGATCGATCTCCGCATCCGCATGCCAGAGATGTTCCCCCCGGATGACGCTTCGCGAACGGGGCGGCATTGTTATGACAGGGGCTCAGCGTAATCGTCCTAATGATCCGATCGTCCCCTGATCGAATCGTCCAATCGTCGGAGCAGTCGCTCGTCGGGAGGCATCGCACCCATGGCGCGTGAGTCGGAGTCCGGACTGCCCATCGAGCCCGTCTACGGGCCGCAGGACCTGGCGGGCTGGGACCCGGCCGAGAAGCTGGGCGAGCCGGGCGGGTATCCCTTCACCCGGGGCGTCTACCCGTCGATGTACACCGGCCGCCCCTGGACCATGCGTCAGTACGCGGGCTTCGGCACGGCGGTGGAGTCCAACGCCCGCTACCGGCAGCTGATCGCCCACGGCACGACGGGCCTGTCGGTCGCCTTCGACCTGCCCACCCAGATGGGCCACGACTCCGACGCCCCGATCGCGCACGGCGAGGTCGGCAAGGTCGGGGTCGCCGTCGACTCGGTCGAGGACATGCGGGTGCTGTTCGACGGGATCCCGCTCGACAAGGTGTCGACGTCGATGACGATCAACGCCCCGGCGGCGCTGCTGCTGCTGATGTACCAGCTGGTCGGCGAGGAGCAGGGCGTCCCGGCCGACCGGCTCACGGGCACGATCCAGAACGACGTCCTGAAGGAGTACATCGCGCGCGGGACGTACATCTTCCCTCCCCAGCCCTCCCTCCGTCTGATCGCGGACATCTTCAAGTACTGCCGGGCCGAGATCCCGAGGTGGAACACGATCTCCATCTCCGGCTACCACATGGCGGAGGCGGGCGCGTCCCCGGCGCAGGAGATCGCCTTCACGCTGGCCGACGGCATCGAGTACGTCCGCACCGCCGTCGCGGCCGGCATGGACGTCGACGACTTCGCACCCCGGCTGTCCTTCTTCTTCGTGGCCCGCACGACGCTCCTGGAGGAGGTCGCCAAGTTCCGCGCGGCGCGCAGGATCTGGGCGCGGGTCATGCGGGACGAGTTCGGCGCACGGAACCCGAAGTCCCTGATGCTGCGCTTCCACACACAGACGGCGGGCGTCCAGCTGACGGCCCAGCAGCCGGAGGTGAACCTGGTCCGGGTGGCGGTCCAGGGCCTGGCGGCGGTGCTGGGCGGCACGCAGTCGCTGCACACCAACTCCTTCGACGAGGCGATCGCGCTCCCGACGGACAAGAGCGCCCGTCTGGCCCTGCGCACCCAGCAGGTGCTGGCCTACGAGACCGACGTGACGGCGACGGTCGACCCCTTCGCCGGGTCGTACGCCGTGGAGAGGATGACCGACGACGTCGAGGGCGCGGCCCTCGAGCTCATGCGGAAGGTGGAGGACCTCGGCGGCGCGGTGTCCGCCATCGAGCACGGCTTCCAGAAGAACGAGATCGAGCAGAGCGCGTACCGCATCGCCCAGGAGACCGACTCCGGCGACCGGGTCGTGGTCGGCGTCAACCGCTTCCGGCTGGACGCCGAGGACCCGTACGAGCCCCTCCGCGTCGACCCGGCCATCGAGGCCCGACAGGCGGAGCGACTGTCGGGACTGCGCGCGGAGCGCGACCGGCGGGCGGTGGACGCTGCCCTGGCCGCCCTGACGACGGCGGCGCAGGGGGAGTCCAACGTCCTGTACCCGATGAAGGACGCGCTGAAGGCCCGGGCGACGGTCGGAGAGGTGTGCGACGCGCTGCGCGAGGTGTGGGGGACGTACGTTCCCGCGGACGCGTTCTAGGGGGTGTCATACCCCCGTGCGAGACTCTTTTCCATGTTCGGTGTCATCGACCTTCCCACCTATCTGGCAGGACTCGTCCTGATCGTCCTGCTGCCCGGGCCCAATTCGTTGTACGTCCTCTCCGTCGCCGCCCGGCGGGGCGTCCGGGCGGGGTACACCGCCGCGGCCGGGGTGTGGTGCGGGGACACCGTGCTGATGACCCTGTCGGCCGCAGGCGTCGCCTCCCTGCTGCAGGCCAACGCCGTGCTGTTCGGGATCGTGAAGTACGCGGGGGCCGGGTATCTGACCTGGCTCGCGATCGGGATGCTGCGGGCCGCGTGGGGGATGTGGCGGTCTCGCCGGGAGCTGGTCGCCGAGGCCGGGGATCCTGTCGTCGCCGGTGAGCGGCCCTACCGCCGTGCGCTGGT
Organism: Streptomyces sp. NPDC006872; assembly: GCF_040635845.1. NCBI lineage: Bacteria > Bacillati > Actinomycetota > Actinomycetes > Kitasatosporales > Streptomycetaceae > Streptomyces > Streptomyces sp. NPDC006872. Next base: position 468,664 of record NZ_JBEYIL010000001.1, read on the forward strand.
CATCAGCCTTTTCAATCCCAAGGCGATTCTGTTCTTCGTCGCCTTCTTCGTGCAGTTCGTCGATCCGGGGTACGCGTATCCGGCGCTGTCGTTCGTGGTGCTGGGCGCGTTCGCGCAGGTCGCGAGCTTCCTGTATCTCACCGCGCTGATATTCGGTGGGACGAAGCTGGCGGGTGCCTTCCGGCGGCGTCGGCGGTTGTCGGCGGGCGTCACCTCGGCTGCGGGGGCGTTGTTCCTCGGGTTCGCGGTGAAGCTGTCGCTGGCGAGCGCGTAGACGCCGGCTGCGGGTGCGTTGTGGCTGGTTGCGCCCACGCGGCGGAGCCGCATGTCGATACAGCCCCGCGCCCCTTAAAGGCCGATGCGTACCCGGTACTTCTCCATCCCCTCTTCCGTCTCGCCCGCCCAGCCCACGTAGCCGTCCGGGCGGACCAGGAAGATCCCCTCGGCCAGCTCCAGTCGTGTCCAGTCCGGGCCCCTGAGCCTGTCGTGGAGTCGTACGCCGTCCACCGTCAGGTCAGGGACACGGTCGCCGGCGCGCAGCGCACCCGCTGACGGCCTTGTTTCCTCGGACAGTGACGAGTCCCGGTAGTTCAGGCCCAGTTGGCGGGTCTTCGCGCCCCGGCGGGCCTCGCCCCGGTGGATGGCCGTCGACAGGCCCAGCATGGCCGCGGCGATGGGACGCCGTTCCTCCTCGTACGTGTCCAGCAACGCCTCCGGAGCCCGTCCGCTCAGTACCGCGCTCAGTTTCCAGCCCAGGTTGTAGGCGTCCTGGACGCTGGTGTTCAGGCCCTGGCCGCCGGCGGGGGAGTGGACGTGCGCCGCGTCCCCGGCCAGGAAGATCCGGCCCTCGCGGAAGCGGTCGGCCAGAGCGGCGCGCGGGCGGAAGTCGGACGCCCAGCCGACCTCCGTGACGTCCTCGGCGGCGAGGTGGGTGCGGTCGGCGACCAGCTCGCGGATGCCCTCGGGGGAGAGATCCGGGTCCGTCCCGGCCGGGAAGCGGGCCACCAGCTGGAAGTCCTCCGTCCCGGCCAGCGGGCACAGGGCCAGGAACTCCGAGCCCTCCCCGCTCGGCGGGAAGATGTGCCAGAACGTCCGCTCCAGGCCCGCGATCCGGACGTCCGCCACCAGTGTCGGGTTCGGGTCGAGCAGCTCTCCCGTCATCTTGATGCCCAGCGCCCGCCGCACCGCCGAGCGTCCCCCGTCGGCGGCGACGGCGTACCGGGCGCGCACCGGCTCGCCCGAGGCGAAGTACGCCGTCACGCCCGTCTCGTCCTGCTCGATCCGCGCCGGCTCGCGGCCGAAGGCCACCGACCCGCCGAGCTGCTCCAGGCGGGCCCGCAGGATCTCCTGGTTGCGCCACTGCGGGACCATCCAGGGGCCGGTGAACCGGGAGTCCTCCTCGCCGTCCTCCGCCGGGTCGAACATCGGGAACTCGCCGGTCCGCCTGCCGTCCGTCCAGAGCATGCCCACCGGGTACGGGCCCCCGGCGGCGAGGATCTCGTCGAGGACGCCGAGGTCGTCGTAGACCTCCATCGTGCGCGGCTGCAGACCCTTGCCTCGCGAGCCCCGGGCGAGCGCGTCGCCCCGCTCCACCACCACCGCGTCCACCCCGCGCCGGGCCAGGTCGATGCCGAGGGTCAGGCCGGTGGGGCCCGCGCCCACGATCAGTACGTCGGTCCGCGTCTGTGCCGTCATGACCAGTCTCTCCTTAACGCCGTTAAGTACCGTTCCCCGTCAGCGTGGCCTTAACGGCGTTAAACTGTCAAGTGTGAGCACCGGACGACGAGCCCCCCTCGACCGCGCGCGGGTCGCGGACACCGCACTCAGGCTCCTGAACGAGGTGGGCCTCGACGGGCTGACCCTGCGGGCCATCGCCAAGGAGCTGGACGTGAAAGCGCCCGCCCTGTACTGGCACTTCAAGGACAAACAGGCGCTGCTGGACGAGATGGCCACGGAGATGTACCGGCGGATGGTCGCCGGCGCGGCCCTCGACCCCGCCGACACCTGGCAGGACCGGCTGCGCAAGTCCAATCACGGGCTGCGCGAGGCGCTGCGCGGCTACCGCGACGGCGCGAAGGTCTTCAGCGGCTCACGCTTCACCGGCATCGAGCACGCCGAGCAGATGGAGGACAGCCTGCGGCTCTTCACGGCGGCCGGCTTCGCCCTCGCCGACGCCGTCCGCGCGACCTCGACGACGTACCTGTACACGATCGGCTTCGTCACCGAGGAGCAGGGCGTCCAGCCGCTGCCCGACGAGCGGCGCGAGGGATACGACGTCGAGGAGCGGGCCCGGCTGATGAGTGAATTCCCCTTGGCGGCGAAGGCGGGCGCGGAGATCTTCGCCGACTACGACCTGCATTTCACGGAAGGGCTGGAGTTGGTGATCACCGGGATTGAGGTGCGGTACGCGCGGGCATAGGTCGACTTGGCGGCCATTCGGGCAGGCGAGCGGCATATGTCGACTCATCGCATCCCAATGCTAATTACGCGTTTACAGCGGGTTCATATCGTGCCCCTACGTTCGCCGAATGCCAGACATAGACAGCCGGGTGCAGGGGGCGCACGTGCCCCGCCAGCGTGGCGGCGCCGCACTCGTCTCATATGTATTGCCCGTCTTCAACGAGCAGGACGGGATCCGTCACTTCCACGAGGAACTCGTGGCGGCACTTGGTGAACGCACAGAGTTCACCTATGAGTTGGTGTACGTCAACGACGGCTCCGCCGATGGCACGCTGCCCATCCTGGAAGACATCGCGAAGAACGACCCGCGCGTCCGGATCGTCGACTTCGCGCGCAACTTCGGGCACCAGATGGCCATCACGGCCGGTATCGACGTGGCGCGCGGCGATGCCGTGATCGTCATGGACACCGACCTCCAGGATCCGCCGAAGGTCAGCCTCGAGCTGGTCGACGCCTGGCGGGAGGGCGCGGAGATCGTGCACGCCCGTAGGCGCAGCCGGCAGGACTCGTTCTTCAAGAAGACCACCGCGCACGCCTTCTACCGTCTGCTGCGCTCCTCCACCGAGGTGGACATCCCGGTGGACACCGGCGACTTCCGGCTCATGGACCGGCGCGCAGCCGACGAGCTGCGGCGCTTCCGCGAGCGCAGCCGGTTCGTGCGCGGCATGGTCGCCTCGATCGGCTTCCGGCAGAGCGAGGTGCACTTCGACCGCGACGAGCGGTTCGCGGGCGAGACCAAGTACCCGCTGAAGAAGATGGCGCGCCTCGCCATCGACGGGCTGACCGGCTTCTCCACCGCGCCTCTGCGGATGATCACCAAGCTGGGCTTCGCCGTGCTGGCGTTCTCGCTGATCGGCATCGTCTACGCGCTCGCCATGAAGGTGCTGCGGCCGGAGATCACGGTCTCCGGCTGGACGATGCTGATGGTGACCGTCCTGTTCCTCGGCGGTGTGCAGATGCTGTCGCTCGGCGTGCTGGGCAGCTACATCGGGCGCACCTACAACGAGGTGCAGGGTCGGCCCCTGTACACCGTGCGGCAGGTCATCGCGTACGAGACGGAAGCCGCCGGCGACCGTGCCGAGGGCGACCGCGCCGACGGCGTCGGCCATGGCGACTGACGCCCTGGAGGGCACCCGGACCCGCACCCGTGACCTCCGCCAGCTGATCACCTACGCGCTGGTCGGCGGCAGCGGAGTCCTCCTCGACATGGGCGCGTTCCTGCTGCTCTACAACGTGGCCGGGATGCACGAGCAGGTGGCCAACGTGCTCTCCACCAGCCTCGGCATCACCAACAACTTCGTCCTGAACGCCCTGTTCACCTTCGACAAGCGGGACCGGCTGCTGATGCGCTACCTGCGCTTCTACGCCGTCGGCCTGACCGGCATCACCCTGACGTTCGTGCTGTTCGCGGTGTTCTCCCGCGGGCTCGGCATCGACCCGAACCTGGTGAAGGCCGGCTCGCTGCCATTGGTGCTGGCCCTCCAGTTCGTGCTCAACAGAAAGTGGAGTTTCGCATGAATCTCGGCGTCATCGGCGCGGGCGCGACCGGCCTCACCGCCGCGTACGACGCGGTCAAGCAGGGCCACGCGGTCACCGTCCTGGAGGCCGCCGACGAACTGGGCGGGCTCGCCGCGTCGATCCCCGTCGGGGGAGTGCCGCTGGAGCGCTACTACCACCACATCTTCCGCAGCGACCGCCAGATGATCGAGCTCATCGAGGAACTGGGCCTCGGCGGCGACCTGCGCTTCCACAAGACCACCACCGGTGTGTACCGGGGCGGCCGGATGCACCCCTTCAGCACCCCGCTGGAGATGCTGACCTCCCCGCTGTACGGCCTGCCCGCCGGCATCCGCTTCGGGCTGTCGTCGGCGTGGCTGAAGGTGGTCCGCGACGGCGAGAAGTTCAACGACCGCACCGCCCTGAGCTGGGTGCGCAAGTGGGCCGGGCGGCGCGCCACCGAGGCCGTCTGGGAGCCGCTGCTGCGGGGCAAGTTCGGCGACCGCGCCGACCAGGTGTCCATGGCCTGGCTGTGGGCGCGGGTGCACTGCCGCACCTTCGAGCTGGGCTATCTGGACGGCGGGTTCGAGCGCGTGTACGCGACGCTGCGCGACCGGATCGCCGAGCGCGGCGGCAAGGTCGAGTTCGGCAAGCGGATGGAGACGATCCGGCAGGACGGCGAGGACGGGCCGGTCACCGTGCGCACCGCCGACGGCGCCTCGTACACCTTCGACCAGCTGATCGTCACCACCCCGCAGCCCGCCTTCGCCAAGGCCGCCGACGTACCGGCCGACGACGCCGTCTGGCGCAACCAGTACCTGGGCGCGACCTGCTTCGTCCTGGAGCTGGACCGCAGCGCCATCCCGTACTACTGGCTCAACATCAACGAGCCCGACTTCCCGTTCCTCGCGGTCGTCGAGCACACGCAGATGATCGACCGCGCCCAGTACGGCGGCCGGCACATCCTCTACGTGGGCAACTACGTCGAGCGCGACGACTGGCGCTTCACCACCGACCCGGCCGAGCTGCTGGACCGGTACCTGCCGTATCTCCAGCGGCTGAACCCGCAGTTCGACCGCTCCTGGATCCAGGACTGGCACTTCTCCCGGGCGCCCTTCGCTCAGCCCGTGGTCACGCCCGAGTACAAGGCGCTGATCCCCGGCCACGGCACCCAACTCAGCCGGGTGACGCTCGCGACCATGTCGCAGATCTACCCGCAGGACCGGGGGCAGAGCTATTCGGTCGAGCTGGGCCACAAGGCGGCCCGGATCGCGGGCGCGGTCTGACGGACCCGGTCCGAACGGCCAGGTCCGACCGACGCCGAGACGAGTCGGCCCCGGCGGTGAGTTCACCGCCGGGGCCTTCGCATGAGCCGCACGCACGCACCCGCGTCAGCGCAGCCTGCACACCACGAGCTGCCGTCCCTCGGGCTTGGGGCAGTCGTACGTACGACGGATGTCGGCCGCGATCCGCGGATCGATGATCCCCAGCGACAGCCAACTGGGCTGGTACACGGCGTACTCGGCCGGGTGGTCCTGCGTGATGCAGCGCACGTTCTCCCGGGTCGACGTCAGCGAGGGGACGTCGGTGAGCTGCTTGGGCACGTTGAAGAAGGTGGGGAAGGGGTACCGGCAGGCGGTCGGGTGGTCGATGTAGTACGCCTGCTGGCCGAAGGTCAGGTACAGGACCGGTGCCCCGGCCGGGAGTTCGGCCTTCACCTGCTCGGCGGCACTCTCCGCCGACCGCGCCTGCACCTTGAGCTCGGCGTTGGTCGTGACGATGCGTCCGAGGATCACCCGGACCCCGGACGTGGGCCACACGGTCGCCGCCAGGCACACCACGAGCGCGAGGACGGGCAGCGCCACCGGCAGGCGCGCGGCCCGCGGACGCGGCGCCCGCACCCACCACAGGTCCACCGCACCGGCGAGCAGGGCCGCGGCCGAGGCGAGCCAGGCGATCACGTCCACGTCGACGTCCGCGCGGACCTGGGCGAGCAGCGGGGTCCCGACCCCGTACAGCAGGGCGAGCACGGTCAGACACAGCGGGGGCCTGCCGTGGCGTCCGTACCAGCGGCCGATCGCGAGACCGGTCAGGGCCGCGGCCACCGCCACCAGGCTCTCGCCGTGGTACGCGAACCAGTTGCCCTGGTAGACCACGACGGCCAGGCCGATGCCGCACACCAGCAGGGTCGTGACCACGGCCTCGACCCGCTGCCGGCGCGAGGCGAGAGTCGCGGCGAACAGCAGCAGCGCCCCGGGCAGCAGCGCGAGGACCGGCGTGAGCGCGATCCGGTCGCCCACGTAGGAGACGGTCCGCTGCAGCAGGTCGGAGACGACGAGCGGATCCTTGCCCCAGGCGTGCGCGTTGATGTGCGGCATGTCGCGCAGCCACTGCAGCTCGCGCGAGCCCGACCAGGCGCTGACCGCGAACAGCAGGCCGGTGGCGACGGCGCTCGCGGCGGCGAGCAACAGGCCACGTATACGGTCCACTGCGAAGACGACGACGAGCGCCATCGCGGCGGTGCCCGCGGTGGAGTACTTCATCAGGACGGCGAGACCGAGCGGCAGCGCGGCGAGCGCCGCGGCCTGCGCGCGGTTGTCGAGACCGAGCGCGGCGGCGACGGCGAGCAGCGCGAAGACGATCGCGAACCACTCCGGCTGCATGTAGTCGATGACGGGCGCGAAGGCCAGCGCCAGGGCGGTGGTCCCCGCGACGAGCAGCGCGTCCCGCTCGGGCATCCGGCGGCGCAGGGCCCGGTGCAGCAGCAGACCGGCGGCCGCGCACAGGGCGAGGCCGAAGAGCCGCAGGGTGGCTTCGCGCACCGCGTTCGATCCGCCGGTGGCGGAGTCCAGAGCGGCCAGCAGCCAGCGGTAGAAGAAAGGCCGGTGGGCGAAGATCTCGGAGGGGGACAGGCCGCTTTTTCCCGTGGTGCGCAGGGCGGCGAGCACATAACGGAGGTCGAGAAAGACACCGGCGGTGAGCGTCGTGTAGATCAACAGCCCGGCGGCGGTGAGGGCGGTCGTCCACCCCGCGGAAGAGGTGAGGCGCAGACGGCGGGAAGCCGGTCTGTGCGGACTCCCACCGCGTTGTGCGGCCGGTGGAGTCGAGGTGGATATTTCGGTCACGTGCGCGAACCTAGCATTGTGCTTTGAGAGAATACTGTGGTGCCCAAAGAGGCGGAGGGCTTGTCACACCGAATTCACGTGAATGTCGATGACGGGACACACGAATGCAGATCCCGATTTCTTAAGATCTCTTGACTTTCCGCAGAGAATCCAGGTGCGCACACGTGGCCAACACACCGACCCTGTCCGTCGTCGTCCCCTGCTACAACATCGAGTCGTACATTGCCGAAACCGTGACCAGCCTGGTCAACAACGCACGGGACGACTTCGAGTTCATCTTCGTCGAGGACAGGTCAACCAAGGACAAGACCTACGAGGCACTCCTCGCCCTCACGGAGCGGCTCGGGAACAGCCGGGTGATCCGGCACGAGCACAACGGCGGACTGGCGACCGCGCGCAACACCGGCATCGACGCCGCGGAAGGCCGCTACCTCACCTTCCTCGACGGCGACGACTGGCTCGCGCCGGGCTATCTGGCCCGACTGGTCGACGTCATCGAGCGGTTCGACGTCGACTTCGTCCGCGTCGACCACGTACAGGTCACCGGTGTCGAGCGGGCCGTCCACCGGGCGCCCGAGGGCCGCCGCCACACCCCGCTCGACCCGCGCACCTCGATCCTCCCCGTCGACGACACCACGATGGTCGACTACCCGTACGCCTGGGCCGGCGTCTACCACCGCCGTCTCCTCGATCGGGGCATGCTCCGCTTCCACGACGGGCTGCGCACCGCCGAGGACCGCCCGTGGATCTGGGACCTGCACCGCAGGGCCGAGTCCTACGTCGCCGCCAGCCTGCACGGGGTCTTCTACCGCCGGGGGATCGCCAGTTCGCTCACCCAGATCGGCGATGTGCGCCAGCTGGACTTCTTCCGCTCCTTCGACCTCGTCCTCGCCGAACTCGCCGACGACCCCGAGGCGGCCGGGCTGCGCACGAAGGCCCTGCGCAACTACTGCGTCGTCATCGCCCACCAACTCCTCGACCGGCACCGGTTCGAGCGCAGTGTGGCCGCGAAGCTGAAGCGGATGGCCGCCGACGCGCTCGGCGCGATGAGCGAGGCCGAACTGAGCGAGGCCGTGGTGGGGATGGGCGAGGAACGCGTCGACATGCTGCGCCGGGTCCGGGGCGGTCTCAAGGGAGTGGCGGCATGATCCAGATCTTCTTCTCGGCCACCCAGTACGCGGCCGCGACCGTCACCGCCGCGATCCGCGCCGGCCAGTTCGGCCCGCGCGAGGGCGTCCGCCGCCTCCTCGTCGTCAGCAACACCGCCTCGGTCCCCGAGGTCGGCACCCCGCTGGACCGGATGGCCGGCTTCGAGAAGCTGCGCCCCGAGTTCGACGAGGTGCACTCCTGGAACGAGTTCATCTCCCCGCACCACCCGGTCGGCTGGTCCCCGCGCGCCCAGGACGCCCAGCTGTGGGAGAAGGCCGTCCGGCTGGCCTGGGACCTGGGCGACGAACCCGTCGAGATCGCCTGCGAGTCCATCCAGGCCAACCCCTCCCGCGCGGTCGCCGACATCTTCGCGGACAGCCCCATCCATGTGTACGCGGACGGCCTGATGAGCTACGGCCCCACCCGCAACCGCATCCCGCACGGCATGAGCAGCCGCATCAAGCGCGTCCTCCACCTCGACCTGGTGCCGGGCCTCAAGCCCATGCTGCTGACCGAGTACGGCGTCGAGCCCGAGGCCGTGCCGGGCGAGGCCGTCGTGGACGTCCTCGCGCAGATCGGCGAGTCGGGCGCGGGCATCCTCGCCGAGCGCCTCCCCGCCGACCACCCGCCCACCGCCGTCCTCCTCGGCCAGTACCTCTCTGCCATCGACCTGATCACCCAGGACGAGGAGGAGCAGCTGCACATCCGCATGCTGCGGGCCGCCGCCCGTGCGGGCCACGAGGATGTGCTGTTCAAGCCGCACCCGAGCGCCCCCGCCGTCTTCAACGACGCGCTGGAGGCGGTCGCGAAGGAACTCGGCGTACGGCTCACGGTGCTCAACGAACCGGTCCTCGCCGAGACGGTCTTCGCGTTCCTGAAGCCGAAGCTCGTCATCGGCTGCTTCTCCACGGCCCTGATGACCGCCGCCGCCTTCTACGGCATTCCGGTCGCCCGCGTCGGCACGGAGCTGCTCCTGGACCGCATCACGCCCTACGAGAACAGCAACCGCGTCCCGCTCACCGTCATCGACGCGGCGTTGCCCGACGCGGAGCGCGCGGAGCTCGGCGCCCCGCTCGAACTCGCGGGAGCGGCAGCGGAGTTGACGCCTCTGGTGCGGGCGGTGGGGTATTGCATGCAGTCCCGTAAGCAGCACGCCCTGCGCGAGGAGACGGCGGCCTGGCTCACCGAGCATCTGGCCGAGTACCAGCGCTACTTCAAGCGCCGCCGCCTGACCAGCCTGCGGCTCCCCGGTGGAGCCCCGATCCGGGCGGAGGCGCTGCGCCGGCATCCGGCGGTGCGGCGGGCGGTGCGCAGGATCCGGTCCACGGCGGCGGCGCGCCAGGGCTGACGCCACGGAGCCCCGCGTCCCGAGGAAAGGGGCGCGGGGCTCCGTCGTGCCTGGTGGGGCCGCTCAGGCGCGCCGCACGGACTGCGCGGCCAGCGCCTTCCTCAGCCGGGGCCCGAACGGCTTCTCCACGAACTTGTGCAGCAGCCAGGCGATCCCCAGCATGGACAGGATCGTCGTGGCGATCGTCAGATACGGGCTCAGACCGAACTCGCGGTACAGCACTCGGATGAAGAACCAGCCCAGGTGCTCGTGGATCAGATAGAAGGGGTACGTCAGCGCCCCGGCCACCGTCAGCCAGCGCCAGTTCGCCTTGCTCGTCCAGCCCAGGGCCACCGCGGCGACGGCGACGAAGGCGACGAGGACGATCAGCTCGATGACGTGCGGGTTGCGGTGGAAGGCGCCCTGCGGACCGGGGTGCCACAGGGCCGTGACCGAGTAGCGCTGGCCCAGCAGGAAGCTGAACACCACGATGCCCCACAGCAGCAGGTCGCTGCCGAAGCGGTGGATCAGGTAGAGGGCGAGGCCGCCGATGAAGTACGGCGCGTGGTCGCGCATCACCAGCTGGTCGGTCAGCGGGTGGTCGGCGACCCGGGCGAAGACACCGGCCAGCGTCCACAGGATGCAGAACATCACCACTCGGCGGTAGGTGACGCCCTTCCAGACCACGAACAGCGCGAACAGGGCGTAGAAGCGCACCTCCACCCAGAGCGTCCAGTCGACGCCCAGCACCCGGGGCACGCCCATCGGCTGCTGCAGCATGGTGAAGTTGACCAGCACCTCGTCCGAGCGGAGCGGCGCGGAGACCGCCGGCGCGACGAAGCAGGCGGCGGTGACCAGGACTATCGCAGCCCAGTACGCCGGGTAGAGGCGGGAGACCCGGGAGCGGAAGAAGTCGCCCATGCTCTTGCCCCAGCTGCTCATACAGATCACGAAGCCGCTGATCAGGAAGAAGAACTGCACGCCCAGGCTGCCGTAGGTGGCCATCTGGGACAGCGTGGGGAACTTGTCGGCGGGGGACTGGTGCCAGGAGGACGCGACCTCGCCGTTCTTGCCGGCGTAGTGGTAGAAGCAGACCATCAGGGCCGCCAGCAGACGCAGACCGTCCAGGGCGCGCAGCCGGTTCTCCGCCCGGGGCCGGACCTCGGTCCGGTCGGGCAGGGAGAGTTTCAGCCGGGGTGCCGGTTCCGGTGCCGGTGCTGGTACCGGTGTCGTGGCCTGGTCAGCCGCGCTCATCCTGAGGACCTTCCGTTGTAGCCATGGGAGCCGATCTGGAAATGTGTTCGGACGCTATGGACTTCCCGCGAGTGACGGATGTGGAGCGGCTGACCCGGGGGCGGCGCGGAGGTTTCGATCCGATGAACCCCCGAGCCGCCCGGCGCCCCGCCCCTACCGTTTGCCGGTCACCCGCTTCAGGGCCCGCGCCCGGCGTGCGAGCCGGCGTACGGCCGCGTTGCGCGGGATGAAGGCGAGCTGGGCCGGTACCGCGCCGGGCAGGGCCAGGGCCGCCAGGCGTCGTCGCTTGAAGTAGCGCCAGGTGTGCGGGTTCAGACGGGTGGAGAGGTAGCGCTCCGCCTCGCCCCGCAGCCCCGGGTGGATCTTGGGCTGCATCGCGAAGCCGACCGCCTTCAGAAGCAGCGCCAGTTCCGCGAGCCGCTCCGCCGACGGCATGCTCCAGCTCTCCACCGCCGACCCGTCCGCCAGGTCCGGCAGAGCCGCGTCGATGAGCGTGAGCGGCACCCGGTCGCTGTTCTGGTAGGGCGCGAGCCTGGCCAGCACGGTGTCGGTGCCGGCCCGGGCGACCGGCAGGCCGTACAGACCGGCGGCGGTGAGCAGCGCGGTGGAGAAGCAGCCGACGACGAGCGCGGGCCGTAGCCGCTGGTAGGCCACCTCCGCGAGGACCGGCCCGTCGAGGAGGGTGAGTTCGGCGCCCAGTCTCCGCGCCTCGTCCTCCAGCCGCCGGGACCAGCGGACAGGCGCCGTGGGGTGCGGCTTGAAGACGAGCGTGCGATGCCCGAGCGCCACCGCCCCGCGCACCATGCCCAGGTACAGGTCCTCCTCCTGGGCCTCGCCGACGATGCCGAGCTCCGCGAGGCGCTGCCCGAGCAGCAGCGCCGGCCGCACCCGCTCCCCTTGCGCCTGCTCCCCTTGCGCCTGCTCCCCGTGCGCCGCCGGGGCGGGCGACTCCTCGTCCCCGTCGGCCAGTTCGGCCAGCACCTTCAGGAAGGCCTCGGACGGCACCGGCACCGGCGGCACCCCGAACTCGGTGAGCAGCAGCGGGGTGAGGCCCGGGACGAGATCGAGGTGCAGCAGCCGGTCGACACGGGTGCCGACCAGTGGGTCGATCTTGTCGCGCGTGGGGCCGTAGCTCTCAGGGCCGTCGGCGTAGACGTCGACGGGAGCGCCGGTGAACAACTGGCAGAGCGCCAGCGCCGGGTTGAGGTGAACGGACTCCACGGCCAGCCGGACGTCGTCCTCGCCGAGGTCCCACAGCAGCCGTATGTGCCGCTCCCACAGCGGGATGTCGTCGCCGCGCGGCGACCAGCCGCCGGGGTGGAACGGGGCGATGGTCTCGTTCCAGGACAGCACCTCGTCGAAGCGCTCACGGATCCGGGCGAAGCCCGGCATCGCGTCGACGGACGGGGTGATCTCGGGGTTGGCCGCGTTGTCGGCGACCAGCAGCAGCCGGCGGTCGGTCGGCTCGAAGAGCCCGGCGTCGAGAGCGGCGGCCAGGGTCGCGGCGCCGTACAGGGTCGAGACGCAGAAGATCCGGGTGGTGCGAGCCATCAGACGGCCACCGCCCGTGCCGTCGACGGCCTGCGCCGCACGCGCCGCAGTACGCCTGCCCGTTGTACGTCCATCGAGTCCATGACCTCCGCGAGCACGTCCTGCGGCATTCTCTTCAGGGCGGCGGCGCACAGGGAACGCAGTTTGCGGGCCACGGCGGGTTCGAACCTCTCGATCGTGCCGAGATGATGCGTCATGACCGCGCAATACGTGCGCACTGCTTTGGGCAACAACTTATCCGCCTCGGGGTCACGTGATGTTTCCTCGATGACCTGATCGAATGCACGCACGAAATCCAGTTGTCGGACATCTCCGATCTGGGTGAGCGACGAGGTCACGCCACGTCGGTAATAGACGCCCAACAGCCCTACCACGGCGAAGGATTCGGCCTCCCGGTGGAGCTTCCAGATCCACGGCCGGTCCTCGGCCGTCCGCAGTCCGTCGGTGAAGTGCAGCAGTCCGCGGTCGACGAGCCGGCGATGGTATACACCCGCCCACGCGTAGGCGTAGTCGACCGACGTCGACCGGTTGGCGGGCAGGATCGCGGAGCGCGGGCTCAGCACCGTCCCGCGCCGGCCCTGCGGGACGCGGTGGACGGCCCGGGCCCGTCCGGTGCACTGCACATGGTCGGTGCGGACGAAATCGCAGCCCAGCTCCTCGATGGAGGCCAGGAGTCGCGGAAAATAGCCCGGAGCGAGCCAGTCGTCTCCGTCGAGGAACGTCAGGTACTCGCCGCGCGCGTGGTCGATCCCGGTGTTCCTCGCGGTCGCCAGCCCCCCGTTCTTGTCATGTCTGACGTACACCGCGCCCGGCAGTTCGCGCTCCGCGCGTTCGAGGAGAGCGGGCGTCGCGTCGGTCGAGCAGTCGTCGACCAGAATGAACTCGAAGTCCGCATGGGTGTTCGCACGCAGGCTCACGAGAGTGTCCGACGCGTATTGCTGCACGTTGTAGAACGGCACGATGACGGAGAGCTTTGGCACAGTGAAACCCTAGGGCGCAGCCCGGCGGCAAATATTTCCGCCGGGGGTATGGGATATGAACTCGGTGTGTCGGAACGGTGCATCACATCTAATTCCTGGCCAATGGCCAGGCGGTTCGGTATTCGGTGACGTGTTGTTAACTCATTGTTGACTTGTGGTTGGCACACGGCTGGATTTCCCTTTCTACGGTCGTGACCGTGCCAGCAAGCAATGCGAAGCCCCTCCGGATCGCGGTCCTCGCGGACTCCGACACCCGCTGGAAATGGGGCGCCCTCACCGCCGGCCGGATCGCGCCGGACCGCGCGCAGGCCGGTCCCGTCCTCGACGGCTTCCTGCTGCGCGGCCGGGCCACGCCCACCGCCCGGCAGCTCACCGAGGTGGGTGTGCGCGCCGACTCACTGCGCGAGGTGACGGCGGTCGAGTTCCTGCGCGCCATGGGCGAGGAGGGAGCGGAGCCGTACGACGTCCTGGTCCTCGCGCTCGTCGGCGGCGGCGTCCAGGCGATGCTGCACGGCCTCAGACGGGTGTGGGAGGACCGCGAGCGGCGGCCCGTGGTCGTCACCGGATACGTCGGCGTCGTCTACGAGAAGCTCGCCGACGGACTGCTGCTGCGGCACGGCGCGGACCTCGTGCTCGCCAACTCCCGCCAGGACGCGGAGCGTTTCCGCACCGTGTTCGAAGGGGTGGGCGCCGACGCCTCGGCGGTGACCGAGGTGGCCCTGCCGTTCCTGGGCGGCGCGCCGTACACGGGTGAGCACGACCCCTACACGGTCGTCTTCGCCGCCCAGCCCTCCGTGCCGGAGAACCGCAGGGACCGCACGTACCTCCTCGAACGGCTGGTGCGGCACGCGCGGCTGCACCCCGAGCGCGAGGTGCTGCTGAAGCTCCGCTCCCGGCCCGGCGAGCACACCACGCACATCGAGGAGCTGCCCTACCAGAAGCTGGCGCAGAAGCTCGACGCGCCGGCCAACTTCCGTCTGGTGTACGGGAACATGGGCGAGGTCCTCGACCGCACCGACCTCATGGTCACGGTCAGCTCCACGGCCGCCCTGGAGTCCCTGCACCGCCGTATCCCCACCGTGGTCCTCACCGACCTCGGGGTGCGCGAGGCGCTCGGCAACCACCACTTCGTCGGCTCCGGCTGCCTCTCCTCCTGGGACCGGCTCGACGCCGGCCACCGCCCCGTCCCGGACGAGGAGTGGGTGGCCCGGCAGGGCGTCGCGGCCGGGGGCGGCCCCGCCGGGACAGGCACGTACGACCGCGCCTTCGACGCGGCCCGCGAACGCATCGCCAAGCTGCTGGACCGGCCCGCCGGTCCGGCCCCGCTCGCCCCCTACTACACCCTCGCGACCGCCTCCGGCTATCTGCCCGGCATCCTCGCCCGCCACCACCTCGGCCCCGACGGCACCCCGCTGCCCGGCGCCCCCGCCGCCGACAAGGAGCCGGGCCCCGTACGCCAGATCGTGCGCCGGGCCGCCCGCGGCGCCTACCGGCACGGCGTGCAGCGCGTGGCCCCGGTGATCCGGCGGATGGGGGAGCTGTGAGCGACCCGACTCAAGGAGTTCAGCCCATGTTCGACACAGCGGCCGGGGCACGCCGGGTGCTCGCCGTGATCCCCGCGCGCGGCGGCTCCAAGGGCGTCCCCGCGAAGAACCTCGCCTCCGTCGGCGGCATCCCGCTGGTGGCGCGCGCGATCCGCGAGTGCCTGGCCGCCCGGCTGGTGACGGACGTCGTCGTCTCCACCGACGACCAGGCCATCGCGGTCGCCGCCCGTCAGGCCGGCGCCGAGGTCGTGCTGCGTCCGGCCGCCATCGCCGGGGACACCGCCACCTCCGAGGCCGCCGTCGCGCACGCGCTCGACGTCCACGAGGCCCTGCACGGCGCCTCGGTGGACGTCGTCCTGCTCGTGCAGTGCACCAGCCCGTTCCTCGTCCGCGAGGACGTCGACGGGGTCGCGGCGGCGGTCGTCGAGAACGGCGCCGACACGGCGGTGACGGTCGCGCCGTTCCACGGCTTCGTGTGGCGCGACGCCGATCAGCAGTCCGAGGGCGGCGCGGGCGTCAACCACGACAAGTCCTACCGCCCCCGCCGCCAGGACCGCCCCCAGGACTACCTGGAGACCGGCGCCGCCTACGCCATGCGGACCAAGGGCTTCCGCGAGCACGGCCACCGCTTCTTCGGCCGCACCGAGCTGGTCCGCACCGACCCCGCGCGCGTGCTGGAGATCGACGACCCGCACGACCTCGCGCGGGCGCGGGCGCTGGCCCAGATCTTCGACGCGGACCTGCCCGGCGTCCTCCCGACCGCGGACGACATCGACGCGGTCGTACTCGATTTCGACGGCACCCAGACCGACGACCGGGTGCTGATCGACTCCGACGGAAAGGAGTTCGTCTCCGTGCACCGCGGCGACGGACTCGGCATCGCCGCCCTGCGCAGGAGCGGGCTGAAGATGCTGATCCTCTCCACGGAACAGAACCCGGTCGTGGCCGCCCGGGCCCGGAAGCTCAAGCTCCCGGTCCTGCACGGCATCGACCGCAAGGACCTCGCGCTGAAGCAGTGGTGCGAGGAGCAGGGCATCGCGCCGGAGCGCGTGCTCTACGTCGGCAACGACGTCAACGACCTCCCGTGCTTCGCCCTCGTCGGCTGGCCCGTGGCGGTCGCGAGCGCCCATGACGTCGTGCGCGGCGCCGCACGCGCGGTCACCACCCTCCCCGGTGGCGACGGCGCGATCCGGGAGATCGCCGGCTGGATCCTCGGACCCTCTCTCGATTCCCTCACCAAGTAAGGAAAACCCCGCAATGAGTACCAACTCCCGTCTGCGTACGTTCGGTTCGCGCGAGGTCGGCCCCGGCCGCCCCGTCTACATCTGCGGCGAGATCGGCATCAACCACAACGGCGAGCTGGAGAACGCCTTCAAGCTCATCGACGCGGCCGCCGAGGCCGGCTGCGACGCCGTGAAGTTCCAGAAGCGCACCCCGGAGATCTGCACCCCCCGCGACCAGTGGGACATCGAGCGCGACACGCCCTGGGGCCGGATGACGTACATCGACTACCGCCACCGCGTGGAGTTCGGCGAGGACGAGTACCGCAAGATCGACGAGTACTGCAAGGAGAAGGGCATCGCCTGGTTCGCGTCCCCGTGGGACACCGAGGCGGTCGCCTTCCTGGAGAAGTTCGACGTCCCGGCGCACAAGGTCGCCTCCGCCTCCCTCACCGACGACGAGCTGCTGCGCGCGCTGCGCGGCACCGGCCGCTCGGTCATCCTCTCCACGGGCATGTCCACCCCGAAGCAGATCCGCCACGCGGTCGAGGTCCTCGGCTCGGACAACATCCTCATGTGCCACGCCACCTCGACCTACCCGGCGAAGGCCGAGGAGCTCAACCTCCGCGTGATCAACACGCTGGAGAAGGAGTTCCCCAACGTCCCGATCGGCTACTCCGGCCATGAGACGGGCCTGCAGACCACGCTCGCCGCGGTCGCCCTCGGCGCCTCCTTCGTCGAGCGTCACATCACCCTCGACCGCGCCATGTGGGGCTCCGACCAGGCGGCGTCCGTGGAGCCGGGCGGCCTGACCCGCCTCGTCCGCGACATCCGCACCATCGAGGCGTCCCTCGGCGACGGTGTGAAGCAGGTCTACGACTCCGAGCTGGGCCCCATGAAGAAGCTGCGCCGCGTCTCCGGCGTCGTCGCCGAGGCCGAGATCGCCGCGGCCGCGGGCGAGCCGGTCACGGTCTGAGTCTCTCTCCGAGTATCGCTACGAGTGCCTTACGGACGGACGGTCGTACGTCGATGATCCCCCGCGCCGGGAGTACCGGCACCCCCCACACCCTCGCCTTCGTCGAGAGCCCGGTGCAGCTCCTGAACGTCCTGGAGTGGGCGCACGCCCAGAAACTCCACGAGCAGGCGGAGCCCGGCGCGGGGTTCACCCTCGTCGTCCTGTCCCCGACCGACCCGATGACCCGCGGCCAGCTGCGCCGCATGGCCGAACTGGCCCGCCAGGAAGGACACACCGTCCGCTGGGAGGAGGCCCGCGGCGGCGCGACCGCCCCCTTCCGCACGATCGGCGGCCTCACCCGGCTGCTGCTGCGCGCGGAACGGATGGTGCTGGGCGACCCGTTCTCCCGTTACGTCCAACTGCTGCTGACGATCACCCGGGCGCGCGAGCTGGTCGTGGTGGACGACGGCACGGCCACGATGGAGTTCGTCGGCCAACTGGCCCGCGGCGAACGCCTCGTGCGCTGGCACCGCAAGGGCGGCCGCTCCGGCCCGCGTGACGTGCTCTTCGCCCCGGTCTCCGCCTCGGCCCGCCGCCGCCTCACCCCGACCGCGGCCCGCAGCGTCGAGGTCTTCTCCTCCATGCCCGTACCGGAGGCCCCCGCCGGCGTCGCCCTCACGGTCAACTCCTTCGCCTGGACCCGGGACCGTTTCGGCCCGCCGCGCGTGACGAAGGCCGCCGACATGGTGGGCACCTCGCTGGTGGAGACGGGCGTGGTGGACGCCGACCACTACCTGGCGGCGGTCCGCACGCTGGCCCGGACGCACGGCGTCACCCGCTACTTCGCCCACCGCCGCGAGAGCACGGACAAACTCCACCGACTGGCGGTCGAGACCGGCCTCGAGGTCGTCCGCCCGGACCTCCCCCTGGAACTGATCGCCCGCCGAGGCCCCATAGGGCGGACGGTCCTCAGCTTCCCCTCCACGGTCGTGCACACCCTGCCCCTGGCCCTCTCCGGAACCGACGTCCGCGTCACGGTCTGCGACATCGACCCCGCCTGGCTCACCGAGCACGCCTCCCCGAGAGCCCAGGGCTTCCTCTCCGGCGTGACGGGAACGGCGCGAGACGTCCACAGACTGACGACCGTCAGCGCGATGTGACGGGGGCGCCGGGACCCTCGACCGGTCGCGCTGTGTGGCGGCACGGCCGTGTGCGGGTGATGATTCCGGGATCGGGCCCCGGTCACGGTCCCGGTACGTGGACAGGCACGGCGTGCCAGGAGTGGTCCGTGGTATCCGTGAAAGGAAGGAAGAAGTGTGGGCGGCTGCCGGAAAGCCGGTCGAGTTTACCCACCGCCCACAGCAGCCATGCGCCGCGCGACCGACTTTTCTTCCCCTGACGGGTTGAACTTTTGTTGATCGTAGGTCGGTCGACCGTCCCGGCGTCCTACCCTTCAGAGGGTGAAGCAACTGATGTCCCGAGAGTCCGAGGCCGATCCTTCCGGGGAAGACACGCTCCCCGGTGTGCTCCCAGGCACCTTGCCGGAGGCGCTGCGCGCAGAACTCGTGGCCTTCCGCCGCGACCTGCACATGCACCCCGAGCTCGGCAACCAGGAGTTCCGTACGACGGCCGCGATCAAGGCCCGCCTCGAGAAGGCGGGGCTCCAGCCACGCGTGCTCGGCATCGGCACCGGCCTCATCTGTGACATCGGGACCGTGGACGCGGGGGCGGACGGTGTTCCCGTCCTCGCCATGCGCGCCGACATCGACGCGCTGCCCATCCCGGACACGAAGACCGAGTGCGCCTACCGGTCCACCGTCCCCGACCGCGCCCACGCCTGCGGCCACGACGTGCACACCACCGTCGTCCTCGGCGCCGGGCTCGTCCTCGCGGAACTGCACCGGCAGGGCCGGCTGCCGCGCCCGGTGCGGCTGATCTTCCAGCCCGCCGAGGAGGTGCTGCCCGGCGGCGCCGCCGACGCCATCGAGTGCGGCGCGCTGGACGGCGTCGGCCGGATCATCGCCGTGCACTGCGACCCGCGCGTGGACGCCGGGCTGATCGGTCTGCGCGAGGGCGCCATCACCTCCGCCTGCGACCGGCTGGAGATCTCCCTGGACGGCCCCGGCGGCCACACCGCCCGCCCGCACCTGACCACCGACCTCGTCACGGCGGTCGCCCGGGTCGTCACCGACGTGCCCGCGCTGGTCGGGCGGCGCGTCGACACCCGCGCCGGGCTCGCCGTCACCTGGGGCCGCATCGAGAGCGGGCACGCGCCCAACGTGATCCCGCAGCACGCCGAGCTCTCCGGGACCGTCCGCTGCCTGGACATCGAGGCGTGGCGGCAGGCCCCGGACATCGTCGTCGCCGCGATCGACGAGGTCGCCAACCTGCACCGCGCCAAGTCCGAGATCAACTACGTGCGGGGCGTCCCCCCGGTCGTCAACGACGCCGACGTCGCCGCGCTGCTGCGGGACGCGATGGTCGTCCGGCGCGGCGAGGCGGGCGTGGAGTCCACCGAGCAGAGCCTGGGCGGCGAGGACTTCTCCTGGTACCTGGAGCGGGTGCCCGGCGCGATGGCCCGCCTCGGCGTCCGCCCGCCCGGCGAGCGCACCGTGCGCGATCTGCACCAGGGCGACTTCGACGCGGACGAGTCGGCGATCACCGTCGGCGTGGAGCTCTTCACGGCCGCCGCGCTGCTCGACGCGAGGACCCGTGTGAGCTGAGAGGGACGGAAGCGCCACAGGGGGGGGCGAAGGGTGTCCGAAAGGTAACTCTTCGCCCCCCTGTGTCACCCACCCGTAACGCCGAGGACGCGCTTGTAACCCGGGGGCGGCACGAATCGATAACGGCCGCGAGAAACCCCGTTCCCCTCGCCTTCTACGCGCGTTACTGTGCGCCGAATCGCCCACCTGGAACGGCTTGTTGGGGAGCCCTCCCGGAACGGCGCAACCAAGGGGAATGCGGGCCGGTATCGGCGCCGTGGGGATGAAGGGGTGCTTGCTATGCGTCTGATATCTCGGAGGACGAGATTCACCCGGGCTGCGGTGACCGTCGCGGTCGTCGCTCTCGCCGCCGCCGGCTGCGGCAAGTCCAAGTCCGACGCCCAGGCCGAGGCCACCGAGTCCGGTAAGTACTCGGGCAAGGGCATCGGTCTGGCGTACGACATCGGCGGCAAGGGCGACCAGTCCTTCAACGACGCCGCCTACGCCGGTTTCGAGAAGGCCCAGAAGGAATTCAAGATCGGCGGCCAGGACGTCGAGCCGCAGGACGGCGAGTCCGACGCGGACAAGGTGCAGCGGCTGAGCCAGCTCGCCCAGTCCGGCTACAACCCGGTGATCGGCGTCGGCTTCGCCTACGCGCCGGCCGTCAAGGAGGCCGCCGCCAAGTTCCCGAACATCACCTTCGGGATCATCGACGACGAGCAGATCCAGGCCAAGAACGTCGCCGACATGGTCTTCCACGAGGAGCAGGCCTCCTACCTGGCCGGCGTCGCCGCCGCCAAGGTCTCCAAGAAGGCGCACATCGGCTTCATCGGCGGCGTGGACATCCCGCTGATCCACAAGTTCGAGGCCGGTTACATCCAGGGCGCCAAGTCGATCAACCCGAACATCAAGATCGAGTCGCAGTACCTGACGGAGACGGCCCAGGAGGGCGGCTTCTCCAGCCCCGACAAGGGCAAGGACGCGGCGAGCGGCCAGATCGAGGCGGGCGCCGACGTCATCTACCACGCGGCCGGCCTGTCCGGTCAGGGCGTCATCACCGAGGCCGCGGCCAAGAAGGTGTGGGCCATCGGCGTCGACTCCGACCAGTACAGCCAGAGCGCGCTGGCGGCGTACAAGGACTACGTCCTCGGCTCGGCGCTGAAGAACGTCGGCGGCGCGGTCTACGACCTCGTCAAGTCCGTCGTCGACGGCAAGCCGCTGTCCGGCGTGGTCCGCGGCAGCCTCTCCAACGACGGCGTCGGCTTCGCCGACACCAACCCGAAGTACACGGCGATGACGGACGTCGTCGCGGCCGTCGACAAGGCCAAGAAGGCCATCATCGACGGCACGGTCACGGTCAACACCAAGTAACGACCGGAGCACCGGCCCCACCGCCACTTGCTACGCCCTTACGGGCGTCCTCGCAGCCCATGCGCCCCTTGCCTACCGCAAGGGGCGTTCGGCTGTCCGTAACCTGGGCTCCATCTGTGGCCACAGCTCGGTAACGGACCGGACAGAAGGGTTTTTCCGTCTGGTCTACGCGCGTTACGCTGCGGCGGAACCAGCGCCTGGTTTGGGCGCTTGCACAAAGGAGTCTCGTTCCATGCGCCGGGTGTCCCGAATCGCGGTTGCGGGTGTTGCCACCGCAGCCCTCGCCGTGACCGTTTCCGCTTGTGGAAGCTCGTCCACGTCGTCCTCTTCCTCTGACAGCAGCGACAAGAACCTGGGCCTCGCGCTCGCGTACGACGTCGGCGGCAAGGGCGACCAGTCCTTCAACGACGCCGCGACGGCCGGCCTGGACAAGGCCGACAAGGAGTTCGGCTACAAGTCCACCGCCGTCGAGCCGCAGGACGGCGAGTCGGACGCCGACAAGGTGCAGCGCCTGGAGAGCCTCGCCAAGCAGGGCTACAACCCGGTGATCGGCGTCGGCTTCGCCTACGCGCCGGCCGTCAAGGAGGTCGCGGCCAAGTACCCGAAGACCACCTTCGGCATCGTCGACGACGAGCAGATCAAGGCCGACAACGTGGCCGACCTCGTCTTCCACGAGGAGCAGGCCTCCTACCTGGCCGGCGTCGCCGCCGCCAAGGCCACCAAGACCAACACCGTCGGCTTCGTCGGCGGCGTGGACGTTCCGCTGATCCACAAGTTCGAGGCCGGCTTCAAGCAGGGCGTCGAGGACACCAAGAAGGGCGTCACGGTCAAGTCGCAGTACCTGACCGAGACCGCCGCCGAGGGTGGCTTCTCCAGCCCCGACAAGGGCGAGAGCGCCGCCGAGGGCCAGATCGACGCCGGTGCGGACGTCGTCTACGCCGCCGCCGGTCTGTCCGGCCAGGGCGTCATCAAGGCCGCCAACGCCAACAAGGTGTGGGCGATCGGCGTCGACTCCGACCAGTACAAGCAGGACGCTCTGAAGGCCTACAAGGACTCGATCCTGACCTCGGCCATGAAGAACGTCGAGGGCGCGGTCTACACGCTGGCCAAGTCCGTCAACGACGGCAAGCCGGAGACCGGCGTCATCCGCGGCTCCCTCGAGAACGGCGGCGTGAGCGTGTCGAACTCCAACCCGACCTTCGCGGGCAACGCCGACATCCAGGCCGCGATCAAGAAGGCCGAAACGGGCATCAAGGACGGCACCATCACGGTGAAGACCTCCTGACTCCTCGGTCGAAGGCTGTCACAGGCCTTGGCTGAAGAAGCGCTGTAATGGCAGCGTTACGGCCACGGAACCGGGCGCGGGAAGGATGTCCTCCCCGCGCCCCGTTCGCGCGGCAGAATGCTCGGAACGGATCGTGACTTGATCAGGATGCCTCCACGGCGGCTATCAAGATCATTCAAGTTCGATCAGGTCCGGGCACTATTTAAAGCAGGGGCGCTACGCGCGTAGAGCGGCCCCTTTCCCAAGGAGAGTGCGCCATCGACGCGTCCAGCAGCCCTCCGCTCACCGCACAGTCGACGATCGCGGTAGAGCTGGCGGGGATCACCAAGCGCTTCCCCGGTGTCGTCGCCAACCACGACATCCACCTCGTTGTCCGAAAAGGCACGGTGCACGCCCTCGTCGGCGAGAACGGCGCCGGCAAGTCGACGCTGATGAAGATCCTCTACGGCATGCAGAAGCCGGACGAGGGCACCATCGCGATCGACGGCGACCAGGTGAGCTTCTCCAGCCCCGCCGACGCCATCGCGCGCGGCATCGGCATGGTCCACCAGCACTTCATGCTGGCCGACAACCTGACCGTGCTGGAGAACGTGGTGCTGGGCAGCGAGAAGCTGTACGGCATCGGCGGCAACGCCCGTAAGAAGATCAGGGAGATCTCCGACCGCTACGGCCTGAACGTCCGCCCGGACGCCCTGGTCGAGGACCTCGGCGTCGCCGAGCGCCAGCGCATCGAGATCCTCAAGGTCCTCTTCCGCGGCGCCAGGACCCTCATCCTCGACGAGCCGACCGCCGTGCTCGTCCCGCAGGAGGTCGACGCGCTCTTCGACAACCTGCGCGAGCTGAAGTCCGAGGGCCTGTCCGTCATCTTCATCTCCCACAAGCTGGGCGAGGTGCTGTCCGTCGCAGACGAGATCAGCGTCATCCGGCGCGGCACGACCGTCGGCACCGCCGTCCCCTCCGAGACCACCCCGCGTCAGCTCGCCGAGATGATGGTCGGCAGCGAGCTGCCCACCCCGGAGACCGCCGAGTCCACGGTCACCGACAAGCCCGTCATCCAGGTCGCGAACCTCACCGTCTACGCGAGCGGCGGCGCCTCCCTGGGCGTCGAGGCCGAGCCCACGGCCGGCGGGGTCAGCGGCATGATCTCGCCCGAGGTCGCTCTCGGCGGCGAGGTCAAGAAGGCCCTCGACGACGTCAGCTTCACCATCCACGCCGGCGAGGTCATGGGCATCGCCGGCGTCGAGGGCAACGGCCAGACCGAGCTGATCGACGCGCTGATCGGCACCAAGAACGCCGACTCGGGCACCATCGCCTTCCTCGGCGAGGACATCACCCCCTGGAGCACCCGCAAGCGGCGCGAGTCCGGCGTCGGCTACATCCCCGAGGACCGCCACCGCCAGGGCCTGCTCCTGGAGGCGCCCCTCTGGGAGAACCGGATCCTCGGCCATGTCACCGAGGCGCCCAACGCCAAGGGCTTCTGGCTGAACATCAAGGGCGCCCAGGCCGACACCCGCCGGATCGTCGAGGAGTTCGACGTCCGCACCCCCGGCATCGACGTGACCGCCGCCTCCCTCTCCGGCGGCAACCAGCAGAAGCTGATCGTCGGCCGCGAGATGAGCCACAACCCGAAGTTCCTGATCGCCGCCCACCCCACCCGCGGAGTGGACGTCGGCGCACAGGCCCAGATCTGGGACCGCATCCGCGAGGCGCGCCGCGAGGGCCTGGCCGTGCTGCTGATCTCCGCCGACCTGGACGAGCTCATCGGCCTGTCGGACACCCTGCGCGTGA
Source organism: Streptomyces sp. NPDC006872 (assembly GCF_040635845.1). NCBI lineage: Bacteria > Bacillati > Actinomycetota > Actinomycetes > Kitasatosporales > Streptomycetaceae > Streptomyces > Streptomyces sp. NPDC006872. Next base: position 492,872 of record NZ_JBEYIL010000001.1, read on the forward strand.
TCTACAACGGCAGGCTGGTCGCGGACGCCGACCCGGCCGCCGTCACCCCGGAGGAGCTCGGCTCCGCCATGACCGGCGCCGCGTCCGGTCACCTGGAACACGCGGACGACGCGGAAACCGCCGCGGAGACCACCGAGGAAGCTGCCGGTCCGGAGGACGAGGCCCGATGAAGAAGTTCGACAGGGAGCGCGTGCTCCTGGCGGTGGCCGGCCCGGTCATCGCGCTCGTCGCGGCGATCCTGCTGACCTCGGTCGTGCTGCTCGCCTCGGGCAAGAGCCCGATCGAGCCGTACACGCTCATGCTGGAGCAGGCCGGCTACTCCGACGTCCAGGTCCTGATCGTCAACCAGGCCTCGATGTACTACATCGCCGCCCTCGCGGTCGCCATCGGCTTCCGTATGAACCTGTTCAACATCGGCGTCGACGGCCAGTACCGCCTCGCCGCCATGATGACCGCCGTCGTCGGCGCGAACATCGCCCTGCCGGGCTTCCTCCAGGTCCCGCTGCTGCTCCTGGTCGGCGTCCTCACCGGCGCCTTCTGGGCCGGCATCGCGGGCATCCTGAAGGTCACCCGGGGCGTCAGCGAGGTCGTCGCGACGATCATGCTGAACGCGATCGCCACCAGCGTCATCGGCTACCTCACCCTCGACAACATCTGGGGCGTGCAGGTCGGCAACAACAACACCACCGGCATCATGAAGGACTCGGGCTGGGTCCCCGGCATCGACCTGGGCGCCGACGTCGGCGAGATCTACGGCCTGGTCTTCCTCGCCATCGCCCTCGGCATCGTCTACTGGGTGGTCCTCAACCGCACCCGCTTCGGCTTCGACCTGCGCGCCACCGGCGAGTCCGAGACGGCCGCCGCGGCCTCCGGCGTCGACGCCAAGAAGATGGTCCTCACCGCCATGCTGATCTCCGGCGGCATCGCGGGCCTCTCCGGCCTGCCCCTGCTGCTCGGCGACGCGCACACCTACAGCCTGAGCTTCCCGACGGGTCTCGGCTTCACCGGCATCACCATCGCGCTGCTCGGCCGCAACAACCCGGTCGGCATCGCCTTCGCCGCGCTGCTGATCGCCTTCCTCGACAAGGCCTCTCCCGCCCTCGACTACGCGACCCCGGTGGCGTACGAGAAGGAGATCGCCACGATCATGCAGGGCCTGATCGTCTTCGCGGTCGTCATCTCGTACGAGGCCGTACGCCAGTGGGGTCTGCGCCGCCAGCAGAAGCGCGTCGGCGCCGAGCTCGCGGCCGCCGCCCAGAACACGAAGAAGGAGGTGGCGGTCTGATGAGCACCACGACCACGGCCAAGCCGCAGGCGAAGCAGCCCGGCAAGGGCGGCCGCCGTTTCTCGCTCCCGGTCCTCCTGCTGATCATCGCGGGCGTCCTGGTGCTGACCTCGATCGTCCGCCTCATCACCGGCGCGGACGGCATCACCTCCACCGGGCAGATGTCCACCGCGCTGCGCCTCGCCGTCCCGATCGGCCTCGCCGGCCTCGGCGGTCTGTGGGCCGAGCGCGCGGGCGTCGTCAACATCGGCCTCGAGGGCATGATGATCCTGGGCACCTGGTTCGGCGCCTGGGCCGGCTACCAGTGGGGCCCGTGGACGGGCATCGTCTTCGGGATCATCGGCGGCGCGCTCGGCGCCGTCCTGCACGCCATCGCGACCGTCACCTTCAACGTGAACCACATCGTCTCCGGTGTGGCCATCAACATCCTGGCCCTGGGCACCACCCGCTATCTGTCGAAGTTCACCTTCGAGAACGCCGACGGCGGCTCCGCCAAGCAGTCCCCGCCGATCGAATCGCTGGGCACCTTCGACATCCCAGGGCTGTCCGGTTGGCTGGACACGCTCAACGAGAAGCACTGGTTCCTGATCTCCGACATCGCCGGCCTGGTCGGCGGTCTGATCACCGACCTGTCGCCGCTCACCGTCGTCGCCGTCGCCCTCGTCCCGGCCACCTGGTGGGTGCTGTGGCGCACCGCCTTCGGTCTGCGTCTGCGCTCCTGCGGCGAGAACCCGATCGCCGCCGAGTCCCTCGGCGTCAACGTCTACAAGTACAAGTACATCGCCGTGATCATCAGCGGCGGCTTCGCCGGCCTCGGCGGCGCGTTCCTGTCCATCGTGGCCTCCAACGTCTACCTCGACGGCCAGACCGCGGGCCGCGGCTACATCGGCCTCGCGGCGATGATCTTCGGCAACTGGATGCCGGGCGGCCTCGCCCTCGGCGCGGGCCTGTTCGGCTACACCGACAGCCTCAACCTGCGCGGCGGCACCACCAACGTCCACGCGCTGATCCTGCTGCTCGCGATCCTGCTGGTGTTCGGCGCGGCCTACCTGGCGTGGCAGAAGAAGTACGTCCCCGCCGTGATCACCGCGGCCGTCTCGGCCCTGATGTTCATCTGGTACGTCGGCACGGACGAGGTCCCGCGCCAGGTCGTGACGGCCGCCCCGTACGTCGTCACCCTGCTGGTGCTGTCGCTCTCCGCCCAGTCCCTGCGCATGCCCAAGGCGGACGGCATGCCCTATCGGAAGGGACAGGGCAAGTGACCCCGCCCGCCGCCGCGGACGCCACGGTCGACTGGGAGAAGCTGCGCACCGTGGCCCGGGACGCCATGTCCCGGGCGTACGCCCCCTACTCCGGCTACCCGGTCGGCGTGGCGGGCCTGGTCGACGACGGCCGGATCGTGTCGGGCTGCAACGTCGAGAACGCCTCCTACGGGCTCGGCCTGTGCGCCGAGTGCGGGCTGGTCTCGGAGCTGCAGAACACCGGCGGCGGCCGGCTCACCCACTTCACCTGCGTGGACGGCCGCGGCGAGATCCTCGTCCCGTGCGGCCGCTGCCGTCAGCTGCTGTACGAGTTCGGCGGCGCGGAGCTGCTGCTGGAGACGCCGGCGGGGGTCCTGCCCCTCGCCGAGATGCTCCCGCAGGCCTTCGGCCCGGACCACCTCAAGTAACTCCCGCGCGGCCCCTCTGACTGGCGCAGAGGGGCCGCGCGGTTTCTGAAACGTCTTTCTGCACCACCGGAAGGAAAGCCATGGCCATGGACGCCGTCTCCGTCATCCGCACCAAGCGGGACCGCGGTGAGCTCAGCGACGAGCAGATCGACTGGGTCATCGACGCGTACACCCGCGGCGAGGTCGCCGACTACCAGATGGCCGCCCTGAACATGGCCGTCCTGCTCAACGGCATGAACCGCCGAGAGATCGCCCGCTGGACGGCCGCGATGATCGCCTCCGGCGAGCGCATGGACTTCTCGGCCCTGTCCCGCCCGACCGCCGACAAGCACTCCACGGGCGGCGTCGGCGACAAGATCACGCTCCCGCTGGCCCCCCTCGTGGCGGCCTGCGGCGCGGCCGTGCCCCAGCTCTCGGGCCGCGGCCTCGGTCACACCGGCGGCACCCTGGACAAGCTGGAGTCGATCCCCGGCTGGCGCGCCCTGCTCTCCAACGAGGAGATGCTGTCCGTGCTGGACGGCACCGGCGCGGTGATCTGCGCGGCCGGCGACGGCCTGGCCCCCGCCGACAAGAAGCTGTACGCCCTGCGGGACGTGACCGGCACGGTCGAGGCCATCCCGCTGATCGCCTCCTCCATCATGTCGAAGAAGATCGCGGAGGGCACCGGCTCCCTGGTCCTGGACGTGAAGGTCGGCACCGGCGCCTTCATGAAGACCATCGAGGACGCCCGCGAACTCGCCTCCACGATGGTCGGCCTCGGCACCGACCACGGCGTGAAGACCGTCGCCCTGCTCACCGACATGTCCACCCCCCTCGGTCTCACGGCGGGCAACGCCCTGGAGGTCCGCGAGTCGGTCGAGGTACTGGCCGGCGGCGGCCCGGCGGACGTCGTGGAACTGACGATCGCGCTCGCCCGCGAGATGCTCGACGCGGCCGGCGTGACGCACACCGACCCGGCGAAGGCCCTGGCCGACGGCTCGGCGATGGACGTCTGGCGCCGCATGATCGCGGCCCAGGGCGGCGACCCGGACGCCCAGCTGCCCACGGCGAGGGAACAGCACGTCGTGACGGCGCCCTCCACCGGCGTCCTCACCCGCCTCGACGCCTACGACATCGGCATCGCCGCCTGGCGCCTCGGCGCGGGCCGCGCCCGCAAGGAGGACCCGGTGCAGGCGGGCGCGGGCGTCGAGCTCCACGCCAAGCCCGGCGACACCGTGCGCGAGGGCCAGCCCCTGCTGACCCTGCACACCGACACCCCGGAGCGCTTCGACTACGCGCTCCAGGCGGTGGCGGGCTCCTACGACATCGACGCGCCGGGAACCGCCTTCACGGCCTCGCCGGTGGTGCTGGAACGTATCGCCTGAACAGGGGATCTCTCGTTCGGGTGAACGGGATCGGTGGACCTCCGCCGGTCCCGTTCGGCATGCTGGGATCGGTGACGCACTGATTGGAGACCGCCATGAGCGCACTCACCGTCGACCACTCGACGGCCGACGGCCACGAGTGGGACGGCCTCGTCCGGATCTGGCAGGAGACGGACGCGCCCGAGGGCTGCAAGGTGGAGATCATCGAGGGGATCGTCACCGTGGCACCACCGCCTTCCAACGCCCACAACGACATCGCAGACCAGGTGACGCGAGAGCTGTATCAGGTGATCCCGCGCCAGTGGGGCATTTACCAGACGCTGGGGACCGCAGTCCCGTCACGCGACGGCCTTTACATCCCCGACATCGCGGTCGCACCGAAAGAGGTCCTGCGAACGGGGAAAGACAACTGCATTCCGGCATCTGCGGCCGAACTGATCGTTGAGATCACCTCGAAGTCCAACGCGGTCAATGACCGGATCAAGAAGGCCGCCGGCTATGCCCAATCCGGGGCTCCGCTCTACCTCCTGATCGACGGCTGGGCCCCGGGTGGCCCCACCATCACGCTGTATGGAGAGCCGCAGCGGGACGTCTACCGCGTGCTGCGAGCCTGCAAGTTCGGCGACGCGATCGAGCTGCCCGAGCCGTTCCGGCTGAAACTGGACACCAGCGAGTTCCCGGCCGGTTAGCGACACGGCCGATGAGTTGAGCCCCGCCCCGGGGTCTACCGCACGTGGACCCCAAGACACCGCCCGTGCTCACCCTGACCGCCCCCGTCACCCGCACCCGGGTGACAGGGCTCGCCGACGACGTACGGGCGCTGCTGGCGGACACCGGCACCGGCCCAGGTGCCGCGGTCGTCGTCTGCGACGTGGCCGGGATCGGGCCGCCGGGGCTCGCCGCCGTCGAACTGCTGGCCCGCCTCCAGCTCGCCGCCCGACGGGCCGGGGGACGCATCCGGCTGCGGGCCCCCGAACCCGCCCTACGCGCCCTGCTCGACCTCGTCGGCCTCCGCTTCGAGGTGGAGGGGGAGACCGAAGAGGGGGAACCAGCGCTGGGTGTCCAGATAGAAGTGGAACCCGGTGAGGCGGCCGTCTGAGATCTCCAGGACCTGGATCGCCCACGGGCTGAACCCGCCCTTCTCCGGGTCCGGCTTGTACTGCGCGAAGCCCGGCAGCCCGTTGACCTGGACCGGCAGCAGCCGCGACCCCTCACAGGCCGAGCCGATCGTGGTCATGAAGCCCGTGATGTCGTCGTGCCCGGTCAGCCACAGGTCGAACGGCGGCATCGTCATGATGGCGTCCTCGTGCAGGAGGGCCGTCAGCGCCGTCATGTCGTAGCCCTCGAAGGCCGCCACATAGCGTTCGAGGAGCTTCTGCTGCTCTTCGTCCAGCGGGTCCGACACCGCCGCGTCCGCGCCGGAGGCCTCCCGCTCGGCGAGCGTCGCCCGGGCCCGCTGAAGCGCGCTGTTGACCGAGGCGACCGAGGTGTCGAGCAGTTCGGCGACCTCGCTCGCCCTCCAGGCCAGCACCTCCCGCAGGATCAGCACCGCCCGCTGCTTCGGCGGGAGCTGCTGCAGCGCGGCCATGAACGCCAGCCGCACCGACTCCTTGGCGATCGCCGCCTCGGCCGGATCCTCCACCGTCGGCAGCACACGGGCGTCGGGCATCGGTTCCAGCCAGGTGTTGTCGGGACGGGGGGAGAGCGCCGCCTGGCCGAGCGGGGTGGCCTCGGACAGGTCCATCGGTCTGGCCCGCTTGTTGCCGGCCGTCAGCATGTCCAGACACACGTTCGTCGCGATCCGGTACAGCCACGAGCGCAGGCTGGAACGGCCCTCGAACTTGTCGTAGCTCCGCCAGGCCCGCACCAGGGTGTCCTGCACCGCGTCCTCCGCCTCGAAGGACGAGCCGAGCATCCGGTAGCAGTAGCCGGTCAGCTCGGTCCGGTGCTTCTCCAGTGCGACGTCGATCTCCGTCGTCGCCGTGGTGTCGCTCATCGTCCACCCACCCCTGTGGCCGTTCTGTCACGCGCCTTTGCGCCCAGCACTTCGGAAGCTACCGCAGGCCACTGACAATGGCCCGCCGAGCCGACGAAAGCGCAGGTCAAAGCGGCTCTCACACCAACTGCTTGACGGACATCAGCAGATGCCGACAGGCCTCCGGCGCGTCCGCCGCGCCCAGCAGCGCCCGCTGCCCCGTCCCCAGCAGCTCCACCCGCAGCGTCGACGTCTCGAAGGAGGCCAGCGCGTCGAGCAGATACGCCGGGTTGAACGCCACGGTCACCTCCTCGGCCCCGGTCAGCACGGCGGGCAGCCGCTGCGCGGCCACGTCGTCGCCGTACCCGGCGCGCAGCAGGACCGACTCCGCCGAGAAGTCCAGCCGTACCGGACTGTTCGCCTCCGCCACCACCGCGACCCGGCGCACGGCCTCCGTCAGCGCCCCGCACTCCACCTCGGCGACCGCCGCCCCCGCCATGTCGAACAGCTTCCCGTAGGCCGGCAGCCGCCCGTCCAGCGGCCGCACGACCGACCGCATCCGCCCGCCCTCGAACCCGATCGGACCGCTCCCCGAGGCCCCGTCGAGCCCGACCCGCACCACCCCGCACCTCGCCAGCGACCGGGCCACGTCCAGCAGCCGCCGGGCCGGCACGAGCGCCTCCACCACACCCCCGGCAGCCGCCTCCGCCTCCGCCTTCCACCCCAGTCGCCGTACCGCATACCGGTACCGGTCCGACGCCGACAACGTCATCTCGTCGCCGTCCAGGCGCAGTTGGACGCCGGTCAGCACCGGGAGGGTGTCGTCCCGGCCCGCCGCCACCGCGACCTGGGCGACGGCGGTCGCGAACGCGGCCGCGTCCACGGTGCCGTACGGCTCGGGCGGCGCGGGCGGGGTCGGGTACTCCTCGCGCGGGAGGGTCGACAGGCCGAAGCCGGCGCCGCCCGCCTCGACCGTGAACCGCGTCCCGTCCAGGCGGCAGCTCACCGGCCCGTCCGGCAGCACCTTGCAGATGTCGAGCAGCCGCCGCCCGAGGACGAGCACCCGGCCCTCGACGGCCGTCTCGGCGTCCGTCTCGATCCGCGCCGCCGTCTCGAAGTCGAACCCCGACACGCTCAGCCGCCCCGCCGCCGCGTCCAGCAGCAGCCCGCCCAGGACGGGCACCGGCGTACGGGCGGGCAGCGCGCGGGCCGCCCAGGCCACCGCCTCGACGAGGTCACCGCGATCGATCCGGAATTCCATGGACGAGCCCCCTGCCAGAACCAGTTGTGGTCGCGGAGGCTATCCGCGACCACTGACAACCGGCCCTGAGCAGGGGGAACCCGGACAACTCAGTGAGCGGCGACCAGGGTCTGGCGACGGGCCGCCCGGGTCCCGAACACCGTGATCGTCACGACGCCGAGCACCGCCAGGACGCCCACGCCGACCGTGCCGGCCCAGCCGCCCGCGTGGAAGGCGATCGCCCCGACCGTGGAACCGGCGCTGGCGCCGATGTAGTACGCGGACTGGTAGAGCGCGGAGGCCTGGGCGCGACCGGTCGTCGCCGTCCTGCTGACCGCCGAGGACGCCACCGCGTGGCCCGCGAAGAAGCCCGCGGTGATGAGCACCAGGCCCAGCAGCACCGGCACCAGCGAGTCCGCCAGCGACACCAGCAGGCCCGCGGCGGTCGTACCGCCCGCCAGATACAGCGCCCCGCGCCGGCCGAGCCGTCCGACCAGCCGGCCCGCCGTCGACGCCGACACCGTGCCCACCAGGTACACCAGGAAGATCGAACCGACGATGCCCTGCGGGAGGGAGAACGGGGCCTCCGTCAGCCGGTAGCCGATGACCGTGTACACGCCGCCGAAGACGGTCATGAACAGCGCGCCGATCGCGTACAGCCGGCACAGCAGCGGGTCGGCGAGGTGAGCGCGGACCGTACCGACCAGCACCCGGGGTGCGAGCGAACCCGCCTTGAAGTGCCGCGGCGCGGGCAGCAGCAGCCGGAAGGCGATCGCGCAGGCCACCGCCAGCACGCCGATCGCGCCCACCGCGACCCGCCAGCCCCACTCCTGCGCGACCCAGCCGGTGATGACCCGGCCGCTCATCCCGCCGACGCTGTTGCCCGCCACGAACAGACCGATCGCCGTGACCAGCGCCTTGGGCCGGACCTCCTCCGCGAGATACGCGGTCGCCGAGGCCGGCAGCCCGGCCAGCGCCGCGCCCTGCACCGCCCGCAGCACGACCAGCGCGCCCAGCGACGGCGCGAAGGGAACCAGCAGGCCCACGCCCACCGCGACGCCCAGCGACGCCGTCATCACCGTACGACGGCCGTAGCGCTCCGACAGGGCGCTCATCGGCAGGACGAACAGCGCCAGTCCGCCGGTCGCCGCCGCCACCGTCCAGCTCGCCTGGCTCGCCGCCACCCCGAAGTCGCCGGAGATCAGCGGCAGCAGCGCCTGCGTGGAGTACAGCAGGGCGAAGGTCGCCACACCGGCCAGGAAGAGCGCGAAACTCATCCGACGGTAGCCGGGGCCACCCGGAGTCATACGCGAGTCGGAGGCGGGGGCGGAGGAGGCGGGGACGGAGGGGAGGGACGGGACGGCGCCCACGATCGTGGACGCCCCGGTACTGGCGGGAGACATGCCTCGAAACTACGTACGCTCCGGTTCATCCGTCCAATGCATGGACTCGGCATAATCGTTCCCATGGTGCATCAACAGAGGTCAGAGGCCCGTCTGTCACCGTCCAGTGACACAGAAGACATGGTGATGAAGCTGGCGCCCCGGCTCGCCTACTTCGCCGGAGTGGCCCGCACCGAGCACGTCACGCGGGCGGCGCAGGAGATGCAGGTCCCGCAGTCGACGCTCTCCCGGGCGATGGTCCGCCTCGAACAGGACCTGGGCGTCGACCTGTTCGCCCGCAGAGGCCGCACGGTCTCGTTGACCCCCGCCGGCCGTACCTTCCTCACCTCGGTCGATCGCGCCCTCGCGGAGATCGAGAAGGCCGCCGACGCGGTCCGCGCGGACGCCGACGCGGCCACCGGCAAGGTCGCGTTCGGCTTCCTGCACACCATGGGCGCCGAGACCGTCCCCGGCCTGATCCACGCCTTCCGCGCCGACCATCCGCGCGTCCGCTTCAGCCTCGTCCAGAACTACGGCGAGGCGATGATCGAACGCCTCCGCGCCGGGGAACTGGACCTCTGCCTGACCTCCCCCGTCCCGGACGCCCCCGACCTGGTCGCCCGCCGCCTCGACGAGCAGAAACTCCGCCTGGTCGTCCCGGCCGACCACCGTCTCGCCGCCCGCAGACGGGTCCGCCTGGCCGAGGCCGCCGACGAGACCTTCGTGACCCTGGAACCCGGCTACGGCCTGCGCCGCATCACCGACGACCTCTGCAAGGAGGCCGGTTTCCGCCCGAAGGTCGCCTTCGAGGGCGAGGAGGCGGAAACGCTGCGCGGGCTCGTGGCGGCGGGCCTGGGGGTCGCGTTGCTGCCCCCGCCCGCCGTGGCCCGCCCCGGGGTGGTGGAACTGACGGTCACCTCCCCGAGGGCGGCCCGGGAGATCGGAGTGGCCTGGCTGGACGGCCACCCGGACACACCCCCGGTGGCGGCCTTCAAGAAGTTCCTGCTGTCGAGAAGGGGCAACCTGCTGCCGACCTAGGGGCAGCCCCCCCCTCAGGTCCCAAACCACCCTCTACGTCACCGTCGCAACGACCGACCGAACCCCACCGCCAGCGGCATCCGCAACCCCAACGGCGGCGGAGCCGCCAACGCGTCCTCGAGCGGGCGGGCGAACGCCCGCCCGAACAGCACACCCATCACGAAGTCCTCGGCCAGCGCGAGCACTTCCGCCCGGTACTGGTGTAAACCGTGCCCGTCCGTGTGCACCTCGAACCGGCACACCTCCCGGTTCGCCTTCTTCGCGCGTGCCGCGAGCCGGAACGACAGTTCGGGATCGCACCGCTCGTCGTTCGTGCCGTGCACGATCAGCACCCGCCGTCCCGCCAACTGCTTCACCGGTTCGGGTGGGGCCGCCATGTCCTCCTCCGGCAGCCAGGGAGCGATCGCCAGCACGGAGTTGACGGCCTCGTGGCCGCCCGAGTGCAGCGCGGCCCGCGCGCCCATGTCGACGCCGGCCAGACACACCGGAACGTCCCCGTACCGCCGTACGACCTCGTCGGCCGCCCAGGCCGCGTCGGTGGCGAGCTGTGCCTCGCTGCCGTTCCAGCCGCGGTAGCGGTAGTGCACGGCGTGCACGGCCAGGCCCTCCTCGTGTCCGGCCCGCGCGAGCTTGCGCCCCAGGCCCCGGACGGAGGCGGCCGCCCAGAGGGGGGACGGTCTGCGACCGGAGGTCTCCTCGCCGCCCGGGAGCAGCAGCACCACCCCGCTCACCGCCGTCGGCTCCGGGCCGAGCGCCCTTCCCAGCCGGGCCGTTCGAACCGGCGTCACTTCCTGTGCCATGACAGAACAGTGTCAGAAGCACCGGTGTACGCCACCCGTCCGCGCGGTCACCGTTACGTATCGGCGGAGTTGTACAACGCGCCGTCTACGCGCGTAGGAGTTAGAGTGCGGAAATGACGAGCCAGAGCATCCAGGCGGGCATCATCCCGAGTTCGGACCAGATCCGGCGGGCGCCCAAGGTTCTGCTGCACGACCATCTCGACGGCGGGCTGCGCCCCGGCACGATCGTCGACCTCGCCCGGGAGACCGGGTACGCCCAACTCCCCGAAGCCGACCCCGACAAGCTCGGCGTCTGGTTCCGGGAGGCCGCCGACTCCGGTTCCCTGGAACGGTACTTGGAGACGTTCTCGCACACCGTCGGTGTCATGCAGACCCGCGAGGCGCTCGTCCGGGTCGCCCGCGAGTGCGCCGAGGACCTCGCCGAGGACGGCGTCGTCTACGCCGAGGTGCGCTACGCGCCCGAGCAGCATCTGGAAGGCGGGCTGACCCTCGAAGAGGTCGTCGAGGCCGTCAACGAGGGCTTCCGGGACGGCGAGCGGACGGCGCGCGAGAACGGCCACCGCATCCGCGTCGGCGCCCTGCTCACCGCGATGCGGCACGCGGCCCGCTCGCTGGAGATCGCCGAACTCGCCAACCGCTACCGGGATCTGGGCGTCGCCGGCTTCGACATCGCGGGCGCGGAGGCCGGCTTCCCGCCCACCCGGCACCTCGACGCCTTCGAGTACCTGAAGCGCGAGAACAACCACTTCACGATCCACGCGGGCGAGGCCTTCGGGCTGCCGTCCATCTGGCAGGCCCTCCAGTGGTGCGGTGCCGACCGGCTCGGACACGGCGTGCGCATCATCGACGACATCGAGGTCGCCGCCGACGGCAGCGTCACACTCGGCCGGCTCGCCTCCTACGTCCGCGACAAGCGCATCCCGCTGGAGCTGTGCCCGTCCTCCAACCTCCAGACCGGAGCGGCCGCCTCCTACGCCGAGCACCCCATCGGGCTGCTGCGCCGACTCCACTTCCGGGCCACCGTCAACACCGACAACCGGCTGATGTCCGGCACCGGCATGAGCCGGGAATTCGAGCACCTTGTCGACGCATTCGGTTACACGCTCGACGATCTGCAGTGGTTCTCGGTCAATGCTATGAAGTCAGCATTCATTCCTTTCGATGAACGACTGGCCATGATCAATGACGTGATCAAGCCCGGATATGCCGAGCTGAAGTCCGAATGGCTGTTCCAGCAGACCGCCTCCACCAGCAGTTCTGTGACCTCGGAGGACTGACGGCCGAGCTCGGTAGGGTACGGAATGCGGGCGGGTGTTCACCAACCGTCCGCATTTCGATGTTTGCCGTCGGCCCCTCCTCGTGTTTACGGTCGAGCACCGCTCTGTTCCCCGTATCCCATTCGAGGACGCATTCATCATGAAGCAGTCTGCTGCCAAGACCCTCGGTGTCGCCGCTCTCGGTGCCGCCTTCGCCGCCGTCGGCGCGGGCGCCGCGAACGCCGCCCCCGCCGTTCCGGACGCCACGCAGGCCCTGGACGGCATCACCAAGACGCTGCCCGCGGAGACGGTGGCCCAGGTGCTGCCCGGCGCCGCCGGTCAGGCCCTGACGCAGGCCCAGCCGGCGCTCGGCGCGGGCCTGGCCGCCGCCCAGCCGGTCGCCGAGAAGCTGCTCACCGGGAGCCCGACCGCGCCCGTCGCCGGGCTGCTCGGCGGTCTGCCGCTGCAGGGCCTGCCCACGCACGGCCTGCCGATCAACGGCATCCCGCTGGGCTGAGCGGCGCGTCACGCACCACGCGCCACGCCGTTGGGGCGCACCCGAAGACACCGGGTGCGCCCCAACGGCGTTGTGTACGGCCTTGGGTCACCAGGCCGTGCGGGCCGCCTTGTCCTCCGAGGGGAGCAGCACCCACAGCGCTATGTAGAGCAGGAACTGCGGGCCGGGCAGCAGACACGAGAGCAGGAAGATCACGCGCATCGTGGTCGCGGAGGTACCGAAGCGCCGGGCCAGCGCGGCGCACACTCCGCCGATCATGCGGCCGTTGGTGGGGCGGGCGAGGCTGGACATCTGCGGCTCCTTCGTGAGCGTCAGGTCGGAGGCGGCCCCTGCGGCCGTCCTCCAGCTGTCTTCAACACTACGGAGACGAAGGGGACGAAGCGTCGCTCTATGGTGCGATGCCGACCCTGGGAATCCTCGGGGTCCGACCCTGAGCCGCCTCCTCCTGACGGACCGCGGCAGGCGCCCGGCGCTCGTCCCTGCGGCGCAGCCGCGCGCGCAGCGCCGGCACCACCGCGACGTGCGCGAGGGCCACCCCCACGGTGTTCAGCAGCATCGAGTCGACGTCCACGACCTGACCGGGCACCCCGGTCTGCAGCAGCTCGATGCCCAGCGACAGCAGCGCGCCCGCCGTGACGGTACGGATCAGGGAGGCGAGCGGCGAGACCCGGAGCCGGCCGTGCACCAGCGGCAGCAGGACGCCCAGCGGGGCGAGCAGCCCGAGGCCCGCACCGATCCGCCGGGCCGCCTCGGGCCAGCCCAGCCGCAGATCGGCCCGGATCCCGTCGAACGGGTGCAGGTTGGCGGGCATCACCCAGGGAACGTTCAGCGGGCGCAGCGTGACCCAGGCGACGAACACGAGGTGGGCGGCCAGGAGGAGAATCCCGGTCGCGCGGATACGGATCGCGGCGCTGCCGCCGATGGAGCCTTGACGCTGCACGCCCCCCAAGACGCGCCCCCCGGCACGATCGGTTCCGGCTCACCGCCCCGGACCGGCGGGCGTTCCCGGTCCGGCCCGCCCGCCGCTGTCCCTCGGCAGACGGTGACCTGCGACGACGACCCGCGCCCGGCACGCCATGAGGCGTCCGCCACACGACGTTGCGGCGGAGCGGCTCAGCCGCCGTCCGTGATCGCCGACGACGGGGGCTCCGTGCTGCCGGGGCGGGAGCGGACCTCGTCGGTGCACGCGTAGCGGCGCAGCGGATCGGAGCCGGGGCCGCCCAGCACCACCGAGCCGTCGCCCTCGGCCGCCGCCGAGTCGGAGAACGTGCAGACGACCTGGGCCAGGGCGAACGAGGTCAGGTCCCCGGGCGAGGTGCTCAGCCGCAGCGCGTCGTCCGGGTCCCGCGGGCGCGGCCCGCTCACCGACATCCCGCCGCGCACGTCCGTCGTGTACCCGGCCTCCTTCTCGGCCGCCGACGGCGACTCGGCGAGCTGGTCGAGCAGGCCCTGCGCCACCACCACCCGCCGCTCGGAGTCCGCCGCGCCGTCCGGCACCCGCACGGACCGGTCCACGGCCACCAGCGACGAACCGCACAGCAGGAACACCTGCACCGGCACGCCCGCGCGGGCGGCCTGCGAGGTGATGTCCGGCTCGGGGAGCGAGCACCGCACCCGGGACGGCGCCGGCCCGAAGTCGGTCGGCACCTCGGTGGCCCGGATGCCGCAGCCGCCGAGCAGACCGGCCAGCCCGGCCAGCACGGGCACGGCGAGCAGCCGTCGCAGCGCTGCACGGCCCATGGTCACGATGCGTCCCCCTTGTCCGGCACGGCCGTCCTGCCCTGTTCGCCGCTCTGTTCCGCCAGCTCGGAGGCGTCCCGGGGCAGCCGCAGGGTGAACACCGCGCCGCCTTCCGGGTCGTTGGCGGCGGTGATCTCGCCGCCGTGGATGTGGGCGTTCTCCAGGGCGATGGACAGGCCCAGCCCGCTGCCCTCGGAACGCGGCCGGGAGGCGCTCGCCTTGTAGAACCGGTCGAAGACGTGCGGCAGCACCTCCTCGGGGATGCCGGGCCCGTGGTCCCGCACGGAGATGACGACCGAGTCGTCCGCCTCGGACACCGACACCCGCACCGGCGACCCGCCGTGCTTGAGCGCGTTGCCGATCAGGTTGGCGAGGATGACGTCCAGCCGACGCGGGTCGAGCAGGGCGTGGATGCCGCGGGCGGCGTCCAGGTCGACCGAGTCCAGCCATGCGCGCGCGTCCATGCAGTGGGTGATCTGGTCGGCGACGTCGACGTCGTCCAGGACCAGCCGTGCGGTGCCCGCGTCGAAGCGGGTGACCTCCATCAGGTTCTCGACGAGGTCGTTGAGCCGACGCGTCTCGCTCACCACGAGCCGTACCGCGGGCTCGATCATCGGGTCTATGCTGCCCGACTCGGCGTCCAGCTCCTCCTCCAGCACCTCCGCGACGGTGGTGATGGCGGTGAGCGGGGTGCGCAGCTCGTGCGACATGTCGGCGACGAACCGGCGCGAGGCGCTCTCGCGGGCGGCCATGTCGTCGACCCGCTTCTCCAGCGCCTCGGCCGTCCCGTTGAACGTCCGTGCCAGATCGGCGAGTTCGTCCGTGCCGGAGACCCGCAGCCGGGTGTCGAGCTTCCCCTCGCCGAGCCGCCGCGCCGCGACGCCCAGCCGGTGCACCGGCTTCAGGACGGTCGTGGCGGCGGCCTGCGCGAGCAGCGCGGCGCCGATCAGCGCGAGGGCGGTGGCGATCCCCAGCGACCAGGCCAGCGAGTTGAGGTCCTTGGCCTCCGGCTCCAGCGACTTGCGCATGTACCCGGTCGGCCCGCCCCCGATCACCTTCGTCCCGGCCACCAGATACGGCGTCCCGTGGTCGACGACCCGCTGCCAGTACAGGTGGTACGGCGACTTGTTGCCGCCGGTGACGTCCTGCTCCTTGTTGACGGCCGTCCGCAGCGACTTGGGCACGTCGTCCAGCGAGAAACCGTTCAGCCCGCCCGAGTTGCCGTACACGGTCTTGCCGGTCGAGTCCGAGCCCACCAGCAGCACACTGAAGCGCTGGCTGCTGTTGGCCATCTGCCCGGCGGTGTGCTGGAGCTCGTCCTGCGAGGGATGCTCGGGCAGCGAACCCGCCCGGTTCTGCATCTCCTGCTCGAAGTCCCGCAGCACCGCGCCCTGGGTACGGGTGAGCACGGCCTCGCGGTTGAGCCAGTACGCGATGCCGGACGCGGACACCGCGGCCGTCAGCGCCACCGCCCCGAACACGACCACGAGCCGCAGTCGCAGGCTGGTGAGCCGCAGTCTCGACAGTCTTCCCTTGCGCACCGCGGACCAGCCGCGGAGCCCCCCTCGAGCCTCTGTCACTGAGGGGCGTCCAGGCGGTAGCCCACACCACGCACGGTACGGATCAGGACCGGGGACGACGGAACGTCCTCCACCTTGGCCCGCAGCCGCTGGACACACGCGTCCACCAGCCGTGAGTCGCCCAGGTAGTCGTGCTCCCACACCAGCCGCAGCAACTGCTGACGGGACAGCGCCTGCCCCGGCCGTCGGCTCAGTTCGAGCAGCAGCCGCAGCTCGGTCGGGGTGAGCTGGAGGTCCTCGCCGTTCTTCGTCACCGTCATCGCGGCACGGTCGATGACGAGGCTGCCGAAGCTCGCCGAGTCGTTCGACTCGCGCTCCCCACGCCGCAGCACGGCCCGGATACGGGCGTCCAGCACCCGCCCCTGCACGGGTTTGACGACGTAGTCGTCGGCGCCGGACTCCAGCCCGACCACCACGTCGATGTCGTCGCTGCGGGCGGTGAGGAGAATGATCGGCAGCTGGTCGGTGCGCCGGATGCGCCGGCACACCTCGAAACCGTCGATGCCGGGCAGCATGACGTCCAGCACGATCAGATCCGGCCGCTGCTCGCGCAGCAGCTTCAGACCGTCCTCACCGCTCGCAGCGGTCGCCACCCGGTGCCCCTGGCGCGTCAGTGAGAGCTCCAGGGCCGTACGGATGGCGTCGTCGTCCTCGATCAGCAACAGGGAAGGCACGGGCTCATTCTGGCCCATGAGGGGCCTGTCGTTCGACCTATGGGGCGGGGCTCAGGCGCCAGAGGGAGACGGTTTCCGCGGCACGGGCTGCGAACAACGGGTCGGAGGCGTCTTTCGAACGCATGTGCCTGCGTCGTACATCGATCCGGTCCGCAACCCGCAGACCTGCGGTTTCGACGAGTCCGAGCAGCTCGTCACGGGTCCGCAGACCGAGGTGCTCGGCCAGGTCGGACAGCACCAGCCAGCCCTCGCCGCCCGGCCTCAGGCGCTCCACGAGACCTCCCAGGAACCCTCGCAGCATCCTGCCGTCCTCGTCGTAGACCCCCAGTTCGATCTCCGCGGTCGGCCGCCCGGGCAGCCACGGCGGGTTGCAGACGACGAGATCGGCCCGGCCGCCGCGATCCGGGTAGAGGCACGGCCCGGTCACCTCGATCCGTCCGTCCAGGCCCAGTCGGCGGGCGTTGTCGGCGGCGCAGGCCAGCGCACGCGGACCGGCGTCCGTGCCGACGATCCGGCCGACGCCCCGGCGGGCCAGCACCGCCGCGAGGACGCCGGTACCGGTGCCCAGGTCGAACGCGGTGGCCGCGGCAGGCTCGCGCAGGACCGCCGGCGGCAGGGGAGCCTGCGCCACGAGGTCGACGTACTCGCTCCTGGTCGGTGCGAAGACGCCGTAGTGCGGGTGGACGCGGGCGCCCAGGGCCGGGACCTCGACGCCCTTCAGCCGCCACTGGTGGGCGCCGATCACCCCGAGCAGCTCCCGCAGCGGGACCAGGCGCGGGCCGACGGGCGGACCGTAGGCGGCGCGGCAGGCAGCCCGGACGTCGGGGGCCCGGCGCAGGGCCACCGTGTGCTCGGCGGTCAGTTCGACCAGCAGCCGGTCCAGGACGCGGGCGCGGTGGGCGCGCGAGCGCCGGTGCAGCCGGTAGGCCTGCGCGGGGTCGCGGGAGGTGGGACCGCCGCCGATCCGGCGGTCCATCGCCCGCAACAGCTGACGGGCGCCCTGGAAGTCGCCCCGCCACAGCAGGGACGTGCCCGCGAGGGCGAGGCGGTGGGCGGTGGCGGCGCGCATCCGGTCGTCGGCGTCGACGACGGCGTCGGGCGGGGTGGGGGTGGGGTGGGACTCCACGTGCGTACTCCTCGTGGTCGTGAGTGCCAGGACACGAAGGGCACTTCGACGAAGGACGAGGAGCGGCGAGCAGGGATCGAGCAGACCCGACCGGCGCCCGGACGCCGGATGCGGGCGGGGCGCGTGAGGACGGGAGGAAGGGTGGCCGCTATCGCGTCCGCGTCGAAGCGCGGAGGCGGGAGTCGAACAGCACCATGCCGGGAGCAGCCATGCCGAGAGTCACCCCGTCAGCGTCCCACGGTGACCTGCGAGGACCAAGCCGACCGGTGTACTGCGAACGGCTGTGAACGAACTGTGGTCGCGCGATGACAGGCCCCTGTGACAGGTCTGTGACAGTCGGCGGACACGGCGATGAAGTGGCCCGGGCAATCTTTTGGTCACGGGGCAAGAGACCGAACACCGGCAAGTCCACGACGGGGGGCGCGAGATGAACACGCTGCACGGTATGAGCACCAGCGCAGTGATCACGCGCCTGCACGACGTGAACCGGGGTTCCGAGAAGTCCGGTGCCGTGAGCGGGCGGGGGTGCGCTCGCGGCACCGGGCGTCAGCACACCGGGTACATGACGGTGGTTGACGCTCACACGGGGGAACAGCCCGCGGCGGTAGCCGCTATGGGCACTGCCGGGGGAGCCGCGTACGGGGAGGACACGGGGGAGCGTCGCTCGCTGACGGAGGCGGAGTTCACCGCCTACGTCCAGGAGCGCCGCGCCTCCCTGTACGCAACCGCCTATCACCTCACCGGTGACCGCTTCGAGGCCGAGGACCTGCTGCAGAGCGCGCTGTTCTCGACCTACCGGGCGTGGGACCGGATCAGTGACAAGGCCGCGGTCGGCGGATACCTCCGCCGGACGATGACGAACCTGCACATCAGCGCGTGGCGCCGCCGCAAGCTGAACGAGTACCCGACCGAGGAGCTGCCGGAGACGCCCGGCGACACGGACGCGATGCGCGGCACGGAACTGCGCGCGGTCCTGTGGCAGGCGCTGGCCCGGCTGCCCGAACTCCAGCGGACGATGCTGGTCCTGCGCTACTACGAGGGCCGCACCGACCCGGAGATCGCGGAGATCCTCGACATCAGTGTCGGCACGGTGAAGTCCAGCATCTGGCGGTCGCTCCGCCGGCTGCGCGAGGACGAGGTCCTCAGCTTCGGCCGTGACGAGGAGGACGCCTTCGGGGAGCTTGTCGCCTGAGGGTCACGGGGGAAGGGCCCGGCTCCGCTCAGGGGAGCCGGTGAACGGGGGAAACAGGGGAAAAAGGGGAAAACGGGGGGGACGCGGTACCCGGGGGCCCGACGGGGGACGTCAGGGGAGCGGTACCGCACAGCACGGGGGAAGCACCACCCGGGGGGACACGGGGGAGCGGGACTGGAGGGCCGGGGGGTCCGTCCAGTCCCGCTTTTTTTTGTGCCCCGGACCAGCGATGGGCGGCCGTGGGACCAGCCCTAGACGGCCGTGCGCGCCGTCGAGGACTGGCGGCCCGCCGCCGCGGCGGCCAGTCGGCCCATCGCCTCGTCACGGTCGCAGGCGTACGCGCCGAGCGCGCTCTGGCGGGCGACGATGGAGCGTTCGGCGCGCATCAGCCGCCAGCCCCGACGCAGCAGGAAGGGGACCGACTTGCGGCCCTCCTTCAGATCGCGCAGGAAGCGCCGGCGGAAGGTCTTCACCGGGCCGCGGCTCAGACACAGCGCGTCGGCCAGGACGCCCAGCTCCTGGCAGCGGTTGACGATCTCGGCGGCGAAGATGCCCTCCGCGATGAACAGCGGGGTCCGCCCGATCTCGATCGCCTCCTCGCCGGTGCGGGCGCTGAGCGAGATGTCGTACACGGGAACGTTCGTCCGACCCGTGCCGCACAGCTCCACGATCGCCGCGACGGCCGTGTCCGCGTCCCACGAGCCGGGGTGGTCCCAGTCGATGTCGGAACTCCCGGCGACCTGCGGCAGCGTCGGGTCGTCGCCCTCTTTGTAGAAGTCGTCGAGCCGCAGCACCGGGAGGCCGGAGCGGGCGGCGAGCAGGGACTTGCCGGAGCCGGAAGGGCCGCAGAGCAGCACGACTCGCGTCGGTATGGGCGGTTGGGAGGTCACGGGACACCAGTGTGAGGCATGCCCCCGCCCGTCAACGACCCCGCGGGTCGGCTTTGATGCGCGTGTCACACCTCAACTACCCTTCGTGTCGACCTGATCACCTTGCGCAGCAGAAGGCGGCATCGCGATGGCCCGACACGACTCCCCCCAGAACTCCACCGGCCGGCGCGCCCTCGCCGCCCTCGCGACCGCCGGAGTGGCGCTGGGGGCGGGCGCCGGCAGTGCCGTCGCGGCCACCGGCGAGCCGGCCGCCGACGTGCTGCGGACGCGCCCCACGTCGATCGGCCGGATCGACCCGCAGGCGGGCGTGCAGGGTGCGCTCGGCTCCCTGACGTACGTCACCGGCGCGGTCTCCGGCCTCAAGCCCAACCCCCTCGCGGGCACCGGCGTCGACCCCCTCGACAACGGCGTCGGCACCCAGCTCGCCGACTTCCGGCCGATCACCTCCCAGATGCTGACCGGGCCGGTGGCGCAGGCGCAGTCGATCGGCTCGATCCCGGTGCTGGGGGAGGCGACGAAGCTGCTGGGCGGCTGACCGCTTCTTCATGGACGGAAGCCGCGTCGCCCCCGGACGGAGGGGCGACGCGGCTTCCGCGTCTTTTGGGGCTGGTCTAGTACGCCGAGCCCGACGCGCCCAGCGAACCCGTCGGGTGCCAGACCGTCTTCGTCTCCAGGAAGGCCGTCATACGGTCCGTGCCCGGAGCCGCCGACCAGTCGTCCACAGGCTGTGGACGAAGAACGCGCTTCAGGTTGTCGGCCGCCGCGATCTCCAGTTCCTTCGCCAGCGCCTCGTCGGCGCCGGCCAGGTCGATCGCGTTGACGTCCTGGTGCGCGGCCAGGGGCGCCGCGATCTCCGCCGTACGGCCGGAGAGGACGTTGACGACTCCGCCGGGGACGTCGGAGGTGGCCAGGACCTCGGCGAGGGAGAGCGCGGGGAGCGGGGACCTCTCGCTCGCGATCACGATCGCCGTGTTGCCCGTCGCGATCACCGGGGCGAGGACGCTCACCAGGCCCAGGAACGACGACTCCTGGGGGGCCAGGACCGCGACCACGCCGGTGGGCTCGGGGGAGGAGAGGTTGAAGTACGGGCCCGCGACCGGGTTTCCGCCGCCCACGACCTGGGCGATCTTGTCGGTCCAGCCCGCGTACCAGACCCAGCGGTCGATCGTCGCGTCCACCTGAAGAGCCGCCTTGGACTTCGACAGGCCCTCGGCGTCGGCGACCTCACGGGTGAACTGGTCCCGGCGGCCCTCCAGCATCTCCGCGACGCGGTAGAGGACCTGCCCGCGGTTGTACGCCGTCGCCCCGGCCCAGCCGCCGAACGCCTTGCGGGCGGCGACGACCGCGTCACGGGCGTCCTTGCGGCTCGACTGCGGGGCGTTCGCCAGCCACTTGCCCTTGGAGTCGCTCACCTCGTACACCCGGCCGCTCTCGGAACGCGGGAACTTCCCGCCGACGTACAGCTTGTAGGTCTTCAGCACAGTCAAGCGGTCAGACATCGAGGTACGCCTCCAGGCCGTGGCGGCCGCCCTCGCGGCCGAAGCCCGACTCCTTGTAGCCGCCGAACGGCGACGTCGGGTCGAACTTGTTGAACGTGTTGGACCAGACGACACCGGCGCGCAGCTTGTTCGCGACCGCGAGGATGCGCGAGCCCTTCTCCGTCCAGATGCCCGCCGACAAGCCGTACGGCGTGTTGTTGGCCTTGGCGACGGCCTCGTCCGGCGTGCGGAAGGTGAGGACCGACAGGACCGGGCCGAAGATCTCGTCGCGGGCGACCTTGTGGGCCTGGGTGACGTTCGTGAACAGCGTCGGCGCGAACCAGTATCCGGCGGTGGGCAGTTCGCAGTCCGGGGACCAGCGCTCGGCGCCCTCCGCCTCGCCCTGCTCGACGAGCGAGGTGATCCGGGAGAGCTGCTCCTCGGAGTTGATCGCGCCGATGTCCGTGTTCTTGTCGAGCGGGTCGCCGAGGCGGAGGGTGGAGAGGCGGCGCTTCAGCGAGTCCAGCAGCTCGTCCTGGATCGACTCCTGGACGAGGAGCCGGGAGCCCGCGCAGCAGACCTGGCCCTGGTTGAAGAAGATCCCGTTGACGATCCCCTCCACCGCCTGGTCGATCGGCGCGTCGTCGAAGACGATGTTGGCGCCCTTGCCGCCCAGTTCGAGGGTGAGCTTCTTGCGGCTGCCCGCGACCGTGCGCGCGATCTCCTTGCCGACGGCCGTGGAGCCGGTGAAGGCGACCTTGTTCACATCCGGGTGCGCGACGAGCGCGGCGCCCGCGCCGCCGTAGCCCGGGAGGATGTTGACGACGCCCTTGGGGAGGCCGGCCTGGCGGCAGACGTCCGCGAAGAACAGCGCCGACAGGGGAGTGGTCTCCGCCGGCTTCAGCACCACCGTGTTGCCGGTGGCGAGCGCCGGGGCGATCTTCCACGCCAGCATCAGCAGCGGGAAGTTCCACGGGATGACCTGGCCGGCGACCCCGAGGGGCCTGGGGTTCGCGCCGAACCCGGCGTGGTCGAGCTTGTCGGCCCAGCCCGCGTAGTAGAAGAAGTGCGCGGCGACCAGGGGGAGGTCGGCGTCGCGCGTCTCCTTGATGGGCTTGCCGTTGTCGAGGGTCTCCAGGACGGCGAGCTCGCGGCTGCGCTCCTGGATGATGCGGGCGATGCGGAAGAGGTACTTCGCGCGCTCGGAGCCCGGCAGTTCGGACCACTTCTCGAAGGCCTTGCGGGCGGCCTTCACCGCACGGTCGACGTCCGCCTCGCCCGCCTGGGCGATCTCGGAGAGGACTTCCTCCGTGCTGGGGCTGACCGTCTTGAAGACCTTGCCGTCGGCCGCCTCGACGAACTCGCCGTCGATGAACAGGCCGTAGGAGGGGGCGATGTCGACGACCGAGCGGGACTCGGGCGCCGGTGCGTATTCGAATACCGAAGCCATGGTGATCAGTCCACCGTCACGTAGTCGGGGCCGGAGTAGCGGCCGGTGGCCAGCTTCTGACGCTGCATCAGCAGGTCGTTCAGAAGCGAGGAGGCGCCGAAGCGGAACCAGTGGTTGTCCAGCCAGTCCTCGCCCGCGGTCTCGTTCACCAGGACGAGGAACTTGATCGCGTCCTTGGTGGTGCGGATGCCGCCGGCGGGCTTCACACCGATCTGGACACCGGTCTGCTGCCGGAAGTCGCGTACGGCTTCCAGCATGAGCAGGGTGTTGGCGGGGGTGGCGTTGACGGCGACCTTGCCGGTGGACGTCTTGATGAAGTCCGCCCCGGCCAGCATGCCGAGCCAGCTCGCCCGTCGGATGTTGTCGTACGTCGACAGCTCGCCCGTCTCGAAGATGACCTTGAGGCGGGCCGCCCCGGAGGCCTCCTTCACGGCGACGATCTCGTCGTACACCTTCATGTACCTGCCCGCGAGGAACGCTCCACGGTCGATGACCATGTCGATCTCGTCGGCGCCGGCGGCGACCGCGTCACGGACGTCCGCCAGCTTGACGGGGAGGGCGGCGCGGCCGGCCGGGAAGGCGGTGGCGACCGAGGCGACCTTGACGCCGGAGCCCGCGACGGCCTCCTTGGCGACGGCCACCATGTCGGGATAGACGCAGACCGCGGCCGTGGCGGGGGTCGTCCGGTCGGTCGGGTCGGGACGGACCGCCTTCGCGCCGAGCGCCCGGACCTTGCCCGGGGTGTCCGCGCCTTCCAGCGTCGTCAGGTCGACCATCGAGATCGCGAGGTCGATGGCGTACGCCTTGGCGGTCGTCTTGATGGAACGGGTGCCGAGCGCGGCGGCGCGCGCCTCCAGGCCGACCGCGTCGACGCCGGGCAGCCCGTGGAGGAAGCGGCGCAGCGAGGTGTCGGACGAGGTCACGTCCGTGAGTGCCTGCGCTGCCGTGGGTGCAGGTGCATTGGTGGGCATGGTCACCAGACGAGCATATCTACGCGCGTAGCGGGTGTACACCCCCGGAAGTCCTTTCGGGGGTGCCGCAGGCCGTCGACGCGCGCGCGGGCTCCGCGTGGGAGCAGGCCGCGGTCGTCGGGCAGAATCGGGGCCATGACGAGCCCGGAAGACCAGGAACCAGCGCGCCGGCCCTCGGGGCCCTCCGAGACACCGGAGACGCCGGAGACGCCGGAGATCTCGGAGACGTCCGCGGCTGGCGAGGCGTCCGAGGTGTCCGCGGCTGGCGAGGTGTCCGCGGCTGGCGAGGCGTCCGGGACGTCGGTTGCCTCGGGTGTCGCGACCAAGGACCGCATCTACCGGTCGCCCGGGGGCCTCGTCGGTGGCGTGCTGCTGCTGGGGCTGGTCGGCTGGCTGGGCATCGACGCGATCGTCGCGGGCGAGGGGCGCACGCCGTGGCTGGCGCTGGCGGTGCTGATCCTGGTCGTGCCGCTGACCGTCGCCCTCACCCTGCGGCCCGCCGTGTACGCGGGCGAGGACCGGCTGCGGGTGCGCAATCCGTTCCGGGTGATCGTGCTGCCCTGGGGGCAGGTCGCCGCACTGCGGTCCGGCTACTCCAACGAGGTCGTCGCCGCGTCGGGCAAGAAGTTCCAGCTGTGGTCCGTCCCCGTCTCGCTGCGGGGGCGCAAGCGCGCGACCCGGCAGGAGAGCCGCGCGAGGGCCGAGCAGCGCGACGGCCGGACCGCCTCCCGGGGCGCCGACGGGCTCGGCCCACTCGGCGGCTTCGGCGGCGGCGGTCGCGCGCGGGCCGGCCGTGCCGTGCCGGACGGGCCCGCGCGTGCCGAGACCGACCGGGTCATGGACGAGCTCCGGCAGCTGTGGGAGGCGCACGAGAAGGACGAGAGCGCCCAGGGGGAAGTGACCGTGCGCTGGGCCTGGGAGATCCTGGGACCGGCGGCGGCCGGGGCCGTGGTGCTGGGGATTCTGCTGGCTGTGGGGTGATCGGGGGATCGGGGGGTGATCGGGAGGAGACTTCCCCGGTCACAGGTTTGTCGGTCATCATCGGCGCTCGCCCCGGTCGCCGTGCCGGCCTTCCTGCCGGGGCCCGTGGGTTGGGGGAGCGATGAGTACGAATTCCGGTGGGGTGCTGCGGCTGCCCGGTTCGGCGATACCGGACGGCTGTCCGTCCTGGGACGGTGAGCAGGCGGAGCGTTGGGCGCGGGCGTTGCCCCCGCGCTGGGTGCCTGTGCGGGCGCGGCTCTCGGTGGTCGTGCCGTTGCTGCTGCTGGCCGTGCCCGGCGCCGGTCTGCTGAGCGCGAACGGCGCGCTGCCCGCGTGGGGCGCGGCCCTGGTCGCGCTGCACCTCGTGTGGCTGGTGCTGCGGCCCGAGGCGGCCGCGGTCCTCGCGCCCGTCGCCCTCGTCGTGGTGCTGGCGCTCGGGGACCTGCACTGGGGTCTGCGGTGGGGGCTCGCGGCCGTGCTCGTGGGAGTCTGGGCGACCGTCTGGCTGCGGCTCGTCGCGCGCAGGCGGCAGCGGGCGGAGGGCCTTGCGGCTGCCGGCGGTGCGACCGCCGTGGTGTCGGGGACCATGTTCGGACGGGTGGAACGCGGCACGTTCCTGCTGGGGTCCGGGCTCGTCACGGTCGTCGCCGGCGCAGTGCTCCACGCGACCGCCGACCTCTGGGGCAGTGTCGACGACCGGCAGGCGACCCCGGGGGCCGCCTGGAGCCTCGCCGGGCTCGGCCTCACCCTGCTGGTCTCCGGGGCCCTGGGCCGCCGCCGGGCCCTCGCCCTGCGCGGGGCGCCCGTCCCGGTGCTGCGCGTGCTCCTGCGCGAGAACAGCGACGTCGACACCGAGGTCTTCGCCGCCGACGACATCGCCGCGCTGCGGCCCCTGTTCACGGTCGCCACCTCCGAGCTCGACGACTCGGCGGACGACGGCGACGACGAAGACGATGACGACGAAGACGGCGATGCCGACGACGATGACGACGAGCTTCGGGACCTGATCGAGCGGGTCGACGCCGGGCGCGCCGGGCCGTTGCGGGAGGGCGTGATGTACGGCGTCCCCTACGACGGCGCCGAGATCGTGTTCGTCGCCGCCTCGGACGAGGCCGGTGAGCCGCCCGTGGTGGAGGCGTCGGTGGGGCCCGTGCGGCCGATGACGGTCGGCGCGGTCCGGCGGGTGGTCCGGGAGGAGAAGCGGAAGGCCGGTCACGAGGCTCATGACGAGGCGCTGCGCCGGGCCGCCGCCGCGGCCGTCGCCGAGGGGGCCGGCCGGGAGGCGCCGGTGGAGGTCCGGCACTGGCGTGCGGGGTGGGCCGACCGGTTCGCCGTCGTGGCGGGGGTGCTGTACGTCGTGACCCTCTGG
Organism: Streptomyces sp. NPDC006872; assembly: GCF_040635845.1. NCBI lineage: Bacteria > Bacillati > Actinomycetota > Actinomycetes > Kitasatosporales > Streptomycetaceae > Streptomyces > Streptomyces sp. NPDC006872. The sequence goes on from NZ_JBEYIL010000001.1 coordinate 518,849, forward strand.
GAGTCCGGGTGGTGGGGGTTCGTCTACGGCCTAGCGCTGAGCCTGCTCGCCGCCCTGCTGCTGCCGCGCCGACTCGCCTGGCGGATCACCGCCGACCGCGAGGGCCTGTGGTTCAACGGCTTCCGGGAGACCCGGCACATCGCCTGGGACCACATCAGGGTCGTCCGGTGCGAGGGTTTTCAGCTGCGGATCGACAGCAAGCGGGCGTCGTTCGAGGAGTGGACGGTGGCCTCGCCGCGCTGGCGGTGGCTGGAGCGCAGGCTCGGCAGGTCGCACCCCTACGAGCGGACGGCCGCCGAGATCACCGCGATGTGGCGGGAGCCGGCGCTGCGGCCGGTCGGCGTGGGGGACGACCGGCAGCGCGGGCGGCTGCTGTGGCCGCTCGGGGTCGTCATCGGGGCCGTGGGCGCGGCGGCGGTGCTCCTCCTGGCATGACGGCTCGCGGGGTGCGCGGGGCGGTGCAGGCGCCGGGTTCGGCGCCGGGCTTCCCGTGCGGGGAGCCCGGCGCGGTCGGGTCCGGGGGTCAGCCCACGACGTCGACGAAGGCGCCCGGGGAGAGCGCGGGCGCGGTGCTCGCCGTGCCGGCGTAGGACCACCGGTAGGTGCCGTCCGTGTACGCGCGGACGGTGGTGGAGAGGGCGCCGCCGGCGGCCGTCGAGACGGTCTTCAGGGTGCAGAAGGAGCTGCTGCCCTTCGGGCGGAACTGGAGTTCGACGGGTTGTCCGGCCTCGGCGGGCACGGACGCGCCGGTCGCCCAGCCGGCGTTGGTCACGCCGCCCGTGAGGGTGACGGTGCGGCCCCACTTCACCCGCGCGGGAGTGGCGGCGACGGTCGCCTGTGACTCGCGCCGCACGTTGAAGCCGGCCGCGGCGTCGAGGAACTCGGCGTCGCCGTCGGCGCCGATCGCGTAGGCGCTGACGCTCCAGGCGCCGGCCTGGGCGTCGGTGGCCGGGGCGGTGCCGGGGGTGAGGGTGAAGGTCAGGGTGCAGGTGCTGGTGGTGTCGGTGGTCGGGCCGCAGGCCGCGGCGGGGGCCACGGTGGCGTCCGGGGCGGCGAACGAGCCGTGGTAGAGGGTGGCGTTGATCTGGTCGAGGCCGGTCGGGTCGGTCGCGGTGACCTCGACGGTGACGGTTCTCGCGCTCGTGCCGACGACGACGGGACGGCCGTCGCCCACGATCACACCGGTGATGTCGGTGTCGCCGAACCGCTCGTCCGCGTGCGCGGTGGGAACGGCGAGGGCGGACAGGGCCACGACGCCGCACGCGGCGGCGACTGCGGAGTACATACGCATGCGAATTCCCCAATGTGAAATATGAATGCCGTGGGCGTTTGTCGTGAAAAGAAATATCGGGCGGGCCGATTCCGTGGAAAACCGAAGGGGAAATTCGGTGCAAATTTCGGTGGACCTGGCCGCCACCTACGCGTGCCGCGGGCTCGGCATGGCGAATACGCCCACTCCTGTCGTTTTCTGTCGATCGGTGTGTGAACTAGGGGCAACTTTCGAGTGAAAAATAGCGAAGCTGTTGATCCTCTGTGTCTGTCCGCTCACTAACCTGCGGGTGCCGTGCGACCGGTGAACCAACGCCGACTCGTGCGGCTTCCTGATTGGGGATACAGGAGTGGGGATGGATGTCGGCAAGAATGGGGGGCGCGGCCGCACCCGGCACGCGCTGTCAAATAGACATAGGTGCAGATGGCACTTACTCGTGGAGACTGACCGCCACGAACGGGCGGGTGATCGCTGTGGCCGCGAGAACGTACCGGGACTACGGCGAGTGCCGAACCGCCTTCGAACGGACCTGCGCCGACGTCGGGAAGCTGGCCGGCGCGGTGCACCACACCTCGGAGGGCAGCGGCTGGGTCTGGCGGTTACGTGACCCCGTCGGCGGCGTCGTGGCGGTGTCCTCGCGCGCCTACGAGCGGCACTCGACCTGCCAGGCGGCGTACGAGCGGTTCCGGGCGCTGCTGGCCGAGCTCGGGGCGGGCAGGGTGATTCCGTGGGGGGACGGCGAGTGAGCCGCACGGAGCAGTGAGCCGCGCGAACAGCTGACGGATCGGCCGTCGGATCGGCCGTCGGATCGGCCGTCGGCCAGGGGCAAGGGACCGCCGCCCGTAAGGGTTCGGACCCTTGCCCTCTCCTGTCTGCCCCCTCCTGTCGCCGCGTTCACGTCAACATCGGAAGTTGCCCCGCGGGGGCGTCTCGTTCACGTTCAGGTCTACACGCGTCCATCCCACCTCAGAAATGTCGTCATGTGTGACGACGCGAATCATCGAGCGGTCCGTGGCCCCCGCGGACGACCCTCCCAGACGCCTGTACCCCGACCAGGGCATACCGGACCGTGTGTTCCGGGGCGTCCTGCGCGGCGGCGGCACGCTGGTGCTCGCGATCATGCTGCTCGTCGGCGGCTTTCTGACGTACCGGGCCTGGCAGGCGCTGTCCGTCGCGAAGTGGGGCTTCGTCACCACCGAGGCGTGGGAGCCCGAGGGCGGCAACTTCGGCATCGCCGCGGTGATCGTCGGAACCGTGCTGATCGCCATGGTCGCGATCGTGTGCGCGGTCCCGCTGGCGATCGGCACCGCGCTGTACATCTCCGAGTACGCGCCGCCGCGGATCCGCCAGACCCTCATCAGCGTCGTCGACCTGATGGCCGCCGTGCCGTCCGTGGTCTACGGCCTGTGGGGGCTGTTCTTCTTCCAGGGGCATGTGGTCACCCTGTCCCGCTGGATCTCCACCTACTTCGGGTGGATCCCGCTGTTCAGCGTCGACGGCGCCGACCCGACGGACCCGCTCGCCACCGCGACGGTCTTCACCTCCTCCACCTTCATCGCCGGCATCGTCGTCTCCCTGATGGTCGCGCCGATCATCTGCTCGGTGGTGCGGGAGGTGTTCTCGCAGGCCCCGGTCGGCGAGCGGGAGGGCGCGTACGCGCTCGGCGCGCACCGCTGGGGCATGATCCGCAGCGTCGTCCTGCCCTTCGGCAAGGGCGGCATGATCGGCGGCACCATGCTGGGCCTGGGCCGGGCTCTCGGCGAGACCATCGCCGTCTACCTGATCATCTCGCCGGTCTTCGCGATCCAGCCGCACATCCTGCAGAACGGCACCAGCTCGGTCTCCTCGCTGATCGCCCTGCGCTACGGCGAGGCGACCGACCTCGGCATGTCGGCGCTGATGGCCGCCGGCCTCGCGCTCTTCCTGATGACCCTCGTCGTCAACTTCGCCGCTTCGTCGATCGTCGCCCGCAGCCGTTCCGGCGCGACGAGCGACTCCTGAGGAGAACGAGCCCCGATGACCGTCACCGCCCCCCAGAGCCCGCCCGGCGACCGGGCTGCGGCCACCGAGCTGCCCGCCCGCAGGACCGGCGGCCGGTCGACGCGCGAAGAATCGCGCCGCAACCTGGCCACGCTGCACGCCACCGACGTGTACGCGCTGCTGGGCGCCGGCGCCGCGGCCCTCGCCGTCACCTGGCTGCTGTTCGACCGGATGCTGCCCTTCAACGGCGCCCTCGGCTTCCTCGTCGTCGCCTACGCGCTCTTCGTCGGCCTCTACGCGCTGCTCGTCTCCTTCGACGAGGACGGGCCCGCCGTCCGCGACCGGGTGGCCGCCGTGGTCGTCCAGAGTCTCGGCCTGGTGATGCTCGCCGCGCTGGCCTTCGTGGTCGTCTACACGCTCTACGAGGGCCGCGAGGCGCTGCCGCACCTGAACTTCTACACGCAGTCGATGGCCGACGCGGGGCCGGTGGAGCCGCTGAGCGTCGGCGGCATCCTGCACGCGATCGTCGGGACGCTGTGGCAGATCTCCATCGCCCTGGTGATCTGCATCCCCACCGGGCTGGTGTGCGCGGTCTTCCTGAACGAGGTGCCGGGCCCGTTCAGCCGGTTCGTGCGCACCATCGTCGAGGCGATGACCGCGCTGCCGTCCATCGTGGCCGGTCTGTTCATCTACGCGACGATCATCCTGGGCCTCGGCTTCGACCGGTCCGGGCTCGCCGCGGCGCTCGCGATCTCCGTGATGATGCTGCCGATCGTCATCCGCGCCTCGGACGTGGTGATCCGGCTGGTCCCGGGCACGCTGCGGGAGGCGTCCTACGCGCTCGGCACCTCGCGCTGGCGCACGGTCTGGCACGTGGTGCTGCCCACCTCCCGGTCCGGGCTCACCACGGCCGTCATCCTCGGCACCGCGCGCGGGGTGGGCGAGACCTCGCCCGTCCTGCTGACCGCCGGCTTCACCGCGGAGCTCAACACCGACCCGCTCAAGGACCCGATGGTGTCGCTGCCGCTGGCCGCCTTCGAACTCGTCAAGTCCCCCGAGCCCACCTACATCGCCCGCGGCTTCGGCACCGCGGCGGTCCTGCTGATGCTGGTGCTCGTCCTGTTCGTGGTCGCCCGGGTCATCGGCGGCCGCGGGCCGGGCCGGCTGACCCGCCGTCAGGAGCACCGCCGGGTCAGGGGGTCCCGCCGTGACGCGCAGCGCTTCGCCGCGCGCGGCCGCGCCGGCGCCGCGGCGAGTCCGGCATCGACCGCCTCCCTTTCGACCGGTTCCGCATCGACGAGGAGCACCACGTGATACCCGCACCCGTCCGTCGTCCGCGCGCCCTGCGTGTGTACCAGGCGTGGGCGCTGGTCGTCGCCCTGGTCTGCGCGCTGCTCGCCCTGCATCCGCCGGGGGCCGAGGCCGCTAGCTATGTGAAGATCAGCGGCTCCGGCTCTACGTGGAGCGCCAACGCCATCGAGCAGTGGCGCCGCAACGTCCGTCAGCAGGGCATGACCGTGAACTACCAGTCGGTGGGCTCCACGGTCGGCCGCACCCAGTTCGCCAACGGATCCTCCGACTTCGGCGTGTCCGAGATCCCCTACGGGCTCACCGAGTTCGGCGCGACGGACACCCCGCCGCAGCGCAAGTACGCCTATATGCCGATCGTGGCCGGCGGTACGTCGTTCATGTACAACCTGAAGATCGGCGGACATCGGGTCACCAACCTGCGGCTGTCCGGGGACGTCCTCACCAAGATCTTCACCGGCAAGCTCACGATGTGGAACGCGGCGGAGATCAAGGCGGACAACCCCAAGCTGGCCCTGCCGGCCCGCCGGATCGTCCCGGTCATCCGCTCCGACGGCTCGGGCACCACCGCGCAGTTCACGCTGTGGATGTCCAAGCAGCACTCCGCGCTCTGGAACGACTACTGCCGTCGGGCGGGCAAGCCCACACCCTGCGGTCTGACCTCGTACTTCCCGAACATCCCGGGCTCCGGTTTCGTCGCCCAGTCCGGCTCGCTCGGCGTCGCGGGCTACACCAAGCAGCCGCAGGCCGAGGGCGCCATCACCTACGTCGAGTACTCGTACGCCACGAACGCGGGCTTCCCGGTGGCCAAGATCCTCAACAAGTCCGGCTACTACGTCGAGCCGACCGCCTCCGCCGTGGCCGTCGCGCTGACCAAGGCCAAGATCAACAACGACCCGCGCTCCGCGAACTACCTGACCCAGAACCTGGACACCGTCTACACCTACGGCGACCGGCGCACCTACCCGCTGTCCAGCTACAGCTACATGATCATCCCGATCCGGGAGGAGATGGACTTCACCAAGGCCAAGGGCGCCACGCTGAGCGCGTTCAGCAACTACTTCCTGTGCGAGGGCCAGCAGCAGGCCGACCGGCTCGGCTACTCGCCGCTGCCGATCAACCTGGTCGAGGCCGCCATGGAACAGGTGCGCAAGATCCCCGGCGCCCAGGTGGAGAACATCAACATCAGCAAGTGCAACAACCCGACGTTCTCCAGCGACGGGACGAACCTGCTGGCCAAGAACGCCAAGTACCCGCAGGCCTGCGACAAGAAGGGCTCCGACCAGTGCGCCGCCGGCACCGGCGGCGCCAGGACGCCCACCACGTCCTCCGGCAGCGGCGGCAGTGGCTCGGGCGGCTCCGGTTCCACCGGCGGCACGACCGGCGGCTCGACCGCGACGGGCGGTTCGGGGACGACCGGCTCGGGCGGCGCCACCGGCGGCACGACCGGCGGATCGACCGCGACGGGCGGCACGACCGGCGGCACGGTCGTCGACCCCGACACCGGTGAGGTGCTCGGCGCGGACGGCGGCACCGGGGACACCTCGGTCGCCGCGAGCCCGGTCTCCCTCGCCTCCGGCGACTCTCTCGGGCTGCGCACCGCGCTGATGGCGCTGTCGGCCGTCCTGCTGCTCGGCGTGGTCGTGGGACCGCCGCTGATCGGCCGACTGATGTCCAACCGGACGCGCCGCGACGGAGGTTCGGCATGACCGCCCCGCTCCGGCCGGCGGCCGTGCCCCGGTCGCGTGTCCTCGCCGCCGTGGGCGCCCTGGTGGCCGGCCTCGTCCTGGCCGTGCTGCCGGTGCCGCCCGCCGCCACGCCCGCCGCGGCCGCGGACGGCTCCGCGGTGACGGTGACCGGGAAGCAGGGCAAGTACGACGACTTCTCCGGGCTGAAGGTGACGGTCCACCAGACGAAGAACCTGCGCACCCAGGGCGTGCGGGTCACCTGGGAGGGCGGCGCGCCCACCACGACCGACACGGCGTTGTGGACCGACTACCTCCAGATCATGCAGTGCTGGGGCGACGACGCGACCGGCCCCACGCGCGAGCAGTGCGTGTACGGCGGATCCGGGATCCCGCTCCCGGGCACCGGCGTGGACGGCCGCTCGCTCCCCGTGGGCTCCGACCTCGACGAGACGCAGTACACGGGCCCCGGCGCGTTCGTCCCGTTCCGCCCCGCCGGCGACTTCCCGCCCACCACGACCCCCAACGACAAGACCTACTTCGGCCCGCTGGACACCAACGAGCAGCCCGCCAACCGCACCTTCGCGGGCGGCGAGGGCGAGACGACCTTCGAGGTCCAGGACGGCATCCAGGCCCCCCACCTGGGGTGCGGACTGAACACGGCGCCCGCCGGGGCCACCCCCGTGCCCCGGTCGTGCTGGCTGGTCGTCGTGCCGCGCGGCACGCACAACGCCGACGGCACGGACGTCACACGACCGGGCCAGGACGGCACGATCGACGGCTCGCCCCTGTCCACCACCAACTGGGCCCAGCGGCTGGTGGTCGAGCTGGACTTCCTGCCGGTCGACGAGTTCTGCCCGGCGGGCCAGCCGGAGCGGCCCACCGCGGGCTCGGAGCTGGCGACGGACGCCGTCACCTCCTGGCAGCCGAAGCTCTGCACCTCCACCGGCAGCACCTTCGCCTTCACCCAGGGCGGCGAGGAGCCCGCCAGGGGCCAGGTGCAGGCCACCACGGCCGAGACGCCCGTACTCGGCTTCACCGTCGATCCGGTGGCCCCCACGGAAGGCGCGCCGAAGGTCGTGCACGCACCGGTGGCGGTGTCCGGGCTGACGGTCGCGTTCTTCATGGAAAGCGCGTCCGGCGTCGTGCAGGAAATGAAACTCACCCCACGCCTCGTCGCCAAGATGCTCACGCATTCCTATGTCAAGGACGTGACCCTGGCCGACGCTCCGGACCATCTGGCCGGAAATCCCTTGTTCTTCAACCAGGATCCGGAATTCAAGGCGCTGAACCCTGAATTCCCGGCGTTGAGCGGACAGCCGACGAGCCTCATGGTTCCCCTGACGAGTTCCGACACCACACGGCTCGTCTGGAACTGGCTCCAGTCGGACCAGGAGGCCCGGGACTTCCTCTCCGGTCAGGCAGACCCCTGGGGAATGAAGGTGAACCGCTACTACAAGGACATGGACCTGGCCGCGGCCACATCGCTGACCGACTTCCCCAAGGTGGACCCGACGCGGTCGCCGGCGCTCGCCAACGGGGAGCCGGCCCTCACCTACGCGGTGACGGACCTGGACCCGTACACGGCCGACCTGCACGACGGCGCGTTGCGCACCCGCCGCGGGAACAACAACAACGTCGTCAAGTGGGAGCCGGGGAACAACGCCCCGCCCAAGCTCGCCAACGAGGTGCCCCTGTCGGGCCGGCACGCCGTCATGGCGATCGTCGACACCGCGTCGGCGGAGCGCTACGGACTGAAGACGGCGGCCCTGCGCAACGCGAGCGGCGCCTACGTGCTGCCCACCACCGACACCCTCACGGCCGCCGTCGGCCGGATGCGGCCGTCCGCCGTGGACGCGACCGTGCTCGAGCCGGATCCGGCGCTGGCCACGGGGCAGGCGTACCCGCTGACCGCTGTCGCCTACGCCGCGGCCTCGGTCAACCAGGACGCAAAGGCCCGCCAGGCGTACGCGAGGTTCATCAGGTACGCGGCCGGAGCCGGCCAGACACCGGGCCTGTCCGCGGGCGAACTGCCCCCCGGATACGCGCCCCTGCCGACGCAGCAGCGCACACAGGCGCGGACCGCCGCCGACGCCCTGGAGCGCGGCGCGACCGCGACCGACCCGGGTTCCGACGGCACGGACTCCGGCGGCACCGGCGGATCGGACTCCGGGACCGGGGGCGCCTCGTCCGGCGCGGACACCGGGGGCGCGTCCACCGGCGGAACCGGCGGCCCCGCCTCCGCCACCCCCGTGGCCGACGCCGCGGGCGGCTCCGCCGTGCCCTCCGCGGGACCCCAGGAGAATGTCGCCGAAACCGCGAGCGGAGTCACGCCCAAAGATGTCCTGGGAATTGTCCGCTGGGTTCTTCTGGTCGTTCTTTTCGTGGGCGGAGCAGCCGGGCTTTCCGGTCCCATAATGCTGCGCCTTGCCGGACGGCGGTCCCCCTAGGGGGTGCCTAGGAAATCTCCGATTCACCTTTCCCTCATGGCCAGTTCGTGGCCATCGCCGGGAAATCCTGGAAATGTACGCAGTGGCCGATCGACGGGTCGGCGGCAAGAAAATCCGGATTCTGTTGAAAGTCCATTCTTCGCAATCCAGAACGAGGGGTTCAGAAATGAACGTCAAGTCTCGCGCTCAGGTCGGCGCCGCTTTCGGTGTCGCCGCTCTCGGTCTCGGCATCCTGGCCGCTCCGGCTTCGGCCGACCCGGGCTCGACCACTGAGTACCGTCAGCTCGCCGGTGTGGGTTCGGACACCACTCAGTACGTCATGAACGGCCTGGGCGACGTCATCACGAACGCCAACGGCAAGGTCATCGCGTCGTACGACGCCACGCCCGTCAACACCACGATCACCACCAAGGACCCGGCGGCCAAGCCGAACTGCACGATCAACCGCCCGAACGGCTCCTCGGCCGGCATCACGGCGCTGAACAACGACATCACCGCCACCACCGGCTGCCTCGACTTCGCCCGCTCCTCGCGCGGCCCGGTCGACACCACCACCGCCGACCTCACCTTCATCCCGTACGCCAAGGACGGCGTCACCTACGCCACCGACCTGGGCAGCACGGTGCCGACCAACCTGACGAAGGCGCAGCTGGCGTCCATCTACACCAACTGCACCTACACCGACGCCGCGGGCACCTCGTTCACCGTCCAGCCGCTGCTGCCGCAGACCGGCTCGGGCACCCGGACCTTCTGGCTGTCGGCCATCGGCATCAGCGAGACCCAGGTCGGCTCCTGTGTCACCCAGGGCATCCAGGAGCACGACGGCACGGCGATCAGCAACGGCACCCAGCTGATGCCGTACTCGATCGCCCAGTGGATCGCCCAGGGCAAGGGCTTCGCCGACGTCCCGAACCGCCGCGGCGAGTCGCGTCTGCGCAGCATCAACGGCCTGGCCCCCACCACGGGCTCGGGCACCGCGATCGCGCTGAACACGAACTTCGACGCCGGCTTCCTGCGGGACGTCTACAACGTCGTCCAGAGCACTCGGCTCACCGACCCGGTCATCGCGGACACCTTCGTGGGCTCCGCCTCCAAGGTCTGCGCCAACACCGCCACCATCACCGGCTACGGGTTCGGCGCCGCGACCAACTGCGGCGCCACGACCCTCACGGGCGAGCGCTGAGCAGTGATCGTCCGCTGAATCCCGCGCAACGGCCGGGCACCGTCAGGTGCCCGGCTCCGCGCGCTGTCCCTGTACACCCGTCAACCGACCCCGGGGGGCAACGAAATGACAGTGCTCCGTCCCATCCGAAGAACGGCCGCCGTCCTGGCCGCCTGCGCCCTGCTCGCCGTGGGCCTGGTGACCCTGGCCGTGACCCAGTCCCAGCCCGCCCGGGCCGCCTCCGTCGGCGAGTTCGCCCTGACCCCCGGCAGCGGCAGGCTGACCGACCCGCAGCCCATCGCCGGCTCCCTGTCCCTCCCCGGCAAGTGCCCCGACGCCGCCATCGAGGAGATCAACTGGAACAGCGTCCTCAGGCTGTACGTGGTCAAGGCCGACGGCAAGGAGGCCACCGCGCTGAACGGCATCACCGCCAAGGGCCCCTACACCGCGGCCACCTCGGCGATCTCGCTGGCCGCCGCGGACAACCCGGGCCTGGCGGTCGCCGACCTCGCGAACGTCATCACCGGCGACGGCACCTACGAGCTGCGGCTGCGCTGTGTGGACAACTTCGACTGGGCCGAGGCGCCCGACTCGATCGTCCCGGGCAACCCCTACTGGTCCCAGAAGATCACCGTGACCGGTGACGCCTGGGTGGTCGGCGAGGGCGCCACGGCCACCAGCCTCAGCCTGGCGGCCGTCCCCGCCGACGCCGAGCCCGGAGCGGCCGTCAAGCTCACCGCGACCGTCTCACCGGCCGCGGCCATCGGCACCGTCACCTTCCTGGAGGGCGCCACCGTCCTGGGCACGGGCACGGTCGCCGCCGGCAAGGCCGAGTTCAGCACGACGACCCTGCCCCAGGGGCGGCACGACGTCACGGCCCGCTTCACCCCCACGTCCACCGCCGAGTGGGGCGCTTCGGAGGCGACCGCCACGACCGTGCTCGTGTACCTCGCGGACTACGAGATCCGCGACGCCTCGGACGTGCGGCTGGCCGCCGAACCCCAGCTGCAGCGCGGCCAGAAGGTCAAGCTGATCGTCCGCGGCTGCACGGCCGGCACGGCGTACACGATGAAGATGAGCGGCAACGACGCCGCCTTCCCCACCGCCACCGCCGACGCGAGCGGAGTGGCGACCTGGTCGTCCCTCACCGTTCCCGACGACGCGGTGGCCGGCCGGGCGTCCTGGACGTTCACCGCGACCGGCAAGAACTGCAAGGTGAACGGCGGTACGGGCGCGGAGTTCAGCACCGCGGCCTTCACCCTCGGCGAGCCGTCCGGCTCCCCGTCGCCGACCGCCACGGACGACCCGACGGGCGACCCCAGTGACGACCCCACGGACGATCCCACGACCGACCCCACCGACGACCCGACCGGCGACTCCTCCGGCACGACGTCCGGCACGACCTCCGGGACCACCGGCGGTGACTCCGGCTCCGGGGGGACCTCGACGACCGGCGGCGGCCTCGCCTCCACCGGCAGCGAGATCGCGCTGTTCTCCGGCGTCGGCGCGCTCGTCCTGTTCACGGCAGGCGTCCTGTTCATCCGGTTCGGCCGCCGCAACGGGCTGCTGACCTTCGGCGACCCGCGCTCATAACGGCGGGGGCACGGGCGGCGGGCTCCCGGCCCGCCGCCCGCGCCCGTCGTCTCTCCACCACACACCACTTCACAGGAGCGCTGTCCGTGACCGTGCTGTCCCCGCCCCCGCCGGCCGAGGCGGCGCCGGCGCCGGCGCCTTCGCCCGAGCCCGACCCGGCGCCCGCCTCCCGGCCGCCCCGGGGCGAGCGCGCCGGCCTCGCCTTCGCCGGCGCCGCGCTGTGCGTGCTCGCCGCCCTGCTGCTCGGCTTCGCGGCCAACCTGACCATCGTGGGCCACCTCCAGCACGCCCGTGACCAGCAGACCGCCTACGACGAACTGCGCCGTCAACTCGCCCTCGGCATCGCGCCGGTGGGGCAGCGGACGTACGAGGGCGACCTGGTGACGCCGGGCGCGCCCGTGGCCCTGCTGCGCATCCCGGCGCTGGGTCTGAAGGAGGTCGTCGCCGAGGGCACCGCCTCCGGGGTGCTGATGTCCGGCCCCGGCCACCGCCGGGACACCCCGCTGCCGGGACAGGCCGGCACCAGCGTGATCATGGGCCGCCAGTGGGGGTACGGCAGCCCGTTCAACGACATCCACCAGCTGCCGGTCGGCGCCGAGATCCGGGTGACGACCGGTCAGGGCACCGCCGTCTACACCGTCTCCGGCGTCCGCCGCCAGGGCGATCCGCTGCCGCCCGCGCTCCGCCAGGGCCAGGGTCGGCTGATGCTCATCACCGCCGCCGGCGGCCCCTACACCCCCTCCGGCACCGTCCTCGTCGACGCGACCCTGACGAGCACGGCGCAGCCCGCCCCGCCCCGCCCGCTCACCCTCGGCTGGCTCGACGAGTCCGAGAAGGCGCTGGGCAGCGAGAAGGCCGCCTGGCTCCCGGTGTTCCTCTGGTCGCAGGCGCTGCTGCTCGCCGCCCTGCTCACCATGGCCGCCTACCGCGTGTGGGGCCGCTGGCAGACCTGGATCGTCGCCGTGCCCGTCCTGGCCGCCCTGGGCCTCGCCGTCTCCGGCGCCGCCACCCGACTGCTGCCCAACCTGCTCTGATCGACGAGGAGTTCACCCGACATGTCCGAGACGCCCGACACGCTCGTCGACGAAATCCCGGGCCCCACGCTCAAGTTGGAGAGCGTCCGACCGGGCGAGCCGGCCCGCACCCGTGCGGGCGGCGGCAACCCGGCCACCCTGGAGGCCGACTCCATCTCGGCCTGGTTCGGCGACCACAAGGTCCTGGAGCAGGTCTCGCTCACCATGCCCGCCCGCAAGGTCACCGCGCTGATCGGCCCGTCCGGCTGCGGCAAGTCCACCTTCCTGCGGATCCTCAACCGCATGCACGAACTGATCGGCTCCGCCTCCCTCGCGGGCCGGGTGCTGCTCGACGGCGACGACATCTACGACCGCGGGCGGCGCATCACCCACGCCCGCCGTGAGATCGGCATGGTCTTCCAGAAGCCGAACCCCTTCCCGGCGATGTCGATCTACGAGAACGTCACCGCCGGTCTGAAGCTGGGCGGCATCAAGGCCGGCCGGGACGCCAAGGACACGCTCGTCGAGGAGTGCCTGACGAAGGCGGGCCTGTGGAAGGAGGTCCGCGATCGCCTCCGCCAGCCCGGCGGCGCGCTCTCGGGAGGCCAGCAGCAGCGTCTCTGCATCGCGCGCTCGCTGGCCGTGCGCCCGAGGGTCCTGCTCATGGACGAGCCGTGCTCGGCGCTCGACCCGACCTCGACGCGGCGCATCGAGGAGACGATCCACGAGCTCTCCGACGAGGTGACGATCGTGATCGTCACCCACAACATGCAGCAGGCGGCCCGGGTCTCCGACCAGTGCGCGTTCTTCCTCGCCGAGCAGGGCACCCCCGGCGCGATCGTCGAACACGGCCCCACGAGCGCCATGTTCGACAGCCCGCAGGACCCGCGCACCTCGGACTACGTCAACGGCCGCTTCGGATAAGCGGCCGTCGAGCGCGCGGACTCAGATGCCCGCGGCCGCCGACAGATCCCGCTTGATCGCCGCGAGGAGGACGTCGGCGGCGGCGCGGGCCTGTGGCAGACCCGAGTGCTCGGCCACCGGCACCACGACCTCCAGATAGCACTTCAGCTTCGGCTCGGTGCCGCTGGGCCGGACGATCACCCGCGCGCCGTCGAGGGTGTAGCGCAGGCCGTCGGTGGGCGGGAGCGTCTCGGTGCCCTGGGTGAGGTCCTCGGCGCGGGTGACGGCGAGCCCCGCGAGGGAGGCGGGCGGCTGCTCGCGCAGTCGTCGCATGGCGTCGGCGATGACCGACAGGTCCTCCACCCGCACCGACAGCTGGTCGGTGGCGTGCAGCCCGTGCTCCACGGCGAGGTCGTCGAGCAGGTCGAGGAGGGTGCGCCCCGCCTCCTTGAGCTCGGAGGCCAGCTCCGTGATGAGCAGCGCGGCGGTGATCCCGTCCTTGTCGCGGACGCCCTCGGGGTCCACGCAGTAGCCGAGGGCCTCCTCGTAGCCGTAGCGCAGGCCGTCCACGCGGGCGATCCACTTGAAGCCGGTGAGGGTCTCCTCGTAGGGCAGCCCGGCCTTCTCGGCGATCCGGCCGAGGAGCGAGGACGAGACGATCGACTCGGCGAGGACGCCGGTGGCCCCGCGCCGCACGAGGTGGGCGGCGAGCAGCGAGCCGACCTCGTCCCCGCGCAGCATCCGCCAGTCCCCGCCGTCCGGGACGGCCACGGCGCAGCGGTCGGCGTCCGGGTCGTTGGCGATGATCAGGTCGGGACCGCTGTCGCGGGCCGTCGCGAAGGCCAGGTCCATGGCCCCCGGCTCCTCCGGGTTGGGGAAGGAGACGGTCGGGAAGTCCGGGTCGGGCTCGGCCTGCTCGGCGACGAGGACCGGCGCCGGGAAGCCCGCGCGAGCGAAGGCGGCGAGCAGGACGTCCTTGCCGACGCCGTGCATCGCCGTGTAGACGGTCCGGGCGGTGCGGGGCGAGTCCGGGGCGAGGACGGCGTCGGTACGGGCCAGATAGGCGTCGAGGACGGCGTCGTCGAGGATCTCCCAGCCGCCGTCCGGGCGCGGCACGTCGGCCAGGGAGCGGACGGCCTCGATCTCGGCCGCGATCTCGGCGTCGGCGGGCGGCACGATCTGCGAACCGTCGCCCAGGTACACCTTGTAGCCGTTGTCGCGCGGCGGGTTGTGGCTGGCGGTGACCTCGACCCCCGCGACCGCGCCGAGGTGCCTTATGGCGTACGCCAGGACGGGGGTCGGCAGCGGGCGCGGCAGCACGGCGGCCCGCAGCCCGGCGCCCGTCATCACGGCGGCGGTGTCGCGGGCGAAGTCGGCGGACTTGTGACGGGCGTCGTAGCCGATCACGACGAGCCCGCCGCGCTGCCCCTTGGCGTCGAGGTACGCGGCGAGACCGGCGGCCGCGCGGATGACGACCGAGCGGTTCATGCGCATCGGGCCGGCGCCGAGCTCGCCCCGCAGGCCGGCCGTGCCGAACTGGAGGGTGCCGCCGAAGCGGGCGGCGAGCTCGGCGACGTCTCCGGCGGCCAGCAGCTCGGCGAGTTCCTCGCGGGTCTCCGGGTCGGGGTCCTCGGCGAGCCAGGTCTGGGCCCGGGCGATGAGATCGTCGTGCACGGTCGGTCAACCTTCTCTTGGGCGGCTGCTCCGGCGGCGCCGGTCGGCATCATCCAGCCTGTCTGGGGGTCCCCCCTCTGGGGGAGTTCGAGGACGAGGCCCGTTCAGGGCCGAAGCGGGGGCCCGGGGGCGCCAGCCCCCGGACACCGGCGGAACCGATGCCTACAGCCGGTCCAGCACCTGGGTCAGCAGCGCCCCCATCCGGGTCGCCGAGTCGCGCCCCGCCTGAAGAACCTCTTCGTGGTTCAGCGGCTCACCCGTCATACCGGCGGCGAGGTTGGTGACGAGGGAGATGCCGAGCACCTCGGCGCCCGCCTCCCGCGCGGCGATCGCTTCGAGCACCGTGGACATGCCCACCAGGTCCGCCCCGATGACCCGAGCCATCCGGATCTCGGCGGGAGTCTCGTAGTGCGGGCCGGGGAACTGGGCGTAGACGCCCTCCTCCAGCGTGTCGTCGATCTCCTTGCACAGCGCGCGCAGCCGCGGCGAGTACAGGTCCGTGAGGTCGACGAAGTTCGCGCCGACGATCGGGGACGTCGCCGTGAGGTTGATGTGGTCGCTGATCAGGACCGGCTGGCCGGGGCGCATGCCCTCGCGGAGGCCGCCACAGCCGTTGGTCAGCACGATCGTCTTGCAGCCGGCCGCCACCGCCGTACGGACGCCGTGCGCGACGGCGGCCACACCACGGCCCTCGTAGAAGTGGGTGCGGCCCAGGAAGACCAGGGCCCGCTTCTCGCCGATCTTGTACGAGCGGACCTTGCCGCCGTGGCCCTCCACCGCCGGCGGCGGGAAACCGGGCAGCTCGGTGACCTGGAACTCGGCGTCGGGAGCGCCGAGGGCGTCCACGGCCGGCGCCCAGCCGGAGCCCATCACGAGGGCGACGTCGTGGGTCTCGGCGCCGGTCAGTTCGCGCAGGCGCGAGGCGGCGGCGTCGGCGGCGGCGTGGGGGTCGCCCTGGATGTCGTCCGGGAGAAGAGATGCGTTCACGCGACTGAGGGTAGCCGGTTCCGGCCTACGCGCGTAGATGACAGAGCCCACCGGAAGGCGATCGTTGTCTTGTCGTTTCCAACGAGGCGAGCGCGATCGGAGGACGGTCAGACGTCCGTGATCAGGATGTCGCTGTCGTCGAAGACCTCGACGATGAAGATCAACAGGCGGCCGCGGCTGACCGTGTACTCCACGAGCACGTTCTGTGTGAGGCGGATCGTGCGGTCGTCGCCGGTGGAACCCATGGGCCGCGACACGGAAGGGAACGGGTCTCGGGCCAACAGGGCGATGCCCTTGTCGAACGTGGTGCGCTGCCGGTCGTCGAGCCGGTCGCGGGCCTCGGCGGCCTGCACCGTGTAATAGACGGCATAGGTAGCCCGCGACATGCGCTCTCCCGTTGGTACGTAGATGTCCCAAGTCTAAGGAGCCGACCCCTTCAGCAGGGTCGTTTCCGCAGCTCCATCACGTAATCGTGTGGCGCGCCCGCGGACTCCGCCGCGTCGGCGATCTCGCCGAGGTAGCGGGCCGACGGAAGGCCGCCCTCGTAGCCGTCGAGGACGTACATCCACGCGGACTCCGTCCCGTCCAGCGTGTGGACCTGGACCCGGGCGCGGCGGTAGATGCCCAGGCCGACGCCCTCCCAGCGGTCCAGGGAGTCCTCGTCCATGGGGGCGACGTCGTACAGCGCGACGAAGACCTGCGCAGCGGGGTCCTCCACGACCATCGCCAGCGCGCCCTCCCAGCCCAGCTGCTCCCCGCCGAACGTGAGCCGCCACCCGTTCAGCCAGCCGGTGGCGCGCAGCGGCGAGTGGGGAGCACGGCGGGTCATCAGCCGCGCGTCGAGGTTGCCGGCGTACGCGGCGTAGAGCGACATGTAGAGGAGAGTACGGCAGCCCGCGCACGCGTCACTCCCGTAACAGTGCGGCCTCGCCGCGCCCCCGGGGCGCTATCACCGTCGGCCGTGCGGGAGAATGGAGCATGTGACTCGGATCGTGATCATCGGTGGCGGACCCGGCGGCTATGAGGCGGCCCTGGTGGCCGCGCAGCTCGGCGCGGAGGTGACCGTCGTCGACTGCGACGGTCTGGGCGGAGCGTCGGTGCTGACCGACTGCGTGCCGTCGAAGACCCTTATCGCCACGGCAGAGGTGATGACCACCTTCGACTCGTCGTACGAGGAACTGGGCATCATCGTCGCCGACGACACCCCGCCGCTGGAGCAGACGGCTCGGGTCGTCGGGGTCGACCTCGGCAAGGTCAACCGACGGGTGAAGCGCCTCGCGCTCGCCCAGTCCCACGACATCACCGCCTCCGTCACCCGGGCCGGCGCCCGCGTGCTGCGCGGCCGCGGCCGGCTCGAGGGCATGCAGGCCCTGGACGGCTCCCGCAAGGTCGTGGTCACGGCCGCCGACGGCACCGAGGAGACCCTCGTCGCCGACGCCGTCCTGCTCGCCACCGGCGCCCACCCGCGCGAGCTGCCGGACGCCCAGCCCGACGGCGAGCGCATCCTGAACTGGACCCAGGTCTACGACCTCGCCGAGCTCCCCGAGGAGCTCATCGTGGTCGGCTCCGGTGTGACCGGCGCGGAGTTCGCCGGCGCCTACCAGGCCCTCGGCTCCAAGGTCACCCTCGTGTCGTCCCGCGACCGTGTGCTGCCCGGCGAGGACCCGGACGCCGCCGCCGTCCTGGAGGACGTCTTCCGCCGCCGCGGCATGAACGTCATGGCCCGCTCGCGCGCCGAGTCCGCCAAGCGGGTCGGCGACCGGGTCGAGGTGACGCTGTCCGACGGCCGGGTCATCTCCGGCTCGCACTGCCTGATGGCGGTCGGCGCCATCCCCAACAGCGAGGGGATGGGGCTGGAGGAGGCGGGCGTCCGGGTCCGCGAGTCCGGCCACATCTGGACCGACAAGGTCTCCCGCACCACCGCCCCCGGCGTCTACGCGGCCGGTGACGTGACGGGCGTCTTCGCCCTGGCCTCCGTCGCCGCCATGCAGGGCCGGATCGCCATGTACCACTTCCTCGGCGACGCGGTGGCCCCGCTCAACCTGAAGACCGTCTCCTCGAACGTCTTCACCGACCCCGAGATCGCCACCGTCGGCTACACCCAGGCCGACGTCGACGGCGGCAAGATCGACGCGCGGGCCGTCAAGCTGCCGCTGCTGCGCAACCCGCGCGCCAAGATGCAGGGCATCCGCGACGGCTTCGTCAAGATCTTCTGCCGGCCCGGCACGGGCATCGTCGTCGGCGGCGTGGTCGTGTCGCCGCGCGCCTCGGAACTGATCCACCCCATCTCGATCGCCGTCGACAACAATCTGACGGTCGAACAGATCGCGAACGCGTTCACCGTGTACCCGTCCCTTTCGGGGTCGATCGCGGAGGTCGCGCGTCAGCTGCACACGCGCAAGGCGGCGGGCGAGGCCTGACGGCCCGGCGCAGAACCGTTTCGACTCCCCGTCGGGCGCGGGGAGTTGACGGGCGGTTGACGGCGGGTCGCGGGCGAGTTGACGGCGCGTCATCTTCGGAAGTGGGCCCTATACCACCTCCCGTCCCCCTGTGCGAACAACTTCTACTATTCGGCGCAAAGAGCTGAAAGCAGACGGTCGTCCGCGTTACTGTCAGTTTCGTGTTCGCTGCAGAACGTCGTCAATTGATCCTCGAAATGGTGCGAGCGAACGGGGCCGTGTCGCTCCGTGAACTCGCCCGCGTCGTCCAGACCTCCGAAGTGACCGTGCGGCGGGACGTGCGCGCACTGGAGGCAGAAGGACTCCTCGACCGCCGGCATGGCGGTGCGGTATTGCCGGGCGGGTTCACGCGAGAGTCCGGCTTTCCGCAGAAATCCCATCTCGCGACCGCCGAAAAAACCGCCATCGCGGACCTCGCCGCCAACTTCGTCGAAGAGGGCGAGGCCATTGTGGTCGGGGCGGGAACCACGACACAGGAGCTGGCCCGCCGGCTCGCCCGGGTGCCCGGACTGACCGTCGTCACCAATTCCCTTCTGGTGGCCCAGGCATTGGCCCATGCAAACCGGGTCGAGGTCGTGATGACCGGCGGCACCCTGCGCGGTTCCAACTACGCCCTCGTCGGAAGCGGCGCCGAGCAGTCCCTGCAGGGGCTCAGAGTGTCGCGGGCCTTCCTCTCCGGGAGCGGACTGACGGCCGAGCGCGGGCTGTCCACGTCCAACATGCTGTCGGCGTCCGTGGACCGGGCGCTGGTGCAGGCGGCCGCCGAGGTCGTCGTCCTCGCCGACCACACCAAGCTCGGCACCGACACCATGTTCCAGACCGTGCCCACGGACCTCATCACCCGCCTGGTGACCGATGAGCCGCCCGCGCACGACGACCGTGCCGCCACCGAACTACAGGCCCTGGCCGACCAGGGGGTGCAGATCGCCGTGGCCGGGGCGGCGGGAAGCCAGGGGGGTGAAGCGGTCCCGGCGCGCCACCAGCAACAGCAGCGTCGGGACGTACCGTTGCCGGCCCCGCGCCGGGGGCAGCTGCCGGGTGCGGGTGCGCTGCGCGCGGCTTCGGCGTTGGGGGAGGCTGCTCCTGGCGGGGAGCGGGCGCGGGTCGCGGACCTGCGCCGTCGCTGACGGCGCGGTCCACGGCTCCTGGGGGCTGCCGCCCCCAGACCCCCGCTTCGGCCCTGAAGGGGCCTCGTCCTCAAACGCCGGACGGGCTGAAATGCCATCGCCGGGCGGGGTGGAAAGCAGAGGCCCGGCGGGCTGAAATGCGTGCGCCGGGCGGGGCGGACAGCAGACGCCCGGCCGGCTGAAAAGCAGGCGCCCGGTCGGTTGTAAAGCAGATGCCCGGCGGGGCGAAGAGGAAATGCGCGAGGCGCCCGGGGTTGCCGGGCGCCTCGACATGGTTGATCGCGGGGTCAGTCCTTGATCTCGCAGATTGTCGCGCCCGATGTGATGGACGCGCCGACCTCGGCCGCGAGGCCCTTGACGGTGCCGGAGCGGTGCGCGTTCAGCGGCTGCTCCATCTTCATCGCTTCGAGGACGACGATCAGGTCGCCTTCCTTGACCTCCTGGCCCTCCTCGACGGCGATCTTGACGATCGTGCCCTGCATCGGGGAGGCGAGGGTGTCGCCGGAGGCCATGGGGCCGGACTTCTTGGCCGCGCGGCGCTTGGGCTTGGCGCCCGCCGCGAGACCGGTGCGGGCCAGGGACATGCCGAGCGAGACCGGGAGGGAGACCTCCAGGCGCTTGCCGCCGACCTCGACGACGATCGTCTCGCGGTCGGTGTCGTCCTCGGCCTCGGCGTCCGTGGGGGCGGCGAAGACCGGGATTTCGTTGACGAACTCGGTCTCGATCCAGCGGGTGTGGACCGTGAACGGGTCCGCGGATCCGGTGAGTTCGGGGGCGAACGCCGGGTCGGCGACGACCGCGCGGTGGAAGGGGATGGCGGTGGCCATGCCCTCGACCTGGAACTCGGCCAGCGCGCGGGCGGCGCGCTGGAGCGCCTGCTGCCGGGTGGCGCCGGTGACGATCAGCTTGGCCAGCAGGGAGTCCCACGCGGGGCCGATGACCGACCCGGACTCGACACCCGCGTCAAGGCGGACGCCGGGACCGGTGGGCGGGGCGAACGTGGTGACAGTGCCGGGGGCGGGCAGGAAGCCGCGGCCCGGGTCCTCGCCGTTGATGCGGAACTCGATGGAGTGGCCGCGCAGGACCGGGTCGCCGTAGCCGAGGGCCTCGCCGTCGGCGATACGGAACATCTCGCGCACGAGGTCGATGCCGGCGACCTCCTCGGTGACCGGGTGCTCGACCTGGAGACGGGTGTTGACCTCCAGGAAGGAGATCGTGCCGTCCACGCCGACGAGGAACTCCACCGTGCCGGCGCCGACGTAGCCGGCCTCCTTCAGGATGGCCTTGGAGGAGGAGTACAGCTCGGCGACCTGGGCCTCGGAGAGGAACGGCGCCGGGGCCTCCTCGACCAGCTTCTGGTGGCGGCGCTGGAGGGAGCAGTCACGGGTGGAGACGACGACCACGTTGCCGTGGGAGTCGGCCAGGCACTGGGTCTCCACATGGCGAGGCTTGTCGAGGTAGCGCTCGACGAAGCACTCGCCGCGCCCGAACGCGGCCACGGCCTCGCGCACCGCGGACTCGTACAGCTCGGGGACCTCTTCGAGGGTGCGGGCGACCTTGAGGCCGCGGCCGCCGCCGCCGAAGGCGGCCTTGATCGCGATCGGCAGCCCGTGCTCCTCGGCGAAGGCGACGACCTCGTCGGCGCCGGAGACCGGGTCGGGGGTGCCGGCGACCAGCGGCGCACCGGCGCGCTGGGCGATGTGCCGGGCGGCGACCTTGTCGCCGAGGTCGCGGATGGCCTGCGGGGGCGGGCCGATCCAGATCAGGTCGGCGTCCAGGACGGCCTGGGCGAAGTCGGCGTTCTCCGAGAGGAAGCCGTAGCCGGGATGGACGGCGTCGGCGCCGGACTCCCGCGCCGCGTTCAGCACCTTCTCGATGTCGAGATAGCTGGTCGCCGGAGTGTCACCGCCCAGGGCGAACGCCTCGTCCGCCGCCCGGACGTGCAGAGCGTCCCGGTCGGGGTCGGCGTACACGGCCACGCTCGCGATACCGGCATCCCGGCATGCCCGGGCCACGCGGACAGCGATTTCGCCACGGTTGGCGATGAGCACCTTGCGCACGATTGAGGCTCCCTCCTTGAAACAAGCCGAGTTTAGGGACTGCCGACACGACTCATCGACCCGTCCCCAAAGGTGAGCTTGCCCACACGGAGCGTGATACCAGGCTCACTCGACACCGAAATCCCTTGTAGTACCGCCGTACGCAGCACTCCTGCGGGAAACCCTAGCCCTCTCATGTGGTCAAGGTCTCTGTGAGAGCGTGCTGCGGCCCACTCCGTTTCTTTGTGGAGTCCCTACGAATGGCCCAACGATTCTTTGCCGCCCGCAGAACCCTTGTCCCGCGGTTTACCCGTTAGTAGCGTTCAGGATGCTGACTCGAGCCAGGATCGAAAGTGGGTGGGGACCGGTGGTTCGCAGACCGGTGGCATGGATCGTGGCGGTCGTGCTCTTCGCCGAGGCGCTCGGCGTCGCCGCGCTGAACTGGTTCATGGGCATCGTGGTGGACCGGCAGGACATGTCCCTGGCGGGCATGGACCCGGGTGTGATGTCGACGTCCTCGAAGGTCGGCGGGATCGTCTTCGGCCTCTACTTCGCCCTGTGCGGCGTGGTCGCCCTGCTGGTGGCCCTGCGCGACCGCGCGCCCGCCGGGCTCGGCCGGGTCCTGCTGATCAGCGTGGCGGTGGTGCACGGGCTGCTGGGCGCCCTCGCGTGGGGGCTGCTGGGCGTGCCGCAGTTCGTGTTCATGGTGGTCGTGCTCACCCTGATCGTGCTGCTCCTGATGACCTACGACGCCCAGGCGCAGCCCGCCGCCCCCGCCCCGACCCCGGAACCCGAGGACGGCAGGGGCGACGGCGGCGGTTCGCCCGTCATCCCTCCGGCGGCGCCCACAACTCCGTGATGCCGACGCCCAGTTGCGCCAGCAGTCGGCGTACGAGGGGCAGGCTGATGCCGATGACGTTGCCGTGGTCGCCGTCGATGCCGTCGATGAACGGGGCCGAGCGGCCGTCCAGCGTGAACGCCCCCGCCACGTAGAGGGGTTCGCCCGAGGCGACGTACGCGGCGATCTCGTCGTCCGTCGGCTCGCCGAAGCGGACGACGGTGGAGGCGACGGCGGAGGTGTAACGCCCGCTGAGGGTGTCGTAGAGGCAGTGGCCGGTCTGGAGCGTCCCGGCCCGCCCGCGCATCGCCTTCCACCTCGCGGTGGCCTCCTCGGCGTCCGCGGGCTTGCCCAGCGCCTCGCCGTCCAGGTCGAGCACCGAGTCGCAGCCGATCACCAGGGCGCCCTTGACCTCCGGCTTCGCGGCCACGACGGAGGCCTTCGCCTCGGCGAGCGCGAGCGCCAGCTCGGCTGGGGTGGGGGCGGTGACGGCGTCCTCGTCGACCCCGCTCACGATCACCTCGGGGACGAGGCCCGCCTGCCGCAGCAGGTTCAGTCGGGCGGGGGACTGGGAGGCGAGGACGAGTCTGCGCATGGGCTCAGGGTAGTGCGGACGCCGCATACCCGACGTCGCCGCTCACCTGACGCCCAGCACGATCATCGCCACGACCATGGCCAACGCCAGGAAGAAGCCGAGCCGTCTCAGGGTCTCCTGCATGTCGCGGAGTTCCTTGGGGGGCTCGTTCTCGGGGTCGGACCACAGCATTCCACCAGCGTGGGGCTTGGGCCTTCGAGGGTGCCTGAGTAGGCGTACTCAAATTGGCACCCAGAGTTTCCCTTCTGTGCGCCCACGCGGCGGGCCGCATATATCGATGCAGCCCCGCGCCCCTCAGGCCGGCCAGTAGGTGCGGGTCCAGGATGCCTCGCCCGGGTGCGGGAGGCGTTGGCCTGCGATGCGTGCCGGGTCGGACCATGCGTCCCTCGGGGGTTCCGCGCCGGGCGGCGTGGCTGTCGCCGCCGCGGCGCGGGCTCGGACCACCGCCAGGGCGGCGGCGAGCTCCTCCGGGGTCGGGTTGCCCCGTACGACCTTGATCGTCACAACGGCTCCTTAGAGGGGGATGTTGCCGTGCTTCTTGGGGGGCAGGGACTCCCGCTTGGTGCGCAGCTGGCGCAGGCCGCGGACGATGTGCCGACGGGTGTCGGACGGCATGATCACCGAGTCGACGTAGCCGCGCTCGGCCGCGATGTAGGGGTTGAGGAGGGTGTCCTCGTACTCGCGGATCACGCGGGCGCGCACGGCCTCGAGGTCCTCGCCGTTCGCCGTCGCCTCGGCGATGGTGCGGCGGTGCAGGATGTTGACCGCGCCCTGGGCGCCCATGACGGCGATCTGGGCGGTCGGCCAGGCCAGGTTGAGGTCGGCGCCCAGGTGCTTGGAGCCCATGACGTCGTAGGCGCCGCCGAAGGCCTTGCGGGTGATCACCGTGATGAGCGGGACCGTGGCCTCGGCGTAGGCGTAGATGAGCTTGGCGCCGCGGCGGATGATGCCGTCGTGCTCCTGGTCGACGCCGGGCAGGAAGCCGGGGACGTCCACGAAGGTGAGGACGGGGATGTTGAAGGCGTCGCAGGTGCGCACGAAGCGGGCCGCCTTCTCGGAGGCCGTGATGTCCAGACAGCCGGCGAACTGCATCGGCTGGTTGGCGACGATGCCGACCGGGCGGCCCTCGACGCGGCCGTAGCCGGTGAGGATGTTCGGCGCGAACAGGGCCTGCGTCTCGAAGAACTCGGCGTCGTCCAGGACGTGCTCGATCACCGTGTGCATGTCGTAGGGCTGGTTGGCGCTGTCCGGGACGATCCGGTCCAGCTCCAGGTCCTCGTCGGTGACCGCGAGGTCCGCCTCCTCCGGGAACACCGGGGGCTCGGAGAGGTTGTTGGACGGCAGGTACGACAGCAGCTGCTTGACGTACTCGACGGCGTCCTTCTCGTCGCCGGCCATGTGGTGCGCCACGCCGGAGACGGAGTTGTGGGTGCGGGCGCCGCCGAGCTCCTCGAAGCCGACGTCCTCGCCGGTGACCGTCTTGATGACGTCCGGGCCGGTGATGAACATGTGCGAGGTCTGGTCGACCATCACCGTGAAGTCGGTGATCGCGGGGGAGTACACCGCGCCGCCCGCGCAGGGGCCGACGACCAGGCTGATCTGCGGGATGACGCCGCTCGCGTGGGTGTTGCGGCGGAAGATCTCGCCGTACGCGCCGAGCGAGGCCACGCCCTCCTGGATGCGGGCGCCGCCGGAGTCGTTGATGCCGATGACCGGGCAGCCGGTCTTCAGCGCGAAGTCCATGACCTTGACGATCTTCTGGCCGTAGACCTCGCCGAGCGCGCCGCCGAAGACCGTGAAGTCCTGGGAGAACACGGCGACCGGACGGCCGTCGACGGTGCCGTAGCCGGTGACGACGCCGTCGCCGTAGGGGCGGTTGTGCTCCAGGCCGAAGTTGGTGGAGCGGTGCCGGGCGAACTCGTCCAACTCGACGAAGGAGCCCTCGTCGAGGAGGAGGTCGATGCGCTCACGGGCCGTCAACTTGCCCTTGGCGTGCTGTTTCTCGACGGCGCGTTCCGAACCGGCGTGCGTCGCTTCCTCGATGCGGCGCTGGAGATCCGCGAGCTTGCCCGCGGTCGTGTGGATGTCGATCCCTGGGATCTCGTGGCGCTCTTCCGGCTCGGACATCGGGATTCGGCTCCCTGCCTGCTCAAAAGGGGGGACGGTTACTCATCCGTAGAGTAGTGGGGGCCCTACCGATCGGCAGTGCGGCGTTGAACACACCTAGGGTGGCTTGCATGACACCGCGAGATGCAGCAGACGCAGGCGGCAGCCGGTGGTCCGATCTGGACCGTCCGCCCCTCAACGCCCCGACCCTGCGCCGGGCGCTGGTGCGGGAGGGCGGGCTGTGGTCACAGGTGGACGTGGTGCAGCGGACCGGGTCCACCAACTCCGACCTGGTGGCGGCGGCGAGCGCGGGCAAGGCGGGCGAGGGCGCGGTCCTCGTCGCCGAGGAACAGACCGCGGGCCGCGGCCGCCTGGACCGGCAGTGGACGGCGCCGCCGCGCTCCGGGCTGTTCTTCTCCGTCCTGCTCACCCCGAGCGAGGTGCCGGTCGCCCGCTGGGGCTGGCTGCCGCTGCTCACCGGGGTCGCCGTGGCGACGGGACTGTCCCGGGCGGCGGGCGTCGACACGGCACTCAAGTGGCCCAACGACCTCCTGGTGACCGTCGGGGGCGAGGAACGCAAGGCCGGCGGCATCCTCGCGGAGCGGGCCGGGGAGGACGCGGTGGTCGTCGGCGTCGGCGTCAACGTCTCGCTGCGCGCGGACGAACTCCCGGTGCCGCAGGCGGGTTCGCTCGCCCTGGCCGGCGCGGTGACCACGGACCGCGACCCGCTGCTGCGCGGCGTCCTGCGGTCGCTGGAGGACTGGTACGGGCGCTGGCGGACCGCCGGCGGCGACCCCGTGGCGAGCGGTCTGCAGGAGACGTACGCGGCCGGGTGCGCCACGCTGGGACGAACGGTACGGGCCGAGCTGCCGGGGAATCGGTCCCTGGTGGGAGAGGCGGTGGCGGTGGACGGCGACGGCAGACTCGTGATCGCGACGGAGGAAGGCGTGCAGGAGCCGGTGGGCGCGGGTGACATCGTGCATCTGCGGCCGGTCTGAGGCCTGCATACGGCCTGCATGAGGGCGCGTCTTTTCCGCATTTTCCCCGGTCGGCCCTCGTCTGACAGGAACGCCGGGCAACATGTTCCCGGCCGGCACCGAACGGAGTGAGCTGGCGCACACCTGCCGTAGAGTTGAGGCCGGTCGATACCTGACCGCGGAAGATCGGAAGGGCAGCAGGCGTGACCGTCGACGACACGGGCTCCGGCGCGGGCGCGGACGGCCGGGTAAACCTGCCGGCCGCTGAACCCGGCGAATCGGGCGACCCCGGAGAGGACCCGCATCCTCTCGCGCTGCGCCTCGAACAGCTCATCCTCGGCGCCGAGCGGCGTTATACCCCTTTTCAGGCCGCCCGCAGCGCCGGCGTCTCCATGGAGCTGGCCTCGCGGTTCTGGCGGGCCATGGGCTTCGCCGACATCGGACAGGCCAAGGCGCTCACCGAGGCCGACGTGCTCGCCCTGCGGCGGCTGGCCGGTCTCGTCGAGGCGGGCCTGCTGAGCGAGGCGATGGCCGTGCAGGTGGCGCGGTCCACCGGGCAGACCACCGCCCGACTGGCCGAATGGCAGATCGACTCCTTCCTGGAGGGCCTGACCGAGCCGCCCGAGCCGGGCATGACCCGCACCGAGGTCACGTACCCGATCGTCGAGCTGCTCCTGCCCGAGCTGGAGGAGTTCCTCGTCTACGTCTGGCGCCGCCAGCTCGCCGCGTCCGCCGGGCGGGTCGTGCAGGCCGCGGACGACGAGGAGATGGTCGACCGTCGGCTCGCCGTCTGCTTCGCCGATCTCGTCGGCTTCACCCGGCTGACCCGGCGGATGGAGGAGGAGGAACTCGGCGAGCTGGTCGAGGCCTTCGAGACCACCTCCGCCGACCTGGTCGCGGCCCGCGGCGGACGGCTGATCAAGACCCTCGGCGACGAGGTGCTGTACGCCGCCGACGACGCGGGCACCGCCGCCGACATCGCGCTGCTGCTCGTCGAGACGATGAGCAACGACGAGACGATGCCCGAGCTGCGCGTCGGCATGGCCTTCGGCACGGTCACCACACGGATGGGCGATGTCTTCGGCACGACCGTCAACCTGGCCTCGCGGCTGACGTCGATAGCTCCCCGGGACGCCGTCCTCGTCGACAGCGCCTTCGCCGAGGAGCTGATCCGCACCGGCGACGCCCCGGCCTCCGAGGCGGAGGCCGCGGAGGAGGCGGCCGCCGCCGAGAAGGAGGGCGAGGAGCCGCCCACGTACCGCTTCGCACTGCAGCCGATGTGGCAACGCCCGGTGCGCGGCCTGGGAGTGGTCGAACCCTGGCTCCTCACCCGCCGCCACACCGTGGACTAGCGAGAGACCAGCGGGTCCACGCAGAGGCCGATGATCGGGACGCAGACGGCCGGTCGGCGTGGGGCCTCGGGGTTCTCCGGCTGGGGTGCGGGCGCCGGGGCGGCGGTGGTCGGGGCCGGCTGTGGGGGCTGCGGAGCCGTCGTCGCCGTGGGGGCGGGCGGCGGGGCGTGCGGTGCGGGAGTCGCTGCGGGGGCGGCCGGGGCGTAGGTGGCGCCCGGGGTGAGGGCGACGGACGTCGGGGAGCCGGGGGTGCCCGGGAGGAGACCGGGCCCGGGCGTCGGGCCGACGCTCGCCCCGCCCATGGCGCTGGGCGCGGTGGGAGCGGCCGCGACGATGTCCTCCTTGTCGGCCGAGCGGTCGGCGCCGCTGTCCGCCTCCGTGTCCGGGTCGGTGCCGATGTCGTCCGCCGTGCTCGCCACCGGGTCGGGCTGCGGTTCGGCCTCGACCGTGCCGAGACCGCCGGCGCCGCCCGAACCGGGGGTCATCCGGACGAAGCTCAGCACCCCGGCCGCCAGCGCGAGGCCGCCCGCGGCGAAGAGCACCTTGCGGGGGCGGGGGCGGCGATGCCGGCCCCGGGCGCGCGGGGCCCACGGCCGGTCGGCCTCCACCGGTCCCGCCACGTCCTGAGCTGCCGTGTCGTCGCGCCCGGTCCGGGTGCTCGTCATCGTTTCCCTTCCCGATGCGGTCGCGCCCCCGATGCGCCGGGGCGGACGCACGTTATGCGCTCCTGTGAGCGGTGCGGGGTGAGTTGGGCGGGATGTCACTCGAACGGGTGGGCGGGGCTGTTTCCGGGGACCGGTTCGCTCTTTCGCTCGCGCGCCCCGGCTGGGATGATCGGACGGGAGTTGTTAACCGTCGTTAACCGGAGGGTGTCGTGAGCGGAGTCGGCGAAGAGCGGTTCGGGGAGTTCGTGCTGGTGCGGCGGCACGGGGGCGGTGGGCACGTCGCGGAGCTGGCCCTGGACCGGCCGAAGGCCATGAACGCCGTCTCCACCGACATGGCCCGGTCGATCGCCGGGGCGTGCGCGGCGCTGGGCGAGGACCGGGACGTCCGGGTGGTCGTGCTGACCTCGACGCACGAGCGGGCGTTCTGCGTCGGCGCCGACCTGAAGGAGCGGAACTCCTTCAGCGACGCCGAACTGCTGCGGCAGCGGCCGCTCGCGCGCGGGGCGTACACCGGGGTGCTGGAGCTGGCGGTGCCCACGGTCGCGGCGGTGCACGGGTTCGCGCTGGGCGGCGGGTTCGAGCTGGCGCTGGCCTGCGATCTGATCGTGGCGGACGGCACGGCGGTGGTGGGGCTGCCCGAGGTGTCGGTGGGCGTGATCCCGGGCGGCGGCGGGACGCAGCTGCTGCCGCGCCGGGTGGGGGCGGCCCGGGCGGCCGAGCTGATCTTCACGGCGCGCCGGGTGGAGGCGGCCGAGGCGCGGGAGCTGGGGCTGGTGGACGTCCTGGTGGAGGAGGGGCGGGACCGGGCGGAGGCGCTGGCGCTGGCCGCGCGGATCGGCGGCAACTCGCCGGTGGGGCTGCGGGCGGCCAAGCGGGCGCTGCGGCTGGGGCAGGGCCTCGACCTGCGGGCCGGGCTCGAGGTCGAGGACGCCGCGTGGCGCTCGGTGGCCTTCTCGGGGGACCGCGCGGAGGGGGTGGCCGCGTTCAACGAGAAGCGGAAGCCGCAGTGGCCGGGGGAGTGAGCCGTGGGTGAGCCGTGTTCGGAGCGTCACCCGTCACTCTAAGTGGCCCTTCGTGTCCCCTTTTGGGCTGAATGTCCCTAGCCTGGGGATATGGGTGAGGACAGACGCCTGGTGGCCGTGGTGGCGCTCGCGCAGGGGATGGCGGCCGCGCACACCCCCCGCGAGTCGTGGCGCGCGGCCGCGCTCGGCGCCTGCCGTGCGCTGGCCGGGAGCTTTGCCGCGCTCTCGGTGTGGGAGCGCGACCTCGGGCGGCTGCGCGTCCTGGTGAACGTGGGGGACCGGGCCGCCGACGAGGACGAGTTCCCGGAGGCCGAGGCCTATCCCGTGCACCAGTTCCCCGAGATCACCGAGTTCCTGCACGAGCGCTGGGCGTCCGGCGGCGAGCCCAACGCCTGGGTGGAGACCGCCCACGGGCCCGCCGCCGGGCGTCCCGGCTACTGCCATCAGCGGGTCGCCGCGCTGCGCCGCCGGGGCCGCGGCTCCTGTGTGGTCGCGCCGATCGTGCTGCACGGCCGGGCCTGGGGCGAGCTGTATGTCGCGCGCTCGGCCGGCACGCCCGTCTTCGACCGGGCCGACGCCGACTTCGCCACCGTCCTCGCCGCCGTCGTCGCCGCCGGGCTCGCCCAGACCGAGCGGCTGGAGGAGGCCCGTCGGCTCGCCTTCACCGACGCCCTCACCGGCCTGGCCAACCGCCGGGCCGTCGACGTACGGCTGGAGGAGGCGGTGGAGCGGCACCGTGCGGAGGGGGTCGTCGTCAGCCTCGTCGTGTGCGACCTCAACGGGCTGAAGCGGGTCAACGACACCCGCGGGCACGCCGTCGGGGACCGGCTCCTGGAGCGGTTCGGGTCGGTGCTGTCGCTGTGCGGGGCCATGCTGCCCGGCGCGCTGGCCGCGCGGCTCGGCGGGGACGAGTTCTGCCTGCTGGCCGTCGGACCGTCCGCCGACGACGTCGTCAAGGTCGCCGACGACCTCTGCCGCCGGGCCGGGGAGCTGGAGCTCGGTGAGGGCGTCGCCTGCGGGGTCGCCTCCACCGAGGACCCCATCGGCCCCGTGCGCTCCGCCCGCCGGCTGTTCCGGCTGGCCGACGCCGCCCAGTACCGGGCCAAGGCCGTACGGGCCGCCCGGCCGGTGGTCGCCGGGCGGCAGGGCCCCGACGACCCCGTCGTACGCCTCGCCGACGAGCCCCCCGGCGAGCGGGCGACCGGCGAGCGGAGACGGTTCCGGGGGCGGCCGTGACCAATTCGGTAAGGGGCGAACAGGCACCCCACTCGTGACATCCCTGTCTTCACTGCGTACGCTCCTGAATATGGATATGCACACTGTGGTGGTGGGGACGTCCGGGGTGACCGCGTCCGACGTGCTCGCGGTGGCGCGCGACGGCGCCCGGATCGAGCTCTCCCAAGAGGCGGTCGCGGCCCTCGCCGCGGCCCGCCAGATCGTGGACGCGCTGGCGGCCAAGCCCGAGCCCGTCTACGGCGTCTCCACCGGTTTCGGCGCGCTCGCCACCCGGCACATCAGCCAGGAACTCCGCACCCAGCTGCAGCGCAACATCGTCCGCTCGCACGCCGCCGGCATGGGCCCGCGGGTGGAGCGGGAGGTCGTCCGCGCGCTGATGTTCCTGCGGCTGAAGACCGTCTGCTCCGGGCACACCGGTGTGCGGCCCGAGGTCGCGCAGACCATGGCCGACATCCTGAACGCCGGCATCACCCCGGTCGTCCACGAGTACGGCTCCCTCGGCTGCTCCGGCGACCTGGCCCCGCTCTCGCACTGCGCCCTCACGCTGATGGGCGAAGGGGACGCGGAGGGCCCGGACGGCGTCGTACGGCCCGCCGGCGAGCTGCTGGCCGCCCACGGCATCGCCCCCGTCGAACTGCGCGAGAAGGAGGGCCTGGCGCTCCTCAACGGCACCGACGGCATGCTCGGCATGCTGGTCATGGCCCTCGCCGACCTGGAGATGCTCTACAAGTCCGCCGACGTCACGGCTGCGCTCAGCCTGGAGGCGCTGCTGGGCACCGACAAGGTCCTCGCCCCCGAGCTGCACGCCATCCGCCCGCACCCGGGGCAGGGCGCCTCTGCCGCCAACATGCTGGCCGTGCTGGCGGGTTCGGAGCTCACCGGCCACCACCAGGACGACGCACCCCGCGTCCAGGACGCCTACTCGGTGCGCTGCGCCCCGCAGGTCGCCGGTGCCGGCCGCGACACCATGGCCCACGCCCGGCTCGTCGCCGAACGGGAGTTGGCCTCCGCGGTCGACAACCCGGTGGTGCTGCCCGACGGGCGCGTCGAGTCCAACGGCAACTTCCACGGCGCCCCGGTCGCCTACGTGCTGGACTTCCTCGCGATCGCCGTCGCCGACCTCGCCTCCATCGCCGAGCGCCGCACCGACCGGCTGCTCGACAAGAACCGCAGCCACGGCCTCCCGCCGTTCCTCGCGGACGACGCCGGCGTCGACTCCGGGCTGATGATCGCCCAGTACACGCAGGCCGCGCTGGTCAGCGAGCTGAAGCGGCTGGCCGTACCGGCGTCCGCCGACTCGATCCCGTCGTCCGCCATGCAGGAGGACCATGTGTCGATGGGCTGGTCCGCGGCCCGCAAGCTGCGCACCGCGATCGACAACCTGACGCGCGTCATCGCCGTCGAGCTGTACGCGGCCACGCGCGGCGTGGAGCTGCGCGAGGGGCTGACGCCGGCGCCGGCGACCCGCGCGGTCATCGCGGCCGTGCGCAAGGCGGGCGTCCAGGGCCCCGGCCCGGACCGGTTCCTCGCGCCCGATCTCGCGGCGGCGGACACGTTCGTCCGCGAGGGGCGGCTGGTGGAGGCCGTGGAGACGGTCACCGGGCCGCTGCGGTAGCGCGCCGACAGCAGTGGGGCCCTGCCGTAGGGATCTACGGCAGGGCCCGGTGTCTGTGTGCCCGTCGCGCGGGTTACTTGAGCTTCGCGACCTGCGCGGTGATGAGGGCCGCCGGGATGTCGCCCATGTCGCCGCCCTTCTCGAACGCGGCGAAGTTCACCGTGTAGAAGGTGGCGAGGGTGTTGCCCTTGCGCACCACCTCGGAGTGGAAGGTGGCCGTGCCCGCGCCGTCCATGTCGACGTCCTCGGTGAACGCGAGCGACTCGTCGCCCGTCCCGGAGGCCTTCTCCGCGGCGACCTTGACGACCTTCGTGTTCTCACTGTCGGCCGAGAGGCCGTAGCCCGCGGCGCAGGCGGTGATGCCGTCGGAGACGGCCTTCATGGCCTGCGCGGCGCCGTCGCCCTCGTAGGAGGACAGGCCCACGAACGTCAGGTCGATGTCGAAGGCGGCCTCGAGGTCCTCGGGCACCGCGGTGGCCGTCGACGCCTTGTCCTCGCTGACGCTGTTGCTCGCGTTCGCGGTCGTGTCGCCCGGGGGGAGCGCGGCGGTGGCCCAGGCGAGCGGGTCGCAGGCCGGCTTGTCGGTCTTCACCTGGGTCTTGGACTTCGGGAGCGTGTCGTCCCCCGAGTCGACCTTGAAGCCCTTCGCCTCGCCCTGGGCGAGCAGCAGCTTCTCCAGTTCGGCGGAGGTGAGCGCCTTCGCGGCCGGGTCCGACGAGGAGGTGGACGCGGACGCCGACGCGGAGGTCTTGGCGTCCACGGAGTCCTTCGATCCCTCGTCCGAGCAGCCGGTGAGGAGGGAGAGCGACAGTGCGCCTATCGCGGCAGTGGCGCACAGCCGCGCCCCCGAGGTTCTCTTCATGAGCGAACTATGAAGAGCCTGTCAAAGAAGAGTCAAATCAATTTAAAAACCCAGACGTTCACGACGAATGGAATAAACCACGAAGCCGGCGCCCAGGGCGAGAAGCGTGGTCCCGCCGACGACGTAGGGGGTCGTGTCGAAGCTTCCGGTGTCGGCGAGCCGGGTGCCGTCGTCGCTCGTCGTCCGGGCCGCCTGCTCGGCCGTCGCATCGGTCGTCGTGTCGGTCGACGTCGTGCGCGTCGTCGTCTCGGTCGTGGTGGTCGACGCGGTCCGTGCCTGGGTCGTGACCCGCGTCGTGGGCTCCGTTCTGGCCGGTGTGTCCTGGGACGCGTTGGCGGACGGGACGAACCACAGGGCACCCAGCAGGGTCCCCGCGGCGGTGGCGGTCAGCAACGGACGGCGAGCGGATGACACGGAATATCTATCCCCTTGTGGCGCTGGCGAATTGGCCGTGTGGCCCGATGCTAATGAAAGGCGCGGGTCGCGGGAAAGTTGCGGGAGCTGTGAGCCGTACGCTCCGGCCATGAGCACTGAAGAGACATCACGTTTTGTGCGGGTTCGAGTGGAAATTCTTGTCGAAGTTCATGACGAGGACGCCGTGACGAAGGCGGCGCTGCGCCGGCTCGCCGAGGACGCGGAGGTCGCGGACGACGAACGCGCGCATGCCGAGAGCGCTGTGACGGAAGACACTGCGGAGGCTCTCGCCTATCTCGTCGACCCGTTCGACCTGATCGGAGAGGTGCCCGGGGTGGAACTCCAGCAGGCCTCCTGGTCCAGTGAACGCGTCGACTACGACCCGGATTCGCCGGAGTGGGACCTCGACGACGATGATGTCGACGAGGATGAAGAGGCGGACGGCGACGACGCGCGCGGCATCGGCTGAGCGTCTTGGGGAATTCGTGACCCCGGACGGCAACCGCCGCCCGGGGTTTCGTCGTCTCAGCAGACGCACGAACCGACACCCGCACCATCCGATACCTGCACCATGAACGCCGCGAACGTGGCGTGCCCCACACCTTCGGAAAATGTGGAACGGGACGAAGCGGTCGTAGCGTTGAAGATTCTTAACGGGGATCTCGGGGTTTTGTTAACGGCAACGATGGAGAAGCGTGTGATGACGGACAGTAGGCGGCGTCGGGGTCTCATGACCGCGTCCGCACTGCTCGGCGGTGTTCTGGTGCTCTCTGCGTGTTCCGGCGGTGACGGCGACGCCTCGGACGGCGGGGGCAGCTCCTCGCAGGCCAAGGCCGACGAGGCGGCGGCCAAGAAGTCATCCGAGGCCCAGATCAAGATCACACCTGCGGACGGCTCGGACAACGCCTCCATCAACAACTCGGCGGCCGTCACGGTGAGCAAGGGCACGCTCACCCAGGTGACGATGACCACCGGCGAGGGCACCGCCGTCGAGGGGACTCTCTCCGCCGACAAGACCAGCTGGAAGCCGAACGGCCAGCTGGAGCGCTCGACCACCTACAAGGTGGCGGCCAGCGCGAAGGACTCGGCCGGCCTCGAGGCCCATGAGAACGCCTCCTTCACCACGGTCTCCCCGGACAACAGCTTCATAGGCAACTTCACGCCTGAGGACGGCTCGACCGTCGGCGTGGGCATGCCCGTGTCGATCAACTTCAACAAGGCGATCACCGACAAGGCCGCCGTCCAGAAGGGCGTCACGGTCACCTCCACCAGTGGCCAGGAGGTCGTCTGCCACTGGTTCTCCACCCAGCGCATGGACTGCCGTCCGGACGACTACTGGAAGGAGAACTCCACCGTCACGCTGAAGCTCGCGCTCGACGGAGTGGAGGGCGCCTCCGGTGTCTTCGGCGTCCAGCAGAAGACCGTCACCTTCAAGATCGGCCGCAACCAGGTCTCCTACGTCGACGCGAAGACCAAGCAGATGAAGGTCACGCACAACGGCGCCACCATCAAGACCATCCCGATCTCCGCCGGCTCGCCCGACAACAAGACGTACGAGGGCAAGATGGTGATGTCGGAGATGTTCAAGGAGACGCGCATGAACGGCGCGACCGTGGGCTTCACCGACGACGACGGCAAGGGCGAGTACGACATCAAGGACGTGCCGCACGCCATCCGCCTCACCAACTCCGGCACCTTCGTGCACGGCAACTACTGGGGCGCGAAGTCCGTCTTCGGCTCGGTGAACACCAGCCACGGCTGTGTGGGCCTGTCCGACACCAAGGGCGCCAACGACACGGGCACCGCGGGCTACTGGTTCTACTCGCACTCGATGGTCGGCGATGTCGTGGTCGTCTCCAACACCGGCGACAAGACGGTGTCGCCGGACAACGGCCTCAACGGCTGGAACATGGACTGGGCGCAGTGGAAGGCGGGTTCGGCCGTCTGAGGCCCGACCCTCCCTGAGTTCAACAGTTCAACCTGAGTTCAACAGTTCAACGGTGAGGTGAAGGCGGTCGCCCGCGAGGCGGCCGCCTTCCGCATGTGACGCCCTGACGCCCCGCACGGGCCCCCTCAGTCGCTGCTCCGGTGCGGCGGCCGGGACCGCCGCTTGCGGGTCCGCCCTTCGGCGCCGTTCCCCGGTTCGCGTCCGGGGGCCCTGACGTCCTCCAGCAGGGACTGGCCCTGCCGGTCGACGGCACGGGTCACGGGTTCCTGCAGAATGCCGAAGGCGATGGACCACGCGACGATCTGAGTGGACGTGTCGAGAGCGGTGAGCCCCGGGAAGAACCGGCCGCTGAGCAGGATGATCCCGATGACGGCGCTGAGCGCCCCGACGGGCAGCCGCAGCAGGAGCAGTCCGGTGGCCACCCGGTAGGGACCGGCGGTCCCCCGGACCTCGCGCAGGGAGATCGCTCCGGCGACCGCGGCGCCGAGCATTCCGCAGAACTCGATGAACCAGACGCCCTGCCAGGACGGTCCGTCCCCGAGTGGGCAGACGGTGGGTTCGGCGTTCGGGTTGTCGGCGTTCATCGGGAAGCAGAAGCGCTGTCCGACGTCATGCGAATCCGTCAGCGCCCACAGGGCGAAGCCGACGGCTATCAGGGCCATGACGACGGTCGCCGCCGACATGATGGCGATGAAGCTGCGTACCTTGGCCCGGTCTCGTTCCTCGGCCTGGTAGGCGCCGTGCAGGGTCTGCGCGAGCAACTCCCGTTCGGTCTCGGCGACTTGGGTGTCGCGCGGGCGGGAGTACAACTGCTCCAGTCGCTGCAGGCGCACGTCCTTCGGATCGAGATGCAGACGCGCCTGGACGAGGACGGGCAGGAGTCTCCCGCTGAGCGCGGCTTCCGGGACGAGGCGCACGATCACGACCTCGGCCTCGTGGATGTTCGCCAGCGCCCGGTCCGTGGCCCGGCCCGAGAAGCGATGCCAGAACCTCCTTCTGACCAGCGCTTCCCGGGCCGCCCGGAGATGGGCCTCGGCCTTCTTGACGTACCACGTGTCGAGTCCGTCGCCGGCGGCGGCGTGCCGCTTCAGCCGGTTGAGCTGCCCTTGCAGATCGGCGACATGAGCCGTGGTTCGCTGTGCCCAGGACGAGTTCTGGTGGACGGCGATGTCGCCGTCGCCGTCCAGACTGTTGGGGACTGGAGCTCTGGCTGCCATCGATCGCTCCCGGCGCCGGCAGAACACCCCTGCCCCCATTGTCGATCCGGTGCGCGGATCGAGCAACCGTACGGGTCCGGGGGGGCGCGGGCCCGTGGGCTCTGTCGGCGCCCCCTGCTGACAGGTGCGTGCGGGCTGATTCCTGGCTCTCGGACAGCCTTCTCATGCTTCTCTTATTTGCGCCTTATCCAGTCATCACGCGCCGTACCTAGCTTTCGGCCATGTTCTTCACCTACCTGAGGCGCGAGCTGCGCCGCCGCAGAAAAGCGGCCCTCGTCGTCGCCTCCGGCCTCGCGCTGGGCATCGCGCTGGTCATCGTGGTCACCTCCGTGTCCTCCGGCATGGGGAAGGCTCAGGACAAGGTCCTGGAGTCCCTTTACGGCCTGGGTACGGACATGACGGTCACCAAGGCCGCCACGCCCACCGCGAACGCCTCGGACCGTCCGCGCTTCCAGTTCGACGCGCAGGACCAGGACTCCGACGCGGAGCAGAGCACCGACCGCGTCATGGTGCAGGGCTTCCAGACCCTGTCGACGGCGACCGTCACCAAGGTCGGCAAGCAGAGCGGCGTCTCGGACGCGGTCGGCGGGCTGAGCCTGCAAGTCCTCAAGGTCAGCGGCCAGTTCACCCGCGGCCAGTTCCAGCAGCAGGACGGCAGCGGCACCACCGGCGGCGGCAACGGCGGCCAGCAGGGCGGCGGCAACGGCGGCGGTGGCGGCCAGCCGCAGGGTGAGGTGCAGGGCGGCGGCGCCAACTTCGACGTCAACAGCTACTCCGTCTACGGCACCGACGTCACCCAGCCCGCGCTCGGCCCGCTGACCTCCTCGACGATCACCGGCGGCCGTACCTTCAAGACCTCGGAGGCCAACGGCAAGGTCGCCGTCCTCGACTCGGCGTACGCCAAGGAGAAGTCCCTCAAGGTCGGCTCCACGCTCACCATCAGCAGCACCAAGTTCTCGGTGATCGGCATCGCCACGGCCGACAGCGGCGACGCCGCCGCCAACGTCTACATCCCGCTGACCCAGGCTCAGACCCTCAGCGACTCGAAGGACAAGGTCACCACGATCTACGTCCAGGCGACCGACTCCAAGAAGATCGACAGCGTCAAGTCGACGATCCAGAAGAACGTCTCGGGTACGACGGTGACGACCTCCGCCGACCTCGCGGACACCGTCTCCGGCTCCCTCTCCACGGCCTCCTCGCTCGCCTCCAACGTCGGCAAGTGGCTGTCCATCGCGGTGCTGCTCGCCGCGTTCCTGGTCGCCGGTCTGCTCACCTCCTCGGCGGTCTCCCGCCGGGTCCGTGAGTTCGGCACGCTGAAGGCGCTGGGCTGGAAGTCCGGTCGGGTCACCCGGCAGGTCGTCGGCGAGGCCATGGTCAACGGTCTGCTGGGCGGCGCCCTGGGCATCGGGCTGGGCCTGGCGGGCGCGTACGCGGTGACCGCCGTCAGCCCCACGCTGCAGGCCCAGTTGGGTGGCGGTGGCGGTGGCGGCGGCCAGGGCGGGGGCGGCGGCTTCGGCGGCGGTCCCGGTCGCCAGGCGGCGGCCAAGACCCTCGACGTCGCGCTGACCGCTCCGGTGAGCGTCACGACGGTGGCCGTCGCGGTGGGTCTCGCCGTGGCCGGCGGCCTGATCGCGGGGGCGTTCGGCGGCTGGCGGGCGTCGAGGCTGCGTCCGGCGGACGCGCTGCGCCGCGTCGAGTAGCAGCCAACCCACCTACGAGCTCCAGGAGTTGTTGTCCCCATGTACGAACTCAGAGGCGTCACCAAGCGCTACACCCGGGGCAAGGACACGGTCCACGCCCTCGACGGCGTCGACCTGACCATCCCGGACGGCGACCGGCTCGTCATCCAGGGTCCCACCGGCGGCGGCAAGTCCACGCTGCTCCAGATGATCGGCGCGCTCGACCGGCCCAGCGAGGGCGAGATCGTCCTGGACGGCGTCGACCTGGCGAAGCTCTCCGAGGCCAGGCTGACGAAGGTGCGCAGCGAGAACATCGGCTTCGTCTTCCAGTCCTTCAACCTCATCCCGACGCTCAACGCGCAGGAGAACGTCGAGACGGCCCTCGTGCCGCTCGGCGTGAAGGTCAGGGAACGCCGCGAACGGGCCGCCGAGGCGCTGAAGTCCGTGGGCCTGGGAGAGCGGCTCGGACACCTGCCGTCCGAGATGTCCGGCGGCCAGCAGCAGCGCGTCGCGATCGCCCGCGCGCTGGTGAAGCAGCCGAAGGTGCTGCTCGCCGACGAGCCCACCGGCAACCTCGACGAGGGCATGCGCGACGAGATCATGGACGTGCTGCACACCATGTGGAAGGAGCACGGGCTGACCTTCATCATGGTCACCCACGACTCCTCGATCGCGAAGAAGGCCCCTCGCGTGGCGACGATCCGCAAGGGCAAGATCACGGTGAAGGAGAACGCCGCTTCATCCTGACGCGGTAACCCTCCTGACGCGGTAACCCTCCTGACGTGGTAACCCTCAGGTTTGACGTACTTCTGGCGTATTGAGGCGTCCGATGACCCCCCGTCATACTTCTGTATGTTCCGGGGGGTTTGCGCATGAAGCGTGTCTTGAAGCATGTCCGGTTGTCGGTCGTCTTCGTAGTGCTGTCGGTCGCGGGTTCGGTCGGCCCGGTCGCAGCTCGGTCCACAACAGAGGTCGGTACCAGAGAGGTCGAGCGGCAGCACCTCACCCTCATCACCGGCGACCGCGTCACGGTGGACGGCGCAGGGCGGGTCGTCGGTCTGTCGCGGGCGCCGGGGCGGTCCCACATCCCCGTGCAGATCCGCAGGTGGGCCGGGCACACCCTCGTCGTCCCGGCGGACGCCGCCTTCCTGGTCGCGGCGGGCAAGCTGGACCGCCGACTGTTCGACACCACCGAGCTGGCCAGGTCGTCCGGGAACGGCACGGCGGCGAACGGCACGGCGCTGAAGGTCATCGTCGGCTACCAGGGCGCCGCCACGGCCGCCAAGGCCGACGTCCGGGACGCGGGCACCCTGCGCCGCACCCTCAAGTCCCTGAACGCGGACGCCGTGCAGACCCCGCAGCAGGACACCCCCGAGCTGTGGGACGCGGTGACCGAAGGCGACGAAGCGGCCGCCGGCGTCGCGCACGTGTGGCTCGACGGGGTGCGCAGGGCGAGCCTCGACAGGTCGGTCCCGCAGATCGGCGCCCCCAAGGCGTGGGCGGCCGGCTACGACGGGAAGGGCGTGCGGATAGCGGTGCTGGACACCGGCATCGACACCGCGCACCCCGACCTGAAGGACCAGGTGATCGCGGAGCGGAACTTCTCCGCCGCCGCCGACGCGCGGGACCGCTTCGGCCACGGCACGCACGTCGCGTCGACCGCGGCCGGCACCGGCGCGAAGTCCGCCGGCAAGTACAGGGGCGTCGCCCCGGGAGCCAAGCTCCTCAACGCCAAGGTGCTGGACGACGAGGGGATGGGCGAGGACTCCTCGATCATCGCCGGCATGGACTGGGCGGCCGAGCAGGGCGCCGACATCGTCAACCTCAGCCTCGGCGGCCCGGACACCCCGGGAGTCGACCCGATGGAGGCGGAGGTGAACAAGCTGTCCACCGAGAAGGGCATCCTCTTCACCATCGCGGCGGGCAACTCCGGTCCGGAGACGGTAGGTTCGCCCGGCACCGCCGACGCGGCCCTGACGGTCGGCGCGGTCGACGGCAAGGACCGGCTCGCGGAGTTCTCCAGCACCGGCCCGCGCGTCGGCGACGGCGCGATCAAGCCCGATGTCACCGCGCCCGGCGTGGACATCACGGCCGCCTCCGCGCACGGCAGCTTCCTCGCGCAGGAGGCGGGCGAGAAACCGGCGGGCTACCTCACCCTGTCCGGTACGTCGATGGCGACCCCGCATGTGGCGGGCGCGGCGGCGATCCTGAAGCAGCAGCACCCGGACTGGACGTACGCGGAGCTGAAGGGCGCGCTCGTCGGCTCGGCCAAGGCCGGCAGCGGCGGCAGTGGCAGTGGCAGCGGCGGCAAGTCCACGCCGTTCGAGCAGGGTTCGGGCCGGATCCGTGTCGACCAGGCGATCCGGCAGACGGTCGTCGCCGACCCGGTGTCGCTGAGCTTCGGCGTCCAGCCGTGGCCGCACCCGGACGACCGGCCGCTGACGAAGCAGCTGACGTACCGCAACCTGGGGCCGAAGGCCGTCACCCTGAAGCTGACGGTCACCGCGACCGACCCCAAGGGCCGCCCGGCGCCCACAGGCTTCTACAAGCCGGCCGCGAGGACGGTGACGGTCCCGGCGGCCGGAACGGCGACGGTGGGCGTGACCGTCGACACCCGGCTGGGCGGGACGCTGGACGGCGCGTACTCGGCTTATGTGACGGCGACGGGCGGCGGCCGGTCCGTCCGAACGGCCGCCGCCGTGCAGCGCGAGGTGCAGTCGTACGACGTGACGCTGAAGCACATCGGCCGCGACGGCGGCCCCGCACCCGGCTACGACACGGCCCTGCTCGGCTACACGGGCCTGGCGACGGACCGCGTGTACCAGGCCCCGGCGGCGGCCTCCGGCACGACGACCCTGCGCCTGCCCAAGGGCACGTACCTGCTGGACGCGTGGATCGCCGCCGACCTGGTCGACTTCGAGGGAGGCGTGGACTGGCTGGTCCAGCCGAAGCTGAACGTCACCCGGGACACGACGGTGACGATCGACGCGAGGCGGACGAAGGCGGCCGACATCACGGTCCCGGACCCGTCGGCGAAGCCGCTCTCGGCCACGATCTCCTACCTCCACGACCCGGCGGGCGTCGGCGTCGGCCTGAGCCTGGGCTCCTTCGCCGACCTGCGCATGGCCCACCTGGGCCCGCGGACGACCGGGCTGACGCAGACCTGGAGCGGCCAGTGGGCGAAGGGCGCGACGGCGGAGTACGACGTGGCGACGACGGCGAAGGCGCCCACCGTCCAGGGCGCGAAGGTCCGTCACTTCAAGGCGGCCGAACTGGCGAGGACGCAGAACACCCTGGGCGCGTCGGCGCCCGGCAGGACGGGCGGCCTCACGGTCTGGGGCAGTTTCCCCGAGGACCTGGTCCTGGGCCTGCCGGTGGCCCAGCCGCTGCCGGGCACCCGCACGCTGTATCTGTCCACCTCCGACCGGATCCGGTGGAGCGTCGACTTCGAGCAGTACGGCGACGCGAAGGACGAGGACGGCCTGCCGATCGCCGAGGTGTACTACACACAGGGCGACCCAAGGGCGTTGAAGCCGGGCCGCAGCTACCGGAACACCTTCAACAGGGCGGTGATCGGCCCCCACCTGGAGACCGACTACGGCCTGTTCCGCGAGGCCGACACCCTCTACGGCTTCCTCCCCCTGTTCGCCGACTCGTCCGGTCATGTGGGCTCGTCCGCGTTCACGGAGGCGGAGACCACCCTCTACCGCAACGGCGCAAAGCTCGGCACGAACAAGGACCCCCTGTTCGGGGACGAGTCGTTCAAGGTGCCGGCGGGAGACGCGCGCTACACCCTGACGACGTCGGTGCGCCGAAGCGCGGCGGTGGCGACGGCGACGAGCTCGGTGACGGCGAGCTGGACCTTCCGCTCGAAGCGCCCGACGGGCGACGAGGTGGCCGTCCTCCCCGCCTCGACGGTCCGCTTCGGCGCGGTGACGGGCCCGGACAGCCGTGTCGAGGCGGGCCGCAAGGCCTTGGTGCCGATCACGGTGGAGGGCGCGGCCAGGGGCACGAACCTGCGCTCCCTGGCGGTGTGGGTGTCGTACGACCACGGCACGACCTGGCTGAAGACCCCGGTGATCGCCGGCCGCATCACGGTGCTGAACCCGGCGGCCGGCCAGTCGATCTCCTTCCGCGCGGAGGTCGCCGACCGGAAGGGGAACACGGGGTCGGTGGCGGTGTACGACGCGTACTACGGCAGGTAGGCGACCGGTTCGCTGAGCGCTGAGCGAACGCCCGCCGGAAGGGAAGCCTCCGGCGGGCGGTTCGTGCTTGCGTGGCCCCATGACGGGATCTGAGACCACATCCACCCCATCCGCCACGGTCGAGTACATCCGCTATCGCATCCCTGAGGAGAGGTCGGCGGAGTTCCTCGCCGCGTACACCCGGGCCGCGAGTCGCCTCGCGGCCTCGCCGACTTGCGTCGACTACGAACTCGCCCGCTGCGAAGAGGACTTCGAACACTTCATCCTGCGGATCACCTGGACCTCGACCGAGGACCACCTCAAGGGCTTCCGGACCTCGGAGCTGTTCCCGGCCTTCCTCGCGGAGATCCGCCCGTACATCGGGGACATCGACGAGATGCGCCACTACAAGGCCACGTCGGTGCGCGGGACGGGCTCCGCCGTGCCCACGCTGTACGAATGGGCGGGCGGCGCGGAGGCCTTCGCCCGGCTGACGGAGGCCTTCTACGCGAAGGTGCTTCAGGACGACCTCCTCGCGCCGGTCTTCGCCGGTCTCGCACCCGAGCACGCCGAGCACGTCGCCCTCTGGCTCGCGGAGGTCTTCGGCGGACCGGACGGCTATTCGGCGACCCAGGGCGGCCACGGTCACATGGTCGCCAAGCACTTCGGCCGGGACATCACCGAGCCGCAGCGCCGCCGCTGGGTGAACCTGATCCAGGACGCCGCCGACGAGGCCGGTCTGCCGACC
The DNA here is from genome assembly GCF_040635845.1 of Streptomyces sp. NPDC006872. Lineage (NCBI taxonomy): Bacteria > Bacillati > Actinomycetota > Actinomycetes > Kitasatosporales > Streptomycetaceae > Streptomyces > Streptomyces sp. NPDC006872. The sequence goes on from NZ_JBEYIL010000001.1 coordinate 561,960, forward strand.
GACGCCGAGTTCCGGTCCGCGTTCCTCGCCTACGTGGAGTGGGGCACCCGGCTCGCCGTCCACTTCTCCGGCCCCGAGGCCAAGCCCCCGGCCGAGCAGCCGGTGCCGAAGTGGGGGTGGGGCGCGGCCCCGCCGTACCAGGGCTAGCCCCGGGGGCGGCGGCGCGGGGACCCGGTCAGGCGGACGGGGTCTGGGACTCCGCGCCCGCCCGCCGCGCGTCCGCGCCCCAGCTGGCCAGCAGCCGCAACGCCTCCGCCGAGGGCGAGCCCGGCTCCGCGTGGTACGTCACCAACGACTGGTCGCCGTCGTCCGCCAGCCTGAACCCCTCGAAGTTCAGGGAGAGCTCGCCGACCAGCGGATGCCTCAGGCGCTTCACCCCATGGCTCTTCTCCTTGACGTCATGGGTCGCCCACAGCCGTCGGAAGTCCTCGCTCTTCACCGACAGCTCGCCCACCAGCGCCGAAAGCCGTGGGTCGTCCGGATAACAGCCGGCGTCCATGCGCAGGTGGCACACGATGTCGATCGCCTTCTGCTCCCAGTCCACGAAGAGGTCCCGGTAGTCGGGGCGCAGGAACACCAGCCGCGCCCAGGTGCGCTCCGCCGGCGGCAGCTCCGCCCAGTCGCCGAAGACCGCCGCCGCCATCCGGTTCCACGCCAGGATCTCCGAACGCCGCCCGACCACGTACGCGGGCACCGAGTCCATCGTGTCCAGCAGCTGCCGCAGCGCCGGCCGCACCTGCTGGGGCCGGGCCGTCTGCTTCTTCTTGTGCTTCGGCTTCGCCAGGTGGGTGAGATGCGCATGCTCGGCGTCCGTCAGCCGCAGCGCGCGGGCGATCGAGTCCAGCACCTCCGCCGAGACGTTCCGCCCGTTGCCCTGCTCCAGGCGCGTGTAGTACGCCACCGACACCCCGGCGAGCTGCGCCAGCTCCTCGCGCCGCAGCCCCGGCACCCTGCGGTGCCGTCCGAAGTCGGGCAGGCCCACGTCCTCGGGCTTCAGCCGGGCCCGCCGGGTGCGCAGGAACTCGCTGAGCTCGGCGCGCCGGTCCAGGGAGGCGCCGGCGCGTTCGGGGCGTTCGTCCATGCCGTCCAGTATTCCCGGTCGTACGTACAGCAGCCTGACCCCGCCAGTGGTAGGCACAGCGGACGTACGCAAAGGTGTGACCTGGGTGAATCCTCTGCGGTCCGGCAGGCTGGGCGCCGTACCCGGCCCGAAGGCAGGCCGGGACGCCCCCCCCGCAAGGAGAACCCCGGCATGACCACCGTTGCCGCGTACGCCGTACCCGCCGCCAAGGCTCCGCTGGAGCGCACGACGATCGAGCGCCGCGCGGTGCGCGAGTTCGACGTCCTGATCGACATCGAGTTCGCCGGCATCTGCCACTCCGACATCCACCAGGCCCGCGAGGGCTGGGGCGAGGCCATCTTCCCGATGGTCCCCGGCCACGAGATCGCCGGCATCGTCTCCGAGGTGGGACCCGGCGTCACCAGGTTCCGGGTCGGCGACCGGGTGGGCGTCGGCTGTCTCGTCGACTCCTGCCGGGAGTGCGAGAGCTGCAAGGCCGGTGAGGAGCAGTACTGCACCGGCGGCAACGTGGGCACCTACAACGCGGTCGGCAAGGACGGCGAGCCCACCTACGGCGGCTACTCCGAGAAGGTCGTCGTCGACGAGAACTTCGTCGTCCGCATCCCCGAGGGCATCGCCCTCGACGAGGCCGCGCCGCTGCTCTGCGCCGGCATCACCCTGTACTCCCCGCTCAAGCACTGGAACGCCGGCCCCGGCAAGAAGGTCGCGATCGTCGGTCTGGGCGGCCTCGGCCACATGGGCGTCAAGCTCGCCCACGCGCTCGGCGCCGAGGTCACCGTCCTCTCCCAGTCGCTGCGCAAGCAGGAGGACGGCCTCAAGCTGGGCGCCGCCCACTACTACGCCACCAGCGACCCGAAGACCTTCAAGGAGCTGGCCGGCACCTTCGACCTGATCGTCTCCACGGTCTCGGCCCCGCTCGACTTCAGCGCGTACCTCTCCCTGCTCAAGCGGGACGGCGCCCTGGTGAACGTCGGCGCCCCCGAGGAGCCGATCTCCCTCAACCTCTTCTCCGTGATCGGCGGCCGCAAGACCCTCGCCGGCTCCATGATCGGCGGTATCGCCGAGACCCAGGAGATGCTGGACTTCTGCGCGGAGCACAGCCTCGGCGCCGAGATCGAGCTGATCGGCGCCGACGAGATCAACGAGGCGTACGAGCGGGTGCTCGCCAGCGACGTCCGCTACCGGTTCGTGATCGACACGTCGACGATCTGACCGCCGTCTGGATTCCCGGGCCCTCGGCGCGCGCGCCGGGGGCCCTGCCTCGTCGCGAGGCGGCACACGGGCTCAGCCCAGGTGTCAGCCCAGGCAGTCGACCGGCCCGCCCGTCGGCTGGTGCAGCGTCCAGATGATCACGACCTGGAGGACGAGGAGCAGCAGCGCCGCCGGCAGCGCCATCCCCGCCATCTGCACCGGCCCGCGCGGGCGCAGCGGCTGCAGCAGCCGCCGTCCGGCCAGCGCCGCGGCGGCGAGGGTGGCGAGGAGTCCGGCGTAGGCGGTCGCGTACATCGGCCAGGTGCTCGCCAGGACGTGGCAGGCGGCCGACTCGGCTTCGGCGCGCGCGTTCTCGGCCGCGCTGAACCCGTACGCCGCGAACACCCCGAGGACGAGCAGGGCGACGGACGCGTACGCGATCCCCCACCCCTCGCTCCTCGTGCCGTCGGCGGCGGTGGCGGTGGCGGCAGCGGTCTCGCCGGTGGTCGTGCCGGCGGTGACGTCCGTGAGCGTGTCGGTACTCATGCCCCTCAAGAGGGCCGTCGGGCACCCCTGGGTTCCCGTCCCAGCAGCCACAGCAGATACGGCCCGCCGACCAGCGCGGTCAGCGCGCCGACCGGGATCTCCAGCGGCGGCAGCAGCATACGGGCGGCCAGATCCGCGCCGACCAGGACGACCGAACCCGTCAACGCACTTGTCACCAACGGGAGTTGGGGAGTACGGGTGAGGCGGCGGGCCAGTTGGGGCGCGGTGAGCGCGACGAAGCCGATCGGACCCGCCGCACCCGTGGCGGTCGCCGCGAGGACGACGCCGAGGACCGTCAGACCGAGCCGCGCCCGGTCCACCCGAACGCCGAGCGCGGCCGCGGTGTCCGTGTCGAGGCCGAGCGGACGGACGGCCCGGCTCGCCCATACCAGGGCGGGCAGCGAGAGCAGCAGGACGGCGGCGAGCGGCCCCGCCTGCTCCCAGCCGCGGCCGTTGAGGCTGCCGGTGAGCCAGAGCTTGACCTGCTCGGCCGCCTCCAGCTCGCTGTCGGCGAGGTAGAGCTGGACGATCGCGGAGAGGGCGACGCCGATGCCGACACCGGTGAGCACGAAGCGGCTCGGCTGCATCCCACGGCGCCAGGCGAGGGCGTAGACGAGGGCCGCGGCCGCGAGACCGCCCACGACGGACACGGCCGGCATCGCACCGGGCGAGGAGACGGCGCCGGTGGCGAGGGCGAGGACGGTCGCGGCGGCGGCGCCATGGCCCACGCCGATCACGTCCGGACTGGCCAGCGGATTGCGGGTGACCGTCTGCACGAGCGCCCCGGACACCCCGAGGGCGGCGCCGACGAGGGCGCCGAGGGCGATACGGGGGACCCGCAGCTCGCCCACGATCAGGTCGTAGGGGCCGGCCTCGCCGCGCAGGGTGCGGTAGACCTCGTCCGGCGGGACATAGGTCTGCCCGAAACAGGCGGAGGCGAGCATGACGCAGGCGAGGAGCAGCAGAAGTGCGGTGGCGGCGTAGGCGGCACGGCGATGGAGGAGGACCGAGATCCGGGGGTGGGGGCGCAGGACCGTGAGGTCCTTGGGGCGTGCGACCGTGACGTCCTGGGGGCGTGCGGCCGTGACGTCGTTGGGCCGTGCGACCGTGACGTCGTTGGGGCGTGCGGCCGTGACGTCCTTCTGAGGGTTCACGTCGCCGTCCCCTTCCGCCGCACCAGCACCACCAGCACCGGCACGCCCACCAGCGCCGTCATCACCCCGGCCGGTACCTCCGCGGGAGCCCGTACCACCCGCCCCGCCACATCCGCGAGCAGCAGCAACGCGGCGCCCAGCAGCGCCGACAGCGGCAGCACCAGCCGATGCGCGGCACCCCGTGTGACCCGGCGGGCGAGGTGGGGAACGGCCAGGCCCACGAAGGCGATCGGCCCCGCGGCGGCCACCGCGGACGCGGTCAGCAGGGTCGCCCCGAGCGCCGCGCACACCCGTACCGTGTGCACCCGGTGCCCCAGCGCCCGGGCCGTCTCGTCACCGAGGGCCAGCGCGTCCAGCCCCCGCGCGCACGCCAGCACCAGCAGCGCGCCCGCCCCGAGGAACGGCAGCATCCGTACGACGGTGTCGGCGTCGCGTCCGCTCAGCGCGCCCACCTGCCAGAACCGGAACTGGTCGAGGGTCGCCGAACTCGACGTCAGGACGACGGTCGTGCCGCCCGCGGTCATCGCGGACAGGGCGGTACCGGCCAGCGCCAGCTTGACCGGCGAGGCCCCGCCCCGGCCCCGGACCGCGATCGCGTACACCAGACACGCGGCGACGACGGCGCCGACGAAGGCGTACCAGACATACCCCGAGAAGCCGTTCGCGAGGCCGAGGGAGATGGCGAGGACCACCCCGGCCGCGGCGCCCTGGCTGAGGCCGAGGATGCCGGGATCGGCCAGCGGATTGCGGGTGACCGCCTGCAGGGCCGCCCCGGCGAGACCGAGCGCGGCCCCCGCCGTCAGCCCGATCTCGGTCCGCGGCAGCCGCAGCGACCGGACGACGAGGGCGTCCGGTGAGCTCCCGCCGTCCAGCAGGGCGTCGAGCACGGCGGACGGCGGCACGGCCCGGGCGCCGACGGCGAGGCTGAGCACGGCCGCGACGGCCACCAGCAGGGCGGCCGCCGGCCAGGCGAGGTGTTTCACTCGGGTCTCACTGGGCTTTCACTTGGTCAGGCGGTCGGCAAGCTCGGTGACGACCAGACGCGCGGCCGTCGGACCCGCGTTCAGGTACCAGGGGTCGTCGTCGACCTTGACGGCCTGCCCGGACTTCACCGCGCCCATCCCCTTCCACAGCGGCCCGGCCACGACGCTCGCGGCGTCCGTCTTGCTCGCGTTGCCCTGGACCGAGTAGAAGATCCAGTCACCGTCCGCGGTGTCGATCTTCTCGGCGCTGATGTCCTGCGAAATGGCGGTGAACTGCTGCGACTTGGGGCGGGAGAGTCCCATGTCCACGGCGATCGACCCGGTGAAGGACGACACGCCGAACATGCGCGTGCGGTCCGGCGTGAACCGCACCATGGACACGGTCGGGTCGCCCTCGACCGCGTCGCCCTTCGTCCGTGCGTCGCCGACGATGCCGTCGAGCAGCTTCTGCGCGGCCTGCCCCTTGCCGATCGCCTCGCCGACGAGCAGCAGGTCCCGCTTCCAGTTGATGCCCTGCCCGGCCGTGACGACGGTCGGCGCGATCTTCGACAGCTTGGGGTAGAGGTCGCCGAGGGAGTCGTTGACCAGGATCAGGTCCGGCTTCGCGGTCGCCAGGGACTCCAGGTTGGGCGCCTGACGGGTGCCCGCGTCGGTCATCGCGGCGAGCTTCGCCTTGTACTGCGGGAAGGCGTCCGTCAGATAGTCCGGGACGAGACCGGCGTTGTCGGCGCGCGTCGAGGCGGTCGGGACGACGCCGAGGCTGAGCAGGTCGTCGAGCTGTCCCGTGCTGAGCACGGCGATCTTCTTCGGCTCCGTCTTGACGGTCGTGCTGCCCTGGAAGTGCTTGACCGTGCGCGGGAACGTTCCGTCCGCGTCGGTGTCCGCGCCCATGCCGTCGGCGAGGGCGCTCGGCGCGGCGGAGGGTCCTTCGGAGGCCCCGGCGACGAGGTTCTTCTCGCCGTCGGCCTTCGCGCCAGAGGATTTGGCATCGTTGTCAGATGCGGACGAACAGCCGACCAGCAGCCCTCCGACCACGACGGAGACCACGGAGACCTTCCACTTCAACGTACGCACAACCACTGCTTCCGGTCATCTACTAAGGCGAGCCTTACCTTAACCGGTGTCGGAGTGCGGTGATGACGGGGGTCGGGGTCGCGGTCGGGTCGGGGTCGGGTCGGGGTCGGGTCGGGGTCGGGTCGGGCGACTGGGGCGGGCCCGACCCCTGGAAAGCACCCTCAGCCGCCCGCCCTCAGCCGCCCGCCTGAAGGCCCTTGAGCCCGTCGTACGCGGCCATCACGATCTCCATTCCCCGCTGGTCGTCGGCGGGTTCGCGCATCTGGTTCGTCACATACGCGACCGTCATCCGCGTCTCGGGTTCGATCACGACCAGCGAGCCGCCCCAGCCGCCCCACCCGTAGGTGCTGCCGAACCGCCCATAGCCCAGGCCCCAGCTGACCGGCATGCCCAGGACACGGTCCTCGCCGCTGAACTGCTCCTCCCACGCGCGCTCACAACCCGCCCGCGACAGCAGCCGCACTCCGCGCACGGAACCCCCGCAGGCCATCACCGACTGCACGAGGGCCACCGAGCGGGCGTTGCCGAATCCGCTCGCCGCGGGGATCTGCGCCCGACGCCAGGCCACGCTGTTGCCGTCGCGGACCCGCAGCACGGTTCCGGCGGTCGGGGCGGCGGCGCCGGGCGCGCTCGCGGCGTAGTCCTCGTCGTGGGACGGCGGCGGGATCGTCGCCGCCACCCGGTGGTCGTGCTCGGCCGGCAACCCCATCCGGAAGTCCGCGCCCAGCGGTCCGGCGATCTCGCCGGCGAAGAACTCCCCGGGGCTCCGGCCGGTGATCCGGCGTACCACCTCGCCCACGAGGAACCCCTGGGTGAGCGAGTGGTACCCGACCGCGGTGCCCGGCTCCCACTGCGGCGCCGTCGCGGCCAGTCGTGCCGTCGCGGCGGACCAGTCGTAGACCTCCGCCAGCGACCCCTCCCAGTGGGGCAGGCCCGCGGTGTGCGAGAGCAGATGCCGTACCAGCACCCCCTCCTTGCCCGCCGCTGCGAACTCCGGCCAGTACCGGGCGACCGGCGCGTCCGGATCGAGCTCCCCACGGTCGGCCAGCACCAGCGCGCACAGGGCCGTCATCGTCTTGGTGACGGAGAAGACGTTGACGATCGTGTCCCGCTGCCACGGGACCGTGCGCTCCGCGTCGGCGAATCCGCCCCAGACGTCCACCACCGGCTCGCCGTCCACGAAGACGGCCGCCGAGCCACCGGCGTCCCCGCCGTCCAGCAGCGCGGCGAGCGCGGTGGGCACCGCGGTGAAGAGATCGTCGTACGAGCCCTGGATGTCAGCCGGGTGAGCCATGTCAGCCATGTCAGCCATCTAGCCTCCGCCGGGCGGCCGGGGGCAACCGAATTTGGGCGGCGGCACGGCGTGTGCCGTGGCTCCAGGAATCGATTCGGGGCGCGCGCACGGCTCGGACGGGTACCGCGGCGGGGCGCGGTCCTGGTTACCCTCCAGTCACTTGACCTGCGGGGATATCCCGAACGGGCTACTTCTGACGAGTGGATATGCGAGACGGTGATTGCTGGATAGAGTCGTCTCGTTACAGCTGGTTGCGGGGACAACCAAAGCGTCTTTCGGCTGCCCCCGTCCGGGGGAGGGCCTGCAGCACATGAGTCGTCGCTCTACTGGTTCTGTCGGCGTCTGGGCCGAGATGCAGCGGCAGCAGCAGCGCCAGCTGGAAACCGAAGCCAGACGGCGGAGACAGCACGAACAGGAAGCGCGGGCCTACCAGCGGCGAGCCGCCCAGAGCCACCGCGAGTACCGGCAGGCGGAGGCGCTACGGCGCACGGAGGAACTGGACGCGCAGGTGGCGTCGTTGCAAGGTCTGCTCGCCTCGGGTTGCCGGGCTCCGGCCTTCAGGGCTGCCTCGCTCATGCGACCTGAGGAGGTTCAGCCCTTCGCTCCAGGACCGTTGGCGCAGCCGGTGCCCATGCCGGATCTCCAGCACTACCAGGCGCAGAGCGGCTGGACTGCCGGTCGCAGGGCCCAGGCGCAGGCCGAAGCACGAGCGCGCTTCGAGCACGACTGGCAGGCCGCCCAGGCCGCGGAGGCTCAGCGACAGCGACAACTGGCGTCGTACCAGCGGGAGTACCAGCAGTGGGTCGATGCTCAGCTGGCTGATGTACGACGCCACAACGCCGGCGTCGTGGCGATAACGGAAGGCGTAAGGCGCCAGGATCCCGATTCCGTGATCGAGTACTTCTCCGCCGCCCTCTACGCCTCGACGGCATGGCCGGAGGGTTTCCCACGTCAGGTGGCGGCGGCCTACGACCCGGCGGCACGGCAACTGGTGCTGGACTGGGAGTTGCCCGCCTACGGCATCGTGCCGGAGGCCAAGGCCGTTCGGTACATGTACGGGGTCGACCAGGACAAGGAGACTCCCCGCCCCGTAGGCCAGCGCCGCGCGCTCTACAGGGAGGTTCTGGCTCAGTGCATGCTGCTTGTCCTGCACGAGCTGTTCGGCGCAGACGAGCTGGGTGCGCTTGAGTCAGTGGCATTGAACGGCTTCGTCGATGGCCATGACCCGACGACGGGCCGACCGGGCCAGATGTTCCTCGCCACGGTCATGGCCCCGCGCTCTTCGTTCCGTGACTTGCACCTGGCACAGGTCGACGCAGGGAGTTGCCTGGCCGACGCACTGCGCGGGCAGCTCTCGGCCCGACCGGACCAACTCACACCCGTGCGGCCGAGCAGACGGCCGCAGGATGTCGGGAACCGCGTTGTCGCCCACGGCAGCGACGAGGAACCGGACCTGTTCGCCATGGACCCGATCGCCTTCGAGAATCTCGTCGCCGATCTCTTCCGCGCCATGGGGATGCAGGCGGTGACCACCCAGCGCTCCAACGACGGCGGTGTGGACGTCGACGCGCTGGATCCGACGCCGATCCGAGGCGGCAAGATCGTCGTGCAGGTGAAGCGCTACCGCAACACGGTGCCGCCCACCGCCGTGCGTGACTTGTACGGAACCGTTCAGGACGCCGGCGCCAACAAGGGCGTCCTCGTGACGACGTCGGGCTTCGGCCCCGGCTCGCACACCTTCGCCAACGGCAAGCCACTGGAACTCATCTCGGGCCCCGAACTCGTCGACCTGTTGCATCGCCATGGACTGCGTGGGCGGTTGGGCGACGGAGGCCGTCAAGTCCCGGCCCAGCGGACGCCCTCCGTGCCGGACACTCGCCTGCCCGACGACTACAACGTCTTGGGCATGTCGTGGACCGGAAGCGTCGCCTTGGACGTGTGCGCTCTCGTCTGCCGTGGCAACCGCGTCCTCAGTGACGATCACTTCGTCTTCTTCAACAACCCGCAGACGCCGGACGGCTCAGTGCGTGCCCTTCCCGCCACTGCACCTGACAAGGCCGCGATCTGCGTCTCCTTCGACGGCCTGCCCGAAGAGGCTGACCGGTTCGTCCTCGTGGCGGCCATCGACCCGGAGGTCAACCCGGACGCCGACCTCTCCGGTTTCACGGACGCCTGCATCCGCCTGCTCGATCCGGTCCTCTCTGAGCTGGGACAACTCGAAGTCTCCGACGGCCGGTCACGCGAAACCGCCTTGGTGCTCGGCTCCTTCCGCCGAAGGCCGAACGGGGACTGGGACTTCGTCCTGGGCGGCAAGGGTTACACGGGCGGCCTGGAGGAACTCGTTCAGGATTTCGGCATCGAGGTGGAGTAGCGCCCACCTGGGGCCGTCGGCCGCAGCTGTGTCCGCAAGGCCGTCGAGACGGCTGTCGTGCCACGGGACGCGAGATGCGCATGTTGTCGCCTACGCTCGAAGGGAACAGGTTCCCCTGGACCGTGCGGAACGGTCACGGAGGTGACAGCCATGCGTGCCTCGCTGTTACAGCTGTCCGTGGACTCGTCGGACTCCGCCGACGAGCGCCGTCACAGGGCAGCTTCGCTGGTCCGCAGCCGGGCGGGCGACGACCTCGTGGTCCTGCCGGAGCTGTGGACGGCCGGCGCCTGGGCGTACGACCGCTGGGGGCGCGATGCCGAAGGGGTCGACGGCCCGACTGCCGAGGTCATGTCCGCCGCTGCCCGTCAGGCCGGGGCGTGGCTCCATGCCGGATCGATCGTCGAGCGGGACGGGGACGGGACCCTGTACAACACCGCTCTCCTCTTCGACCGGGAGGGCGAGCTGCGTGGTAGCTATCGCAAGATCCATCGATACGGCTTCGACACCGGTGAGGCGACCATGATGGGCGGCGGCGACGACATCGTCACCGTGCCCACCGACTTCGGTGTGATCGGCCTCGCCATCTGCTACGACCTCCGCTTCCCGGAACTCTTCCGGGGCCTGCTCGACGCGGGCGCGGAGCTGATCGTGGTGCCTGCCGCTTGGCCCGCGGCCCGCCTCGGCCATTGGCAGCTCCTCACGCGCACGAGGGCCCTGGAGGAGCAGGTCTTCCTCCTGGCCTGTTGCGCGGTAGGCACCCACGGCGGCATGCAGCAGGCCGGCCACAGCATGATCATCGACCCCTGGGGAACCGTCCAGGGCGCGGCCGGCACCGCAGCGGAGACGGTGACGGCGGATCTCGACATGGCCGAAGTCGCCCGAATCCGCACCGAGCTTCCGGTGCTGCGCGATCGGGTCCTCGCCATCGGGGCCCCCGAACAGCGATGAATCCTGCGGCAGGCAAGCAAGCAGTGGGCGGCGGCGCCATGGGCTCAGCCATGCGCCTCGCCTCGCCGATCAGGCGCGCACACCGGTCCCGGCGAGCCTGTTGTGCCGGGTGACCCGGCGGTTGCGGTTTGGCTGTTGGGTGAGCCGGTTCGTCATCCCAGGAGGTGGGCAAGAAGTTCGTCTCCAGCGGGATAGGGGCGTTCCTGGGGCAGCAGTCGGGCGGCGGAGTCCAGGTCACCGCCGCTGACGAGGGCGTGGATCTCGTGGGCGAGTGGGGTCACGTCGCGGATGGCGACCGTCCACTCGTCCGCGTAGCGTCGTACGGCCTCGCCGGAGAGGCCGAGTTGCAGGGACCGGTACGGCAGGGGCTGGAGGCGCGGGTCCCGCTCGGGGTCCCACTGCACGCGGGCGGGCGCACGCTTCAACTGACGCTGCCAGGTGGCTCGGTCGGGGTGCACCCCTCGGACGTAGCTCGACAGACACGCGTGGCGCAGTGCCCACTCGAAACCGTCGCGGGTGACCTCGACGGCGAGGACGGTCTCCTGCCCTGTCTTGGAGCCCCAGCCGCAGCGGTACATCATCCACAGGAACGACGGCTTGATCCACGTCATTCTGTCCCGCTTCCACGCGGCGGGGAAACGGCCGTCGCGGACGGCGGGCAGGCCGATTTCCGGGGAGTATGCCTGGTAGACGGTGATCGTGGATTCCGAGTGGGCCGCACGGATCCTGTGTTGCGGTTCTTCCATGGCGTACAGCGTGAAGTCGGCCGGTTCAGGCGGCCACTGATTTTTTGCCGGGTCTCAGAGCAGCAGCGGTAGGCCCACGAGTGCCGCGCCGCTTGCGCCGAGTGCGGCCATGAGTGATCCGGGCCAGTTGCCCGACTGGGCGTAGGTCAGCAGCCCTGCCAGCAGTCCTGCCACCACCGCGGCCAAGAGAATGAGGGCCCAGCGTAAGGACAGCCGCTCCGGCGGTGGCGGTGGCGTGGGCGAGGTCGGTTCGGACATATGGCACTCCTGCAGCTGCGTCAGGAACCTCTCGAATGAGTGACTACCGTAGCCAGATGAGCGGTATCAGAGAAGGCTTCTGATATTTCATCACTGCGCGAAGGGGCAGAAGAGGGGCGGTCGCGGGCAGAAGCGCGCTCCGTTGTGCGCCCGTAGGGCTCTCCGTGCTACTTCACGCGTTGCCCGGACAGCTGACCAGAGCAGCGCTGTGACCTAGCATTCCCGCCATGACTGGTCCTGAATTAGACCCTCGCGTGGATTCCGAGGACGCCCTACGGGGTTCCACCGCCAAGGTGGTGGAACTACTGGGCTGCCAGATCGTGGAAGGGGGAAAGCCGCGCGACCAGCACCTGACAGTGGACGCCGTCGTGCACGAGTTCGGGATCACCCGGCCCATGGCGCGCGAGGCACTGCAGACGCTGCATCAGAAGGGCCTGATCAATCTGCAGCCGCGGATCGGAGCCACCGTTCAGGCGCTGGAACGGTGGGACCTGCTGGACCCCGACGTGATCGCGTGGCGTCTGGAGGTGGCCCCCGACAGCCAGATGCGGTCACTCACCGAGCTGCGGGAGGTGATCGAGCCCCGGGCGGCCAGGCTTGCGGCGCTGAGCAGGTCCGCGGAAGTCTGCCACGACCTGACCAGCCAAGCCCGCACCCTGCTCGCCCTCAGCGAGGAACCGGACTTTGCGCAGCCGCGGGAAGGAGCCGCGATCCGGCAGCGCTTCCGGGACATCGACGCCGCCTTCCACCGCACCCTGCTGGCCGGCTCGCGCAACGAGCTGTTCCTGCGTCTTTCCCACCCGGTCGTCATGGCCTTGAACCACCGGATCGACCGGGACTGGGCGGGCGGTCACCAGGACGCGACGGTCACGTCGGCGCGCGCCGCCGTCGGCACCGACACCGTGCAGAGCTATCCCGCCCGGCCGGAGCCGATCGCCATGTGGCTGCACATGGGGCTGGCCTACGCCGTCGACCAGGGACTGGCGACGGCCTCGGAGGCCTTCGCGGAGGCCATCCTCGCCGAGATCCGGGGCGGACGACTGCAGGATCCCGCGGTGCTCGACCGTCTTCGGGCCGGGCTGGACGAGTTCAACGCGAACGGCCTGCCGACCGCCCATCGAGACGGTTTCCGGGACGCCATGGCCGGGTTGGTCCGTGCTCGGCGCGCTCCCGTCGTCGTCATGGGGGTGACCGGGTGCGGCAAGACCACCGTGGGCCAGTACCTGGCGGAGTCGCTCAGGGTGCCCTTCGAGGAGGGGGACCGCTTCCACAGCAGGCGCAACCGGGAGTCGATGGAGCGCGGCGACCCTCTCGACGACCGGAGCCGCAGCCCGTGGCTGGCCGCCATCGCGGGCCGCATGCGGGCGGCGGGCTCGGAGGAGGGGCTGGTGATCACGTGCTCGGCCCTCAGACGCATCTACCGCGAGATGCTGCGCGTGGCCCGCCCCGACGCGTTCTTCGTGCACCTGGAACTCGGCCAGGACGAGGCCGCCGCCCGGGTGGCCGGCAGACAGTCGCACTACATGCCCACCTCCCTGGTGCCCTCACAGTTCGAGGACCTCGAACCATTGCAGGACGACGAGGTCGGCATGACGGTCGACGCGACCCTGCTCGTCGAACGCATCGTCGCCGAGGTCCAGACCGAGCTGGCCCGGCTCGCGCGGGGGCGTTGAGCCGGTCCGCCCGAACATGGACCGCGTACGGGAGTCGCCCGGCCCGCGTTCCGCCGACGACCCGACCGATTGACCCGACCGATTGACCCGACCGATTGACTCGACGGATCGACCCGACGGATCGACCCGACGGATCGACCCGACCGATCGACCCGACCGATCGACTCGACGGATTGGCGCGCCCGATCGACCCGCCCGATCGACCCGATCGACCCGACCGAAGAGAAGGGGATCTCGTCATGCGGATTGAGTCTGCCGAGGTGATCGTGACCAGCCCGGGACGGAACTTCGTCACCCTGCGCCTCACCACCGAGGACGGCGTCACCGGCCTCGGCGACGCCACGCTGAACGGCCGGGAACTGGCCGTGCAGTCATATCTGGACGACCATGTCGTCCCCCTGATCCTCGGCGGCGACGCCTCGCGCATCGAGGACACCTGGCAGTACCTCTACCGGGGCGCCTACTGGCGGCGCGGCCCCGTGACCATGGCGGCCATCGCGGCGGTCGACACAGCGCTGTGGGACATCAAGGCCAAGAGCGCCGGGATGCCCCTCTACCAGCTCCTCGGCGGTGCGTCCCGCAGCGGAGCCATGGCCTACGGGCACGCCTCGGGCCGCGATGTGCCCGAACTGCTCGACTCCGTCCGCAAGCACCTGGAGCTGGGCTACCGCGCCATCCGCGTGCAGAGCGGCATCCCCGGCCTGGACTCGGTGTACGGGGTGGCCGCCTCCGGCGCGGAGGGCGGAGAGCGCTACGACTACGAGCCCGCGCGCCGCGCCACCGTCGGCGGGCGGCTCCGCCCGACGGTGGAGACCTGGGACACCCGCGCGTATCTGCGGCACATGCCGTCCGTCTTCGAGGCCGTCCGGGCGGAGTTCGGTCCCGAACTGCCGTTGCTGCACGACGGGCACCACCGGATGACGCCGATCCAGGCCGCCAAACTCGGCAAGGCACTGGAACCGTACGACCTGTTCTGGCTGGAGGACGCCACGCCTGCGGAGGATCAGGCGGCCCTGCGCCTGATCCGGCAGCACACGACGACACCGTTGGCGATCGGTGAGGTCTTCAACTCGGTGTACGACTACACCACGTTGCTGAGCGAGCGGCTGATCGACTACGTGCGATCCGCCGTCACCCACACCGGTGGTGTCACCGCCATGAAGAAGCTGCTCGATCTCGCAGATGTCTACGGCATCAAGTCCGGGATGCACGGCCCGACCGACATCTCCCCGGTGGGCATGGCCGCGGCGCTCCACCTGGACCTGGCCATCCACAACTTCGGCATCCAGGAGTACATGCAGCACTCCGAGCGGACGCTGGAGGTCTTCCGCACCTCGTTCCGGTTCGAGGACGGGCTGCTGCACCCGTCCGACACCCCGGGACTGGGAGTCGAACTCGACACCGAGGTGGCACGCCACTTCCCGTACGAGCCGGCGTACTTGCCGGTCAACAGGCTGAGCGACGGGACCATGCACGACTGGTGAGCCGACGCCCGTCCCGACCTGGCGCGGCGACGGGAGGGGGGGGAAGCCATCTGCCGGACTCCACCGGGTCCTCGCCTGAAAGGATCCGGCCGGTGCCGGACAGGACGGGTTGTGGAATCCATGACGGAAGAGGAGTCGCGCCAGAGGCAGCGGGCGCGCTTCGAAAGACTGGCGCACGTGGTGGTGGAACCGTTGCACCGGTATCTGCTGCGACGGACGAGCGCCGACATGGTCGACGACATCCTGGCGGAGGCGATGCTGGTGCTGTGGCGCCGTATTGACGACGTCCCCGGCCTGGGCTCGGCGCCAGGTTCCCTGCCCGAGCCCGATGACGTGCTGCCGTGGTGCTACGGGGTGGCACGGGGCTGCCTGGCGAATGCCCGCCGTGCCGACGGGCGTCGGCTCCGACTGATGGAGCGGTTGATCCGGACGCAGGAGCAGCAGCCGGCCGGGGTCGCCGACCACAGCGATCTGCACGCCGCGCTCGCCGCCCTCGGGGCGCTGGACCGTGAGGTGGTGCGGCTGTGGGCGTGGGAGGGGCTGGCACCCCGGCAGATCGCGGAGGCGACCGGGCTGACGTCCAACGCCGTGAGCATCCGGCTGCACCGGGCGAAAACGAAACTCGCCGAACAGTTGAGGCGAAAGCATGACGAACCGTCCGGACACAAGAGAGATGAAGGAAGGAGCGGTCAGTGAATGACGACGAGTTGCTGGCCCGGCTGAAGTCCGCGGACCCGGCGCTGACCCCACATGCTCCGCTGCCTGACATCGACCGACTTGTGGAGGACATCTTGACCACCGACACCGCGCTCCAGACCGGCAGTACGGTCCCCGCGAAGACCGTGGCGCGGCGGAGCCGCCGTCAGCTCCTCGGACTCGCGGCGGCTGCCGGTCTGCTGCTGCTCGGCGGCGGCATCGCCGGAGGAGTCATGGCGAACGACGACAACGGGCACTCGGCCTCGACCGGCCCGCTGACACTCACCACCCACAGCGGCTTCGGCAGCCAGAAGTGTGTGGCACCCAGTCCCGACACCCTGCGCGGGTACCCGACCCTCTTCGTGGGAACGGTCACCTCCATCAAGGGTTCCACGGTCACCTTCCGCGTCGATCACTGGTTGAAGGGCGGCGACTCGGAGACGGTCGTGCTCGGCAGCGACGCGAGCCGGCCGGAGGCGCTGACGTTCTCGGAGGGTGAGCGCTACATCCTGGCCGCCGAGAACGGCGTCGTCCCGGTGTGCGGTGCGAACGGGGCCTCGGACGAGACCGTCGACGAGTTCCGCCAGGCATTCGGGAAGTAACGGAAACCGGCTGCACGGACGATCCGAGCCCACCGACGGCCGCGGTGGGCTCGGGCCGGTTCGGGAAGTCGGCGCTTCTGTCGTGATGACCGTGTGCGCGCAGGGTTGGTCAGCCGGACGATGCAGAGGGGGACAGCGGCCGTGACCGAACATGCTGGGACGAGCAAGCGGCGGAACGTCTACGTCGACATGGTGGGAGATCTCTTCCACCCGGGTCACGTGGCGCTTCTCAAGGCCGCGCGAACCTTCGGGGACCGGCTGATCGTCGGCGTCCTCTCGGACGAGGTCGTGACCGAGTACAAGCGAAGGCCCATCATGACCCTGGCCGAGCGGGTCACGGTGATCGAGTCGTGCCGCTACGTCGACGCGGTGATACCGAACGCTCCGGAACGCGTGACGACCGAGTTCCTGGACGATCACGACATCGCGGTGGTCGTGCACGGGGACGACATCTCGCCGGATGCCATCGAAGAGGTCTTCGGCCCGGTGGCCGCTGCGGGGAAGTTGCAGCTCGTCGAGTACACGGCGGGTGTCTCCACCACCGACCTCATCCGAAGGTGCCTGGCGCGAGGCGTCTCCTCATGATCTCTCGGCTGTCGGCTGTCGGACAGGGCGGGTTGGGCGGGTTGGACCGGCCTGGAATCGGTTGGGACCCTCGTGTGTTGAGGTCAGTGGGCTGGGATGCCGGTGGTGTGCGAGCCGAGCAGCCCGAGTGACCGAGCCGACAGATATTGGAGGGGCCGTAATGGCGTCGCAGACGCAGAGGGCCGTGCTGGCTGGTGGATGCTTCTGGGGGATGGAGGAGCTGATACGCCGACTCCCGGGCGTGACGGCGACCCGGGTCGGATACACGGGGGGTGACGTGGCGAACGCGACGTACCGTAACCACGGCACGCACGCGGAGGCCATCGAGATCGCCTTCGATCCCGAGAAGACCGACTTCCGCGCGATCCTGGAGTTCTTCTTCCAGATCCACGACCCGAGCACCAAGAACCGCCAGGGCAACGACATCGGCCTCAGCTACCGCTCGGCGATCTACTACGTGGACGACGAGCAGAAGCGGATCGCCGAGGACACGATCGCCGATGTGGACGCCTCCGGACTGTGGCCCGGCAAGGTCGTCACCGAGGTGGAGCCGGTCGGCCCCTTCTGGGAGGCCGAGCCCGAGCACCAGGACTACCTGCAGCGTTACCCGAACGGCTACACCTGCCACTTCCCGCGCCCGGGATGGCGGCTGCCCGCCCGCGCGGAGGGCTGACAGCGCGGCGGTCCGGTGAAGGGCGGAAGGCGGAGGCCGGCTGGCCGACTGGCCGGGCCGGCCGAGGTTCCGCCCGACGGTCCCCGACCTCAGTGCGGCAGCGTTGCCGGGCTGCCGCCGTTCGCCTCGTAGCCCGCTACCGCCAGCGCTCGGTAGATCGCGAACTCGCCCGCCGGGTCGGGGGAGAGCGTCCAGGGGAGGGCGCCGACATGGCCGTCCACGTGTATGAGCTGGCTCATCGCCTCGGACCAGCGCTCGGCCCGTACCAGGAAGAAGATCAGCAGGTGGCGGACGTGCGCCAGCATCGGGTCGTCGGGCCGGGCCGCGTGCACCGCGAACAGCGCGCCGTGCATCGCCTTCGTCACGACCTCGCTCTGGTAGAAGCCGCTGACCAGGTTCACCTCGGGCAGGTGCTCGAAGACCGCGAACAGGGGCATGGCCGCGAGGAGCGAGCCCTGGGGGGCTCTGGCCGCCGCCGCCTCCGCGAACGCGTTCGCCAGCTCGCGCGAACCGTGCCACTTCTCGCACCAGTAGTGCAGGGCCGCCAGATGCGCCCCCATGTGCGCCGGAGCGCGGTCCAGGATCTTCAGCCAGAGCTGCTCGAACTCCGCCTGCGGGTAGTTCAGGCCACGGGCCACGGACAGCTCGACGATGTACGGGATCGGGTCGCCGGGGGCGAGCAGCGCCGCCTGACCGCAGGCGTCCTTCGCCTCCTCCATGATGATCCGGAAGTCGTCCGTGCCCCGCGTCGACGTCCGCCACGCCTGCTGGACCAGGAACTCGGCGTGCACCGCCGCACCGCCCGCGTCCTTCGGCGCCTCGGTCCGCCACACCCGCAGCCACTGCCCGCCCGGCGTCTCGCTGACACCGCCAGGCCGCTGCTGCAGCTCCAGCGCCGCCGCGCCGGCGAAGGCCTGCACGCGCTGCCAGCGCAGCTCACCCTCCGTCTCGGTGCCGGCGAGCAGCTGCTGCGCGGCCCGGTAGTCCTGCGTGTGCTGCACCACGTCCAGCACGTCCAGCAGGTCGTGGTCGGGGCCGGGCATGCGGATGTCCAGCTCCTCCGTGCGCACGAAGCCGTAGGTCGCCGGGTCCGCGGCGTCCGGGTGATCCGCCGGGACCAGCTCGATCTGGCCGCGCCTGCGCCGCAGGAACGGCAGCAGCACGAAGCCGATCAGGACCAGCGCCATCAGGACCCAGAGAATCTCCATGCCACAAGCGAACCAGACCGCGCCGACAATTGGCCAACCCGCCCCCGCACCTGTGGATAACTGTCCGCTCACGGCCGAGGAAACCGCCCGTCCCGCGCCCCTCCCGCGCCCGTCCCGCGCCCTGCCCGTGCCCCCTCCCGCGCCCTGCCCGTGCTCGGGCACGGGCCCGTACCGCTCCCGTACCGCTCCCGTCCCGCGTCCGGCGCGTGAGCGGACTACGCTCGTTGTCCATGAGCGACAGGCACATCAGTCAGCATTTCGAGACCCTCGCGATCCACGCGGGCAACACCGCCGATCCCCTCACCGGCGCGGTCGTCCCGCCGATCTACCAGGTCTCGACCTACAAGCAGGACGGCGTCGGCGGCCTGCGCGGCGGCTACGAGTACAGCCGCAGCGCCAACCCGACCAGGACCGCCCTGGAGGAGAACCTCGCCGCCCTCGAAGGCGGCAGCCGAGGCCTTGCGTTCGCTTCCGGACTGGCGGCCGAGGACTGCCTGTTGCGTACGCTGCTCAGCCCCGGCGACCACGTGGTCATCCCCAACGACGCGTACGGCGGAACGTTCCGGCTCTTCGCCAAGGTCGTCGCCCGGTGGGGGGTCGAGTGGTCGGTCGCCGACACCAGCGATCCGTCCGCCGTACGGGCCGCCCTCACCCCGAAGACCAAGGCGGTGTGGGTGGAGACCCCCTCCAACCCGCTGCTCGGCATCACCGACATCGCCGCCGTCGCCCAGGTCGCCCATGACGCGGGCGCCCGGCTCGTCGTCGACAACACCTTCGCCACGCCGTATCTGCAGCAGCCGCTGGCGCTCGGCGCCGACGTCGTCGTGCACTCCCTGACCAAGTACATGGGCGGCCACTCGGACGTCGTCGGCGGCGCGCTGATCACCGGCGACGCGGAGCTGGGCGAGGAGCTGGCGTTCCACCAGAACGCGATGGGCGCGGTCGCCGGGCCCTTCGACTCCTGGCTGGTGCTGCGCGGCACGAAGACGCTGTCGGTGCGCATGGACCGGCACAGCGAGAACGCCACCAAGGTCGCCGACATGCTGACGCGGCACGCGCGCGTGACGAGCGTGCTGTACCCGGGCCTGCCGGAGCACCCCGGTCACGAGGTCGCCGCCAAGCAGATGCGGGCCTTCGGCGGCATGATCTCCTTCCGGGTGACCGGCGGCGAGGAGGCGGCCGTCGAGGTCTGCAACCGCGCCAAGGTGTTCACCCTGGGCGAGTCCCTGGGCGGCGTCGAGTCCCTCATCGAGCACCCGGGGCGCATGACGCACGCGTCCGTGGTCGGTTCCGCCCTCGAGGTGCCCGCCGATCTCGTCCGTCTCTCCGTGGGCATCGAGAACGTCGACGATCTCCTCGAAGACCTGCAGCAGGCCCTCGGCTAGACCCCCTGCCGAGGCTTGTTCGTCACCAGTCGGTGAGCGGTGGAGTCGTCTCCGACGGCGGCTCCACCCAGGGCTGGGCGATCACCGCCCAGACGACGAACGCCACGGTCGCCGCGAGCAGCAGCAGCCACAGCAGCCGCCGGGCGATCGTCCGGCGGCGCAGCATGCGGCTGCCCCGGCGTACGACGTCGGCGTGCAGCTCCGCGGGTACGTGCGGCGCCGTCCGCTCCATGATCTGGCGTACGGCGGCGTCCCGCTCGGCGCGGTTCACGACGCGGCCGCCTTCGCCCGCCGTACCGCGGGCGCCGGTCCGCGCGGGGGGTGCAGAAGCGTCGCCGTCGCGCGGTCGCAGACCGTGCGGACCCGGTCCGTGGGGAGGCCGAGCAGGGCCGCCACCTGTTCCTCGGCGACGCCCTCGTACAGCCTCAGGACCAGGACGAGGCGTTCCTGGGGAGTGAGCCGGGCCAGTGTGCCGACGGCGGCGGGCCGCTGCAGTATGCGGCCCAGGGGCAGCGCGCCGTACTGGTGCCAGGCGCCGTGCAGGAAACGGGTGGCGAGGTGCTCGCGGGCACGGTTGTACGGATCCTCGCCGTGCAGCCGGTCCCAGCACGCGTACGTGTGCGCGAGCGCGAGTGTCAGCAGGCGACGCGCGCGCGGGTTGGCGTCCGGAGCCTCGGCCGTGAGCAGTGTCGCGGCGTGCAGCAGCCGTCCGCCCGCTCCGGCGACGAACGCCTCGAACTCCCGGGCCCGGCGGGCTTCCTGGGCCGCACGCGTCTCTCGCACACCGAGCCTCCCGCCCGACGGCATCCCCCTGAACCCCCGGATCCCGGAGCTTCCGGGGCTTCCGGAGCTTTCGGATCCCTGGCCCCTGGACGGCCATGTCCTCCGGTCTCATATGAGGCCAGGGGCAGGCTTTCGGTCAAGAGCCGCGCACTCCTCGTTCGAGGGCCGCGCACTCCTCGGCGAAGAGCCGCGCGCTTCTCGCTTCTCGCTCAGGACGCGGTCTGCGACGGCTCCGCGCCCGGCAGGCCCTGGGCGGCCATCCGGGAGGACAGCGCGGTGTTGAAGCGCGTGAGGAGCGTGCAGAACGCCTCGCGCTCCTCCGGTGCCCACTCTTCCGTGAGCTCGGCCATCAACTGCCGCCGGGAGGACCGTACTTCCTCCAGACGGGACTGCCCGCGCGGGGACAGCTGGAGCACCACGGCCCGTCCGTCCTCGGGGTGCGAGGTCCGCTTGACCAGGCCGGTGTCGACGAGCGGGGCCACCTGCCGGGTGACCGTGGACGAGTCGATGCCCATGCTCGCGGCGAGCGCCTTGACGCCCATCGGGCCTTCCTTGTCGAGGCGGTTGAGCAGCAGGTACGCGGCGCGGTCCATGGAGTTGCGCACCTGCCCGACACCGCCGAGCCGGGTCTGTTCGGCACGGCGGGCGAACACCGCGACCTCGTGCTGCAGCGTGTCGAGAAGACCGGTGTCACCGACGGTCGTCATGTCCATCGACATTTCAGGTGTTGTGGGCATGGCCGGGGGCTCACTTCATGAAGGGGCTGCTGGAATGGGGGACAGAGTACGCGGCTGGAAGGCGGGTCGTACGGGCGCTGCGGAAACCGGTCTCGGAGGTTGGTCACAGCGGCCGTTCCCGCCTGTGAACTGCGATGCTGGTGTCATGAGCTACCGCCCGGCTGACTCCTTGCGTGCCGTCACCCTCGACGATGTGCGTGGCGCCCAGAAGATGTTGTCGGGCGTCGCGCGGATGACCGCGATGGAGGGCAGCAGGCACCTTTCCCAGTTGGTGGGGGCTCCGGTGCACTTCAAGTGCGAGAACCTCCAGCGGACGGGATCGTTCAAGCTGCGCGGCGCGTACGTCCGGATCTCCGGGCTGCTGCCGGAGGAACGGGCCGCCGGGGTCGTCGCGGCGAGCGCGGGCAACCACGCGCAGGGCGTCGCGCTGGCGTCGTCGCTGCTGGGCGTGCGTTCCACGGTGTTCATGCCGCAGGGCGCGCCGCTTCCCAAGATCAGCGCCACCCGCGAGTACGGCGCCGAGGTGCGCCTGCACGGTCAGGTGGTCGACGAGACGCTGGCCGCCGCGCAGGAGTACGCGCTCGAGACGGGGGCGGTGTTCATCCACCCCTTCGACCACCCCGACGTCATCGCGGGGCAGGGCACGGTCGGCCTGGAGATCCTGGAGCAGTGCCCGGAGGTGCGCACGATCGTCGTCGGGGTCGGCGGCGGCGGTCTGGCGGCGGGCATCGCCGTCGCGGTGAAGGCGCTGCGGCCGGACGTGCGGATCGTCGGCGTGCAGGCGGTGGGGGCCGCGGCGTATCCGCCCTCGCTGGCGGCCGGGCGGCCGGTGTCGATCCGCAACCCGGCGACGATGGCCGACGGCATCAAGGTCGGCCGGCCCGGCGACGTGCCGTTCGCCCTCGTCGGCGATCTGGTGGACGAGGTGCGCACGGTGACGGAGGACGAGTTGTCCACCGCGCTGCTGTTGTGCCTGGAGCGGGCCAAGCTGGTCGTCGAGCCGGCCGGCGCCAGCCCGGTGGCCGCGCTGCTGAGCAGGCCCGAATCCTTCGACGGGCCGGTCGTCGCGGTGCTGTCCGGCGGCAACGTCGATCCGGTGCTGATGGAGCGTGTGCTGCGGCACGGCATGGCGGCGCAGGGCCGCTACCTGGCCGTACGGCTGCGGCTGACGGACCGGCCGGGCGCCCTCGCCACGCTGCTCGGTGTGTTGACACTGGTCGACGCCAACGTTCTGGACGTGGGCCATGTGCGGACCGATCCCCGGCTCGGGCTGACCGAGGCGGAGGTCGAGCTGCACCTGGAGACGAAGGGGCCGATGCACTGTGCCGAGGTCGGCCGGGCCCTGCGCGAGTCCGGCTACACCGTCATCGACTGATCGGCTGATCGGCTGATCGGCTGACGGGCTGATCCAGGTCAGAGCCCTCTCTGTCACTCATTCGAGTAAGTCCGTTGTGAGACGCGATACATCGCGTTATGGTGTGTCGCATGCCGCTCATTCCATGCCCGGTCGTGCGGAGAGACGGGCGGAACGAAAAGTGCAAACCTAGGCTTTCCGAAGAATCCCCAACGACGTGGAGACTCATATGCCAGGCGCCATCTACGCCGAGGGTCTGGTCAAGACCTTCGGCGACGTAAAGGCTCTGGACGGCGTCGACCTCGACGTCCCGGAGGGCACCGTCCTCGGCCTGCTCGGGCCGAACGGGGCGGGCAAGACCACCGCGGTCCGCTGTCTGACCACCCTCCTGCGCCCCGATCGAGGCCGGGCCGTCGTCGCCGGCTTCGACGTGCTCAAGCACCCCAACGAGGTGCGCCGCTCGATCGGCCTGTCCGGCCAGTTCGCCGCGGTCGACGAATACCTCACCGGCCGCGAGAACCTCCAGATGGTCGGCCAGCTCTACCAGATGAAATCCGGTGCGGCCAAGATCCGGGCCGCCGAGCTGCTCGACCAGTTCGACCTCGCGGACGCCGCCGACCGCACCGCCAAGACCTACTCCGGAGGCATGCGCCGCCGCCTCGACCTGGCCGCGGCGCTGGTGGTCTCGCCGCCCGTGATGTTCATGGACGAGCCGACGACCGGCCTCGACCCACGTAACCGCCAGCTCCTGTGGGAGGTGATCAAGCGTCTGGTCTCCGGCGGCACGACGCTGTTGCTGACCACTCAGTACCTCGAAGAGGCCGACCACCTCGCGCATGACATCGCGGTCGTCGACCACGGCCGCGTCATCGCCCGCGGCACCTCCGACCAGCTCAAGGCCCGCACCGGCGGCGAGCGCGTGGAGGTTGTCGTGCACGATCGCGAACACATCACCACGGCCGCGGAGGTACTGGCCGGCTTCGGCAAGGGCGAGACAACCGTCGAGCAGCACATGCGCAAGCTCACCGTGCCCGTCGCGGGCGGCGCCAAGCTCCTCGCCGAGGTCATCCGCGAGCTCGACACCCGCGGCATAGAGATAGACGACATAGGCCTGCGCCGCCCCACCCTCGACGACGTCTTCCTGTCCCTGACGGGACACGTGGCCGAAGCGAAGGCCGAGGGCGACGAGCACAGCGAACGCAACGGACAGAGCGAGAGGGAGACCGTCAGATGAGTGCCGTCACCGACGCCGTGCGCGGCGCGGCGCCCGCGCCCGCCCATCCGCTCGGACAGTCCGTCCGCGACTCGCTGGTCGTTGCAAAGCGCAACTTGATTCGGATGTCCCGGATTCCGGAAATGGTTATTTTCGGGCTCATCCAGCCAATTATGTTCGTGGTGCTCTTCACCTACGTGTTCGGCGGCTCCATGCAGATCGGCGGCAGCACGAGCGCCACCGACTACAAGAACTTCCTCATGGCGGGCATCTTCGCGCAGACCGTCACCTTCGCCACCGCAGGTGCCGGCGCGGGCATCGCCGACGACATGCACAAGGGCCTCATAGACCGCTTCCGCTCCCTGCCCATGGCGCGCGGCGCGGTACTCACCGGGCGCACCCTCGCCGACCTCGTGCAGACGGCGCTCACGCTGCTGGTCCTGGCGGTCGTCGCGCTCCTGGTCGGCTGGCGGGTCGGGTCCAACGGCGACACCGACATCGGCCGGGTGCTGGCCGCCTTCGGCCTGCTGCTCCTGCTCGGGTACGCGTTCACCTGGATCGGCGCCCTGATCGGTCTGACCGTCCGCACACCCGAGGCGGCCACCTCCGGCGGGCTGATCTGGCTCTTCCCGGTGACCTTCATATCCAACGCCTTCGTCGACACCAGCAATATGACGCCCTGGCTGCGTCACGTGGCCGAGTGGAACCCCTTCAGCGCCACCGTCCAGGCCTGCCGGGTGCTGTTCGCCAACCCCGGCCAGTCGGCGTCGGACGCCTGGCCCATGCAGCACCCCGTCTGGGCCTCGCTGATCTACTCGGTGCTGATCGTCCTGATCTTCCGGACGCTGGCGGTCCGCAAGTACCGCTCGGCCACCGCATGACGAAGCCCCCGGCGGCACGGGGCGCCGGGGGCTCGTCCGGAAGGTCCGGGAACGGGAACGTCCGGGAAAGGGGGCTCAGCCGCTGTGAGGGTCAGCCGCTGTAGGGCTCGGCCTTGAGGATGCGCACGGACGCCTTCTTGCCGTTCGGCAGCTCGTACTGCGCGTCCTCGCCGACCTTGTGACCGATCACGCCGGTGCCCAGGGGCGACTGCGGCGAGTAGGTCTCGATGTCGGAGCTCGCGTACTCGCGAGAGGCGAGCAGGAACGTCGTCGTGTCGTCCTCGTCACCGTCGAACGCGATCGTCACGACCATGCCGGGCGCCACCGCGCCGTCCGTGGAAGCCGGGGCCTCGCCGACCTTGGCGTTGTCGAGAAGCTGGGTCAGCTGGCGCACACGAAGCTCCTGCTTGCCCTGCTCCTCCTTGGCCGCGTGGTACCCACCGTTCTCACGCAGGTCCCCCTCCTCGCGCGCGGCCGCGATCTTGGCGGCGATCTCCGTGCGCGCAGGACCAGTAAGGTACTCAAGCTCGACCTTGAGCTTGTTGTACGCCTCCTGGGTCAGCCAGGTGACGGACTCGCTGGTCTGGGTCACAGGTGCTCCTCGTCGGTACTGGGAATACAAAGCATCGCCCTACCCAGAAGCATGTTCCTCAGGGGATGGGCGAAACCACGAGCCTAACAATTCAGCGGGCGAAGGGGGAGGACATAAGGCATCAGAATTACGTCAACGCAGGTCAGCGTGTACGTATTGCGGAGGATGCCCCCGCCTGGACGGCCCGGCGTCAGCCGGCGTGACAGCCGAGCAGCTCCGCCGTCGTGCCCTTGGCCGTCGTACGCAGGGTGACCACCCGGTCGATGCGCGTGTCCGAACCGGAGAAGCGGAAGTCCGCCCGGCCCACCTCGGTGCCGTCCTCGGCCTGTGAGCGGACCGTGCAGTAGCCGTTCGCGCCCGAGTCCTTGCGGACCTCCAGGTGGACCTGCACCGAGTCGTCCGAGGCCACGTCGAAAGCGATCACCTCGGCGCTGATCTTGTTCTGGCCGACGTAGTGGTAGGCGAAGTAGCCGACCACCGCGAGCAGCAGCGCGCCGAGCACGGCGCCGGCGATCTTGAGCTTGTGGTCGGCGTGCTCGTCCGAGGAGCGGCCGTAGCGGCCCTCGGGCAGTCGCGTGCTCGCCGTACTCATGATCGTCCTCCCGGCGCGGAATTAATCGCCCTCCGATTCGGTCACTATAGAAGCCTGCGATCGCGCCGGTTCACACCGGGCGCCGACTTACCGAGGATTGAGTCTTGACTGACCAGCTGCGACTGATGGCCGTCCACGCGCACCCCGACGACGAGTCGAGCAAGGGCGCGGCCACCATGGCCATGTACGTGTCCGAGGGGGTGGACGTGCTGGTGGTGACCTGCACGGGCGGCGAGCGCGGCTCCATCCTCAATCCCAAGCTGCAGGGCGACAAGTACATCGAGGAGCACATCCACGAGGTACGCAAGAAGGAGATGGACGAGGCCAGGGAGATCCTCGGGGTCAAGCAGGAGTGGCTCGGCTTCGTCGACTCCGGGCTGCCCGAGGGCGACCCGCTGCCGCCGCTGCCGGAGGGCTGCTTCGCCCTGGAGGACGTCGACAAGGCGGCCGGCGAGCTGGTGAAGCAGATCCGTTCCTTCCGTCCCCAGGTGATCACCACCTACGACGAGAACGGCGGCTACCCGCACCCCGACCACATCATGACCTACAAGATCTCGGTGGTGGCCTTCGAGGGTGCGGACGACGCCGAGAAGTACCCCGAGGCCGAGTTCGGCCCGGTGTACCGGCCGCTGAAGCTCTACTACAACCAGGGCTTCAACCGCCCGCGCACACTGGCGCTGCACAACGCGATGATCGAGCGCGGCCTGGAGTCGCCCTACGCGGAGTGGCTCAAGCGCTGGGACGAGTTCGGGCAGCCGGAGCGCACGCTGACCACGCACATCCCGTGCGCCGACTTCTACGAGATCCGTGACAAGGCGCTGATCGCCCACGCCACGCAGATCGACCCCGACGGCGGCTGGTTCCGCGTTCCCATGGAGATCCAGCGGGAGGTCTGGCCGACGGAGGAGTACGAGCTCGCGAAGTCCCGCGTCGATACCTCCCTCCCCGAGGACGACCTCTTTGCGGGCATCCGCGACAATGCCTGACATGAGCGCAAGCGTGAGCCTGGCAATGACGCATCTCGTCCCCCTCGCCAAGGAGGTCGACGAGAACAAGGTCACTCCCGGCGTCCTCGGCTTCATCGTCTTCGCGGCGATGGCGGTGGCGGTGTGGGCCCTGATGAAGTCCATGAACAAGCACATGGGCAAGGTCGACTTCAGCGAGTCGACGGGCCCGGACGAAACCTCCGGCAAGGGCGCGCCGGCGAGCGCGCCGAGCACCGCGCCGACGACCGGGAAGCCGTCGTCGGCGACCTGACGCGAGGGCGAAGGCGGGGGGGCGGGGGTGTGGGCGAATCGCCCCGTCTCCGCTCCGCCCCGAGGCTCCCCGCCGACGCCGGTGTCGGCTACCCCGTGGGGAGCTCCACGCCCATGATCTCGCGGCCGTGTCTGCTCGGGACCATTCCCAGGCGCCAGGCCTGCCAGCCCGACTCCAGGCGGATGCCGCGCTCCAGGAGCAGGGCGTAGGCCTCCAGGCATTCGGTGAGGCGGCCGTCGCGCAGCGGGTGGTGGGTCCGGCTCAGCTGGGCCAGTTCCTCCTGGGCCACCGCCGTGCCGACCACGACACCGCCCGGGGCCGCGTACGGCAGCAGGGTGCAGCGCAGGAAGCGCGCCCAGTCCTCGCCGCGCCGGTCGCCGTAGGACGCGAACAGGGCCGTCGCCTCCTCGCACAGGGCCAGGGCGGCCTGGGCACGGGCGTTGCCCGCGTCGACGATCGCCAGCTCCAGGCAGGTCCAGGCCTCGCCGTGGGGGACCCCGATGCGCTGGAAGTCGGCGCGGGCGTCGACCAGCAGCTGCCGGGCGAAGCCGGAGTTGCGCAGGGAGCCGGTCTGCGCGGCGCGCTGGTCGCGGGTCACCCGGGCCGAGTGGTGCCGGGCGCAGGCCAGGCCGTAGACGTCCCGCATCCGGGAGAAGAGGCTGCGGGAACGTTCCAGCTCGCGGACGGCATGGTCGAGGTCGCCCGTCTCCTCCAGGGCCAGACCCAGGTAGTAGATCGTCCAGGCCTCGCCGCGCGCGTCCTCGTTGTCCCGGTGCCTGGCCGCCGCCCGGCGCAGATCCTCGGCCGCCGGGCCGGGATCGCCGGTGATCATCCGGGCCCGGGCCAGCTGGGTCAGGGCCCAGGCCTCGCCGCGGGCGTCGCGGGTGCGGCCGTACAGATCGAGGGCCTGACGCAGCTCGGCCTCGGCCTGCGGGACGTCGCCGCGCCGTAGATGCAGCTGGCCCAGCTGGAAGTGCGCCCATGCCTCACCGTGCACGGAGCCGCCCTCGCGGTGCAGGACCAGGGAGCGGGTGAGCAGGTCCAGGGCCTCGGCGAGGTGGGCGCGGTCCCGCTCCACCGCGGCCAGCGCGTGCATCGTCCAGGCGCGGTCCGTGGCCAGCTCGGGCGCGGCCTGCAGGTCCATCGCCTCCCGCAGCTTCGCCGCCGCCTCGGTGAGCTGGCCCTGGTGGTGCAGGGTGATGCCCAGCGAGCACAGGGCGCGCGCCGCGCCCGCGTCGTGATGGGCCTGGAGATAGAGGTCGACGACCGAGCTGAGCGTGGTGCGGGCCTTGTCGAGCTCGCCCAGCTGACGGGCCGCGATGCCCGTACGCCACTGCACGGACCGGACCAGCAGGTCCTGGCCGACCGACTGGGCCAGCTCGCTGATCTCACCGAGCCGGTAGAGGTCGCCGCGCAGCAGGCAGTAGTCGCACAGTGCGCCCAGCAGGCTCATGACAGCGTTCTGGTCGACGCCCTCCGCGTGCCGCAGCGTCGCCGTGATGAAGCTGGACTCGTCGTCCAGCCAGCGCAGCGCCTCGTCCAGGGAGGTGAAGCCGTGCGGGGTGAAACGGTCCGAGCGGGTCGACATGTTGCCGTCGACCAGCCGCAGCACGGAGTCGGCGAGCTCGGCGTAGCTGACGATCAGACGCTCCTGGGCGGCCGAGCGGTCGGTCTGCTCCTCCTCGTCCAGCAGGCGGGCCTGCGCGAAGGCGCGGACCAGGTCGTGCAGGCGGTAGCGGTCGCCGCGGACCAGGTCGACCAGACCGGCGTCGGCGAGGGCCGCGAGATGCCGCGCCGCCTCCCCGCGGTCCGTGGCGAGCAGTGCGGCCGCCGCGGCCGCGCCGAGCGAGGCCCGCCCGGCCAGCGCCAGCCGGCGCAGCAGCCTGCGCGGCACCTCCGGCTGGTCGGTGTAGCGCAGCCACAGCGCGCGCTCGACCGGCTCCACCGGACCGTACGCGCCCAGATCCGCGGCCAGTGCGCGCGGCGAGCGCGGGCCCAGCGAGGAGCCCGCCACGCGCAGGGCCAGCGGCAGCCCGCCGCACAACTCGGTGATCCGGTCGGCGGATTCGGCGTCGTACGGACCCGAGGCGTCCTGCGCCGCCACGCCCAGCAGTTCCTCCGCACCCGCCGCCTCCAGCGGGCGCACCGCCAGCTCGTGCACCCACGCGGACAGCTCGGCCGGCAGCGCGGGCGGGGTCCGTGCGGTGATCAGGACGAGGCTGTCGGAGCGTTCGGGGACGAGCGCGCGGATCTGCTCCGCGTCGGAGGCGTCATCGAGGACGACGATGACCGGCAGGCCCGTCAGATGCTGCTGATACAGCTCGCCCAGCCGTTTGACCTGCTGGTCCGCGGAGGAACGCTCGCGGAAGAGAAGCTGCTCGCGGGGCGCGCCCAGCCGGTTCAGCAGGTGCAGCAGGGCGTCCCTGGTGGGCAGCGGCGTCTCCTGGGCGCTGTCGCCGCGCAGATCCACCACGCATGCGCCGCGGAACTGGTCCCGCAGATCGTGCGCGGCCCGCACCGCGAGCGTCGTGCGGCCGCTGCCGGGGTCGCCGTGCAGCACGACCACGGTGGGCCGGGTCTCCGTGCTGGCCCGCGCCGACTGCACCCACTGCCGGATCTGCGCGACCTCCGCCCGACGTCCCGCGAACGGACCGGACGGCTCCGGGAGTTGGGTGAAGGACTGCGCCAGCACCGTCCGCCCGCGTGCCGCCGCGCTCTTGTCCGTGCCGCGCAGCTGCGGTCCCGGCGTCTTCTTCGCCCCGGTCGTCGCGCTCAGCACCCGCTGCTGGTCCAGGAACGGCCGGATGCCCCGCACCTCGAGCGCCGTGAGCCACTGCAGCCGCAGTTGCTCGGCGCCGCCGGGCTGTCCCGCCTCGCCGGCCCGGTGATGCGCGGCCGGCAGATGCGAGCCCGCCACCTTCACGACGGTCGCGGCGGCCCCGACGACCCCGACGGCCATCCCGGCCCCGAGCGCCGTGCCCGGGCCCGTGCCCAGCGCGAGGTCGGCGACCGCCGTCGTCACGGCGGCAACACCCGCCACCAGTAACGGAGTCCGGCCGCCTTCGCGTGCGTACCGCTGCCCGAAACTGATCCGCCGGGCCTCCGACTCCTCCAGGGCACGCGCATACGCCTCGTACTCCTCGGCGGCCGTCTGCGCCATGGCGTCCAACGCGCCACGGGCCCGGGTCAGCAACGCCTGGCGATCGGTACGCCCGCCGGACCGCCGTACCTCCTCCTCCACGGCCCGCGCCAACAACCGCTCGGCTTCCGCCCTATGGCCGTCCCGCATGTCCCGTCCCCCTCCGGCGGTCACACATTTCTTGGTCAAGTGTGCTGCGGGCGGCTCCGTGACGCGAGGGGGCGTGGGCCGCGATCGTCCCGCCCGGTCGGGGCCTCGGCGCGCGAGGCCGGCGTCCGGTGGACGTCTGACGCATGAGCGGCGGGGTACTGCGGCAGGATGGACCCCATGCCGAACCGACTGGCTCATGAGACATCCCCCTACCTCCTCCAGCACGCCGACAACCCCGTCGACTGGTGGCCCTGGTCGGCCGAGGCCTTCGAGGAGGCGCGCAGGCGGGGGGTGCCGGTGCTGTTGAGCGTGGGGTACAGCAGCTGTCACTGGTGCCATGTCATGGCGCACGAGTCCTTCGAGGACCAGGAGACCGCCGACCAGCTCAACGCGCACTTCGTCAACGTCAAGGTCGACCGCGAGGAGCGTCCCGACGTCGACGCCGTCTACATGGAGGCCGTGCAGGCGGCCACCGGGCAGGGCGGCTGGCCGATGACCGTGTTTCTCACGGCCGAGGCCGAGCCGTTCTACTTCGGGACGTACTTTCCGCCCGCTCCGCGGCACGGCATGCCCTCCTTCCGGCAGGTGCTGGAGGGGGTCCGGCAGGCGTGGACCGAGCGGCGGGACGAGGTGGCCGAGGTCGCCGGGAAGATCGTGCGGGATCTGGCGGGGCGGGAGATCTCCTACGGGGACGGTCGGGCGCCCGGCGAGCAGGAGCTGTCACAGGCGTTGCTCGGGCTGACCCGGGAGTACGACCCGCAGCGGGGCGGGTTCGGCGGGGCGCCGAAGTTTCCGCCGTCGATGGTCGTCGAGTTCCTGCTGCGGCATCACGCGCGGACCGGGGCCGAGGGCGCCCTGCAGATGGCGCAGGACACATGTGAGCGGATGGCCCGGGGAGGGATCTACGACCAGCTCGGCGGCGGGTTCGCCCGGTACTCCGTCGACCGTGACTGGGTCGTGCCCCATTTCGAGAAGATGCTGTACGACAATGCGCTGCTGTGTCGTGTGTATGCCCATCTCTGGCGGGCCACCGGTAGCGAGCTTGCCCGTCGGGTCGCGTTGGAGACCGCCGACTTCATGGTGCGGGAGCTGCGGACCGACCAGGGCGGGTTCGCCTCGGCGCTCGACGCCGACAGCGACGACGGGAGCGGGAAGCACGTCGAGGGCGCCTACTACGCGTGGACGCCCGCGCAGCTCGCCGAGGCGCTCGGGCCGGACGACGCGGAGCTTGCCGCCCGCTACTTCGGAGTCACCGAGGAGGGCACCTTCGAGCATGGCTCCTCCGTTCTCCAGCTCCCGCAGCAGGACGGGGTCTTCGACGCCGAGAAGATCGCCGACATCAAGGAGCGGCTGCTCCGCAAGCGCGCCGAGCGGCCCGCGCCCGGGCGGGACGACAAGGTCGTCGCCGCGTGGAACGGGCTCGCGATCGCCGCGCTCGCCGAGACCGGCGCCTACTTCGACCGCCCCGATCTCGTGGACGCGGCTCTCGCCGCCGCCGACCTCCTCGTCCGGCTGCATCTCGACGACCTGGCCCGTATCGCCCGTACCAGCAAGGACGGGCAGGTCGGGGCCAACGCGGGCGTCCTGGAGGACTACGCCGACGTCGCCGAGGGGTTCCTCGCGCTCGCCTCGGTCACCGGGGAGGGCGTCTGGCTGGAGTTCGCCGGGTTCCTCCTCGACCATGTCCTCGTCCGGTTCGTCGACCCCGAGTCCGGTGCGCTGTTCGACACCGCGGCCGACGCCGAGCAGCTCATCCGGCGTCCGCAGGATCCGACCGACAACGCCGTCCCGTCCGGCTGGACCGCCGCCGCCGGGGCGCTGCTGAGCTACGCGGCCCACACCGGTTCCGAGCCGCACCGCACCGCCGCGGAACGGGCGTTGGGGGTGGTGAAGGCGCTCGGGCCACGGGTGCCCCGGTTCATCGGGTGGGGGCTCGCCGCCGCCGAGGCGCTGCTCGACGGGCCGCGTGAGGTCGCCGTCGTCGGCTCCGACCTGGACGACAAGGCCTCGAAAGCCCTTCTTCGCACGGCGCTTCTGGGGACCGCCCCGGGAGCCGTCGTCGCGTTCGGGACCCCGGGGAGCGACGAGTTCCCGTTGCTCGCCGACCGGCCGCTGAGCGGCGGCGAGCCGACCGCGTACGTCTGCCGCAACTTCACGTGCGACGCCCCGACCACCGACCCGGAGCGGCTGCGCACCGCGCTGAACGGCTGAAGGGCCGAGCGGCCGAGCGGCCGAGCGGCGAGCTCAGGCGCCGCTGAGGATCATCGCGCCCAGCGTGAGCTGAGCACCCCACTGCACCCCCACGGCCCCGAGCCTCGCGTACGTCCAGCGGGCTCGGGGCCACACCAGTGCCGCCAGCCCGGCCAGCACGGACAGCCAGAACACGCCGTACAGGGCGCTGCCGGGGACCGTGGAGCACCGCTCGCCGTAGGTCAGACAGCGGCCGCCGCGCTCGGTGGACAGCACGGCCAGCCAGGCGAGGCCGACGGTCGGCAGCAGCGACACGAGTCCGGCCACGGCCCAGCCGGCGAGGAGGCTGTCCTTGTGCTGTGGTGTGAGCGTGACCTGCTGCGGGGCGGTGGTGTTCATGGCCCCATCCCACCGCGCGGCAGGGCTGTCCGTGAGGGCCGGCGTACTCAGTTCCCCTGCGCACGCATGCTCAGGGCGTCCTCGACGATCGCCACCAGCTGTTCGTGGTGGGCGCCCTTCCAGTACGCGCGCCCGCAGGAGCGGCACTGGGCGAAGACGTCGTACGACTTCTGCGTGCCGTGTCGCAGCTGGTCGGCGACCTCGTCCTTGGTGGCTTCCTTCAGGAGGCCGTTGCAGGCCGTGCACCGGGTCCAGGGGAGCAGTTCGGGTGCGAACCGGTCGAGGACGTCACGGAGTTGCTGCTCGGGGTCGGTGCTGTAGACGTAGGCGCCCGCCCACAGCTCGCGGCGGCGCAGCAGGCCGCGGTCGCGGCTGAGCATGACGCGCTGCTGCGCCGCCGAGCGGGCGGCGAGCGCCGGGTCGCCGATGTCGGTCGACTCGTACGCCGCGTCCACGCCGAGCAGCCGCAGCCGGCGGGCGAGGGTGCCGAGGTGGACGTCGAGGATGAAGCGCAGGGGAGCGCCCGGGACCAGCTGGGGGCGGGCGACCGGGTGGACGGTGACCGACTCGCCGTCGGCCGGGATGTGCGAGACCCGTACCTCGCGGCCGTCGACGAGCAGGGCGCCGACCTCCGTGAGGGGCACCCCGAGGGACTCGACGACATGGCCGAGGGTCGAGGCGCCGTCGACGGCCAGCGCGGTGGCGCCGACGCGCCGGGCGTGCGGGACGAACAGGGCGAGCTCGGGGGAGATTTCGACGCGGATCTCGGGTGCGTTCACCTGGTCAGGATGGCATGGGCGGAGGTGGGGGCTCAGCGGGTTTCCTTGCCGAGGCCGTGCTCCAGGACGTCCAGCGCGCGGTCGACGAGGCTTGCGAAGTCGTCCTGGTGGCCCTGTTCGGCCCAGTACAGGGACGTCTCCATCAGGCCGCCGATGAGGGACATCGCGTAGACGCGGACCTCCAGACTGTCGGGGTCGCGGCCGGTGCGCTCGCCGATCGCGGTGCAGATCATGCGGCCGGTGACCGACATGCTCTCCATCATCCGCGAGCGCACGGCAGGGATCTGGACCATGAGGTGGGTGCGCATCCGCGCCACCTCGATGTCCTCCTGGATGCCCTGGCGGACGCCTTCCCGCATCACGTACCGCATGGTCTCCGGCACCGGCTCGTCCGCCGGGCGGGCCAGCAGCGTCTCCAGGAGGACCGGGTCGTACTCGTCGGTGAGCACGATGTCCTCCTTGGTGGGGAAGTAGCGGAAG
Organism: Streptomyces sp. NPDC006872; assembly: GCF_040635845.1. Taxonomy (NCBI): domain Bacteria; kingdom Bacillati; phylum Actinomycetota; class Actinomycetes; order Kitasatosporales; family Streptomycetaceae; genus Streptomyces; species Streptomyces sp. NPDC006872. The sequence goes on from NZ_JBEYIL010000001.1 coordinate 596,458, forward strand.
ACGGTCGAGGGCGACACCTCGGCACGCTCGGCGATCTGGTCGATCGTCGTGGCGTCGTACCCCTGTTCCTTGACCAGCGCATAGGTCGCGGTGCGGATCGCCTCGCGGGTCTTGATCTTCTTGCGCTCACGCAGGCCCGGCTGGGGGCGGTCGGCGGAAGAGCTGAAAGGTGCGGCCGTCATGTTGCTCATTGTCGGGCATCGGCCGTGGTGGCGGCCATGGCGGTGTCGTCGCTCACCTTGCGCGCCGCCCCGGACGTGCCAGGCAGGAACGCCGCCGCCAGCAGTGCGGAGACCAGGGCGGCGATCGCGCACACCAGCATGACCAGGCCCATGCCGTGCACATAGGCGCTGTTCGCGGAGGCGGCGAGATCGGTCAGGCGGGCCTTCTCGGCGATCAGATGGGCGGCGACCACCGAGTCCCCGGCGGTGTCCGCGGCCCCGGCGGGCAGACCGGTGACGTCGAGACGGTCGCGGAAGGCGCCCGCGAGCAGACTGCCGAGCAGGGCGATGCCGATCGCGCCGCCGACCTGGCGGAAGGTCATCAGCAGGCCGGAGCCGCTGCCGGCCCGGTCGGAGGGCAGGGCGCCCAGCGCGCCGGACATCGCGGGCACGACCGAGAAGCCGAAGCCGGCCCCGGCGAGCGACAGCCACAGCGCGACGAAGCCGTAGCCGGAGTCCACCGTCGTCCGGCTGCCGAGGAGGGCGGCGAAGGCCAGCACCACCAGGCCCGCGCTCACCACGGCCCGCGCTCCGAACCGGGCGACGACCGGCTGGGCGGTCCGCGCGGCGACGAGCAGGCCGCCCATCAGCGGCAGCAGCCGCACACCGGTGCCGAGGGAGTCATGGCCGAGGACGGCCTGGAGATAGGGCGGCAGGACGAACATCAGTCCGGACAGCACGAACATCACGAGGGTCGCGGCGAGCGTGTTGAACAGGAACCCCCGGTGGGCGAGGAGCCCCATGTCGAGCATCGGCCGCACGGCGCGCCGCTCGCGCAGCACGAGTGCGGTGATCAGCACGACGGACGCGGTGAACATCGCCAGGACCAGGGGGTCGGTCCAGCCGCGGGTGGGGGCCTCGATGATCGCGTAGATGAGCGCGGCGAGGCCGGCCGCGGTGAGCGCGGTGGAGACGGTGTCGACCTTGGGGGAGGCGGGGTCGCGGGTCTCCGGCAGCAGGAAGACGCAGGCGGCGATGCCGATGGCGGCCATCGGGAGGTTGATCAGGAAGACCGAGCCCCACCAGAAGTGGTTGAGCAGCCAGCCGCCGAGGATCGGCCCGAGCGGCAGACCGAGCGTCGAGCCGGCCGAGACGATGCCGACGGCCTTGGTGCGCTCCTCGGGCGTGAAGAGCGAGGGCAGCACCGACAGCGCGAGCGGGGTGACCAGCGCGGCGCCGACGCCCATGAAGGCGCGGGCGGCGATCACCGCGTCGACGCTCCCGGCGAGGGTGCCGACCAGCGAGCCGACGAGGAAGATGCCGAGCCCGGCGATCAGCATCCGGCGCCGCCCGAACCGGTCGCCGAGGAGTCCGGCCGGGAGCATCAGCGCGGCGAACACGACGATGTACGCGTCCGCCATCCACTGTTGCTGGCCGGTGGTGGCGCCGAGCTGCTCCGCCATCGTCGGGAGGGCCACGTTGAGGATCGTGGTGTCGAAGCCGAGCGTGAGCATGCTCGCGACCAGGGCGCCCAGGGCCCACCAGCGACGGGGGTCGGTGCCCGTCTCGTAGTCGTGCGTGACAGTAGGCATAAAATGATAGTAGCTCTCAAAAGGTGGTTGCTGTCAATCGCGACGCGCTCGAACAAAAAGAACCGGCCACGGCGTGGAGCCGTGACCGGGAGGAAGGCGGAAAAGCGACGGTTACGCGTGCTGGTAGGCCACCAGGGAGATGCCGACGTAGTGGACGACGAACGCGGCGAGCGTGAGGGAGTGGAAGACCTCGTGGAAGCCGAACCAGTTCGGTGAGGGGTTGGGGCGCTTGATGCCGTAGATGACCCCGCCCGCGCTGTACAGCAGGCCGCCGACGATCACCAGGACCAGCACCGCGATGCCGCCCGTGCGCATGAAGTCCGGCAGGAAGAAGACGGCCGCCCAGCCCATCGCGATGTAGCAGGGCGTGTAGAGCCAGCGCGGGGCGCCGACCCAGAAGACCCGGAACATGATCCCCGCGAGGGCCGCCCCCCAGATGCCCCACAGCAGCCACTGACCCTTGGCGCCGGGCAGCAACAGCATGGTCAGCGGCGTGTAGGTGCCCGCGATGATCAGGAAGATGTTCGCGTGGTCGAGTCTGCGCAGGATGCCGTCCATGCGCGCGTTCCAGTTGCCCCGGTGGTACAGGGCGCTCACGCCGAACAGCAGGCAGGCGGTGAGGGCGTAGATGCCGCAGGCGATGCGGCCGCGGGAGGAGTCGGCCAGGGCGGTGAGCACGAGGCCGGAGATCAGTACGGCCGGGAACATGCCCAGATGCAGCCAGCCGCGGAGCTTGGGCTTGATTTCTTGCGGCAGGGAGAGCGCGACGGGGCCGCGGCCGGCGGCCGGCGTGTCCGTTGGCGCGTCGGGGACGGGCGCAGTCATACCCCGAATCGTACCTACGGAACCGTAAGTTACGGATCAGTCCGGCGAGATGCGGGGCGAAGAGTGGCCATCGTCTCACGGGAGTTACGCCAAAGGGGTCCCGTCTGAACGTCATGTGGACGCAAAGAGGCGTCCGTACACCTGGCCGGGCACGTGGCCATCCTCACTCCGCTCACCTGTGAGGCCCTATGGACATATGGGCGGTACCGTCGGATGATCAAATGAGTGCGGTCGACACCGGATGAGCGCCAAGGTCACCACTGAGAAGCATCCGGGTCGCAGCCCCCACGGGGCCTCCAACAAAAAACCCCTCTTCTAGGAGCAATCGTGGCGCGCGACATCGCGGCTCCCCCCGTCATTCCCACCGACCACCAGGAACTCGTCTCCTGGGTGAACGAGATCGCCGAACTGACGCAGCCGGACAACGTGGTCTGGTGTGACGGATCAGAGGCCGAGTACGAGCGACTGTGCGAGGAGCTCGTCGGCAAGGGCACCTTCCGGAAACTCGACCCGATCAAACGCCCGAACTCCTACTACGCGGCCTCCGACCCCACCGACGTCGCCCGCGTCGAGGACCGCACCTTCATCTGCTCCGAGCAGGAGAAGGACGCCGGCCCGACCAACCACTGGAAGGCCCCCGCCGAGATGCGGGAGATCTTCTCCGGTGAGAAGGGCCTGTTCCGCGGCTCGATGCGCGGCCGCACCATGTACGTCGTCCCGTTCTGCATGGGCCCGCTGGGCTCGGACCTCTCCGCGATCGGCGTCGAGATCACCGACTCCGCCTACGTCGCCGTGTCCATGCGCACCATGACCCGCATGGGACAGCCGGTCCTGGACGAACTCGGCGCCGACGGGTTCTTCGTGCGTGCTGTGCACACGCTCGGAGCGCCGCTGGCCGAGGGCGAGGCGGACGTCCCGTGGCCCTGCAACCAGACCAAGTACATCTCGCACTTCCCCGAGAGCCGCGAGATCTGGTCCTACGGATCCGGCTACGGCGGCAACGCCCTGCTCGGCAAGAAGTGCTACGCCCTGCGCATCGCCTCCGTCATGGCCCGCGACGAGGGCTGGCTCGCCGAGCACATGCTGATCCTCAAACTGACCCCGCCGCAAGGCGCGTCGAAGTACGTGGCGGCGGCCTTCCCCTCGGCCTGCGGCAAGACCAACCTCGCCATGCTCGAGCCGACGATCTCCGGCTGGACCGTGGAGACCATCGGCGACGACATAGCCTGGATGCGCTTCGGCGAGGACGGCCGGCTGTACGCCATCAACCCCGAGGCCGGCTTCTTCGGCGTCGCGCCCGGCACCGGTGAGCACACCAACGCCAACGCGATGAAGACGCTGTGGGGCAACTCGGTCTTCACCAACGTGGCGTTGACGGACGACAACGACATCTGGTGGGAGGGCATGACGGAGGAGACTCCGGCCCACCTCACCGACTGGAAGGGCAACGACTGGACGCCGTCCGCGGACGTCCCCGCCGCCCACCCCAACGCCCGCTTCACCGTCCCCGCCGCTCAGTGCCCGATCATCGCGCCCGAGTGGGAGGACCCCAAGGGCGTGCCGATCTCGGCGATCCTCTTCGGCGGCCGGCGCGCGAGCGCGGTCCCGCTGGTGACGGAGTCCTTCGACTGGAACCACGGCGTCTTCCTCGGCGCGAACGTGGCGAGCGAGAAGACCGCCGCCGCCGAGGGCAAGGTCGGCGAGCTGCGCCGCGACCCCTTCGCCATGCTGCCGTTCTGCGGCTACAACATGGGCGACTACATGGGCCACTGGGTCGACGTCGCCAAGGGCAGGGACCAGGCGAAGCTCCCGAAGATCTACTACGTCAACTGGTTCCGCAAGAACGACGAGGGCAAGTTCGTCTGGCCCGGCTTCGGTGAGAACAGCCGCGTCCTGAAGTGGATCGTGGAGCGGCTGGACGGCAAGGCCGAGGGCGTCGAGACGGCGATCGGCGTGCTGCCGGCGAAGGGCGCGCTGGACACGGCGGGTCTCGAACTCGCCGAGGAGGACCTCGACTTCCTGCTCACGGTCGACAAGGAGGTCTGGCGCGAGGAGGCCGCGCTGGTCCCCGAGCACCTGAACACCTTCGGCGATCACACGCCGAAGGAGCTGTGGGACGAGTACCGGGCGCTGGTGCAGCGCCTGGGCTGACGCCCGCCCCGTGATCGGCGAGGCCGCGTACAACGGCGTATGCGGCCCTGGGTCTGTCGTCCGCTCCCCGTCCGCCCCGACGGGGAGCAGACGACAGACCCTCGCCTGTGCGGTGACTACTGTGAGCGGTCTTCCAAGTAACGCGTGTGGGTCTCCTGGCGTCTGGCCTCGATCTCCCTCAGGGCGCTCGCCAATCGCTCCGCCTCCTCCTGCAGCAATGTCAGCTGTCGCTCCAGGTGGCGCTCCGGGGGTTCCTGGCCCGGTGTCATCCTCGTCCACCAGCGTGCCCGTACGAAGCTGTCGACCGCCTCCGGCAGGTCCTGGCGCACGGTCCGCGACAGGGTGTGGACGCCCTCCGGGTCCTGGGCGAGGATCTCGGCGACCCAGCCCGGTTCCAGCAGCGCGGTCAGCAGGCCGGTGAGTTCGGTGAGGCGGCCGGCGGCGGCCGGGGGCAGATCGACCTCCGCGAGGTACTCGCCGAGCCGCTCGAAGTCTCCGCGCACTTCGTCGAGCTGGGCGGACGGGTCCGGGAAGTCGGGCAGCGGGGGCCGCTCCGGCGGGGCGATCAGCGCGCCCGCGCCGTAGAGGCCGACGACCACGACCGGCCAGTACGGGCCCGCGACGCCGGTGAAGGTCAGGACGAGGCCGACCAGTCCCGCCGCGCTGCCGGTGATGTTCTTGCGGGACTCCAGGTACCCGACGAACCTACTGGTAGCCACGGATCTCCTCGAAGGCGCCGTCCAGCGAGCCCTTCTGGGCGTCGAAGAGCCGGCCGCCGGTCAGCTCGGCGATGTGCTCCAGCTCCCCCCGGTCGGAGTCGCCGAAGAGGATGGGGAAGACGGGGATGTCCTGCCGTTCGGCGCTGAGGGCCTGGTAGAAGCCGTCGAAGTCGCCGGCCTTCGCGCCCGCGGTGTTCTCCCCGTCGGTCATGAGCACGATCGAGGTGAACGCGTCCCGGTCGGCGCCGAGATGGTCGTACGCCTTCTCCAGCGAGGTGTAGATGGCCGTGTCCCCGTCGGCCGCCAGTTCCTTGGTGTCCTTGCGGATCGCGGCGAGCCCGGTGTCGGGGTCGGTGGGGCTGACGACATGCGTCCTGACGCTCTTCACATCCGATCCGAACGGCATCAGCGTCACCTCCTCGCGGTCCCGGAAGTCGTCGGTCAGGTCGGTGAGGGCGTCCTTGAGGCGGCGCAGCCGATCGCCCTGCATCGAGCCGGAGGTGTCGAGGACGTACACCGTCCGCGAGGGGCGGCGCAGTTCGTTCTCGTAGGCGTCGAGCAGCCCGTCGGCGACGGATCGGCTGCCGGGGAACGGCAGTTCGCGCCGACGGGTGGTGTCGAGACCGGGCGCGGGCGGCACGGAGGCGACGACCGGGCGGCGGTGCGTCTTGGCGGTGATCAGCCGCTGGACGGCCTCCGTGCGCAGCGCGTCGGTCACCCGCTTGACGTTGTCGCGGGTCGTCGCGTCGGTCGCGGCGAGGGAGGAGAGGGGGTAGTCGGCGGTGACGACGCCGTCGGTGGGCCGGATCACGGTCAGTCCCGGGATGCCCTTCAGCACGGACTCGTAGTTGAGCAGGGCGTCGACGTCGCCGCGTCTGGCGTACGCGTTCGCCAGCCAGCCGGACGAACCCGAGGTCAGCTGCTGTCCCTTGAAGAACTCCTTCAGCCTCGGGGTCGCCTTCGCGACATCCGCGTCGGTGAGCGCGGACTGGGCTCCTGAGAGCGCCGAGGCGACCGAGACGAGAGTGGAGAAACCGGAGTTGGAGCGGGCCGGGTCGGTCATGCCGTAGGTGAGTCTGCCGTCCTGGACGGCCTGCTCGATCTGCGACCAGGTGACCTGGTCGGCCTTCCAGCCGAGGGAGGTCAGCGTCGCGGTCTTCATCCCGAGGGCCACCGGGCTCGACATGATCGGCGTCTCCGAGACGATCTTCTTCGCCGCGTCGGGGCGCAGTCGCAGATAGTCGTCGGAGGACAGCCACACGGCGTCGTACCTGCCGTCCGTGCCGCTCTTCGCCAGCACGTTCACGGCGTCCAGGGTGCCCATGTAGGTGGGCCGGATCGTGACGCCGGTGTCCTTGCGGACCTGCTCCAGCACGGGGGCCATATCGCTCAGCTCGCTGGAGGCGAGGACGCGGAGGGTGCCGGGGCGGGCGGCTTCGGGGTCCTTCTCGTCCCCGTCGGCCGCCGCCGAGCAGGCGGTGAGCACAAGAGCGAGGGCGGTCAGCGCGAGGAGGGGCCGAAGAGGCTGTCTCATGAGAGGCCGCCTTCCAGCGCGCCCCGCGACCGGCTGCGGTCCAGGTAGACACTGGCCTGCTGGAGTTCGGCCGTGAGGTTCTCCACGGTCACCGCCATCGCCTCGGTCGCCTGCACCTTGTAGGTGTCGATGGCGTCGAGGGTGCGGTAGATCTGCTGGAAGGCGGAGCGCAGGGTCTCGGCGCCGACGGCCGGGTCGGCGGCGATGCGCTGGATCTCCCCGCTCTGCGTCGCCAGCATCTCCGCGTTGCCCCGGATGAGGTCCTCGGTGGTGCCGCGCAGGGCGTTGACCTGCTCGATGACCTTCTTCTGGTTGTCGAGCGCGGAGGCCAGCATGACCGAGATGCGCAGCGCCGAGACCGTGGTCGTGGCGGCCCGGTCGACGCCCTTGATCAGCTCGTCGTTGTTGCGGCGGACGACGTCCATGGCGAGGTAGCCCTGTGCGCACACCGCGAGCTGGGTGAGCAGGTCCTGGTGCTTCTGCCGGACCGGGAAGAGGACGTCGGCGCGCAGGCTGTCGGCCCGCTCGGGGTCGGTGATCTCGGTGCCGGAGATCTGCTGTTCGACGGCCGAGTCCAGGGCGTCGGTCAGGACGATGTACTCCTGGAGCTTGCCCATGGTCTCCCACAACCGGACCCGCTCGGTCTGCAACGCGGCGTTGTCGCGCCGCAGTTCGTCCTGGCCGCCGCGCAGCGAGCCCACGATCTTGTTGAGCGTGCCTTGCGCGGAGGCGTACTTGGCGACGTGGTCGCGCAGCTTGTTGCCGCCGGGGAGCCTGGAGAGGAACTTGCGGCCCTTGCTCGCCGGCAGATCCCGCGGGTCCAGGTCCTCGACCACGCGCCGGAGTTCGACGAGCGAGCCGGCGACCTGCGACTGGGCGTCCCCGCCCTTGTCCGGCAGGCTCCGGATGGTCCGCTCCAGCATGCGGTTGGACTGCGCGGCGGCCGTGCGCATCTCGCCGGCGCCGAGCGCGGTGATCTCGCCGACCTTGCCGACGAACTCGGGCGAGCGGGCGTCCAGCGCGGTGAGGCCTTCGACGTAGGCGGCGGCCTTGGTCGCCATGTCCGTGCGGACGGAGTCGTCGACGGGGACGAGTCCGCCGGCCCTCTCGCGCGGCACGGCGGCGACCGCCTCGGGCGGGGTGAGGGTGAAGTCGCTGTCGGTGGTGTTGCTCATGTGTTGCTGTCCCCCTTATCCGCGCGCCCGTCGCGCCAGCTCGTGCAGCACCGCGGAGGTGGGCACGGGCGCCTGGCGGACGCCGGTCAGTTGCTGCTTGAGATAGGTGCCGGCCGAGGCGAACTCGGCGGCGACGCCCTGCGGACGGAACCCGTGCCGGATCTCCAGCTTGCGCAACTGCGGGTCGGTGGACAGGAGTTGGGCGAGTCCGGCGCCGTTCTCGGTGAGCGGTACGGCGGTGTGGTCGCTGTTGACGGTGGTGTCCGGGTAGAGGACCACCAGGTCGCCCGGCTGCTGTCCGTCCGCGAGGAGCGAGGCGACCTGCGACTCGTAGACCAGGACGAGCGGGTTGCCGGCGCCGCTGACGAAGTCCCGGAAGGCCGCGTCCGTGCCGGTCTGCTGGGCGCCCTGGACGCTGACCAGCTTGTGCAGCAGCGGCGCTGTCCTGTCGACCTCGGCGTCGCTCGCGACGACCTTGCCGCCGTTGGCCACGTAGGAGGCGGCGGCGAGATAGAGCGCGCCGGAGTTGGAGGTCTCCGGGTCGGTGCTGGAGAGGTAGAGGGTGCCGGTCAACTCCCCGTACTTCTCGGCGCCCTTGAGCTGCTGCCAGGTCCGGTCGGCGCGGGCCGCGTCGAGATAGGCGGCCATCTTCAGCGTGCCGCGGTGTGCGGCGTCCAGCGTGGCCAGGCCGTTGCCCGCGAGCACGTCGGCGGCGTTCTTGTGCGCCACGACGACGAGGGGCGAGTAGAAGGGGCGGGGGAGGGTCCCCTGCACCTTGTACTTGGCCGCGAGCTCGACGGCGGGCGCCTGGCTGCTCGGGAAGGCGAGGTCGTACCCCTTGAGGTCCAGCCCCTCCATGGCCCAGGACCCGGAGGTCTCGGCCTTGACGGTGTAGCCCTTGGCGGCGAGGGCCTTCACCACATCCGGGTCCGCGAAGAACTCCGCCTTCTCCGACCCGATCACGGTCCGCACGGTCTTCGTTGCCGTGCCCTTGTCCTCATCGCTGCGACCTGCGACGACGGCGACCACCACACCCGCCGTCAGCAGTACCGCGAGGACGATTCCCACGATTCGTCTCACAGGGGAAGCGTGCTCCCGGAACCCCACATTCCTGGGTGTCCCGGATGAACGCAGGGTGACGCACCGGCCCCGGCCCTGCAACGCCCTCAAGGGGCGCGAGGAACTGCGCGATCAGCCACACCGAACGCGCACCCGCAAGACGTCACCAGCCCCCGCGGCGAATAAACACCCCCGCCAAAGCGAACGCAGTGCATGGCACCCGGTCCGCGCGTCGCTGCGGGTGCACGCGGACCGGGGCCGTTCATGGGTTTCCGGGGGAGATCCCCGGAGGGTTCAGCCGGCTGTGCTCAGTTCCTTGGGCTCCGTCAGGGCGGCCGTGTGCGCTTCCATGCGCTGGGCCGCCAGGATCGCCGCCGTGGTGTCCGCGCGGGACGCGGCGACGAGGAGGGCGCGACCCGCCAGGGCGTTCGCCCGCTCGTGCAGCACCGCGAGGTGCGGCTCGGCGGCGGGGGCCGGGCGGACCGGGGTCCGTCCTCCCCGCAGCCGTGTGACCTGCTGCGCGAGCCGGGCGGCCGCGGTGTCCAGGTCGGTGGACGGGGCCGTGGCGCGCAGTTCGTCGGTGACGGCGAGCAGCGCCGCGAGATGACCGGCGAGCTGGATGTCCAGCTCCTCCTCGCGGGAGCGGTGGGGGAAGTCCGAGGGCGTGCCGGCCATCGTGCTGTGGACCGACTTGGTGCGGATCGGTTCGTACATGAGGATGGCCTCCTGTGCTGTCAGGAAACCATCCTAGCTTAGATTTCGTCTAAAGTAGACCCGCGACTGGAGTCGCGGTCACGGCTGGCCGTAGCCGTCCAGGAAGCGGGCGATCCGGCCCACCGCGTCGCGCAGGTCCGTCGCCGTCGGCAGGGTGACGACCCGGAAGTGGTCCGGTTCCGGCCAGTTGAAGCCGGTGCCCTGGACGACCATGATCTTCTCCCGGCGCAGCAGGTCCAGGACCATCCGCCGGTCGTCCTTGATCTTGAAGACGCTGGGGTCCAGGCGCGGGAAGAGATACAGCGCGCCCTTGGGCTTCACGCAGGTCACGCCCGGGATCTGGGTGAGCAGCTCGTACGCGACGTCCCGCTGCTCCTTGAGCCGGCCGCCCGGCAGCACCAGGTCGTTGATCGTCTGGCGTCCGCTGAGTGCGGCGACCACTCCGTGCTGGCCCGGCATGTTCGCGCACAGCCGCATGTTCGCCAGGATCGTCAGGCCCTCGATATAGGAGTCGGCGTGGGCGCGCGGGCCGGAGATCGACATCCAGCCGACCCGGTAGCCGGCCACCCGGTACGCCTTCGACATGCCGTTGAAGGTGAGGGTGAGCAGGTCCGGGGCGACCTTGGCGGTCGGGGTGTGCGTGGCGCCGTCGTAGAGGATCTTGTCGTAGATCTCGTCCGAGCAGATCAGCAGGTTGTGTCGGCGTGCGATGTCCGTCAGTCCCCGGATCATCGCCTCGTCGTACACCGCGCCCGTCGGGTTGTTCGGGTTGATGATGACGATCGCCTTGGTGCGGTCGGTGACCTTGCGCTCGACGTCCGCGAGGTCCGGCATCCAGTCCGACTGCTCGTCGCAGCGGTAGTGCACGGCGGTGCCGCCGGAGAGGGAGACGGCCGCGGTCCACAGGGGGTAGTCCGGCGCCGGCACGAGGACCTCGTCGCCGTCGTCCAGCAGGCCCTGCATCGCCATGACGATCAGCTCGGAGACGCCGTTGCCGATGAAGACGTGCTCGACGTCCGTCTCGATGCCGAGCGTCTGGTTGTGCATCACGACGGCCCTGCGCGCGGCCAGCAGGCCCTTGGCGTCGCCGTAGCCGTGCGCCGTCGAGACGTTGCGGAGGATGTCCTCCAGGATCTCCGGCGGGCAGTCGAAGCCGAAGGCGGCCGGGTTGCCGGTGTTCAGCTTGAGAATGCGGTGACCAGCCGCTTCCAGGCGCATCGCCTCTTCGAGAACCGGGCCCCGGATCTCGTAACAGACGTTGGCGAGCTTGGTCGACTGGATCACCTGCATGCCTGGGAGCTTACGGCTCGGTAACGCATCCGGGGGCGTGTTTTCCACCACGTGAGACGTGGAGTTTGGGTGGTTTTCGGTGATCGCTCAGGGCAGCGTCCAGATCTGGGTGGTGACGAGGTAGAAGACCACGACCCAGAACGCCATCAGTGCGGCGACGATGCCGAGGCCGACGAGGTTGGTCCGCGCCGCCGGCTCGTCCGGGGGCGGCCGCAGCCACCGCCCGAGGAGCCGGTTCACGTAGTGCGGCATGGTGAGGAAGCTCATCAGGAAGCTGGACAGCAGGTTGCCCACCAGCAGCCCGAGCCAGAACGGCATGCCCAGCGGCGACAGGGCCAGCGTCAGCAGCACGACGGTCGGGTACAGGCCGACCCAGACGGCGATGGACGTCTTCGTCTCCGAGGGCGGCGGCGATTCCTTGCCGCTCTCGTCGAAGGCGAACCAGCTGCCGAACGAGTTGTCGATCGTGTGCAGTCTGAAGTCGTTGAACTTCGCGCCTTCGGCGAGCAGCTCCTGCCGCCTCGGTGACGTCAGCCAGGCGTCGAGATGCTCGGCGCTGTCGAATCGGTACATGGTGGTCCAGTCGGCCTGGACCCCCTCGACCGGGCGGAACAGCTCGGTCCCGCGGAATCCCTCGAACTTCCCCTCCTCCTGGCTCATACGGCGCTGCCAGGCGAGGAACTCGTCCACCTGGCCGGGATCGACGCGGTGGGTGATCACGACCGTCACCAGCGGATCCGCCGGCCGGCCGCCGCCGCTGACGACCTGCTGTGTGCCGGGGCCGTCCAGGTAGGTGTCGCCGACCTCCAGGAGGCGCTGTCTGGTCGCGCTGTTGATCCACGCCTGAAGATGGGCCACCGAGTCGAACCGGTAGACGACGACCCATTCGGGTTGCAGGTCCGTCGGCCGGGTCACCTCGACGCCGAGATACCCGGCGTAGTCGGCGGCGGCGGCGTTGACGTCCTCCTGCCACGACTCGTATTCCTGTTCGAGTCCGGGCAGTACCTTCTGGCCGATGATCGCCGTCGCCGCCGCGCCCGCGTGCTGTTCGGTGCTCATGAGTCCGGGCCCGTCGACACCGACTGCTTCTCGATGAGCCGGCTGTAGATCCGCTCCGGAGTCAGCGGCAGCGAGCGGAAGCGGACGCCCGTGGCGTCATGCAGGGCGTTCGCCAGCGCCGGGGCCACCGGGTTGATGCAGCACTCCGCCATTCCCTTCGACCGCAGGGGGCCGACCGAATCCGTCGAGGCCACCAGAAGCACGTCGGTGCGTGGAATGTCGGCGTAGGCGGGGATGCGGTAGTTGCGCAGGTTCGGGTTCACCATGACGCCGTCCGCGTCGATGTGGTGGTTCTCGGTCAGCGCGAACCCGATGCCCTGGGCGACCCCGCCCTCCACCTGTCCGCGCACCTGGGCGGGGTTGACGATCGCGCCGGCGTCGGCCGCCTGGACGCTGTGCAGGATCCGGATCTCCCCCGTCACCCGGTGCACGGCGATCCGGAAGCCCTGGGTGTTGGAGGTGACGCTGCGGGGCGAGCCGTAGGCCTTGCGGGCGGCCGTGAAACGGATTCCGCGCGCCCCGGCCGATGCGACCAGCTCGGCCAGCGGCACCCGCCGGTCGCCGCAGAAGACGTCCTCCTCGCCCAGCGAGCACAGCACGGGATGGACGCCCGTGTACGCGGCGGCGTACTCCAGGATGCGGTCGCGTACGGCGTCGGCCGCCCGCAGCACCGCGTTGCCCGACACGAACAGCCCCGCACTGGCGAAGGCGCCCGTGTCGAAGCCCGTGCGGTCGGTGTCGGACTGCACCAGCCGGATGCGCGACGGTGTCGTACCGAGCTGGCCGGCCGCGATCTGGACGTGCGCGGTCGACGTGCCCTCGCCGAACTCGACCGTGCCGACGGCCAGTTCGTACACCAGGTCGTCGCCGAGCGTGACCCAGGCCTCGGAGATGTGCTCGGTCGGCGGCGCCGTCTCGTGCAGGGAACTCGCCACGCCCGTCCCGACGAGCCATTCGGGGCCGGGGGACGCCTGGCCCGCGGTCCGGGCCAGGGCCTCGCCCACCCGATCGATGCACTTCGCGAGGGAGTCCTCGGTGAACGACACGTCGTCGGGGCCGTCGTGCAGGGCGACGAGCGGGTCGCCCGGGCGCACGATGTTCCGGCGGCGCAGTTCGAGCGGATCGAGGTGCAGGGCGCGCGCCAGCTCGTCCATCGCCGACTCCACCGCGAACGCCGGCTGGGTCATCCCGTAGCCGCGCAGCGCGCCGCTCGGAACGGTGTTGGTGTAGACGGAGTACGCGTCGTACTTCTTGTGGGGGCAGCGGTAGATCATGACGGCCGCGCCGCCCGCGAACAGCGTCTCGCCGCCGTGGTTGCCGTAGGCGCCCGTGTTCGACACATTGCGGACCTGGAACGCCGTCAGGGTGCCGTCGGCCTTCGCGCCGAGCTTGACCGTCAGCGTCATCGGGTGCCGTGGCGAGGCCGTGGTGAACTCCTCCTCGCGGGTGTACTCGAAGCAGACGGGACGCCCGGTGTCCAGGGCGGCGAGCGCGGCGAGGTCCTCCGAGATCACCTCCTGTTTGCCGCCGAAGCCGCCGCCCACGCGCTTGCAGAACACCCGGAGCTGGTCCGGACGCAGGGCGAACAGATGGGCGAGTTTGACCTTCGCGATCGACGGCGACTGCGAGCTGGTGCGGACGTTGAGGCGCCCGTTCTCCAGCCAGGCGATCGAGCCGTGCGTCTCCAGATGCGCGTGCTGCACCCGGGGCGAGGAGTACGTGGCCTCGTGGATCACATCGGCCTCGGCGAACCCCGTGTCCACGTCGCCGATGTGCGAGTGGATCTCCAGCAGCACGTTGTGGACGGGATCCAGGGCGAACGGATCGTCCGTGTCGTGGAGTTGTGGCGCCCCCTCCGCCATCGCGGCTTCGGCGTCGAACACGGCCGGCAGCACCTCGTACTCCACGACGACCTTCCGGCAGCCCTCCTCCGCCGCCCCGACCGTGTCGGCCAGGACCGCGACGACGCGCTGTCCGGCGAAGCGGATCGTGTCGTCGAGGATGAAGGTGTCGTCGGGGTCGACGAGATGGTCGGTGTGGATCGCCGTGGTGAAGCGCCTGCGCGGCACGTCCTGCCAGGTGTAGACGCGCCGCACGCCGGGGACCGCCAGGGCGGCGTTCTTGTCGACGGACACGATCCGGGCGTGCGCGTGCGGCGAGTGCAGCACCTTGAGGTGCAGCATGCCGTCGAGGCGGGTGTCCATCGTGAACTCGGCGCGGCCGGTCACCACATCGTCGGCCGCCGGCGCGCCGACGCTTGTCCCGACGGCCTTTCCCGGCGCGGCGCCCTCCACGCCCACGACGCCGCGCACGGCGTCCTCGATCGCCCGATAGCCGGTGCAGCGGCAGAGGTTGCCCTTCAGCGCCCGGGGCAGGTCCGCCCGCTGCGCGTCGGTGAACGTCGCCGACGTCATGATCATCCCGGCGGTGCAGAATCCGCACTGGAACCCCGGGGCGTCGCGGAACTCGCGTTGCACCGGATGCAGGTCGCCGGGTGCTCCGAGGCCCTCGATCGTCGTGACCTCGTGGCCGTCCGCGCGGAAGGCGGGGGTGATGCAGCTGTGCACGGGGTCGCCGTCCAGCCACACCGTGCAGGCGCCGCAGTCGCCCGCGTCGCAGCCCTTCTTGACGCCGTAGTGGCCGAGCGAGCGCAGGAAAGTGCGCAGACACTGCCCGGGCGCCGGTTCTTCGGTGAAGCTCCTGCCGTTCACCAGGTAGCTCATGTCAGGTCCCCAGCCTTGAGTTCGCGACGAATCTCTTCGGCGAAGTGCCTTGTCAGGTGGCGACGGTGGTCGGGGGTCCCGTTGGGATCGGCGAACCAGAGGCCGGGCGGGACGGCGTCGATGCGCCGGCGCAGGGTACGGGCGTCGGGCACGCTGTCGAAGGCGAAGCGCACCGGGCGGGTGGTGCCGGCCGTGACGGTGAGCAGCAGGTCGCCTCTGCCCGGCGTCCGGGTGCCGATGAGGAACACCGTCGAACGGCCGAGCCGGGTCAGCGTGAAGCGGCGGTGCGCGGTGCGCTTGCGCAGGGCGTGGGCCGGGATGCCGACGCGGCGCAGCATCTCCCCGGGAGCGAGCACATTGCGGTGGTCCCCGGTGACGAAGTCGACGGCGTCCACGAAGCGCGTCGACCCGTCGGGAGCCCAGAGTTCGTAGCGGGCCTCCAGCGCGACCGTCAGTGTGATCATCGGGCCGGCGGGCAAGGACAGGCAGATGTTGCCGCCGACGGTGGCCGAGTTCCAGACCTTGAAGGAGGACAGGAAGGCCTCGCAGCCGGCCGCGAAGAGGGAGCCCGCGATCCAGTCGCGCGGGGGCGCGTAGGCGTACAGGTCGCGGACGGTGCAGGTGGCGCCGATCTCCAGGCCCGCGTCGGTGGCGACCAGGGGTTCCCAGCCCAGCGCGGTCAGATCGACCAGTCGGCGCAGCTGAGGCTGCTCGGCGGAGAAGAGCCACGTTCCGCCGGCGAGCCAGGCATCGCCCTCGCGCCAGTCCGTACCCGGTCGATCGGGCGACGGGTGCCGGACGACTTCGGTGATCGTGTTCAGGTCCATGGTCGGGAGCCGATCTCTGAACTGCGCCCCTCTCCAGCGTAGTCCCGGCGGCCGAAAACCGACTCTTGATCTCACCCCCCACGGCACTAACAATGCGCATGACAAAACTGTGCATGACAAGTCAACGGGCGGCCGGAAGATCTCCGGTCGCCTTGTCGTAAGAGGGGACCCCCACATGAGAAAGCCTCTCGTCGCCGCGTTCTTCGCCCTGGCCATCGCCGGGGCAGGCGCGGCACCCGCGGTCGCGGCGCCGGTGAGCGCACCGGCCGCTTCCCAGGCCGGAACGACGACCACGACCAAGGCCGCCGCGCCGACGCTCCAGGCCGTCACCCTCGCCGGGACCGTCGCGCTCAGCAACTGTTCCGGCTCGGTCATCCGCTTCCCGAACTCGCTGGCCACCGACCCGGCGCTGGTGCTCTCCAACGGCCACTGCCTGACGACCGGCTTCCCGGAGCCGGGCGAGGTGCTCGTCAACCAGGCCTCCAGCCGCACCTTCGGCCTGCTCAACTCCGCCGGCACCCGCGTCGCGACCCTCAGGGCCAGCAAGCTCGCCTACGGGACGATGACCGACACGGACGTCTCGATCTACCAGCTCACCAGCACCTACGCGACGATCCAGTCCGCGTACGGGATCTCCGCGCTGACCGTGCAGGACACCCACCCGACCGCCGGCACCGCCATCACCGTGGCCTCCGGCTACTGGAAGACGCTCTACAACTGCAGCATCGACGGGTTCGCGTACCGCCTGAAGGAGGGCGACTGGACCTGGAAGGACTCGATCCGTTACACCTCCGCCTGCCAGACCATCGGCGGCACCTCCGGCTCGCCGGTGATCGACCAGGCCACCGGCAAGGTCGTCGCCGTCAACAACACCGGCAACGAGGACGGCGAGACCTGCACGGTGAACAACCCGTGCGAGGTCGACGCGAGCGGCAACATCACCGTCCGCGAGGGCATCAACTACGCCCAGGAGATCTACCAGATCCCGGCCTGCTTCACGACCGGCAACCAGCTCAACCTGAGCGCCAGCGCCTGCACGCTGCCCAAGCCGTAGGGCTTGAAGCGGCAGGGCTTGAAGCGGCAGGGCTCGAAGCGTAGGGCTCGATGAGCGGGGCGTTCCGTCACATGGGACTGCGACGGACCGCCCGCCCCGCCAGCACGTCCGTGCGGCGGCCGTCCTCGATGACGAACCGGCCGTCGATCAGGACGTGCGGGACGCCCGTCGGCAGGGTGCGCGGCCGGTCGAAGGTGGAGCCCGCGGCGACCGTCGCCGGGTCGAAGAGCACCAGATCGGCGCGGTAGCCCTCGCGGACCAGGCCCCGGTCGGCCAGTCGCAGCCGGGCCGCCGGGCGCGAGGTGAGATGGGCGACGCAGTCCTCCAGCGACAGGACGCCCAACTCCCGTACATACCGGCCGAGATACCGCGGGAACGTGCCGTACGCCCGTGGATGCGGCTTCGCGCCCTGCAGAATGCCGTCCGAACCGCCCGTGTGGACGCGGTGCCGCATGATCGTCCGGACGTTCTCCTCATGGCCCACGTGCTGGAGGATCGAGGGCGCGAGCCGGTCGTCGAGGAGCAGCCGGCGGGCTGTCGTCCAAGGGGTCTCGCCACGCGCGGCCGCCGACTCCCGGACGGTACGGCCGACGTACTCGCCGAGCGCCGGGTCGCCCACGCCGGAGATCTCGATCGTCTCCCAGTCCACCGGCACCCCGTGACAGCCGTCCGCGCCGACGACCTCCATATGGTGGCGGACGCGCTCGGCGGTCTCGTCGTCCGCGAGACGGCGCAGGATCTGCGCCGGGCCGCCCTCGCTCGCCCAACTGGGCAGCAGGGCCGCGAGCGTGGTGCTGCCGGGGGTGTAGGGGTAGGTGTCGAGACTGATGTCGGCGCCCGCCTCCAACGCCTCGTCCAGCAGCGCCAGCAGCTCGGGCGCCCGGCCCTCGTTCTCGCCGAAGTTCATGGTGGCGTGGGCGAGATGGAGCGGACAGCCCGCCTTGCGGGTCAGCTCGACCATCTCCGCGTACGCCGCCAGCGCACCGGCGCCGTAACTGCGGTGATGGGGGCAGTAGTAGCCGCCGTAGGACGCCACCACCCGGCACAGTTCGGTGAGTTCGGCGTCCTGCGCGTACATGCCGGGCGTGTAGGTCAGCCCGGACGACAGTCCGACCGCGCCCTGCTCCAGCCCCTCCGCCACCAGCTGCCGCATCCGGTCCAGCTCCCGGGGCGTGGCCGGACGGTCCTCCCAGCCGACGGCGAGGGCGCGGACCGTGCCCTGCGGGATCAGATACGCGGCGTTGACGGCGATCCCGCGATCCAGCCGGTCCAGGTACTCGCCCACCGACCGCCAGTCGAAGTCGATGTCGTCGCCGGGGCCGTTCCAGCCGGCTATGGCCGACCGGACCTCTGTCAGCGTCCGGTCGTCGACCGGGGCGTACGACAGACCGTCCTGGCCCAGCACTTCGAGGGTCACGCCCTGCGCGGCCTTCGCACTGTGGTCGGGGTCGCGCAGCAGGGCGAGGTCGCTGTGCGCGTGCATGTCGATGAAGCCGGGGGAGAGGACGAGACCCTCGGCGTCCAGCTCCCGGCGGGCCTTGGGCCGTTGGCACCCGGCCGCGGCCGCCTCCTGCACGATCCCCACGATCCGGCCGCCGTCCACGACCACATCGGCCCGGTACGCGGGCGCACCCGAGCCGTCGACGACGTCCGCGTCCCGGATGACGAGTTCTTCCATGACCGGCCTCCAGCGATGAGAAGTGCGACCAGGGACAGGCCCTAGAAGAACGTGCGGATGTATTCGACGACCGTGCCGTCCGCCTCGGCCACGGGGATCAGCGGCCACTTGTCGAAGGACGTGCAGGGGTGGGACAGGCCCAGGCCGATCCAGTCGCCGACCTCGACGTCCGCCTCGGCGGTGGTGCGCAGCCAGGCGTGCTGGTCGGACAGGCCGGTCACCGAGACGCCGGTGGCGGGGCGTTCCGTGCCGTCGCGGCGGACCGCCTGGGCGAAGGGCAGGTCGAGGTCGTAGGCCGCGTCCCGCTTGCCCGCGTTGAGGAACGCCTGCTGGGCGGAGGGGCGGGAGACGACCTGGGCCCACAGCCGGAACGCGGGCTCCAGCGCGCCCTCCTCGGGTACCCGGTTGAACGGCGTGAGCTTGCGGTAGTGGCCGTCGTCGTGCGAGACGTACGCGCCCGAGCGCAGCAACTTCAGGACCGGGAGCGAGAGTTCGGGGATCTCGGCGAAGACGTCGGCGACCGCGTCGAACCAGGCGCTGCCGCCCGCGCTGACCACGATCTCCTCGGCGGCCGCGAACCGTCCCGCCTTGTCGAAGTCCACGGCAAGGGCGACGAGCCGACGCAGCCACGTGTGCACCCGCTCCGGGTCGGCCTGCGGGACCTCGCCCTCGTAGCCCGCGACCCCGACCAGCCGCAGGGTCGTCGTGGCCGCCACCGCGTCCGCGACCGCCGCGCATTCCGCCTCCGTGCGCACGCCGGTGCGGGCTCCCTCGCCCGCCGCCAGTTCGACGACGACGTCCAGCGGGCGGCCCGCGCCGCGCAGGGCGGCGTCCATCAGCTCGACCCCGCGCACCGAGTCGACGTAGCAGACGAAGCGGAAGCCGGCGTCGGCGTCGAGCTGCGCCGAGATCCAGCGCAGGGCGGCCGGGTCCACCAGCTCGTTGGCGAGGAAGACCCGCTGGACGCCGTACGCCCGGGCCACCCGCACCTGGTGCGGGACGGCGAGGGTGATGCCCCAGGCGCCGCGGTCGATCTGACGGCGGAAGAGCTGCGGGGCCATGGAGGTCTTGCCGTGCGGGGCGAACGCGAGACCGTGCCGGGTCGCGTACGTCTCCATGAGGTCGAGGTTGTGCTCCAGGCGCTCGGCGGAGAGGGCCAGCACCGGGGTCGCGAAGCCGCCGCTGAAGAGGTTGCGCCGCTGGGCGGCCAGCTCGCCGACGGTGAGGCCGTCGGCGTCCGGCGGGAGGCCCTTGAAGCGGTGGTCGACCCGTTCCTCGGCCAGTCGGGCCAGCGCCTCGTTTGCCTCGGTGCTCATGGAACCTCCCTGATCAGGAGCGTTGCGATATCTGCAACGACCATTGCGTATGTCGCTTACTGCTGTCTAACATCTCGGCCAACGCCGGGTCAACGAAAGCCTCCCCCAGCCTTCGGCCGGGGGGACCCCCATCTCGCTTCGCTCGCCCGCACCGACACAGGAGCCACGACGATCGTGACCGCCACCGGACCCAGCGCCGCCCCCGACGCACACGACGTCGTGGACGTCGTCGCGCTCGGCGAGTCCATGGTCACCTTCCTGCCCACCCGGCCGGGCCGCCTCGCCGATGTGCCGTCCTTCGACCGGGCCATCGGCGGCGCGGAGTCCAACGTGGCCTGCGCGCTGGCGGCCGCCGGACACCCGGTGCGCTGGGTCGGCCGGGTCGGCGCGGACGGCTTCGGCGACCACCTCGTCGAGGCCGTCGGCTCCTACGGCGTCGACGTCGCCTCCGTACGGCGCGATCCCGCCCGCCCGACCGGCGTCTACTTCCGCACCGCCGGCGACCGGGCCACCGACGCGCACGAGGTCGCCTACTACCGGGCCGGGTCCGCGGCCTCCGCGATGTCCGTCGACACCGTCGACCTCGACGCCGTCCGCGCCGGCCGCGTGCTGCACCTGACCGGCATCACGGCCGCCCTCTCCGACGACTGCCTGGGCCTGCTGCGGGAACTGACGGCCCGCCGGCCCGGACGCCCGCTGATCTCCTTCGACGTCAACCACCGCCCCGGGCTCTGGCGCAGCGCCGACGGCCCGCGCGTGCTGCTGGAACTCGCCCGCGCCGCGGACCTCGTCTTCGTCGGGGAGGACGAGGCGGAGGAGGCATGGGGGATCACCGGCGGCCCGACAGAGATCAGACAGGCCCTGCCGGAACCACGCGTGCTGGTGGTGAAGCAGGGAGCCCGGGGGGCGACGGCCTTCGAGGACGACGGCGCCGCGCAGCCGACGGTCACCTTCGTGTCCGCGCCGATCGTGCAGGTCAGCGCCGCGGTCGGGGCCGGGGACGCCTTCGCCGCCGGGTTTCTCTCCGCGACCCTGCGGGGGCTCTCGGCGCGGGAGCGGCTGCGACACGGGCACCTCATGGCCGCCGCCGCCCTCACCGCCCCCGGCGACCTCGCCGTACCCCCGACGCGCGAGCACGCGGACCGGCTGGCCGACCTCGACGACCGGTCGTGGGAGACACTTCGACTCGGCCCCGGCTGGACCAAGGTCGCGGCCCCGGAGGAGGTACGCACCCCATGAGTCAGACCGTCGACCGCGCCCTGAGCATCCTGCCGCTGCTCGCCGAAGGCCCCGCCGACCTGGGACAGGTCGCCGACCGCCTCGGCGTGCACAAATCGACGGCCCTGCGGCTGCTGCGCACCCTGCACGAACACGGCCTCGTCTACCGCCAGTCCGACCAGCGCTACCGCCTCGGCGCGCGCCTCTTCGCCCTCGCCCAGGAGGCGATGGAGAACCTCGACATCCGCGAGATCGCCCACCCCCACCTCGTCCGACTGAACGAGACCTGCGGGCACACCGTCCACCTCGCCGTGTACGAGGAGGGCGAGGTCCTCTACATCGACAAGGTGGAGAGCCGCTACCCGGTGCGCATGTACTCGCGGATCGGCAAGCCCGTCGCCATCACGGTCGCCGCCGTCGCCAAACTGCTCCTCGCCGACCTGCCCGAGCCCGAGCGGCGCGCGGTCGCCGAGAAGCTGGACTACCCCCTCTACACGGCCCGCTCCACCCCCAACGCCACCGCCTTCGTACGGGAGTTGGAGAAGGTACGCGAACAGGGCTGGGCCACCGACCTCGGCGGCCACGAGGAGTCCATCAACTGTGTCGCCGCGCCGATCAGGGGCTCCGACGGCCGGGTCGTCGCCGCGATGTCCGTCTCCGCGCCGAACGTCGTCGTCACCGCCGACGAGCTCCTCACCCTGCTTCCGCTGGTCCGCCGCGCGGCGGACGCCATCAGCGGGGAGTACTCCGGAAGAACGCCAGCGAAGGACACCCAGTGACCGAGAAGACCGCCCTCACCCCCAAGACCCACACCACCCCGCCCGCGAAGTTCTCGCACGGCGTGCGCAAGGGCAACATCCTGCAGGTCGCGGGCCAGGTCGGCTTCCTGCCCGCCGAGGAGGGCAAGCCCCCCACGCCCGCCGGACCCACCCTGCGCGAGCAGACCCTGCAGACCCTCGCCAACGTCAAGGCGATCCTCGAGGAGGGCGGCGCGAGCTGGGACGACGCGATGATGATCCGCGTCTATCTGACGGATACGGCCCACTTCCCCGAGCTGAACGAGATCTACGACCGGTATTTCGTGGAACAGGGCCTCACCGCGCCGCCGGCCGCCCGCACGACGGTCTACGTCGGCCTCCCCGCCGGGCTCCTCATCGAGATCGACGCACTCGCCGTCCTCGGCTGACACCGCTCCACCGCTCCACAGATCCCAGATTCCCGCACGTCGTAACGGCACGGCACCCCACAGGGGTGCCGTGCCGCGCTCCCCCCTGCCCGAAAGCTCCATGCCCCTACGCAGAGGACCCCCCATGTCCCTTCCGCTCGCCGCCTCCGCCCCGGCCGAGACCCCACCTCACACCGGAGGCCTGCTGCTCCTCGTCGACGGCACCGCAGGCCTTCTGACGGTCGCCGCGCTCGGCATCGCCCTGCTCCTCTTCCTGATCATCAAGGTCAGGCTCCAGCCCTTCGTGGCCCTCCTGGCCGTCTCCATAACCGTCGGCCTGCTCGCGGGACTCTCGGTCACCGAACTCTTCGGCACGGTCCAGCGCTCGGACGCCGTGTCCACCATCGAGTCCGGGATGGGCGGCATCCTGGGCCATGTCGCGATCATCATCGGCCTGGGCACCATGCTCGGGGCGATCCTCGAAGTCAGCGGCGGGGCCGAGGTGTTGGCGTCCCGGCTGCTCGGCCTGTTCGGGGAGAAGCGGGAGCCCCTCGCCATGGGCCTCACCGGCCTGATCTTCGGCATCCCGGTCTTCTTCGACGTCGGCATCTTCGTCCTCGCGCCGATCGTGTACGCGGCGGCCAAGCGCTCCGGCAGGTCGATCCTGCTGTACTGCCTTCCGCTGCTCGCCGGCCTGTCGATGACCCACGCGTTCCTGCCCCCGCACCCGGGCCCGGTGGCCGCGGCCGGTCTGCTGCACGTGGACCTCGGCTGGGTCATCCTGATGGGCGTCGTCTGCGGCATCCCGGCCGTCCTGGCCGCGTGGGCGTTCTCCGCCCGGGTCGGCGAGCGCCTCTTCGTCGCCGTGCCGCAGGACATGGTGGAGGCCGCCGCGGAGGCCAGGCTCGCGGTGGTCGACGAGCAGCGCGAGCAGGGCGTGGAGCCGCGGGAGGACCCGGTGCCGCTGGGCACGGTCCTCGGCATCATCGGCACCCCGCTCGTCCTGATACTCGCCGCGACCTTCTCCTCGATCGCCCTCGACCCCTCCACGGGCCGCTCGGTCGTCGAGTTCTTCGGTCACCCCTTCGTGGCCCTCACGATCGCCCTGTTCCTGGCGTACTACCTGCTGGGCATCCGGCGCGGCTGGTCCCGCAAGTCCCTGGAGACGGTGTCCACGTCCTCGCTGAAGCCGGTCGGCAACATTCTGCTGGTGGTCGGCGCGGGCGGGATCTTCGGCGCGGTCCTGAAGGCGAGCGGGGTGGCGCAGGCGCTTTCGGACACCTTCAACGACGTCGGCCTCCCGGTGATCGTGCTCTCCTATCTGATCTCGGTGGTCCTGCGGGTCGCCCAGGGCTCGGCGACGGTCGCGATCGTGACGACGGCGGGCATCGTGGCGCCGCTGCTCGCGGAGGGCGACCACTCGCAGGCCTTCGTCGCCCTGGTCATCATGGCCATCTCGGCGGGCTCGATCTTCGCCTCGCACGTCAACGACGGCGGCTTCTGGATGGTGGCCAAGTACTTCGGGATCAGCGAGCGCGACACCCTCAAGACGTGGACCGTGCTGGAGACGGTGCTGTCGGTGGTCGGGTTCGTGATGGCGGCCGGATTGAGCCTCTTCGTGTAGGTCTCCGGTAACGAAGTAGGGGCTGGCTGTGTCCGGCACAGGATCTTCGACCATACTGCCCGCTGTGGAGCAGCGCATAGGTTCGAGCAGCCAGCCCCTGGAGGGCGCCGGATTCGACCCGGCATTCATCCCCGGGCTCACGTCGCCCGTGACCGCGGAGCCGGAGGACGCGAAGCCGGCCGAGGACGAAGAGGGGGAGCCGACGACACAGGAGACTCCCGCCGCGGAGACCTCCACCGAGAAGACGGAGTCGGCCGACGACTCCGCCGACGACTCGGAAGAGGAACTGTCGTCCGAGGGCCCCGTCTTCGAGGCCTCCGACCGCCGGGCGCGGATCGCCGCCGACGCCAAGGGCGTCCGGCTCCGCCTCGA
Organism: Streptomyces sp. NPDC006872; assembly: GCF_040635845.1. Classification (NCBI taxonomy): domain Bacteria; kingdom Bacillati; phylum Actinomycetota; class Actinomycetes; order Kitasatosporales; family Streptomycetaceae; genus Streptomyces; species Streptomyces sp. NPDC006872. The sequence goes on from NZ_JBEYIL010000001.1 coordinate 620,714, forward strand.
CGAGGAGGAGTGCGAGTTCCGTTGGGACGAGATCGGCGCGATCGAGACGGAGTCACCGCGCTTCGGCAAGCGGTTCACCATCACGGTGCACACCCCTGACCGCCGCTGGTACCCGATCGAGATCGAGGCGACGGCCAGGGCCCGCTTCAGCGAGTGGGAGAAGCAGTTGGACGACGTCCTCGACGCCTACTTCGAAGAAGGCGACGCCGAGGACGACGACGTCGAGGTCAAGGACGCCGACTAGCTGCAGTACTGGGTCGCCTTACCGATGGACCGGTACATGCAGTCCGCGTTTTCGAGAAGCTGCAACACAGCATCCCTGTTACGGGACGTCTCCCGCTCGATGACCTCGTCGGGCGGGTAGAACCCACCTCCCGCGCTGGAGGACGGGTACATCTCGAAGGTGTACGAGAAGATCTTCTGGGTGCCCCAGAGATAGTCGTCGATCGACCCGTCGGTGATGTACAGGTCACTGGCCTGCTCGGCGGTGTACCCGTTGCTCGCGGCCATCTTCTGCCCGACGGCCTTGAACGCGGCGTTGTCGTCCACGGTCATCCCGGTCGCCGTGTCGGCGGTGGTGTAGCCGAACGGCCACAGCACGAGCTGGCTGTAGGTGTGGAAGTCGATGCCGGCGGTGATCTGCTGCTTCCCGCCGACGATCCGGCTGCGCACGAAGTCCGCGACCACCTTCACCTCGGGCGCGGACTCGGCGGAGGTGCCCCGGTAGGTCTCGGAGGACGTGGACCCCGAGGAGCCGCCGCAGCAGCCGAACTTGTAGTTCCAGTTCCGGTTGAGGTCCGTGCCGACGTAGGAGGAACCGGAGTTGGGCTGCCGGTTCTTGCGCCACGAGCGGTAGGAGCCGGTGGCGACGTCGTACTCGCCGCCGTCCGGGTTGAGGTCGGGGACGATCCAGATCTCGCGGCCGTTGACCATGTTGGTGACCCGGGAGTCGGAGCCGTAGCCGGCGCCCAGCTCGCGGATCAGGTACAGGGCCATCTCCACGGTGAGGTGCTCGCGGGCGTGCTGGTGGTGGGTGAACAGCACCTCCGGCTCGGCCTCGTCGCTGGCCACGTTGTCGCTGATCTTGATGGCCACGATGTCCCGGCCCTGGTACGACGTGCCGATGACCCGCTTGCTCATGATGCCGGGGTAGGCGGCGATGCGCTGGTCGATCTCCGCCGTCATCTCGGCGTAGTTGTGGTACTTCGAGTCGGCGGACGGGAAGTCGAAGAGCCGTACCTCGTCCTCGGCGACCCGGTCCGGCGCCGAGCCCAGCAGGGAGACCTCGTACCCCTGCGAGCGCAGCTTCTTGATCTGCTCCGCGCGGCCGGAGACCACGACGGTCTCCTCGTCGGCCTCGTCGATGCTCACGCCGGACGCGGCGATCGCGGTGCGCAGCTGCGGGGTGCTGTGGGCGATGTGGATCTCGTACTGGCGGATGTCGTCGGCGGAGGGCGCCGCCTTCGGGGCGCTGCCCGCCGCCGCGTCGGTGACCGTCGCCGAGACCGGCGCCGCGAGGGCGAGGGCCAGCAGGGCGGCGAGGACTGCGGTCCGTCTGCCGCTGCGGCCGCCGGTGGCGCCGGGACTGCCTGAGCCTGAGCCGCGAATGCGAAGTCGCATGAACGCTCCTGGTGGGGAGTCGGGTTGTGGGGGGCTGTGCGCTTGCTGTGTGCGGCGGTACGGGTGCCGCTCATCGTCGGGGTATGGCATGAGCAGGTCAAGAGACGACAAAGCGTCGAGGTGGCTGGAATCGTGCGGAATCGGCGCCCGACCGGCCGCGCAGTGTAGTCGCGGCGGCGCCTCCCGAAGCGATCCCACGCGAAGTGCACCCACGCGTGTGAGGCGAGTGTGCATATATGTACGCCTCGGGGAAGGCTGGGGATTCGCGACGACGACCAAGGACTGTTCATGGGCGGATCAGCGCCGCGCCGGGACGGCCACCTGCCGGTGGAGTCGACCAGCTTCGTCGACCGAAGGAGCGAACTGACAGCGGGCCGTGAGCTGTTGGCCAGGGCCCGACTGGTCACCCTGACCGGCCCCGGCGGCGTCGGCAAGACCCGGCTGGCCGGCCGGATCGCGGCCCGCGTGGAACGGGCCTTCCCCGACGGCGTCCGCTTCGTGCCCCTCTCCGGCCTGCACGACCCGACCCTGGTCCCCCTCGCCGTGGCCGACGCGCTCGACCTGCACGACCACTCGGAACGCCCCGCGCTGGACGCGCTGGTGGAGCAGCTGACGGACCGCCGGGTGCTCCTGGTCCTGGACAACTGCGAACACCTGCTCGCCTCCTGTGCCACGCTGGTCGGCGCCCTCCTGCGGGGCACGACCGGAGTCCGCGTCCTCGCCACCAGCCGCCACCGCCTCGGCCTGACCGAGGAACACCTGATGGACGTACGCCCGCTGCCGGTCCCGGACCCGGACGGCGACCTCACCGCCGCCGACGGCTACCCGGCCCTCGCCCTCTTCGCCGACCGGGCGGCCGCGGTGGCCCCCGGCTTCCGCCTCACCGCGGCCAACCGCGCCTCGGTCGCCCGCCTCTGCCGACGGCTGGACGGCCTCCCCCTCGCCATCGAACTCGCCGCGGTCCGCATGCGCGTCCTGGACCTCCCCCAGCTCCTGACCCGCCTGGACGACCGCTACCGCCTCCTCACCACCGGCAGCCCCACCGTCCCGCCACGTCACCAGACCCTGCGCGCGGCCATCGACTGGAGCTACGAACTCTGCGACGCACAGGAACAGCTGACCTGGTCCCGGCTGTCCGTCCTCCCCGGCACCTTCGACCTGGAGACGGCCGAGGCGGTGTGCGCGGGGGAGAGCGTCCTGGAAGCCGGCGACGTCCTGGACGCCGTGGCCGGCCTGCTCGACAAGTCCGTCCTGTGCCGGGAGACCGGCCCGACGGGCGGCGCACGGTACCGCCTCCTCGACACCCTCCGGCAGTACGGCCTGGAGCGCCTGCGGGAGCGCCCCGGCGAGGAGCACCGGGCCCAGGTCCGCCACCGCGACCGGATACAGCGGCAGGCCGCCACCGCCGAGCGCGACTGGTTCGGCCCCGCGCAGCCGGACATCGTCGCCTGCCTCCGCGCCGACCGGGACAACCTGCGCAGCGCCCTCGACTTCAGCCTCACCACCCCCGGCGAGTCCCACGCGGGCCTGCGGCTCGCCGGCACCCTCTGGTTCCACTGGCACGCCTGCGGAGCCCCCCGGGAGGGCCGCTACTGGCTGGACCGGGCCCTGGAGGCCAACCCCGACCCCACCCCCGAACGCGCCAGAGCCCTATGGGTCGCGGGCCTCCTCGCCGGCTGCCCGGAAGACCTCACCCGGGGCCGCCGCCGCGCGCAGCAGGCCCGCGAACTGGCCGAGACCCTCGGCGACCAGGCGGAAGCGGCCCACGCCGACTACGTCGTGGGCGTCATCCGGCTCTTCAGCGACGACCTCACCGGCGCCCTCGACCACTTCCGCGCCGGCGTCGCCCGCGGCCGGGTCCCCGGCCAGCACCTCAGCCTCGTCGGCCTGGACCGGGTCGAACTGGCCTGCGCCCTCGCCTACCTGGGCCGCGCCGACGAGGCCATCGAGGTCTGCGAGGCGACCCGGCGGCTGTGCGCCGAGCACGGGGAGCGATGGGTGCTGTCGTACGTGGAGCGCATCCTCGCCCTGGCCCACAGCGTGCGCGGCGACTGGGAGCGGGCCCAGCGGCACGGCAGGGAGGCGATACGCCTCAAGCACGCGGTCCACGACGTCCTGGGCATGGGCCTCACCCTCGACCTGTTGGCCCGGATCGCGACGGCCCGCGGCGCCCACGAACACGCGGCGGTCCTCCTCGGCGGCGCCGACCGTGCCTGGGCGGACGTCGACCGCGACCGGTGGGGCTCCGCCTGTCTGAACTCCACCCGGCGCGGCAGCGAGGAGCGCGTCCGGGCGGCGATCGGACGCGCCGCGTTCCGCCGGGCGTACGAACACGGGGCCGCCCTCACGCTCACGGACGTGGTCGCCCTCGAACTGGAGGAGAAGCCGCCCGCGTCGGCCCCCGTCGAGGAACCGCCCACCGCCCCGGGCGTCCGGCTCACCCGCCGTGAGGCACAGGTCGCCGAACTCGTCGCCGAAGGGCTCGCCAACCAGCAGATCGCCGACCGGCTGGTGATCGCCCGCCGCACCGCCGAAGGGCACGTCGAACGCATCCTCAGCAAGCTCGGCTTCAGCAACCGCAGCCAGATCGCCTCCTGGGTGACCGCCCAACGCTGACACCCAGGCGAGTTGCATCCACCCGACCGCTCGACCGATGGGGACCCATGACCGCTCAGCCCGCCACCGCCCCGGGGACGTTCGACCACCGCATGTCCGTCTCCGCCACGGACGAGGGGTTCGTCGCCGCCGCGCTCCCCTTCCTCGCCGAGGGCCTGGCCGCCGCCGAGGAGCCCCCGCCCGTCGCCATCGTCGCCCCCGACAAGCTGGACCTCCTGCGCGACGCCCTCGGCGCGGACGCGAAGCACGTCGGTCTCGTCCCGCACACCGACTGGTACACCGGCTCGGCCGCCAACGCCATCGCCCGGGCGGCCGGCCACCTCGCCGCGCACGCCGGTCCCGGCGGCCGGGTCCACCTCCTCATGGAGCCCGTGTGGAACGGCAGGGCCGGCCGCTCCCCGCGGGAGAGCGCCGAGTGGATCCGCTACGAGGCCCTCGCCAACCTCCTCTTCGCACCGACGGCGACCACCGCGATGTGCGTCTACGACACCCGTACGGCAGGCTCCGTCGTCATCGAGGCGGCCCGTCGCGCCCACCCCGACACCGGCGTCTACGCGGACCCCCTGCGCGTGGCGGCGGAGCTGGACGCCGTGCCGCTGCCCCCGACGCCCGCCGACGCCCGGCGGCTCGCCGACCCCGCCCCGGACGCCGTCCGCTCCTGGGCGGTCGGCCGTGGACTGGGCGCGGCGGACGCGGAGTTGTTCGCCACGGCCGTCGCGGAGGCGGCCTCCCTCGGACCGGTCACCGGGGCCCTGTTGTGGGGCGAGGCGCCCGGCTGCGTCTGCGAACTGCTCCTCGCCCGCCGACTCGACGACCCCCTGGCCGGTTTCGTCCCGCCGCCGACGCTGGAGCCGGCGCCCGGCCAGGGCCTGTGGTTCGCCCGCCAGGTGTGCGCGTACGTCGACGTCCGGGACGCCTACGCGGGCGCGGACGGCCGGGTCGACGCCGGCGTAGGCACGACCGTACGACTGCAGTACGCGTAGACGTGGCCGGGGCCTCTCGACGGGTACGGAATCGGGTAGTCCTCCCCGTACGTGGACGGCCCGGGGGAGGACATCCTGAACCCATGCTGCGACTTTCCGGGGGAAGCGGCCCCCTCCCGGACCCCCGCCCCCAGTACGCCGCCTACCCCCAACCGCCGATAGGGGCAGGCCATTGGAGCGTCGAGTACGAGCCCCGGCCCTCCGCCGTCCGCGAGGCCCGCGCGCAGGTGCGCAGGCAGTTGGAGGGCTGGGGGCTGGCGGACCGTGCGGAGTTGGTGGACACGGCCGAGCTGCTCGTCAGCGAACTGGCCACCAACGCCCTGCTGCACTGCGCGAGCAGCTTCCGCCTCACGCTGAACGCCGCGCACGGCGTCCTGCGCTGCGAGGTGACCGACTCCGGCCGCCGCGTCCCGCAGGTGCTGCAGGCGGGCGGTGCGGAGAGCGGCCGGGGGATGTTCCTGGTGAACGCGCTCGCCCGGCGCTGGAGCTGCCACCAGGACGGGGCGGGCAAGACGGTCTGGTTCGAACTCGGCACCTGCGGGGGCGACGGCTGCGAGCGGCGCGAGGCGTTCGACCGGCGGGTGGTTTGAGGGGAGCGTGATCACATCGGGTGGAGATCGCGCACGCCCCCTTGCCGGACCGGCGTCTTTGGGCTTTCTTGACCTTCATGGCGGACACCACGGGAAACCCCACGGACTCCGAGGCTCCATCCGACATCGACCACTCCTCCCACAACTCCTCCCACAACCCCTCCCCGCGCAAGGCGAGTTGGAAGTACATCGGCCCCGGCATCGTCGTCGCCGCGACCGGCGTCGGCGCCGGCGACCTCGTCGCCACCCTGATCGCGGGCAGCAACTTCGGCTACACCCTCCTCTGGGCGGCGGTCGTCGGCTGCCTGGTCAAGATCTCCCTCGCCGAGGCGGCCGGCCGCTGGCACCTCTCCACCGGCCGCACCCTCTTCGACGGCTGGGCGAGCCTCGGCCGCTGGACGACGTGGTTCTTCGTCGTCTACGTGGTCGTCTGGGGCTTCGTCTACGGCGCGGCGGCGATGTCGTCGAGCGCCCTGCCGCTCCAGGCGCTGTTCCCGGACGTGATGGACCTCGAGGCGTGGGCGGTCGCCTGCGGACTGGTGGGCCTGGTGTTCGTCTGGTTCAACAAGTACGCCGTCTTCGAGAAGGTCATGACCGTCCTGGTGGGCGTCATGTTCGTGGTGACGGTGTACCTGGCGATCCGGGTCACCCCGAACCTGGGCGACGCCTTCGCGGGCCTGCTGCCGGTCCTGCCGGACGAGAAGGACTCCGTCCTCAACACCCTCGGCCTGATCGGCGGCGTCGGCGGCACCATCACGCTCGCCGCGTACGGCTACTGGGTCAACGCCAAGGGCTGGACGAACACCGGCTGGATGAAGGTCATGCGGCTCGACAACCGGGTCGCGTACATCACCACCGGCATCTTCGTCGTCGCCATGCTCTTCGTCGGCGCGGAGCTGCTGCACTCCGCGAACGTGGCGATCGCGAGCGGCGACAAGGGGCTCATCCAGCTCAGCGACATCCTGGCGGCGGAGTACGGCACGGCGACGGCCAAGTTCTTCCTCATCGGCTTCTTCGCCACCTCCTTCACCTCGCTGATCGGCGTCTGGCACGGCGTGAGCCTGATGTTCGCCGACTTCGTGGCCCGGTTCCGCGGCCAGGGCGGCGCGAGCGGGAAGGAGGTCGCCTCCGGCGAGCGGGAGCGCTCCTGGCCCTTCCGGGCGTACCTGCTCTGGCTGACGTTCCCGCCGATCGTGCTGCTCTTCCAGGGCGAGCCGTTCCGTCTGATCATCCTGTACGGCGTGCTGGGCGCGGCCTTTCTGCCGTTCCTGGCGGGAACGCTGCTGTGGCTGCTCAACTCCTCCCGCACGCCGCGCGAGTGGCGCAACGGGCTGCTCAGCAACGCGATGCTGGTGCTGGCGGGGCTGCTGTTCCTGGTGCTGTGCGTGAAGCAGATCTCGGACCAGCCGTGGTCGGAGTTCTTCTGACGCGTCCTCCGATGACGCACCCTCCGAGCGCCCCGACCAGACTGCTTGAGAAACTCAAGCTTGATTAAGTCAAGCTTGAGTTCGGCAAGCATCTCTCCTAGGCTGCTGATCCCCTAGGAGAGGTGCCAGGCCGTGGCCGTGACCGTGCTGGACGACAAGACCGCGCTCGTGCTGATCGACCTTCAGGCCGGCACACTCGCCGCCCCCACCAAGCCCTACCCGGCGGCGGACGTGGTGGCCCGGGCCGCCGAGCTCGCCGACGCCTTCCGCGCCGCCGGCGCCCCCGTCGTCCTGGTCCGGATGGTGACCTCGCCCGACGGCGCCGACGCGGTGCCCGGCCGCAGCGAGGCGGCCCGACTGGCCGGCGGTCGCTCCCGCGCCTACGACCTGGGCCCGATCGCCGAACCGCTCACCGGCCACGACGAGGACATCCTGGTGGCCAAGCGGAACTGGGGCGCCTTCCACGGCACCGACCTCGACATCCGGCTGCGCCGCCGGGGCGTCACCCAGATCGTCCTGGGCGGCATCGCGACCAGCCTCGGCGTCGAGTCCACCGCCCGCGCCGCCCACGAGCACGGCTACCACGTCACGTTCGCGACCGACGCGATGACCGACATCAGCGAGGACGCGCACCGGCACAGCGTGTCGTACCTCTTCCCGCTGATCGGCGAGCCGGGCACGACGAAGGAGATCCTCGCGCTGCTGGCCGACCGCTGACGGACGGGCCCCCGGCCGCCGACCCGTCAGCCGCCGAGCACGTCCCAGTGCGAGCTGAGCGCGATCTTCCGCAACTGGGCCATGGTGAGGGCGGGTTCCGGGCGGGTCGCGGCCGTCGTCTGGCTGCCCGCGTTGAACGCGCTGATCACCACCCGCCTGCCGTCCTTGCGCATCGTGTCCACGGTCCACATCACGACGCCCTCGCCGCCCTTCTCGCCCGGCCCCTGACTCGTCGCGACACGGGTGCCGTCGGGGAGGGTCTCGGCGGAGCCGTACAACTGGTCGGCGACGTCGGACATGTTCAGCTGGAGGTTGACCTGGACATAGCTCTTCCCCTTGCCGTCGTCCACGACGGCGTACACGAACCCCTCCTGGCCGCCGCTGACGCCGATCGTCAGGTTGTCGGGGAGGGTCGTGCGCAGGACGGAGAGCATCCGCTGGACCTGGACGGCCGGGTCGGCCTGGGACGACGACGAGGTGGCCGGGTTCGGCTTCACGTCCTTCTCGGGGATGGCGGCGATGATCCGGCGCCAGTCGTCGGCCGCGGCGAGCGTCTTCAACTGCGCGACGCTCAACGGCGGTTCGGGACGGCTGACCGGCTCGCCCTTCTCCGCCGGGGCGTTCCACTCCAGGACGCTCACATGCTGCCCGGCCGGGGTGACCAGGTCCGCGCCCCACGCCTTGGTGTCCTCACGGCGGTCGGGATACTCGTAGCCCTGGTAGACGGTGAGCGCGGACCCGTCGGGCAGCAGCTCGGTCGTACAGCTGTCGAGGCCCGAGTCCGGACTGTCCGGGCAGGGCATCACCTGGCCGGACGGATTGACCTCGCTTCCGTCCGGGGGGATCTGCTCCAGCCCCACCGAGATGGCCGCGTCGCCCTTGCCGTCGTCGAACACGCCCGAGGCGAGCGGCGGCAGCTCCCCGTCCGTGCCGCGCGCCTCCGTCCTGGTGAACTTCCCCTCGGGGAGCAGCTTCTGGAGCGTGCGGACGACGTCGTCGGCGGAGAACGCCGGCTGCGCGATGTCGCTGCTGCCGGTCGCGGCGGCGGAGGACGGCTTCGAGGCGCCGTCGGCGCCCCACGGCACCAGCAGCGCCCCGCCCACCCCCACGAGGGCGAGGCCCGCCGCGCTCCCCGCGACCGCGGCCCTGCGCCGCAGTCGCAGCCGGTGGCCCCGGGCCTGACCGGCGGCCGCGAGCTCGGCGCCCGGGTTGCCGAAGGTGCCGCCGGTCTCGTGCAGGGCGGCGGAGAGCTGCTCCTCGAAGGGATCGCTGTGCTGGTCGACGGGCATGGTGAACCACCGTTTCCGCAAGATGGGTCGAAGTGATGGGGGGCGAAGGCGAGGGGAACCGGAAGCCGAACCGGAAGTCGAACCGGAAGTCGAACGGGAAGCCGAACGGGAAGCCGAACCGGAAGTCGAACGGGACGCTCAGGGACGGGCGTACTCGCCGATGTCCTCGCCCAGCAGTTCCCGCAGCCGTCCGAGGGCTCGTGTACACCGCGTCCGCACGGCCGCCGAGCTCGCGTTCATCGCGCCGGCGGTCTCCTCGATCGAGCGGTCCTCCCAGTACCGCAGGACCACGACGGCCCGGTCCTTGGCGGGCAGCCGCCCGAGGGCCTGCAGCAGCGTCATTCTCAACGGCGTGTCGGTGCCGCCGCCGTCGGCCATGTCCGGGAACGTGTCGACGGCCCGCTCGCGGCTGCTGCGCCGGCGCTGGTGGGCGAGGAAGGTGCGGGTGAGGACGGTCTGCGCGTATCCGGCCGGGTTCTCGACCCGGGACACCCGGCCCCAGCGGACGTACAGTCTGCCGAGCGTCTCCTGGACCAGATCCTCGGCGAGATGCGTGTCCCCGGCGGTGAGCAGACACGCCGACCGGTAGAGGTGCCCGGTACGGGCCGCCGCGAACTCGGCGTACTCGTCCGCGCGGACCTGCCTCATGAGTGTTCCCCCTGCGTCGGTAGCCGTGCTGTCCTCACCTCATTAATGCGGTGGGGCACGCGGAATGTTTCAGGGGAGGCTTCCAGGGGACCGAAAGCAGCCGCACAGGGGCCGCCGGGTAGGTTGCGGCTGTGACAGACCAGCCGCCGACCCCGCCGACCCCGCCGACCCCGCCGATCCCGCCGGGCTTCGGACCGCCTCCGTCCCCGTACGCCCCGCAGGCGGGCCCGCCGCAGCCCGGCCCGGAGTTCCTGGCGGTCGACAAGCACAACTCGGTCGTCGTCGACGCGTCGGGCGTCGCCTTCGAGATGTACGACATCACCGTCGACTTCCCCTGGCCCGAGATCCGCAGCGTGCACTACAAGGCCGCCCCCAACGGCAAGGCCCTCATGGTCGCCGTGGTGCACGTGGACGGCAGGGTCTACGAGTGCGTGGTCACGGCGAAGCCACGAGAGCGCTTGCAGGGTTGGTTCGCACAGCTGGCGTGGGTGCTGGGGTACTACCGGCCGGCGGGGTAGGAGGCGGAGGCGGTGGACTTCAGGGCGGTGCCGCTACGGCAGCCCGTGCACATGCGGGCCGACGGCGTTGGACCAGGCGTTGCCCGCCGCCGCGTCCCAGTTGGTCGACCAGGTCATCGCGCCCCGCAGGTCGGGGTAGGTCTTCGACGGTTTGAAGGAGCCGCAGCCGGTGCCCTTCGTCAGACAGTCCAGGGCGTTGTCGACCACCGTCGGCGACACATACCCGCTGCCCGCGCCGCTGGGTGAGGCCGGCAGGCCCAGGCCCACCTGGGACGGGGCGAGGCCGCCCTGCAGCTGGATGCAGGCGAGCGCGGTCAGGAAGTCCACCGAGCCCTGGCTGTAGACCTTGCCGTCGCAGCCCAGCATCGAACCGCTGTTGTAGTACTGCATGTTGACGACCGTGAGGATGTCCTTCACGTTCAGCGCGGTCTGGAAGTAGGAGTTCGAGGTCGACTGCATGTCGATCGTCTGCGGGGCCATGGTGAGGACCAGCCCCGAACCCGCCTTCCCCGAGAGCGACCTCAACGCCTGCGACATATAGGTCGCGTTGAGCCCGTTCTCCAGGTCGATGTCGACGCCGTCGAAGCCGTACGTCTGCATCAGCGTGTACACCGAGTTCGCGAAGTTCGCCGCGGAGGCGGAGTCGTTGATCGACACCGTGCCGTTCTGGCCGCCCACCGAGACGATGACCTTCTTGCCGGCCGTCTGCTTCGCCCTGATGTCCGCCTTGAACTGGTCGACGGTGTAGCCGCCCAGGCCGGCCGAGTCCAGGTTGAAGGTCACGGCGCCCGGCGTAGTCGTCGCGTCCGCGAAGGCCACGGCGATGATGTCGTACTGGGAGGGGACGTCCGAGATCCGCTGGACCGTCGCGCCGTTGTTGAAGTTCTGCCAGTACCCCGTCACCGCGTGCTTCGGCAGGGCGGGACCGGTCGGGGCGGCCGTCGTCGTGGCCGTCACCGTCGTCGACTTCACCGACTCGCCGGCCGCGTTCGTCGCCGTGACCTGGAAGCTGTACGAGGTCGACGCGGCGAGCCCGGTCACGGTCGCCGAGGCGCCGGTCACGGCGGTGACCTTCGTGCCGCCTCGGTAGACGGAGTAGCCGGTCGCGCCGGACACCGCGTTCCAGGCGAGGGAGACGGACGACGACGTCGTGCCGGACACGGACAGGCCGCTCGGCGCGCTGGGCACCGTCGGGGCCGGGTCGCCGCCTCCGCCGCCGTCGGGTCCGTAGACGGAGACGTCGTCGGCGTAGTACGCCGCCTGGCCGTACCAGCCGTGGGTGTAGACCGTCACCGAGGTCGTCGAGGCGCCGGTGGTGAAGGTCGTCGACAGTTGTTTCCAGGTCGACGAGTCGGGGGTCCAGGTCGAGACGTCCGTCGTGCCCGTGCCGGTCACGCCCAGGTAGGTGTAGCCGCCCTGGACCCAGGCGCTCAGCGTGTAGGTGGAACCCGGTTTCACCGCCACCGTCTGGGCGCACCTGGCGTTGTCCTGCCCGGCCGGCGTCGCCTTCAGCGCGGCCGCGCCGCCGTGCACAGGGGAGGAGACGGTGGTGCCGCTGCCCGCCGAACAGCTCCAGTTGGTCAGGCCGGACTCGAAGCCGGCGTTCTTCGCGTTGTTCAGGTCCGCGGCGGACGCCTGAGCCGCGCCCGTCAGGGACAGGGCGAGGGCGGCGACGATCGCGCCCGCGGCTCCCGACCGGAGTCGTGTCACTCGTGTCACTCGTGGCTTTCGTTTAAGTGGGGACATGACAACAAAGTGGTCCAGACCAATCCTGGTTGTCAAGGGGTCCGTTTGTGGAGGGTCGGTGTGCGTAACCTGCCCCGTTTTGCTGTGAGTTGCGCGAAGAACAGTTGCTTACCAGCTACGGAAAGCTGTTCTCCGGCCACAGGGGCGTGGATACAGTGCTGAGGTAGTCACGCAATGAAGTCACCCCGGTCCACCGGAGTAACGCCGGCGGACCGGACCGCGGGAATCGGGGAGCTGCGCGTGCCAACAGCCATTGCCGTGACCGGAGCAGACCTCGCGCTGCCGCCGCAGGACGAACGCACCCTGCCCGCCGCCGTCCTCGCCGACCTCGACCGTCAGCCGCTGGACCGGTCCCTCGCCGCCGTCCAGACGCTCCTCGACCAGTACGGGCACCTGATCGTCCTGTACTCGCGCGCCGCGCCCACCGCCGTGGAACAGCGACTGCACACCATCCGCTCCCTCCTGGAGAGCGACCGCATCGCGCTGTTCCGCCCCGACCTGCCGCCGCTCGGAGTCGCCGTCCTCGCCCGCCAGCTGCGTCAGCTGGCCTCCTGCGACCTCGGGCCCGGCGTCCTCGCCTCCGCGGGCCGGCTGCTCACCCACTACATCCACGCGGGCGCGCTCCTCGGCTCGGTCGCACGCCTCGACCGCGTTCCCGTCGTCGGCCTGAAGTCGCATGCCCGGTCGTGGGTCCCGGGCGCCCAGTTCGGCGTGCTCGCCCACCCGCAGCCGCAGCTGGTCAGGGCGACCCCCGAAACCGTGCTGCCCGGACCGGAGTTCGGCACCTGGCTGCTCGTCGCCCGCGGACAGCTCCAGTCCGACTGGGTGACCGACGCCCTCGCCCCCGCCTGGAAGGTCCAGGGACTGCGCGAGACGACGCTGCCCGCCGAGTCCGCCGACTGGTGGGGCACCGGCAAGGCGATCGAGTTCTGCGCCTACCTGCCCGACCTCTCGGTCCTCTACCAACTGGTCGCCTCGGTCCGGCAGAGCGTCTGTCACTGGTGCGGCATCGACGTCATCGGCGACCGCTGCGTCTTCTGCTCCGCCACCCCGCCGCCCGCCTCCGAGCTCACCGCCCGATCCGCCCGATCCGCCCCATCCACCCGCGCGCTCACCGCGGGCGGCTGAACCGCCTCAAGCACCCAGTCCCAGACCCCCGTTCCGTCCGCTCGACCCGACCCCCGACGAGGTTGTACGGCTAATGAACTCCCGTCAGCGCCGCGGCGTGATTCTCCTGCTCCTGTCGGTGGTGTGCGCCCTCGGCGCGTTCGCCGGCGTCCTCTCCGTCATCGACGACGTGAAGTCCAAGGTCGGCCCCGAGGTCACCGCGTACGAGCTGCGCTCCGACGTGGCGCCCTACACCACCCTGAGCGCGGGCCAGTTCAAGAAGATCGAGATGCCGAAGCGCTGGCTGTCCGAGAACGCCGTCACCGACCTCGCCGCCATCAGCGGCAAGATCGCCGTGACGACGCTCAAGAAGGGCTCCCTGCTGCAGAGCGACATGATCGTCGACCAGCCCGCGCTCCAGCCGGGCCAGCAGGAGGTCGCCATCATGATCGACGCGGCCACCGGCGTCGCCGGCAAGATCAGCCCGGGTTCGTCCGTCAACGTCTACGCCACGTTCGAGGGCGCCCGCGACTCCGACCCCGACCAGTCGAAGATCATCGTGACGAACGCCCGGGTCCTCGACGTCGGCGAGCTCACCCCCCTCGAACCGGACGCGAACAACCGCAGCCAGTCGATCACCGACGCCGTCCCCATCACCTTCGCGCTGTCCACTCTCGACGCCCAGCGCATCACGTACGCGGAGTCGTTCGCCAAGCGCGTCCGCCTCGCCCTCGTCGCACCCGGCGGCGACACACCGGTCCCCGACCAGGACCGTACGTACGAACTCGCCACGGACAAGTGAGAGGCCGCCGCCCATGCCCACGAGGATCCTCCCGGCCGTCGGCGACGCGGACGCGGTCCGTTCCCTCACCACCCTGCTCAGCCAGCTCCCGGACGCCGAACCGGTCGCCCCGGTCTCCGACTCCACCCAGCTCGTGGACACCCTCGCCCGGCTCGCCGCCGAGTCCGTCGACGAACTCCCCGAGGTCGTCGTCGTCCACGAACGCATCGGCCCCGTACCGGCGTTGGAGCTCGTCCGCGAGGTCGCCCTGCGCTTCCCCGCGGTCGGCGTCATCCTCGTCACCACCGACGTCGGCCCCGGCCTCTTCGCCGCCGCCATGGACTCCGGCGCCCGCGGCCTGGTCACCCTGCCGCTGAGCTACGAGGACCTCGCCAACAGAGTCCAGGCCGTCGCCCAGTGGTCGGTCGGCGTCCGACGCCATCTCGGCCACGGCGGCGACGTGTTCACCGGCGTAGGCGGCACGGTCGTCACCGTCAGCGGCGCGAAGGGAGGCGTGGGCGCGACCCTCACCGCCGTCCAACTCGCCCTGGCCGCCCAGGCCTCCGGCCGCTCCACCGCCCTCGTCGACCTCGACCTCCAGGCCGGCGACATCGCCTCCTACCTGGACGTCCAGTTCCGCCGCTCGGTAGTCGACCTCGCCGCCATCGCCGACCTCTCGCCCCGGATCCTCGCCGAGGCCGTCTTCCGCCACGACACCGGCGTGGCCCTGCTGCTCGCCCCCGGCGAGGGCGAACGCGGCGAGGAGGTCACCGACCGCGCCGCCCGCCAGATCCTCACCGCCCTGCGCTCCCGCTACGAGGTCGTCGTCGTCGACTGCGGCGCCCAGCTGAGCGGCGCCGGCGCGGCCGCCGTCGAACTCGCCGACCGCGCGCTGCTCGTCACCACCCCCGACGTGGTCGCCGTCCGCGGCGCCAAACGCACCGTCCGCATGTGGGACCGGCTCCAGATCCGCAAGGCCGAGGAGACGACCGTCGTCGTCAACCGGCACACCCGCGGCACCGAGATCCAGCCCCCGCTCATCCAGAAGATCACCGGCACGGCCATCGCCGCGACCACGGTCCCCGCCAACTTCCGGGAACTCCAGGCCGCCGTGGACGCCGGCCGTGTCCACGCCCTCGACGGCAAGGGCGCCGTCCGCCAGGCCCTGTGGGCGCTCGCGGCGGAGCTGGAGCTCGTCAAGGCCCCGGAGACCGCGCTGGTGCGCCGGGGCGGCAGCCGGGCGCGCGCCGCGGACCGGAGCCCGGTCGGGTTCCGGCGGCGGAAGGAGTGACGCCATGAGGAGACCGTGGGGGCGCGACCGGGGCCAGGTCACCATCGAGTTCCTCGGCATGACGCCGCTGATCATCGTGACCCTGGTGGTGGTGTGGCAGTTCGTCCTTGTGGGGTACACGTTCACGCTCGCGGGGAATGCTGCCGACGAGGCGGTGCGGGCCGGCACGGCGGCGCACCCGGGGGAGCGGCAGGCCGCATGCCAACAGGCGGGCCTGGACAAGCTGGGGAGCGCGTGGAAGGGGAACGCCGAGGTGAACTGCGGCGGCAGCGGCTATGTCACGGCCGACGTCACCCTCCGGGTCCCCGTCCTCTTCCCGGGGCTGATCGACTTCCCGTTCCCGGTGCACGGCCATGCCGGCGCCGTCGAGGAAGAGGACGGCGACTGAGATGGCGGCGACTGAGATGGCGGTCGGACGCCGGGCATGGCGCGGACGCTCCCGCGACCGGGGCCAGGTGGCCCTGGAGTACCTGGGTTTCCTCCCCCTGCTGCTGCTGGTCGCGCTGGCCGCCGTCCAGCTCGGCCTGATCGCGTACGCGGCGCAGCAGGCGGGCACGGCGGCCCGGACGGGCGCGCGCAGCGCGTCGCTGCGCGAGGACTACGCCGCGGACTGCGCGAACGCGGTCAGCAGCTGGCTGGACGCGGGCTGCACCCCCGCGTATCTGGGCGACGAGGTCAAGGTCACCTCCACCGTCACCATCCCGTCCGTCATTCCCGGCATCGACTTCGGCACGGCCAGCAAGACGGCCGTCATGCCGGTGGACCACTGAAAGGCGGCGCAGCCATGAGTCTGCGGGCACGCATCACCTCCCCCGAGGAGAACGGCGGCCGGGGCGAGGACGGCCATCTGGTCTCCTCCTACCGGACCAAGCTGCTGGAGGAGATCGACCTCGCCGAGATGAGCTCGCTGGCGGCGGCCGAGCGCCGGGCCCGGCTGGAACGGGTGCTGGGGCACATCATCAGCCGCGAGGGCCCGGTGCTGTCGACGACGGAACGCGCCCAGCTGATCCGCCGGGTCGTCGACGAGGCACTGGGCCTGGGCATCCTGGAGCCGCTGCTCGAAGACGCGTCGATCACCGAGATCATGGTGAACGGCCCCGACTCGATCTTCGTCGAGCGCAGCGGCCGGGTCGAGCAGCTCCCCATCCGCTTCGCGTCGAACGACCAGCTGATGCAGACGATCGAACGCATCGTCTCGACCGTCAACCGGCGCGTGGACGAGACCAACCCGATGGTCGACGCCCGCCTCCCGTCGGGCGAACGCGTCAACGTGATCATCCCCCCGCTCTCCCTCACCGGCCCCATCCTCACCATCCGCCGC
Organism: Streptomyces sp. NPDC006872; assembly: GCF_040635845.1. Taxonomy (NCBI): domain Bacteria; kingdom Bacillati; phylum Actinomycetota; class Actinomycetes; order Kitasatosporales; family Streptomycetaceae; genus Streptomyces; species Streptomyces sp. NPDC006872. The sequence continues at coordinate 637,368 of NZ_JBEYIL010000001.1, forward strand.
TTCCCCCGCTCCTACACCCTGCACGAGCTGGTCGGCTTCGGCTCGCTCGACGAGCAGATGCTGTATCTGCTGGCGGGCCTGGTGCAGGCGAAGTTCAACGTGATCGTCTCCGGCGCGACCGGCACCGGCAAGACGACCCTGCTGAACGCGCTCTCCGGTCTGATCCCGGAGGGCGAACGCATCATCACCATCGAGGACTCGGCGGAACTCCAGCTCCAGCAGTCCCATGTGATCCGCCTCGAGTCCCGCCCCCCGAACGTGGAGGGCAACGGCCGCATCACCATCCGCGACCTGGTCCGCAACTCGCTGCGGATGCGCCCGGACCGGATCGTGGTCGGCGAGGTCCGCGGCGGCGAGTCGCTCGACATGCTCCAGGCGATGTCCACGGGCCACGACGGCTCCCTGGCCACCGTCCACGCCAACAGCGCCGAGGACGCCCTGATGCGCCTGCAGACCCTCGCCTCGATGTCCGACGTCGAGATCCCCTTCATCGCCCTCCACGACCAGATCAACAGCGCGGTGGACGTCGTCGTCCAGCTCACCCGGTTCGCCGACGGCGCCCGCCGCGTCACCGAGATAGCCCTGCTCGACAGCCACGGCGGAGAGCCGTACCGGCTGGCGACGATCGCCCGCTTCAACGCCCGCCCGATGGCCGCCGACGGCCGCATCCACGGCGACTTCGAGTACTTCCCCCTCCCGCGCCGCACCGCGGACCGCCTGTACATGGCGAGCCAGCCGATCCCGCAGGCGTTCGGGGTGGCGCGCGCGGCACATGAACTGACCACAAGGGAAGCCCGGTGACGCCGATGAACCTCGACACCCTCACCGCCCTGACCACCGGCGTGACCGTCCTGACCTGCACCCTGGCCGTCGCCGGTCTGCACGCCTACGCCAAGGGCCGCGCCCAGCGGGCCGAACTCGTCGAACGCCTCTCCTACACCGGCCGGCTCCCCGACACCGGCCGCCGACGCCGCTTCCGCGGCCTGGACCGCCGGCTGCGCGGCACCAAGTCGGGCCGCAACCTGGAACTGAGGCTCGTGGCGACGGGCCTGGACGTGACGCCCGGCGAGTTCCTCGTCTACATGCTGGCGACGGTGGCCGGCCTGTGGCTGATCGGCGACGCCGTCCTCGCCCCGTTCTTCGGGCCCATCGCCGGCCTCCTGGGCGTCTGGGCGGCCTGGCAGTTCCTCAACTGGCAGCGCCAGAAACGCATCGAGCGGTTCATCAACCAACTCCCCGAACTGGCCCGCATCCTGGCCAACGCCACCCACGCGGGCCTGGCGCTGCGCACCGCGATCGGCATGGCGGCGGAGGAGCTGGAGGCCCCGGCGGGCGAGGAACTGGCCAAGGTCGCCAACCAGTTGGCGGTCGGCCACTCCATGGACGACGCCCTGGGCGAACTCGCCGACCGCCTCCCCTCCCGCGAACTCGTCGTCCTCGTCACCACCCTGGTCCTCTCCAACCGGGCCGGCGGCCAGGTCGTCGGGGCCCTGCGGAACCTGACGGAGACGCTGGAGGAACGCAAGGAGACCCGGCGCGAGGTGCGCACACAGCTGTCGCAGGTGAATCTGACCTCCTATGCGGTGCCCGGGCTGGGGGTCGGGGCGTTGTTCCTCATGAACAGCGTCGAGGGCGGCACGCTGGACCGTATGACGGGCTCGCCCGTCGGCCAGGCCTGCGTGATCATCGCGTTCGGCCTCTACGCGGTCGGCTTCGTCCTCATCCGCCGTATGTCCCGTATCGACGTCTGAGCAATCCGGGAAGGAGAGGGACGGGATGGAGTACCTGCTCGCACTGGCCGTGGGGCTCAGCGTCTGGGGCATGTTCGCCGGCATCCGCATGTACCGGGCCGACGTGAAACTGCCCAGCGACCTCCAACTGGCGCTGGAGGTCGGCTCGACCCGCACCGGCGCGGTCGGCTCGGTCGTCGACCGGATGGGCATGCGGTACGCACCCGCCGTCCTGCGCCTGATGGGCCCCAAACAGGTCACCCGGTACCGCCGCCGGATCGACCTCGCGGGCAACCCGGGCGGCCTGACGATCGACCGCTACGCCGCCCGGCGCGCCGTCTACGGCGCGATCGGCGCCTTCGGCGCGCTGGCCGCCGTGCTTCAGGGCAGCTACTTCATCGCCCTTCTCATGCTCGCCTTCGGCCTGTTCTGGTCCGAGGTCGGCATCTGGTCCGCGATCCGGATCCGCAAGGACGCCATCGAACGGACCCTGCCGGACTTCCTCGACGTCCTCGCCGTGGTCGTCAGCGCGGGCCTCGGCTTCCGGCAGGCCCTCGACCGGGTCGCCACCAAGTACGAGGGCCCGTGGGCGGACGAGATCCGCATCACGCTCCGCCAGATGGACCTCGGCGTGAGCCGCCGCGAGGCCTTCCAGGAACTGCGCCGCCGCAACGACTCCGAGCAGGTCGCCATGTTCGTCACCGCGCTCCAGCAGGGCGAGGAGCTGGGCGCGCCGATCGTCGACACGCTCGTCGCGATCGCCAAGGACATGCGCCGCACGGACGCGCAGAACGCCCGCCGCAAGGCGGCCCGAGCGGTCCCCAAGGCCACGCTGATGATCACGACGTTCATGGTCCCGGCGACGATGCTCCTCCTCGGCGCGGGGATGCTGCTCGGCTCCGGTACGGACTTCAGCTCGATCACGGGCGAGTAGGCAGGCGGGCGAGCGGGATGACGGCCATGACGACGGCGGGCATGACGGCGACCACGAGGGGGCGCGGGCAGGCGCTGCGGCGGCGCGTGCGGCTGCCGGGGCTGCTCGGCCGTGCGCACACCCCCGCCACGCCCATACCGCTCCAGGTCAACGCCCTTCAGGCGATGTGCCGTCAGGTCTTCGGCTTCCGGCTGGCCATGATCGCCGTCGCCGCCCCGCCCGCCCTGCTGAACGCGGCCCCGGGACTGGGCGTCCGTCTGGTGGGCGCCGCCGTGGTCGTCACCTTCATGGGCTCGTACGTCCTCTTCCGGGACTGGGAACGCTTCGGCCCCCTGCTGCTGCGCCACCCCGCGCTCCTGGTCGCGGACACCGCCTTCGGCACCCTGCTGCTGATCTCGGCGGGCCCGGACACCACGCTCGCCTACGTCAGCGTCTGCACCCCCCTCCTCGCCGGCATCGTCTACGGCTGGCGGGGCGCCGCCTGCTTCGCCTCCCTCCAGTCGCTGATCCTGCTGCTGGTGCACGCGACCCTGGTGCGGGATCCCGGCGCGAGCCTCGCCGAGCGACTGCTGCTGCCGGGCCTGTGCGTCATCACCGGTGCGATGGGCTCGTCGCTGCGGGGCCTCATGCTCCGCTTCGGCGCGGCCACCCTGGCCCTGACCACCGTCAAGGCCCGGCTGGCCGTCACCGAGGCGGTCGCCGCCGAACGCGCCCGGCTGGCCCGCGAGATGCACGACTCCGTGGCCAAGACCCTGCACGGCGTGGCCCTCGCCGCGGACGCCCTCGCCCGCTCGGCCGCCGCGCCGGACATGGACCCGGCCCGGGTGCGGCAACACGCGGAGCTGGTCGCCCGGGCCGCGCGCCGCGCCGCCGCCGAGTCCCGCGAACTCCTCACCGACCTGCGCCGGGAGTCGGATCCGGCGCCCGGCGTCGACGTCCTGCCCGAACTGGCGGCCAGCACCCACGACTTCGCGCGGCGGACCGGCCTGCCGGTCACCTACCACCCCTCGGGCGACCGGACGACCCTCCCCGTCCCGCCCGCGGTGGCCCGCCAACTCCTCACGATCACCTCGGAGGCCCTGGAGAACGCCCACCGCCACGCGGCCCCGACCCATGTCGAGGTGCGGGCGGCCGTGCACGGCGAACTCCTCACCCTCAGCGTCCACGACGACGGCCGGGGCCTCCCGCCCGGCACCACCCTCGAACGACTGCGCCGCACCGGCCACTTCGGCCTGGTCGGCATGGTCGAGCGGGCCGCCTCCGTCGGCGCCCGCATCCACATCGGCCACGGCCATGACTCCCGGGGCACCGAGGTGCGCCTGGAACTCCCGCTGGCCGCACTCACCCGAGAGGAGGCCGCCTGATGCCGGACGGCGCCGTGCAGCCGCTCTTCCCCCCACCGCCCAGGCCGGCCCGCGTGCGCGTGGTGGTGGCCGACGACAACCCGGTCGTCCGCGCGGGCCTGACCGCCCTGCTCTCCGGCCGGGACGACATCACGGTCGTCGCGGAGGCGGCGGACGGCCGTGAGGCCTACGAGGCCACCCTCCGCCACCGCCCCGACGTCGTGCTCCTGGACGTCCGCATGCCGGGCGTCGACGGTCTCTCCGCCCTTCCCCACCTGGCGCGGATCGCCCGGGTCGTGATGCTGACGTACAGCCACGAGCCTGAGATCGTCCGGGCGGCCCTGCGCGGTGGGGCCGGCGGCTATCTGGTCCACGGGGAGTTCACCGTGGAGGAACTGGCGTCGGCGGTGCGGGACATCACCTCGGGCCGCGCCCACTTCACCCCGACGGCGGCGACGGCGGTCCTCGCACACATCCAGTCCGATGCGAATGCACACGTCGAACCGGACCCAACACCCCTATTTTCCCCGACATCCCCGGAACAGCTTTCGCAGTTGCAATCGCCTGTGAGACAGTTGACCCCTGTACATGGCCCTGAACACAGGGCGGGGTTCCAACTCAGCGCGAGGGAGGCGGAGATCATGGACTTCATCGCATCGGGCATGAACAACCAGCAGATCGCCGCCACCTGCTTCATCAGCGAGAAGACCGTCAAGAACCACATCAACCGCATCTTCGCCAAGCTGCACAGCAGCAGCCGCTCCGAGGCCGCGGCCAAGTGGCTGGGAACGGCGGTGCCCTCATGACACCCGACCGCAGCCCTGAATGGGCCCGGAATTGGGCCCTGGGACCCTCGGCCGAACCGCCGCCCCCGTCGTACGGTGCCCCTCACGCCACGAACGGAGGGGAACGCCATGAGCGACCTGCTGCTGAAGACCGCCGTCGCGGCCAGGGTCCGGGTGAGCGGCTGGACGAACACCACGGTGCGGGCGGCACGCCGCCGCGCCGCCGACGACAAGGGACAGACCGCGGTCGAGTACCTGGGCATCATCGCGGTGGTGGTGGCGATCGTGGTCCTGATCGCGAACACGAACCTGGGCCAGACGATCGTCGACAAGCTGACCACCCAGATCGGCAAGGTCGCCCCCTGATCCGATCTGCCCGTCACCACGACGCAGGGCAGGCCTTCCCCATCTACATCACGGTGGTGGCGGGCCTGCTCTTTCTCGCGTTCGCGTACTTCGCGGTCGGCCAGGCCGCGGTGAACCGCAACGGCGCCCAGACCGCGGCCGACGCGGCGGCGCTGGCGGCGGCGCAGGAGACCAGGGACCAGCTTGCCGACCTGTGGACCCTGGCCGTGCTCGACCCGACGAAGTGGCAGGACATCTTCGACGGCGTCGGAGCGACCGACAACCCGTGCTGGCGCGCCTATGAGCTCGCCGCGCAGAACGACGCCAGCGTGGACGCCTGTGAGCCGGACGGCCTCAACTTCAGCGTCGCCGTCCAGACGAACAAGTCGGCGGGGGACTCCGTAATCCCCGTCACGAGCACCACCCGGGCCCACGCTTCCGCCACAGCCGTGATCGAGTCGCTGTGCACGTTCGAGCTGCCGGACCCGGCCCCGACTCCGGACCCGACCCCGACCCCGACTCCGGACCCGGACGCCGAGGACGACGTGCTGCCGAGTCTCACCTGCAAGGACGGGGGGATATGGGATCTGGACCCGGCGGACCTCGGTGATCTTCCCGGGCCCGAGGATCTCTTCTCCGTCCACCTGGCCGACTGAACGAGCGAACGACGAGTGAAGAAGGAGGCAGAGCGATGAGCATGCGGTTCACTGCGAAGGCCCGCAGGGGGACGGTCGCGCTGGCAGTCGCAGCCGGGCTGGCCCTCGGCTCGACCGCCTGCGGTGGCGGCGGTGGCGGCGACGACAAGAAGCCGCAGTCCACGGCATCGTCCTCGCAGACCAGTGGATCGCAGCCGAACACGCAGGAAGAGCAGTCCGACGAGCCGTTGGCCGAGCTGAAGGGCCCGAGCGGGCTGCTGCTCCAGATCACCTCTGCCGTACGTGACTCCGGCGGCTTCGTCACCGTGAACGCCGCTCTGAAGAACGACAGCGGCACGATGGTCACGATCCCGTCCGCACTGAGCGGCAACGAGACCGAGATCATCAACAACGGGCGATCCCTCGGCGGAGCCACCCTCGTCGACTCCAAGAGCAAGAAGCGCTACTACGTCCTCCGCGACACCGAAGGCCGACCGTTGACGACGACGGGCTTCTCCACCCTCAAGGCCGGCGAATCCATCGACGTCTTCCTCCAGTTCCCCGCCCCGCCCGCCAGTTCCACGGACGTCACCTTCCAACTCCCGCTGTTCCCCAGCGGGGTCATCAAGATCTCCGGGTGAGGCGGTCATGACCCCACGTCTTGCTCTGGCGGTGGCCACGGCCACCCTCGTGATCGTCGGCACGGCTCCTGCCGCCCGGGCCGACACCACCCCCAGCGTGCCCCCCGGCACCGAGCCCACCGCCACCGCCCCGGTCGAGGTGGACCCGAACGACCCCGATCTCAAGCTCCCCGAGGGCGGCACCCTGGCCGAGCCCAAGGTGCTGGACATCAAGCAGGTCGTCGAGGACGAGACCGGTGACGAACGCCGGGAGGACACCAACGCCGACGTGACGTTCGCCCTCCAGGCCGAGGTCCTCTTCGGCAAGGACAGCGCGAGCCTGGGCGCGGCTGCGAAGGCCCGGATCGGCACGATCGCGGCGGAGATCAAGAAGCAGAACACCACCCTGGTCCGCGTCTTCGGGTTCACGGACGACCTGGGCTCCTCCGCCCACGGCGACGTCCTGTCGAAGCAGCGGGCGGACGCCGTGCAGGCCGAGCTCGCGGGGGAGCTGAACAACCCGAACATCACCTTCGAGGTGCGCGGCTACGGCGAGCAGTACCCCATCTCCGACAACTCGACCGAGGCCGGCCGCAAGAAGAACCGCCGGGTGGAGGTCACCTTCCCGCGGACGGTGAGCTGACCCGGACCTCGACCCGCACCCCCACCCGCACCCCCCACCCCTCCATCGCCCCCGCCGCGGCCTCCAGCACATGCCGGGACCGCAGCCGGGGCAACCCCAGTCGCCCCGGCCGCATGGTGCGCACGGCGATGACCTTCAGCCGCCGATCGAGATACGCGACGTCGATCGGCATCCGCATCCGGAACGTGTGCACACTGCCGGCCGGCGTCAGCAGCATCGCCCCGTCCACGGAGTCCCGCCCGAGCAGGCCCTTCGTACGGGCCCGGTAGGAGGCGGCGACCTCCAGCGGAACCCGCGGGCCGGCACCGCCGCCCACGATCAGTTCCCCACGCCCGTCCCGCCAGCGCGCCATCCCCGTCTCCCCTCGGCCGCGTCGTTACCCTCTGCACCGTAGCGAGCCGGGGACACGAAGGGTGGCCGTCGTATGGGGAAGATCGTCCTGATGATGTCGATGTCCCTGGACGGCTGTATCGAGGGCCCGGGCCACGACATCTCCTGGCATCGCGTCGACGACGAGGTGCACCGGTACGTCAACGACCGGGTCCGGGAGCTGGGCGCCATGCTCCTCGGCCGGACCACCCACGACCTCATGGCCGACTTCTGGCCGACCGCCGACGCCGACCCGGCCGCCCCCGCTGCGGTGGCCGACTTCGCCGCGATCTGGCGCGAGAAACCGAAGTTCGTCTACTCGCGGACGCTGGAACACGTGGAGGGGAACACGACGATCGTCCGGGACGTCGTCCCCGCCGAGGTGAACGCCCTCAAGGAGCAGATCGGCGGCGACCTCGGCCTCGGCGGCGCCGAACTCGCCGCGGCCTTCCTCCGCCAGGACCTGGTCGACGAACTCCGCGTCTACGTCCACCCGGTGCTCGTCGGCGACGGCACACCCCTGTTCCCCCGCACAGCGCGTCCCGCCACGGCCGCGCTCCACCTCACCGAGTCCCGCACCTTCGGCAACGGGGTCGTGATGCTGCACTACGAGCGCCCGGAGTAGGCCCCGTCGGCGTCGCGAAAATCAGCGGCGGCCTTTGCGCCCGCTCTGCCACGATCACCGTATGGACGTCTTCGAGAGCCTCCTCGCGGAGGGCGGCGCCGTGCCCACCGAAGGGTGGGACTTCTCCTGGTTCGAGGGGCGGGCCACCGAGGCGCGGCCGTCCTGGGGGTACGCGTCGTCGCTGGCCGGGCGGCTGGCGGGCGCGAGCGCCGTGCTCGACGTGCAGACCGGGGGAGGGGAGGTCCTGGACTTCGCCCTCGGCCGCGCCGCCTCCGAGGCGCCCGTCCTCACCGTCGCCACCGAGAGCTGGCCGGCGAACGTCGCCAAGGCCACCGCCCTGCTCCGCCCGCGCGGCATCGCGGTCGTCGCGTCCCCCGAGGACGCCCCGCTGCCGTTCGCGGACGCCGTCTTCGACCTGGTGAGCAGCAGGCATCCGGTCCGGCCCCGGTGGGGCGAGATCGCCCGCGTCCTGCGGCCGGGCGGCACGTACTTTGCTCAGCACGTCGGTCCCCGCAGCGTCTTCGAGCTCGTCGAGTACTTCCTCGGTCCGCAGCCGGCGGCGGTGAACAGCGGACGGCACCCCGACCGCGAGCGCGCCGACGCCGAGCGGGCCGGTCTGCAGATCGTCGACCTGCGCGCGGAACGGCTCCGCGTCGAGTTCCACGACATCGCCGCCGTCGTGCACTTCCTGCGCAAGGTGGTGTGGATGGTGCCCGGCTTCACGGTGGAGGCCTACCGGCCCCGACTGCGCGCCCTGCACGAGCAGATCGAGGCCGACGGCCCCTTCGTCGCGCACAGCACCCGCCACCTCGTCGAGGCGCGCCGCCCGTAGGCCCCCGATGAGCCCCCGTTGTGCCGGTCGTGGCGAATTGGCCAGGAATCACCCCTGCGCTCCCGGGCCCCGCTCCGCTCTTCGGGCCTCCCCTCCACCCTCCGGCTCCACGGAGTTTCCGGAGCGCGGAGGGGGCTGCGCGGGGATGCCCGCGTCAAGCGGGCGTTCGCGGCCGCGTTAGCCCGTCGGAGGGACGGATGGACATGTGGTCGACCGGGGCTCAAGTCGCTCCAAAACCTCAGCTTCCCTCGGCAATCGGGTGCATTGCCCTGCGAATCCGCTGTGTTCCGGCCATGAACCACCCATGAACAACGCCCGAAAGGGCCACCGGCGCGTCGTCGGGCGACTCCGGAGAGTAGTTGTGGTGCGCCGATGCGCGCAGCATCACTTACGAAGGGTTATGGTGGAAACCCCCCCTCGGGCCGGTCCGTCTCCCCCCCACGGACCGGCCCGTTTTTTTGTCCCCGCACCGCCGTCGGCTCCCGTGTGACCCGTCCGAGCCCTGCGCGGTAGGCTGCGCCCCGCGGGGACCGCACCGTACGGAGGGGCTGACAAACACGTGAACCTGCGCGACAAGCTGCGCGGCCTTCTGGTCAGGCTGTACGCACGCCGGGTGGAAGGTCACCTGGACCACGCTCAGGTGCCCAAGCACATCGGCGTCATCATGGACGGCAACCGGCGCTGGGCGAAGGCCGCGGGTTCCACCACGGAGCACGGCCACCGGGCCGGCGCCGACAAGATCGAGGAGTTCCTCGGCTGGTGCACCGAGACGGACGTCGAGGTCGTCACCCTCTGGCTGCTGTCGACGGACAACCTCGACCGCGCCAAGGAAGAACTCGTCCCGCTCCTCGGCATCATCGAGGACGTCGTGCGCACCCTCGCCGCCGACGGCCGCTGGCGGGTCCACCACGTCGGCAACCCCGACATCCTCCCCTCCCATGTGCAGAGCGCGCTGAAGGAGGCCGAGGAGTCCACCGCCCATGTCGACGGGATACTGGTCAACGTCGCCATCGGCTACGGCGGCCGGCAGGAGATCGCCGACGCCGTGCGCTCGATGATCGTGGACGCGGCGGACAAGGGCACCTCGATCGAGGACCTCGCCGAGTCCGTCAGCGTCGAGCTGATCGGCCGCCACCTCTACACCGGCGCCCAGCCCGACCCCGACCTGGTGATCCGCACCAGCGGCGAGCAGCGGTTGTCCGGTTTCATGCTGTGGCAGACCGCCCATGCGGAGTACTACTTCTGCGAGGTCTTCTGGCCGGCCTTCCGCAAGGTCGACTTTCTGCGCGCCCTGCGCGACTACGCGGCCCGGCACCGCCGTTACGGCGGCTGAGGCGCCACCCTCGCGTTCACCCTCTTGGGGCGGAAGTAACAAGGAGTTCACCGGGGCGCCGTCATATGCCCTGGCATGGCAGCGCATGTTCGAGGGCATAAGCCAAGCAGGTCGACGCCCGAACCACGGGTGTCGGATCTCAGCGGACGGCACGGGGCCGTCCGCCCGGGAGGCCCTTTGCACCAGCCCGACCGTGCGGTCACGGCACGGAAGAAGCAGCGGGGGGCCGGTTCTCGGCCCGTGCAAGCGGGCCGGGAACCGGTCCAGCTCCACTCCGTCGCTCCCCGACCTCATCCGAGGGGGTACGTCCTTCCGTGGTGACCAGCACAAAGCGCCGTATGCCAGACCGGCGCACCTATGTTCTCGACACCAGCGTCCTGCTGGCCGACCCGAACGCCATGACCCGCTTCGAGGAGCACGAAGTCGTGCTTCCCATCGTCGTGGTCACGGAACTGGAGGCCAAGAGGCACCATCCCGAACTCGGCTACTTCGCCCGGCAGGCGCTGCGCCTGCTCGACGACTACCGGGTGAAGTTCGGTCGCCTGGACGCTCCCATTCCGATCGGCGAACTGGGCGGGACCATCCGTGTCGAGCTCAACCACTCGGACCCCAGCGTCCTGCCGTCCGGCTACCGCCTGGGGGACAACGACTCCCGCATCCTCGCGGTCGCCCGCAATCTGCAGGCCGAGGGGTTCGACGTCACCGTTGTGTCGAAGGACCTTCCGCTCAGGATCAAGGCGTCCTCGGTCGGTCTCCTCGCCGAGGAGTACCGCGCCGAGCTCGCCATCACGGGCTCCTCCGGCTGGACCGGAATGTCCGAACTGACCCTGTCCGGTGAACAGGTGGACATCCTCTTCGAGGAGGGGCGCATCCATGTGCCCGAGGCCGCCGACCTTCCCGTGCACACCGGTCTGACCATCCAGTCGGAGCGCGGCAAGGCTCTCGGCCGGGTCACCGCCGACGGCAATGTCCGCCTGGTGCGCGGCGACCGGGAGGCCTTCGGCATCAAGGGCCGCAGTGCCGAGCAGCGCATCGCGCTCGATCTGCTGCTCGACCCGGACGTCGGGATCCTGTCGATGGGCGGCCGGGCCGGCACCGGCAAGTCCGCGCTCGCGCTCTGCGCGGGTCTGGAGGCGGTCCTGGAGCGCCGCCAGCACCAGAAGGTGATGGTCTTCCGGCCGCTGTACGCGGTGGGCGGACAGGAGCTGGGCTATCTGCCCGGTTCCGAGGCCGACAAGATGGGCCCCTGGGCGCAGGCGGTCTTCGACACGCTGTCCGCGGTCACCAGCCGCGAGGTCATCGAGGAGGTCACCGCGCGCGGGATGCTGGAGGTCCTGCCCCTGACGCACATCCGGGGCCGTTCCCTCCACGACGCCTTCGTGATCGTCGACGAGGCGCAGTCGCTCGAACGGAATGTACTGCTCACCGTTCTGTCCCGAATCGGCGCGAATTCCCGGGTCGTACTGACCCACGATGTGGCGCAAAGGGACAATCTGCGCGTCGGGCGATATGACGGAGTGGTCGCCGTCGTCGAGAAACTGAAGGGGCATCCGCTCTTCGCGCACGTCACCCTGAACCGGTCCGAGAGGTCCCAGATCGCGGCGCTTGTGACCGAAATGCTGGAGGACGGGCAGATCTGAATGCCCTGCCCCGATTGACGGGGATTGGGCGTGAGTTGGCGCCGTCCGACAAAGGCTGTGAGCCTAGTCGGACGGCGTCGGCGTGTGTGGGGGTTTCGCGAAATACCCAGGCTTCCGACGGGTGTGAGCTTTCACACGTAACTCGGAATTGCCTTGCGCGGTTTGGTTACGGCAGAGTCTCAGTTCCGTCAGGCCCCGCATACGACACAGCTGTACCCCTGGGGGTACCTCCCACGCTTTTAGGGCAGTGGGGGAGGTGCAGCGCCACTTGAGTACCACCTCAAACTCCATACCGACCGTCGTATGCCGCCCGCGCACCACGGGCGCTCCCTTTCCGGGAGTCGTCCAACGGGCCCGTGTCTCCTGTGACCCCGCAGTTCGGAGACCAGCGTCAAGGGGCACGATTGCGTCCGCCAGGGTCACCGAAGCGGGCGATGCTGGAAGGAAACCGTGTGAGCCGGATCTCGGTCCGGGGATTCGCAGTGGCCTCGGCCACGGCGGTCACCGCTGTCGGAAGCGTCGTCGGCGTTGCCTCGGGCAGTGTCGCGCAGCCCAACGACGCAGAAGCGACGGCAGGCGACGCGACGCTCCTCGCAGACATACCCGTGGGCCAGCAGGCCCAGGTGCAGACGGCGTCCCTCGCGCAGCAGGCCAACGTACAGGCCATCGCCGCGGACGAGGGCGCTAAGAAGGATGCCGAGGAAACGGCCCGCAAGGCCGCCGCCAAGACGGCCGTCGCGAAGAAGGAGGCCGCCGAGAAGGCGGCCAAGGACCGCGCCGAGGCCAAGGCCAAGGCCAGCCGCAGCGCGGGCGACTTCCCGATCCAGAGCTCCTACACCATCGCCCAGATCAAGGCGATGGCGGCGCAGATGGTGCCGAGCGGCCAGTTCCAGTGCTTCAGCAACATCGTGGACCACGAGTCCAGCTGGAACTACCACGCCGTCAACGCCTCCTCCGGCGCCTACGGTCTCTTCCAGGCTCTGCCCGCCGGCAAGTACGCGTCCGCCGGCTCCGACTGGCAGACCAACCCGGCCACCCAGATCAAGTGGGGCCTCAACTACATGGACAGCCGCTACGGCAGCCCGTGCGAGGCATGGTCGTTCTGGCAGGCCAACCACTGGTACTAGGCCGTACGGCCGGTCGGCCGTACGTTCCCTTCATCTGACGACCAGCAGACCTGACGACCAGCAGAAGGAATCCGTGTGAGCCCGATATCGGCCCGGGGATTCGCCGTTGCCTCGGCTACCGCTGTGACCACCGTCGGCGCCGTCGTGGGCGTCGGCCAGGGCGGCGTCGCGCAGCCTCTCGACGACGCCGAGGCGACAGCGAGCGAATCCACCCTCCTCGCGGACTTACCTGTAGGCCAGCAGGCCCAGGTGCAGTCCGCCACGCTGACGCACCAGGCCGACGTCCAGGCCATCGCCGCCGACACCACCGCCAGGAAGTCCGCGGAGGAGTCGGCCCGCAAGCAGGCGGCCAAGGACGCGGTCGCCAAGCAGAAGGCCGCCCAGGCCGCCGTGGACAAGGCGAAGGCGGACAAGGCCGCCAAGGACGCCGCCGACAAGGCGGCCGAGAACGACGTCGAGTCGACCTCCGCCTCCGGAAGCTTCCCCCAGCAGGCGTCGTACACGGTCGCCGAGGTCAAGGCCATCGCCCGGCAGATCATCCCGAGCGGTCAGTTCCAGTGCTTCAGCAACATCGTGGACCACGAGTCCACCTGGAACTACCAGGCCGTCAACCCCTCCTCCGGCGCATACGGCCTCGTCCAGGCCTATCCCGGCTCGAAGATGTCGTCCGCGGGCGCCGACTGGCGGACCAACCCGGCCACCCAGATCAAGTGGGGCCTGAACTACATGAACGACCGCTACGGCAGTCCCTGCGACGCCTGGGCCTTCTGGCAGGCCAACGGCTCGTACTGAGCCGGTGACTTCGCGGTAGCTCTCAACCCTGCACAGCCCCTCCCCGTCCTAGGGGGAGGGGCCATCGCCATGTACGGTCGTTACGGCCGTGACCGACGACTCCAGGGGGAGTGGTGGGGAGAGACGGGGGAAGAGGTCGGATCATGTCGCGAGTGCCAGGGTGGCTGGGCCGGCTCGGCACCAGGCTGAGCGAGATGGGCGAGCGGCTCGACGAGCGGCGCGCGGAGGTGGAGCGGGAGACCTCCGCCGAACTGAATCCGACGCCGGATCCGCGGCCTGATCCGAATCCGAGGTCGAAGCCGACGACGTCCGAGGCCGCCGCGGCGTCCGCGAGCTCCGTGGCGACCGCCGAGGAGTTCCTGGAGGAGCCCCCGCCGCGGGCCCCGCGTCCCGATCCCGCGCAAGTGGTGCCCTGGGGCGTCCGGGTCGCGGCCGAGGCGGGCTGGCGGCTGCTGGTGCTCGCCGGGACCGTCTGGATCCTGATCAAGGTCATCAGCGCGGTCCAACTGGTCGTCATGGCCTTCGTGGTCGCCCTGCTCCTCACCGCGCTCCTCGAACCGACCGTGGCCCGGCTGAAGCGGGTCGGCGTCCCCGGCGGGGCCGCCACCGCGCTGACGGCGATCCTCGGGTTCGTCGTCATCGGTCTGATGGGCTGGTTCGTCACCTGGCAGGTCATGGCGAACATCGACGACCTCTCCGACCAGGTCCAGGACGGCATCGACGACCTGCGCCGCTGGCTGCTCAACAGCCCCTTCCACGTCACCGACAAGCAGATCAACGGCATCGCCGAGAACCTGCGCGACGCGATCGGCGACAACACCGACTCGATCACCTCGGCCGGCCTGGAGGGCGTCACGGTCGTCGTCGAGGCGCTGACCGGCATCCTCCTGGCGTTCTTCTCGACCCTCTTCCTGCTCTACGACGGCAAGCGCATCTGGGAGTGGACGCTCAAGCTGGTCCCGGCCGCGGCCCGGCCGGGCGTGGCGGGCGCGGGCCCGCGGGCCTGGGCGACGCTCACCGCGTACGTCCGCGGCACGGTGATAGTCGCGTTGATCGACGCGATCTTCATCGGCCTCGGCATCTACTTCCTCGACGTGCCGATGGCCGTCCCGCTCGCCGTCTTCATCTTCCTGTTCTCCTTCATCCCGCTCGTCGGCGCGGTCGCCTCCGGCGCGCTCGCGGTCGTCGTCGCGCTGGTCACCCAGGGCGTGTTCACCGCGGTGATGACCCTGGCGGTCGTGCTGGCCGTCCAGCAGATCGAGGGGCACATCCTCCAGCCGTTCATCCTCGGCCGCGCCGTACGCGTCCACCCGCTGGCGGTGGTCCTGTCGGTCGCCGCGGGCGGGATGGTGGCGGGCATCGGCGGCGCGATCGTGGCCGTGCCCCTGGTGGCCGTCACGAACACGGTGGTGGGCTATCTGCATGCCTACTCCCGGGAACAGGCCCTGCGGCACGCGCCACGCCCGAGGGGAGCCACGGCCTCGGACGTGGCACCGGTGACGGCCACTCCGGCGGGCGCGCCGACTTCGGCGGGTTCGGCCGCTCCGACGGATTCGGTGCCTGCGGACGGGGCGTCAAATGAGCACTGAACAAAGCAAATTGAATTCCCCGAAAGGCCGCTGAGCGCTCAACTTCCGTCAGCTGGAGGTCAGCTGAGGGCAGCTCGGAAATCCCCCGCGGGAATATGCGCCCGGACTGATACACATTCCCTCCTCAGCGCTACGCGTCAGGCGTATGTGCGAGAGGCCCAAGGGGAGTGATGTCGGGCTACGAACTGCTGGCACGCGACCTTGCCGCGTGCAGCCGGGAGGGCTTCACCGGGGAACTGCGCGTCTTCGGCGCGCCCGGCGGCACCTTCCATCTGTACGGCGGGCTGGTCGTCGCGGTCGAGTCGCCCGGCGCGCCCGCGCCGGAGGCGCTGCTGCTGCGCTCCGGCCGGATCGGCGGCGAGGAGTGGGCCGGGCTGGTGCGCGAGTCGGGCGGCGCGCGCTGGCCGGCCGCCGGGCTGATCGCCCACGGCTACGCGGGGGCCGCACAGCTCCGGGTGGTCTGCGCGATGGCCCTCCAGGACGCCGCGTTCGCAGTCGTCGCGGGCAGTGTCGACGGCTGCGAACGCGGTCCGGCGGCTGGTCCGCCGCCCGCCGCGGTCGCCGTCGGCGAACCGCCCACCCGGCTGCTCCAGGAGGCGTCGCGCAAGCTGGCCGCGCTGCTGGCGCTGCCGTGCCCGGTACGCCCGGACCGGGAACGGCCGGTGCCCGCCTCCCTCTCCTACGCGGCGGCCCGTCTCGGCGCGTTGCAGTGCGAGCTGCTCGCCCACGCGGACGGCCGGCGCACCGCCCGCGATCTCGCCTTCCGCACCGGGCGCGGGGTCTACACGGTCACCGTGGAGGTGGCGCGGATGGTGGGCGAGGGGCTGCTGGAGTGCGTGGACGCGCCCCGCCCGATCCCGGTCCGGTTGCCGCCCGACGGACACGGGGTGCGCCCCCGGGAACCGGCGCCGCCCGCGCTCCCGCCGCCGCAGCCGGTTCCGGAGGAGGCGACGGCGCTGCCCCGCCGTCGGCCCGGTGCCAGCGGCATCAACGAAGCGCTCACACCGGAACAGGACGAATCCGGAAACGGCACCGGCTGGAAGGAGTTCTTCCGCCTGCGGAACTCGCCGGCGAAATAGCGGCCCCACATCGATGCCCTCCACATCGATGTCCCCATATCGATGCCCTCCGCATCGATCCGTCCGCATCGATCCCCCCGCGTCAATGCCCCCACACAAATGCCCCCACGCGAAACCCCCAAAGAAAACAGACGGTCATATGCGATCAGAATCAGGGGAGTTGCCTTCATGGACCACAAAGCCCTCGCGCGGGAGATGCGCGGCCTGCGCGAGCAGGTGACCGGCATCACCGACACCGCGGTGGCGGCGGCCGACGGACTGCTCATAGCCGCGGACACCGCCGACTCCATCGACCCGGAGGGCCTCGCGGCCCTCGCCGCGGCCGGCCTCGGCCTCGCCCGCCGCACCGCCGAGGCGACCTCCCGCGGCGCCCTGCACCGCACGGTGGCCTACGGAAGCCACGGCTGCGCCGCGTTCTACGCGGTCGGGGACACCGCGCTGATGGTCGTGCTCGGCGACGAGGGCATGGACGTGGAGCGCCTGCACACGGCGACCCAGCCTGCCCTGCGCCGTATCGACCTGATCCTCACCGAGAAGACCGGAGTCTGAAGGGATGGCGACGAAGCGTATGACCCCAGGTTTCTCCGACCAGGTGATGGGCCTGGTCAAGTCACTGCGTACGGATGCCCCCGACTGCGTCGCGTCCGGCGTCGTCGACATGTCGACCGGCATGCTGCTCTCCTACGAGACCGTCGACAACCATCCGCCCGAGGTCCTGGACCTGCTGGCGGGCGCCACGCTCGACCTCTTCCAGGGCCGTACGGTCGTGATGATCGAGGACGTCTTCAAGGAGCGGCGCGGGAACCAGAGCGACAACCACTTCTTCCAGGAGATCCTCGTCAACAGCGAGAACCTCACCCATCTGTTCGTGCGGATGACCGAACAGCAGGACGTCGTCGCGGTGGTCGTCTGCCGCAAGTCCGTCAACGTCGGCATGCTGTTCGCGCAGGTGCGGAGGGTGGTGCGGGAGTACCAGCTGTGAACGGCGAAGGGCCCCTCGCCGGTGCGAGGGGCCCTTCGGGGTCGGTCGGTCGCTACTCGGCCGTCACTCCGTGCGCAGCCCGTCCGGCCGCAGCAGCCGCAGCAGCGGTGGCAGGCTCAGCAGCGTCACCACCAGGACGACCGCCGCGCCGATGCCGGTCATCGACAGCACGCTGGCCCAGTCGATGCCGACCGGCGTGCCCGTCATCTTCAGCAGGACCGCGCCCAGCGTGAGCCCGACGACCAGGGCCAGCGCCAGGCCCAACGTGATCGGGATCGCCGTCTGCCACAGCACCGACAGGCCCAGCGTGCGCCGTCGGGTGCCGAAGGCGACCAGGGACGACAGCAGCTTGCGGCGCTCGCGCAGTTGCTCCAGCTGTGCGACCAGCAGGCTCGCGCCGATCAGCAGCAGCACCGCGGCGGAGCCGACGAGCAGGCCGGTGCGCAGCGAGGTGAACCGGGCGGCCTCCCGGCTGGACGCCCACATCATCGGGTCGGCCTGCGGGTCCACCCGCGCCGCGGTGTTGCGGGCGTAGTCGAAGGCGTCGGGCACGGACTGGTCGATCGA
The DNA here is from genome assembly GCF_040635845.1 of Streptomyces sp. NPDC006872. Taxonomy (NCBI): domain Bacteria; kingdom Bacillati; phylum Actinomycetota; class Actinomycetes; order Kitasatosporales; family Streptomycetaceae; genus Streptomyces; species Streptomyces sp. NPDC006872. Next base: position 655,338 of record NZ_JBEYIL010000001.1, read on the forward strand.
GAGGTACAGCTGGCCGGAGAGGATCGCCTCGGCGTCCTTCGGCAGCGCGCCCGGCGTCATCATGAAGCCGCTGCGCCGGTTGCCGGTCGGGTCGTCGATGGAGTGGGCCTGCCGGATGCCCGCCGGGACGGTCCAGACGACCTCTGTGTCGGAGGCGGCGGAGTAGTACGACTCCATGTACAGCTTCTTGCCGGGCTGGTTCATCTTCACGGCGTCCCCGGAGTACCCGTCGTAGCCGTCGAGGACGAACACGTCGCCGTCCTTGCAGGTGGGCAGCTTCGCCACCTCGCGCAGGGTCGTGCAGTCGCCCACGGTCAGCGAGTCGGACAGGGTCGGGCCGTCCTCGTTCTTCCAGGTGACGTCGCCGAGGTAGTCCTCCCACAGCGCCGTGACCTTCCGGACGCCCTTGGTCTCCTGGAACTTGGCGACGGTCGCGGCCATCGGAGTGCCCTCCGGCACCTGCACCTGCATCTGCGCCCGCGTGACGTCCTGGTTGGTCGTCGCCTCGGTGTAGTCGCTGTCCACTCCGGCGAACAGCATCTGCAGCGCGATGGCCCCGGCCACCGCCACGGCGATGCCGTTGACCATCCGGGCCGCCGTGCCGCTGCTCAACTGCAGCCGCCGTACCGCCAGTTGCCAGGCGACGCCGCCGGAGCCGAGCCGGGCGACGAGCGCCTCCACCAGCCAGGGCAGCAGGGCGGTGACCCCGACGAGGAGCAGCAGGACGCCGCCGACCACCAGGTACTGGTTGAAGTCGCCGTTCTCGCGGCCCTGGCCGATCATCGGGTAGAGCATCGCGAGGCCGCCCACCGGCAGCAGCAGCCGCCACCACAGCCGGCGCCGGGCGGGCTTCGCCGCGCGCACCACGCCGAGCGGTTCGATCACCACACCGCGCAGCGAGAGAAGGGTGACGAGGACGGCGGACGCCGGCACCGCCACCGCGACCAGCGCGGCCAGTGCGGGGGAGGGGTTGAGATAGCTGGGCCACACGCTGATGCCGAGCATCTCGACGGAGCCCGCCACCTGACGTCCGACCAGGAAGAAGCCGGTGCCGATGACCAGGCCGAGCAGGGCGCCGGCCAGCGCCTCGCCCGCCGCGATGCGTCGGGTCATCCGGCCGTCGGCGCCCACCAGGCGCAGTGCGGCCAGCCTGCGGTCGCGCCGTTCGCCGCCGAACCGCACGGCCGCCGCGATGAACACGGCCACCGGCATCAGCAGCATCACGATCACCACGATGTTCAGCAGCACCAGCACCGGGTCGGTGGAATCGGGTGTCGGATTCGGGTCCCCGAACTTCGTCAGCCGGGACACGCCGAAGCCGTTGATGCGCGGGGCGAGTCCGGAGGCGCCCGCGTAGTAGGCGAGTTCGTGCGAGCCGATGAGCCCGCTCTCCCCGATGCTCCCGACGATCCGGTACGGCAGCCGCTCCCGCAGCAGCCCCGCCCCGTCGGAGGCGAGCAGCTTCTTCAGAGCGGGCGAGACCAGCATCTCGCCCTTGGCCGGGTAGGCGTCGACGCCGGGCGGCAGCGGGGCGTGCGTCCCCTCGGGCTCCACCAGCCGGCCGCGTACGTCCTGCTCGCGGAACGTCGTGTCGGCGTGGGCGACCAGCACGGTGTCGTCGGCCTTGGGCACCGGCTTGTCCGTGAACGAGTAGTCCATCCGGGCCTGTTCGCGTTCGTGCCGCACCGCGAGGGCGTTCGGCAGCGCGGTCGACAGCAGCAGCAGCGCCACGCCGAGGCCGACGCCGAGCGCCGTCAGCACGGCCCGGACCCACCCCTCCCGCCCGCCCGCGAAGGCGAACCGGATCCCCATCCCCAGGTCCTGGGACCACTGGCGCACGCTCATACGACGCGCTCCATGTCGCGCGACTTGCCGTCCCGTACGACGATCTCGCGGTCGGAGTAGGCGGCGACCCGCGCCTCGTGCGTCACGAGCACCACGGCCGCGTTGGCCGACCGGGCGGCCTCGGTGAGCAGCTCCATCACGCGCTCGCCGTTGAGCGAGTCCAGCGCGCCGGTCGGCTCGTCGGCGAAGACGACCCGCGGGCTGGTGACGAGCGAACGCGCCACGGCCACCCGCTGCCCCTGACCGCCGGACACCTCACCGGGCCGCTTCTTGCCGAGGTCGTCGACCTCGAGGCGCTCCATCCAGCTCAGCGCGGTGCGCTCGGCCTGCTTGCGCGGGGTGCCGTTCAGCCGCAGCGGCAGCGCGACGTTCTCCACGCAGGTCAACTCCGGCACCAGCTGGCCGAACTGGAACACGAACCCGAACTCCGAGCGCCGCAGCTGACTGCGCTGGGCGTCGTTCATCGTCGCGAGCTCACGGTCGTCGTACCTGATCGAGCCCGAGTCGGGCGTCACGATGCCGGCGAGGCAGTGCAGCAGCGTCGACTTGCCGGACCCGGACGGGCCCATCACGGCGACGACCTCGCCGGCGTGGATGGAGAACTCGGCGCCGTCCAGCGCCATCGTCGGGCCGTACGCCTTCTTCAGGTTCTCGGCGACGAGCAGGGATCCCCCGGGAGCGTTCACGCGTTCACCGCCGCCTTCAGCTTGTCGAGGCGCGCGGCGGCGAGCTCCAGCCAGCGCAGGTCGGCCTCGAGATGGAACAGAGCATGGTCGCAGATCAGCTGGTCGGCCAGATCGCCCTTGCGCTTGCGGTCGGTGAGGATGCGCATGCTGCGCAGGTGCTCGGACCGCTGAGTGTCGAGGATGTCGGCCGCGTCGCGGTGGGTCAGCAGCGCGAGGACGATCTTCGTGTACAGCGTGGACTGCAGATACGGCTCGGGCTTCTCGGGCGTGGCGAGCCACTGCGCGACGTCGGTGACGCCGGCGTCGGTGATCGCGTACCGCTTGCGCTCGGGGCCGCCGCCGGCCTCGATGCCGTCGACCTCGACGAGCCCGTTCTTCAGCAGACGCGACATCGTCGAGTAGACCTGGCCGTAGTGCAGGGGCCGGTCGTGACCGAACTTCTCGTCGAAGGCCCGCTTGAGGTCGTAACCGTGGCGGGGCCCGGACTCCAGGAGTCCCAGGAGAGTGTGACCGATGGACATGAGGAGGACTGTACATGCGGTGTATACCCGGTGTGTATACGCACGGTGTGCAGTTGGTGCCGGGGGGTGGGAGTGCGCAGGTGGGAGCCGATTGTCACTGTTCGGAAACAGCCCCCGAGCCGGTCAGGCCGACGGGGGTCCGGGGGTGGAGCCGCCCCCGGGGGGCCGCCCGCGGCGCGGGATGGGTCCCGCCTCGCCCGGCAGCCGCCCCGCGTCCTTCAGGGCCTTGCGCAACAGGAACTCGATCTGCGCGTTCGCCGACCGCAGCTCGTCCGAGGCCCAGCGGGCCAACGCGTCGTAGACCAGCGGGTCGAGCCGCAGCAGCACCTGCTTGCGCTGCTGCTGCGGCCGACGCCGAGGGGTCTGGCCCTCTTCGGGTGAGGTCACTGGTAGAGCGTCCCGGTGTTCAGCACCGGCTGGGGCGATCGGTCCCCGCACAGCACCACCATCAGGTTGGACACCATCGCCGCCTTGCGCTCGTCGTCCAGTTCCACGAAGCCCTGTTCGGCGATCCGGTTGAGCGCCGCCTCGACCATGCCCACGGCGCCGTCCACGATCTCCCGCCGGGCCGCGACGACCGCACCCGCCTGCTGCCGCTGGAGCATCGCCGAGGCGATCTCGGGAGCGTAGGCGAGGTGGGTGAAGCGGGACTCGATGATCCGGACGCCGGCCGTCTGCACGCGCGCGTGCAGCTCTATCGCGAGCTTCTCGGTGATTTCCTCGGCGTTGCCGCGCAGCGAGAGCCCGTCCTCGTCGTGCGAGTCATAGGGGTACTCGATGGCGATGTGCCGGACGGCCGCCTCGGTCTGGGTGGCGACGAACTCCAGGAAGTCGTCCACCTCGAAGGAGGCCTGCGCGGTGTCGTGCACGTTCCACACCACGACCGCGGCGAGCTCGATCGGGTTGCCGTAGGCGTCGTTGACCTTGAGGACGGGCGTCTCGTGGTTGCGGACCCGGGTGGAGATCTTCTCGCGGGAGGTGAAGGGGTTCACCCAGCGCAGGCCGTCCTCGCGGATGGTGCCCCGGTAGCGGCCGAAGAGCTGCACCACGCGGGCTTCGCCGGGCGACACCGTGTTCAGTCCGCACATCGCGAGGAACGCGGCGACGGCGACCAGGATGCCGCCGGTGATCAGCGCGGCCTTGAGGCCGGCCGCGGCCGCCATGCTGCCCGCGGCGATCAACCCGCCGCCGGCCAGCAGCCCGGCCAGGCCGAGCGTCAGCGCGAGCCCGCCGCCCACGCTGTGCGCGACGAACTCCTGCACGCTCGGGTCGGGCATCTGCGGCGCGTCGACGGCCTCGGTCGTGGCGTCGGCGGTGACTTCGGCGGTGGCGGTGGGGTCGTGTGCGGACATGGTGGGGTCCCCGTCTCTGTTCATCAGCCGATTCAGTTATCGGCTGCCTAGCTAAGTGATATCACTTTAGCGTGTGATGGCAACCCTGTACGCCTCTCGTACGTCGAATCGGTGGGGACGTTCCACCGGTTCCACGGTGTGGGGTGCTGATTCTCACGCCCTCCGAAGACCGGATCGAGAGCGCTCCGTCATAGCGAGCGGTGTTAGCTTTCTGAGCTGACCTGCCCCTGCCCTTGGGCACTGGTGTGACTGCCGAGTAGGAAGCGGAGCGAGCGGACTCATGGGACGAGCGGAAGAGAGACGAGCGCGACAGCGCGGTGGCCGCCGCGCGGCGCCCAGGAACCGCTCGACGGAGACGGAGGCGCCGCCCTCGACGCCGGAGTCCTCGGACGCGGGCACAGCCACCGCCACAGCCGCCGCCACGGACGCACCCGAGCCCGGAGGCCGCGCGGCGGCCCGCAGGGGCGCGAAGAAGGGCGGCAAGGGCGGCAGAGGCGTCAAGGGCAAGGCAGGCAAGAAGGACAAGAGCCTCATACGCCGGATCTTCACCTGGAAGAAGATCCTCGGCACGTTCATCGGCCTGACCGTGGCCGTCATCGGCGCCTTCGTCTGGCTGTACGTCAGCACGCCCATCCCCAAGGGCAATCCCGACGCCGACCTGCAGAGCAACGTCTACAAGTACGGCAACGGCGCGATGCTCGCCCGCGACGGCGACGTCAACCGTGAGAACGTCGACCTCGCGTCGGTCCCCAAGCCGGTGCAGCACACCTTCGTCGCCGCCGAGAACAAGACCTTCTACGACGACGCCGGCGTCGACCTCAAGGGCACCGCCCGCGGTGTGCTCAACACGCTCATGGGCAAGGGCGCGCAGGGCGGTTCGACGATCACCCAGCAGTACGTGAAGAACTACTACCTGACGCAGGAGCAGACCGTCTCGCGCAAGCTGAAGGAACTGGTCATCTCCCTGAAGCTGGACCGGGAGGAGTCCAAGGACTACATCCTGGCCGGCTACATCAACACCAGCTACTACGGCCGCGGCGCCTACGGCATCCAGGCCGCCGCCCAGGCCTACTACCGCGTCGACGCCGACAAGCTCAGCGTCGAGCAGGGCGCCTACCTCGCCGCGCTGCTGCAGGCGCCCAGCCAGTACGACTGGGCCGTCGCCTCCGACACGGGCAAGCGCCTGGTCAAGACCCGCTGGAACTACGTCCTCGACAACATGGTCGAGATGGACTGGCTCGACAAGAGCAAGCGCGCCGCCATGACGTTCCCGGAGCCGAAGGAGCCCAAGGCGGCGCCCGGCAAGGAGGGCCAGATCGGCTACCTGGTCGACGCGGCCAACGCCGAGCTCGCCAAGCAGCTCGTCGCCCAGGGCATCGCCGACGACTACGAGTCGGCTGCGGCCCTGGTCAGCAAGGGCGGCTGGAACATCGAGCTCAACATCGACAAGACCAAGCAGAAGGCGCTGGAGGAGTCCGTCAAGGGACAGCTGACCAGCAAGCTGGACAAGAAGAAGCGCTCGGTCGACGGAGACGTCCAGGCCGGCGCGGTGTCCGTGAACCCGAAGACGGGCGCGGTCGAGGCGATGTACGGCGGCACGACCTACACCGAGCACTACATCAACAACGCCACCCGCACCGACTACCAGCCCGCCTCCACCTTCAAGCCGGTGATCCTGGCCGCCGCCTTCGACGAGAACGCCCAGACCCAGGACGACGACCCGATCACCGCGAACACCATCTACGACGGCACCAGCAAGCGCCCGGTGGTCGGCAGCGACATCGGCTTCGCCCCGGAGAACGAGGACGACCAGGACTACGGCGACGTCACCGTCCAGACGGCGTTGAACCAGTCCATCAACTCCGTGTTCGCGCAGATGGGCGTCGACGTCGGGATGGCCAACGTGCTGAAGGTCGCCAGCGACCTCGGCATGAACACCGAGGACCTGAAGGCCGTGCCCGCCCAGACCCTCGGCACCATGGGCGCGAGCCCCCTGCAGATGGCCGGCGTCTACGCCACCCTCGACAACCACGGCAAGAAGGTCACCCCGGCGATCATCAAGTCGGCGGAGAACAGCGCCTACCCGTCGTTCAAGCACACCGAGGCCATCGGGGAGCAGGTCATCGACAGGGAGGCCGCCGACTCGGTCACCTCGATCCTCACCGGCGTGGTCGACGACGGTACGGCCAAGAAGTCCGTACGGGACAACCCGCTGCGCAAGGGCCAGAAGGTGGCCGGCAAGACCGGAACCTCCGACAACAACAAGTCGGCCTGGTTCACCGGCTACACCCCCGATCTGGTGACCTCGGTCGGCCTCTTCGGCGAGAGCGCCAAGACCCACGCCCAGGTCCCGCTGACCGGCGCGACCGGTCTGATCAGCGCGGGCGGCGGCCGCATCAACGGCGGTGGCTACCCGGCGCAGATCTGGGCGGCGTACACCTTCGGCGTCTCCACCAAGGTCACCAAGTTCGACCTGGAGACCGACCAGGGCGCGGCGGTCCAGACGTCGTCCCCGTCGCCGTCCACGTCCCCGTCCACGAGTTCGTCGCCGTCCTCGTCGCCGTCCCCGTCCTCGTCGCCGTCCTCGTCGCCGAAGCCGAGTTCGTCGCCGTCCTCGTCGCCGAAGCCGAGTTCGTCCCCGTCCAGCACACCGACGGGTGGCCCGTCGACGGAACCGAGCACGGACGACCCGTCGACCGGAACCGAGGATCCGGACGAGCCGCTCTTCAGCCAGTAGCGGTACAACCCGGTAGCGGTACAACGCGGAGGGCGCCCGGTGATCATCACCGGGCGCCCTCTGGTCTGCGTCTGTTCGCGTCGGTCAGCTCCGGTTCAGCTCGAACCAGACCACCTTGCCGGTGCTCAGCCGGGTCGCCCCCCAGCGCCGGGCCAGCCGGTTCACGAGGTACAGCCCGCGCCCGCCCTCGTCGGTGGCCCTGGCCTGCCGCAGCCGGGGCAGCTGAGGCACGTCGTCCCCGACCTCGCAGCGCAGCACATCGGTCCGCAGCAAGCGCAGCGTGACCGGTCGCGTGGCATACCGCACCGCATTCGTGACGACCTCGCTGACGAGCAGCTCGACGGAGTCGGTCATGTCCTCCAGACCCCAGCGGGACAGCGCCCGGCGGGCCAGCCGACGGGCCCGCCCCGGCGCCGCGTCCTCCGGTTCGAGGAACCAGTACGCCACGTCGCTGGGCGCGATCCCGTCGAACCGGGCGGCGAGCAGCGCGATGTCGTCGTCCCGGTCGCCGGGGCCGAGCATGTCGAGCACCTCGTCGCACAGCGCCTCGAGGGGCGGCGGATGGTCGGGACCGGTGAGCTGGGCGGTCGCGGCGAGCTTCTCCCGCAACTGCTCTATACCGGTCGCCACGTCCCGCAGCCGGGACTCGACCAGGCCGTCGGTGTACAGCAGCAGCGTCGCCCCGGCCGGCGCGTCGAGCTCCACCGCCTCGAAGTCGACCCCGCCGACGCCGATCGGCGCGCCCGGCGGCACCCGCAGCACCTCGGCATGGCCGCCCAGGTGCAGCAGAACGGGCGGGGGATGGCCCGCGTTGGCGATGGTGATGCGGTGCGACACCGGGTCGTACACCGCGTAGAGGCAGGTCGCCATGCGGTCCGTGCCCAGCCGCTGGGCCTGCTCGTCCAGGTGGTGCAGGACCTCCTGCGGGGGCAGGTCGAGACCGGCCAGGGTCTGGGCCGTCGTGCGCAGCTGGCCCATGATCGCCGCCGACGTCATGGAGTGCCCCATGACGTCGCCCACCACCAGCGCCACCCGGCTGCCGGGCAGCGGGATGGCGTCGTACCAGTCGCCGCCGACCCGCGCCGTCTCGGCCGCGGGCAGATACCGGGACGCCAGCCGAACGCCCGTGGGACGTGGCAGGGTCTCCGGCAGCATCGTGCGCTGCAGCTCGTCGGCGATGTACGCCTCACGGTCGTACAGCACCGCCTTGTCGATGCCCAGGGCACTGTGGGTGGCGAGCTGGGCGGCCACCAGCAGGTCGTCGTTCTCGAACGGGATGCGTTCCGGGCGGCGCAGGAACACCGCGGCGCCGATCACCCGGCGCCGGCCCCGCAGCGGGGCCAGGACGGCCCGCTGGCCGCCCGGGATGACCAAGGTGCTGTCCTCGCCGAGGAGTTCGGGCAGCGCGGCGCGTGCGGCCGGGGAGTCGGCGAACACCGGACGCACCCCGCGCAGCACCTCCGCGAGCGCCCCGCCGGGCCGCACCTCGCACAGTTCCGCGATCGCGGCCGACAACTCGGCGGTCAGCTCCGCCGGTTCCGGCGGCGGCAGCGCCAGCGCGGCGAAGCCGGTCTCGGTGTCCCGCTCCTCCGGGATGCGGTCGGTGCGCCGCAGCCGCAGCATGATGCGGTCCGCCGCGGGCCGCTCGTCGCCGACCGGCAGCGGGTCGCGCAGATAGACGAGGATCGCGTCGGAGAAGGTCGGCACGGTGGCCCGGCACAGCCCCATCACGATCTCGTCGAGGTCCAGGCCGCGGGCGATCCGCCGGGTCGCGGCGCCCACGAAGCGCAGCCGGTCGCCGTCCCGCCGCATCGGCGTGGGCCGACCGGGCGTCACCGCCCCGCCGCCGCGCCGGTCCTGCGGGCCGGGAGCGCGCTCCGGGCGGGCTTCGGCGCCGCCCGGCTGGGCGGGAATGGACTCGGGCGCGGGGCGCGGCCGATGCTCGCCCACGTTCGGCTTGTCCCGCGCAGGAGACGCTCCCGTCGCCTCGTCGGACGCCGACGGCTGGGAGTGCTCGGTGTCGGAACCGGCCTCCGGACCGGCCGGATCCTTTCCCGCGTTTCCTGCGGCTCCCTGGCCGCCGCCCTGGCTGCCCTGGCCGCCCATGTCGCCCTTTCCGCCTTTGCCGCCCTTTCCGCGCGTCGCCGTGCCCGAGGTGTCGGGCGGTAAGGCGGACGCGCCCGGCGCGGGCGCCGGGGTATGCAGGAGTGCCCCACGGGGGTCCGTGGGGTCGACGCCCTGGGGGCGTTCGTAGGAGGTGGGCTGCTCCGTCACGCGTGTCGAATCCGTCCGTCCGGGGCTGCGCGCCGCGCGCGCAGTTGGTCCCGCAGGAAACCCGATACCCGGAATACATGTCCCCGGAACGGAAATCCCGCGTGGTCAGAGGTTGTTCCTGTGTCACGGGTGGACCGGACGCGACCCTGGGGGCCGACGTCGAACATCCCGCCGGTGTTGCCGTCGTGCCCCTCGCTCACGTCCTGCCGCCCCTCGGTGACGTTCGGTCAGACCCGGCGTCTGCTCCGGGAGTTACTACCTGCGTGCCTTGCGGAGGACGATCCTACGTTTGTTGCCCGGGGGCGCATCAAGGGTCTCATGTGGACATGTGCGCGGGGGTACGGTCCCAGTCCTCCGGCAGCAACGGTACGGCCCAGGACGGATCCGGGCGCCAGTGCTGCCAGCGCTCGTTGTACGGCGGCCCCCAGTCGCGGATCGCTTCCACCGCTCTGCGGCCCGCCTCCCGCACCTGTGCGGCCACCGTCGCGTCCATCAGTCCGTCCTGCTGGGCCTGCGCGAACTCGTCCTCGTCGCGCCAGCCCCAACTGCGGTCCGGGTACACGCAGATGTCCAGGAAGTGGTCCTCGGAGTCCACCCCGCCGTCCCAACGGGCCAGCGGCTGCTCCAGGTTGACGTACCAGTTCTTGAACTGCCAGCCCGGCTCCCAGAACAGCCACACCGACCAGGGCTCGCCGGGCCGGGCCAGCTTCAGCACGCCGGTGCCGAACCAGTGGTCGCGCCGCACGGTCCGCGGCTTGGTGTACCGGGTGTGCAGCGGCTCCTGGTGCGGTGAGGTGCCGTCCGCGAGCACCGGCTTGACGCACTCCGTGCCCGGGGCCAGCCACACGGCGAGCAGTTCCTCGTCGTCGCGCACGACGGTGACCGGGCGGGCGATGTGGACATGCGCGCCGCCGTTCTCCCGGTAGCGCCACAGGATCCGGTCCCCGGGCTTCCAGAAAGCGGCCGCGCCGCCCGTTCCTACGCGTCTCACCGCTCCACCGTCTGCCATGCACAGATATTAGGTGCCATGGGCATACGACGCTGCGGCGCGCGTCACGGTTCTCACGCCGGGGCGCGAAGGTTTCGGGCGCGGTTACGGGTGCGTCATCCGCAGGACATCCAAGGCCTCGTCGAGCTGCTGAACCGTCAGATCCCCGCGCTCCACGTACCCGCCCTCAAGCACCGTCTCGCGGATCGTCTTCCGCTCCGACAGCGCCTTTTTGGCCACCTTCGCGGCTTCCTCGTACCCGATGTACTTGTTCAGCGGGGTGACGACGGACGGTGAGGACTCGGCGTACTCGCGGGCGCGCTCGCGGTGGGCGACGATGCCGTCGACCGTCCGGTCGGCGAGCAGCCGGGACACGTTGGCGAGCAGCCGGATCGACTCCAGCACGTTCTTCGCGATCACCGGCAGCATGACGTTGAGTTCGAAGTTGCCGGCCGCGCCCGCCGTGGCCACCGTCGCGTCGTTCCCGACCACCTGCGCGGCGACCATCAGCACGGCCTCCGGGATCACCGGGTTGACCTTGCCGGGCATGATCGAGGAGCCGGGCTGGAGGTCGGGCAGGCTGATTTCGGCCAATCCCGTGCGCGGCCCCGAGGCCATCCACCGCAGATCGTTGGCGATCTTCGTGAGGCCCACGGCGATGGTCCGCAGCTGCCCGCTGGTCTCGACGATGCCGTCCCGAGCGCCCTGCGCCTCGAAGTGGTCGCGCGCCTCGGTCAGCGGCAGCCCGGTGGCCCGGGCGACCTCCTCGATGACGGCGGCGGAGAACCCGGGGGGCGTGTTGATGCCGGTGCCGACGGCGGTCCCGCCCAGGGGCAGCTCGGCGAGCCGGGGGAGGGAGGCGGTCAGCCGCTCGACGCCGTACCGCACCTGCGCGGCGTACCCGCCGAACTCCTGGCCCAGGGTGACGGGCGTGGCGTCCATCAGATGGGTGCGCCCCGACTTCACGACGTCGGCGAACTCCGCCGCCTTCCGCTCCAGGGACGCCGCCAGGTGCTCCAGCGCGGGGATCAGATCGCGCGTGACGGCGGCGGTGGCCGCGATGTGGATCGAGGAGGGGAAGACGTCGTTGGAGGACTGCGAGGCGTTGACGTGGTCGTTGGGGTGCACGTCCCGCCCCAGCCGCTCACCGGCCAGCGTGGCCAGGACCTCGTTGGCGTTCATGTTGGACGACGTACCGGACCCGGTCTGGAACACGTCCACCGGGAAGTGGTCGTCCCACCGGCCCTCGGCGACCTCGGCGGCGGCCTCCTGGATGGCGTCCGCGATGTCCTTGTCGACCACCCCGAGCTGTGCGTTCACCTTCGCCGCGGCGCCCTTGACGCGCGCCAGGGCCTCGATGTGCGCGCGCTCCAGGCGCTGCCCCGAGACGGGGAAGTTCTCGACGGCGCGCTGCGTCTGGGCCCGCCACTTGGCGTCCGCCGGGACGCGTACCTCGCCCATGGAGTCGTGCTCGATCCGGTATTCGCTCATGTCCGGTACAGCGAGCGGGACGGCGGGGATGTTCCGGCGTTGGGCCGATCGGGTGAGGCCCGCCATGTGACTCAGGTCTCACCGAGGCCGTGCAGCAGACGAGGGGGCAGCCGCGTCGTGGAGGGGTGACAGGAAGGGAGGAGCGTGTGGAGACGGACTTCCATGAATTCGTGGCCGCTCGATCGGCCGCGTTATTCAAGGGCGCGTTCGTCCTCACGGGAAACCGTGAGGCGGCGGAGGACCTCGTCCAGGAGACCCTGGAGAAGGCCTGCCGCAAGTGGCGCACCATCGCGGCGAAGGACGCTCCGGACGCCTACGTCCGGCGGATCATGGTGAACCTGGCCAACGACCGCTGGCGGAGATTCCGCCGCCTGGCCACGGCTCCGCACCCGGAAGGCGCCGATCCGGCCGCCCCCGGGGACGAGTACGGACAGGTGGACAGCAGGGACCAGTTGGTACGCGCACTGCAGCAACTGCCCATGCGGATGCGGACGGTCGTGGTGCTGCGGTACTTCCACGACCTCTCGGACCTCGAGATAGGGGCCGACCTCGGCGTCTCGCCGAGCACGGTCCGCTCCCAGCTCGCCCGGGGGATCGAGAAGCTGAGAAGCCAGTTCCCCGCACTCTCCGAACCTTCACCTCAGCGGCACACGGAAGGAATCCGATGACTTCGTACGGCGACGCGCCGGCTTCCGGCCGCACACCTTTCGAACAGGAACTGATGAACGCCATGAACCGTTTCGCGAACTCCGCCGACGCCCCCGACTTCGACGCGCCCCAGATCGAGCGCCGCACCCGGCGCCGGCGGACCATCGGCATCGCCGCCGTCGCCGTCGCCCTCATCGCGGGCGGCGGGGGCACGGCCCTGGCCACCTCGGTCGCGGGCGGCAGCAAGGCCTCGACCCCGGCGGCGACCAGCACGGCCGCCCAGAGCGACGACGCCACCACCCTGCTCTACCTCTTCAGCGACGGCACGACCACGCGGATCCCCCTCGCGGGCCTCAGCCTGGACATGGCCAAGCCGCTGCTCGAGAAGACGCAGACCAAACTCGGCACCGTCACCAAGAAGGCCGTCAAGGGCTGCAAGCCGAACTCGGTGCTCGAGGTGACCCCGCACGCCCCGAAGACCATCAAGCCGGGCGACACGGTCAGCTTCACCATCTGCGCCGGCTGACCGGGCCCCGACCTGACAACGACGCCCGCCCCTGCGCCAATCAGGGGCGGGCGTCCGTCACAGGATCACACGCGTCACACCAGCCCCGGCCCCCGCACCGGAATTGTCGTGAACGTCGGCGCGGGCGCCGGGTCCTGGAAGAAGTCGTTGCCCTTGTCGTCGACGACGACGAAGGCCGGGAAGTCCTCGACCTCGATCTTCCAGACGGCCTCCATGCCGAGTTCCTCGTACTCGACGACCTCGACCTTCTTGATGCAGTCCTGGGCGAGCCGGGCGGCGGGGCCGCCGATGGAGCCCAGGTAGAAGCCGCCGTGCGCGTCGCACGCGTCCGTGACCTGCTTGCTGCGGTTGCCCTTGGCGAGCATCACCTTGGAGCCGCCCGCGGCCTGGAACTGCTCCACGTAGGAGTCCATGCGACCGGCCGTCGTCGGCCCGAAGGAGCCGGACGCGTAGCCCTCGGGGGTCTTCGCCGGGCCCGCGTAGTACACCGGGTGGTCCTTCAGGTACTGCGGCATCCCCTCACCCGCGTCCAGCCGCTCCTTGATCTTGGCGTGCGCGATGTCGCGGGCCACGACCAGCGGGCCGGTGAGCGAGAGCCGGGTCTTGACCGAGTACTTCGTCAGCTCGGCGAGGATCGACTCCATCGGCTGGTTCAGGTCGATCCTGACGACGTCCGACGACTCGTCGAGGTGCTCGTCCGTCGTCTCCGGCAGGAACCGCGCCGGGTCGGTCTCCAGCTGCTCCAGGAAGACACCCTCCGCCGTGATCTTCGCGACGGCCTGCCGGTCGGCGGAGCAGGACACGGCGATGGCGACGGGACACGAGGCGCCATGCCTCGGCAGCCGCACCACGCGCACGTCGTGGCAGAAGTACTTGCCGCCGAACTGCGCCCCGATCCCGATCTTCTGCGTCAGCTCGAAGACCTTCTCCTCCAGCTCCTTGTCCCGGAAGCCGTGCCCGAGCGGCGAGCCCTCGGCCGGGATCTCGTCCAGGTAGTGCGCGGAGGCGTACTTCGCGGTCTTCAGCGCGTACTCGGCGGAGGTGCCGCCGACGACGATCGCCAGGTGGTACGGCGGGCAGGCGGCCGTGCCCAGCGAACGGATCTTCTCCTCCAGGAACTTCATCATGGAGGCCTCGTTCAGGACGGCCTTCGTCTCCTGGTAGAGGAACGACTTGTTGGCGGAGCCGCCGCCCTTCGCCATGAACAGGAACTTGTACGCGCCGCCGTCGGTGGCGTACAGCTCGATCTGCGCCGGGAGGTTGGAGCCGGTGTTCTTCTCGTCCCACATGGTCAGCGGGGCCATCTGCGAGTAGCGCAGGTTCAGGTTCAGGTAGGCGTCGTAGATGCCGCGGCTCAGGGCCGACTCGTCACCGCCCTCGGTGAGCACGTTCTGCCCGCGCTTGCCCATGACGATCGCCGTGCCGGTGTCCTGGCACATCGGCAGCACGCCGGCGGCCGCGATGTTGGCGTTCTTCAGCAGGTCGAGGGCCACGAACTTGTCGTTGGCCGAGGCCTCGGGGTCGTCGATGATGCGCCGCAGCTGCGCGAGGTGCGCGGGCCGCAGGTAGTGCTGGATGTCGTGGATCGCCTCCTCGGCGAGCTTGCGCAGCGCCTCCGGCTCCACCTTGAGGAACGTCCGCCCGTCGGCCTCGAAGGTGGAGACACCCTCGGCGGTCACCAGCCGGTAGGGGGTGGTGTCCTCTCCCATGGGGAGCAGATCGGTGTACGCGAACTCAGGCATCTCGCCCATTCCTCACTCGACAGACAGCGGCCGCCTCCGTTGGCGGGCGCTCACCAGCGTAGAACCTGCCTCGGACGGCGAGCTTGTGAGGTAAGGCTCAGTTCGAACGCGATCGACCCCGCCGCGGCTCGTCGCGGCTCGTCGCGGTTCATCCGACGGGGGCTATCGCGATCTATCGTGTTTGGGTACGCTGATCCCGTGGACCTTCAGAAGCAGACCGCTGCCGCCCCCACACCGACGGCCGAGTTGCGGGCCTCGGACGCCGACCGTGACCGTATCGCCGACATGCTCCGCGAGGCCCTCGCGGAGGGCAGGCTCACCGCCGACGAGCACGCCGAGCGCGTCGAGGGCGTACTGGCCGCCAAGACCGTCGGCGAGCTGGAGGTCTTCGTCCGGGACCTGCCCGCCGCCCATGAGCGGCGCACGGCCCCCGGGCCCGCCTCCGCCCCCAGCCGGCCCACCCCCGGCGCGATACCCGCCGACCCCGACGACACCGTGGTCGCGGTCTTCAGCAGCGCCGTCCGCCGAGGCCGCTGGCGCGCGGGCCGCCGCCTCCACGCGTACGCGGTCTTCGGGAGCGTCGAGATCGACCTCACCGAGGCGCTGTTCGAGTACCGGCAGGTCGTGATCAAGGCCTTCTCGGTCTTCGGCAACGTGGAGGTCCGGGTTCCGGAGAACGTCTCGCTGCGCGGCACCGGCGGCGCGGTGCTCGGGAGCTTCGAGGTCGTCTCGCTCGACTCCCCGCAGCCCGACGCCCCGGTGGTCTATGTGGACGGCTGGGCGGTGCTGGGCAACATCGAAGGCCGGCCGAAGCGCGGAAGGCTCGTCGCGGACATTCTCGATCGGGTTCAGGACAAGGTCGACAGGAGTTTGCGCAAACACCTGGACCGTTGACGGTAGTGAAGTGGGCCGGGAAGCCGGCGCGGCCGCGGTGGTTCGGAACTCAGTGCATAGGCACGCGCACAGCGGGTAGGCCTTGCTGCATCGTCTCTCGCTCGCGAAGCCGTCGTCAGGAGTAGACCCGTGCTGCAACCGCCGCATTCGTCCCTGCAGGTCGCCGCTGTACCGGCCCAGCGGGTACCAGCGCGCGACAGGGACCAAGACGCTCCCTGGCATACCGAGGCGGTGTGCCGGCGCGACGAGGCAGGCCTGTTCTTCGCCCCCTCCAAGGAGCCCACAGCCGCCCGACTCTCCCGCGAGGAAGCGGCGAAGCGGGTCTGTGCGCGCTGCCCCGTCATGGTGGAGTGCCGTGAACACGCGCTCCTGCAACCCGAGCCCTACGGCGTCTGGGGCGGCCTCACCGCCGCCGAACGCCGAGTGGTGCTCGCCCGACGACGTCGCCGCGACGTGGAACTGCAGAAGGCGGCCCGCACGACGGGCCGCATAGCGGCGGCGGGCTGACCGGCCCCGCAGAAAAGGGGCGCCCCCTCCGCACCGGGGGCGCCCTGCTTCTTGTGGCTCTTGCGGTCAAGGGGCGCGGGGCTCGGCGCGACCGGCCACAGCGGACCCGCACTCGCCGACGATCCGCCCCCGCTGCCCGGTGGGCGCTACTTCGCCCGGTCGAAATCGACGGCGCTGTACGCCCGCAGCTTGCTCAGCCGGTGCTCGGAGTCGATCCGCCGAACCGTCCCGGACTTCGACCGCATCACGATCGAGTCGGTGGTCGCGGTCTCCGACCGGTACCGCACCCCGCGCAGCAGCTCGCCGTCGGTGATGCCGGTCGCGACGAAGAAGACGTTCTCGCCGGTCACCAGGTCCTCGGTGGTCAGCACCCGGCCGAGATCGTGCCCGGCGTCGATCGCCCGCTGCCGCTCCTCGTCGTCCTTGGGCCACAGCTTGCCCTGGATGACACCGCCCAGACACCGCACGGCGCAGGCCGAGATGATGCCCTCGGGCGTGCCGCCGATGCCGAGCAGCAGGTCGATGCCGGTGCCCTCGCGCAGGGCCAGGATCGAGCCGGCGACGTCACCGTCGGAGATCAGCTTGATCCGCGCACCGGTCGCCCGGATCTCCTCGATGATGCCTTCGTGCCGCGGCCGGTCCAGGATGACGACGGTGACGTCCTCGGGCGTGGCCCGCTTGGCCTTGGCCACGCGCCGGATGTTCACGGAGACGGGGGCGTCGATGTCGACGAAGTCGGCCGCCTCCGGCCCGGTGACCAGCTTGTCCATGTAGAACACGGCGGACGGGTCGAACATCGCGCCCCGTTCGGTGGCGGCGAGGACGGCGATCGCGTTCGGCATGCCCTTTGCCGTCAGCGTGGTGCCGTCGATCGGGTCGACCGCGATGTCGACCTCGGGCCCGGTGCCGTCGCCGACGCGCTCGCCGTTGAAGAGCATCGGGGCTTCGTCCTTCTCGCCCTCGCCGATGACGACCACGCCGTTCATCGACACGGTGGAGACGAGGGTCCGCATGGCGCGCACCGCGGCGCCGTCGGCGCCGTTCTTGTCACCGCGACCCACCCAGCGGCCCGCGGCCATGGCGGCGGCTTCGGTCACCCGGACCAGCTCGAGGGCGAGGTTGCGGTCAGGAGCCTCGGAAGGGACATCGAGTTCGGACGGCAAGTGATGATGCTCGGTCATCGGAGCGCACCTTTCTGACTGATACGACGACGGCCGGATGAGGGTTCGATCCCCGACTCTATCGTCAGTCCGACAAAATGAGCAGGGGACCCCACGGATGAGCGCACCGGGCACCTGCGACGATAGGGGGCGTGGCAGGTTCGAACGGCAAGCAGAAGACGGCCCGGGACATGATCCTTTCCCTGGGCGTGATCATGATCGCGGCGGGCGTCATATACCTCTTCGTCCCGCATGACGATCGCGCTCCCGACGTCAAAAAGGTCGACTACCGCGTCGAGCTCCTCACGGCGCGCCGTGCGGCGTCGTACTTGGTGGCCGCGCCCGAGGGCCTGCCCGACACCTGGAAGGCGACCTCGGTGCGCTTCAAGGGTGACGACTTCGACGCCTGGCACCTCGGTTTCCACGCCCCCGACGGGGAGTACGTGACGATCGAGCAGTCCACTCAGAAGCGCTCGCAGTTCATCGACCAGGCCAGCCAGGGCTCGACCGCGACGAAGGTCACCGAGCAGATCGGCGGCCGCACCTGGACCCGCTACACCGGCGGCCGCTACGACGCGCTCGTCCTGCAGGACGCCGCGGGCTCCACCACGGTGGTCGCGGGCACGGGCTCCTTCGAACAGCTGTCGACGATGGCCGGCGCGCTGAAGCTGGCGTGAACCTCCGGGCGCACAGGTCATGAGTCGAGGCCCCCGGCGGGATCGCCGGGGGCCTCAGTCGTGAAGACCGCTCGCTGTGCGGGTCAGACGGTGGTGACGACCTCGTCGTACGCCAGGCGCGGGGAGCGCGGGTACGAGGCGCCCTCGCCCGGCTTGCCGATGTTGACGACCATCAGCGGGGTGTGGTCGTCGTCCAGGAACTCCTTGCGGACGCCCTCGAAGTCCAGACCGCTCATCGGGCCGGCGGCGAGGCCCGCGGCGCGCACGCCGATGATGAAGTACGCGGCCTGGAGGGCGGCGTTGACCTTGGCGGAGCCCTCGCGGGCTGCGCGCTCGCCGAAGAACAGGTCCTTGGCCTGGGGGAAGGCCGGGAACAGGGTCGGCAGCTCGTCGTGGAACTCGTTGTCCGCGGAGAGGATCGCGACCAGCGGGGCGGTGGCGGTCTTGGCCTGGTTGCCCTCGGCCATGTGCTGCACCAGGCGCTCGCGGGCCTCGGCGGAGCGGACCAGGGTGATGCGCAGCGGGGTCTGGTTGAACGCCGTCGGCCCGTACTTGACCAGGTCGTAGATCGCCTGGACCTGCTCGTCGGTCACCGGCTCGTCGGTGAAGGTGTTCGCGGTGCGGGCCTCGCGGAACAGCAGGTCCTGGGCGGCGGCGTCAAGAACGAGAGACATGCGTGGACTTCCTTTGCTGCGCGTCCGGATCCGGGATGCCGGACCGGCTGACGTCCACGACGGTACGCGAGAGATGTTCAAGGTTCAACAAAACTCGGGTGCTCAGTGACCGCCCTCACAGCTGTCGTCCCGCGCGCCTACTTGTCCGCGCCCTCTTCTTCCCCCTCCTCGGCGAGCGCCGCGTCCAGCCGGGCGCGCGCGCCCTCCAGCCAGCGCCGGCACACCTTGGCCAGCTCCTCACCGCGCTCCCAGAGCGCGAGGGACTCCTCCAGGGTGGTGCCGCCCGCCTCCAGCCGCCGTACGACCTCGATCAGCTCGTCGCGCGCCTGCTCGTACCCGAGGGTTTCCTCGACCTTGCCCGTCATGCACCCCGTCCTAGTTGTCGTTGCCCTGGTCCGTCGTCGGCTCCGGCCGTCGCGGCGCTGGAAGTCGCCGGCTCTGGAAGTCGGCAGTTCCGGAAGTCGTCAGCCCTGGTCGTCGTTGTCGACCCGAACGGTGAACTCGCCCTCGGCGACCCGCGCGCGCAGCGTCTCGTCCGCCGCCACCTCGTCCGGATCCCGGACCACGTGCCCGTCGGCCCGCTGCAGCACCGCGTACCCCCGCTTCAGCGTCGCGGCCGGCGAGAGGGCCACCACACGCGCGTGCGTGTGCGTCAGCTCGGAGTCGGCCCGGTCCAGAAGGTGCCCGACCGTGCGCCGGGAACGGCCGACGAGCGAGGCGACATGATCGGCCCGTTCGTCGATCATCCGGTGCGGATCCTGTATCGCGGGCCGCGCGAGCGCGTGGGCGAGCCCGCGCTCCTCCCGCTCCACGAACGCCTCCGCACACCGGCGCGCACGCCCACGCAGCATCCGCACCCGCTCCAGCTCCTCGCCGACGTCCGGCACGACCTTCTTCGCGGCGTCGGTCGGCGTCGAGGCGCGCAGGTCGGCCACATGGTCGAGCAGCGGGTTGTCCGGCTCGTGCCCGATCGCCGAGACGAGCGGCGTACGGCAGGCCGCGACCGCCCGGACCAGCTGCTCGTCCGAGAACGGCAGCAGATCCTCCACGCTGCCGCCGCCCCGCGCGACGATGATCACGTCCACCTCCTCCAGGGCGTCCAGCTCCTTCACGGCCTGGACGACCTGTGTCACCGCGTGCACGCCCTGGACGGCCACGTTGCGCACCTCGAAGCGGACCGCGGGCCAGCGGTGCCGGGCGTTCTCCAGGACGTCCCGCTCGGCCGCGGAGGCCCGCCCGCACACCAGCCCGATGAGCTGCGGCAGGAAGGGCAGCGGCTTCTTCCGCGCAGGCGAGAAGAGCCCCTCCGAGGCCAGCGACTTCTTCAGCTGCTCCAGCCGCGCCAGCAGCTCACCGACGCCCACCGGCTTGATCTCCACGGCCCGCAGCGACAGCTGGCCGCGCGGCGCGTACCACTCCGGCTTCGCGTGGACGACGACCCGCGCGCCCTCGCCCACGACGTCCGCCACCGCGTCGAACACCTGTCGGTAGCAGGTCACGCCCACGGAGATGTCGTGCGACGGGTCCCGCAGCGTCAGAAACACGACGCCGGCGCCCGGGCGCCGCGACAACTGGGTGATCTGCCCCTCGACCCACACCGCGCCGAGCCGGTCGATCCAGCTTCCGATGAGCCGCGAGACCTCGCCGACGGGCAACGGGGCGTCCGCGGACGTGTTCACAGCCATGCGAACGAGAGTATCGGCCCGCACTGACAACACCGGCGAGGACGATCAGCCCGTCCGAGGCGCGGGCCGGGCCGAGGCGGGGGAGGCCGATGGGGGTCTGGGGGGGGCGCCGCCCCCGGTGCACGCGCCGTCAGGGCGGCGAGCGCCCTTACGATGGGACGCATGACTGCTTCGCCTGGCCGCCGCCGTGTCCTGCTCGCCGCTCCCCGGGGCTACTGCGCGGGCGTCGACCGTGCCGTGATCGCCGTCGAGAAGGCCCTGGAGCAGTACGGGGCCCCGGTCTACGTCCGGCACGAGATCGTCCACAACAAGTACGTCGTGCAGACCCTGGAGAAGAAGGGCGCCGTCTTCGTCGAACGGACGGAGGAGGTCCCGCCGGGCAACATCGTCATGTTCTCGGCGCACGGCGTCGCCCCGGTCGTCCACGAGGAGGCCGCGCGCGGGCAGCTCGCCACCATCGACGCGACCTGCCCGCTGGTCACCAAGGTCCACAAGGAAGCCGTCCGCTTCGCCAATGAGGACTACGACATCCTCCTGATCGGGCACGAGGGCCACGAGGAGGTCATCGGCACCTCCGGCGAGGCGCCCGACCACATCCAGCTCGTCGACGGCCCCGCGGACGTCGCCAAGGTCGAGGTCCGCGACCCGTCGAAGATCGTGTGGCTCTCCCAGACCACCCTCTCGGTCGACGAGACCATGGAGACGGTCGACGCCCTCAAGGAGAAGTTCCCGCAGCTCATCTCCCCGCCCAGCGACGACATCTGCTACGCCACGCAGAACCGCCAGCTCGCGGTGAAGCAGATGGGCGCGGAGGCGGAGCTGGTGATCGTGGTCGGCTCCCGCAACTCCTCGAACTCCGTGCGGCTGGTCGAGGTCGCCAAGCTGGCCGGCGCCCGCGCGGCCCACCTGGTGGACTTCGCGAGCGAGATCGACGAGGCCTGGCTGGAGGGCGTCACCACGGTGGGCGTCACCTCCGGGGCCTCCGTCCCGGAGATCCTCGTCGAGGAGGTCCTGGCCTGGCTCACCGAGCGCGGCTACGGGGACGTCGAGCTGGTCAAGGCCGCCGAGGAGCACATCACCTTCTCGCTGCCCAAGGAACTCCGCCGTGACCTGCGCGAAGAGGCTGCGGCGCTGGTCGCCGAGCGTGGCGGCAGCGGTGCCGCGGGAGCCTCGACTGAGTGACTGTCAGTCGATCGTCGTAACGTAGGGCCATGCAGATCTTCGGCGTGGACATCGGTGGATCCGGAATCAAGGGCGCCCCGGTGGACCTGGACAAAGGCGACCTGGCTCAGGAGCGCCTGAAAGTGCTCACCCCGCACCCGGCGACGCCCGAGAGCGTCGCCGACGGGGTGAAGCAGGTCGTGGAGCACTTCGGCTGGACCGGCCCGGTGGGCCTGACCTTCCCCGGCGTGGTCACCGGCGGATCCACCATCCGTACGGCGGCCAACGTCGACAAGAGCTGGATCGACACGGACGCGCGCGCGTTGTTCGGCGAGCGCCTGGGCGGCCTGCCGGTGACGATGGTCAACGACGCGGACGCGGCGGGCGTGGCCGAGATGGCCTTCGGCGCCGGCCGCGACCGCAGCGGCACGGTGATCCTGCTGACGTTCGGCACGGGCATCGGCAGCGCCCTCTTCGTGGACGGCGTGCTCGTCCCCAACACCGAGCTGGGCCACCTGGAGCTGCACGGCCACGACGCCGAGAAGCGCGCCAGCAGCAAGGCCAAGGAGGACGGCGAGCTGACATGGGAGCACTGGGCGCACCGCGTCCAGAAGTACCTCGACCATGTCGAGATGCTCTTCTCGCCCGAGCTGTTCATCATCGGGGGCGGCGTCAGCCGTAAGTCGGAGAAGTTCCTGCCCTTCATCGAGGGCATCAAGGCGGACATCGTCCCGGCCCAGCTGCAGAACAACGCGGGGATCGTGGGGGCGGCGATGCACGCGGCGAAGCGGAGCTAGCGCGGCTGCCGAGCCCGCATGGCGTGCCGGTGGGCCGCCGCCCGGCGCAGGCCGCGCGCCAGGATGGTCAGCGCGGCCATGAGCGTCCCTCCGTAGAGCCAGCCGACCTGTGTGGCCAGCGCCGTCACCAGCCCCATCAGCCGAGCCCCGAACCCGTGCCCGCCGTCGGCCACGGGCAGCAGCCCGACGGTGAAGGCGATCGGCGCGACCACAGGCGCGGAGAGCAGGTCGCCGCCGCGCACCCACAGGGCGGTCAGCAGGCACACCGGCAGGAACAGCACGCTGTACGCCGTCAGCGAGGACCCGAACAGCAGCTGGTCCAGGCATCCGAGCACGAACATCAGCGCACTGCTGAAGAGCCCGGCGCCGAGCCCGGTGAGCCGCGGATTGGGCACCCGCCGCCCGGCAGGCCCCACCGAGGGCCGCACGGGGGCGGGACCGGCGGCACTGGCGGCACCGGCGGGACCGGCGGGACCGCTCCGAGGGACGGCAGGACGTGGTGGCTGCTGCCGGCGGCCCCGCTCCTCCCGCCCGGCGGCCTGAGGCGGAAGGGGCGGCACGGACGGAAGGGCCGGAAGGGGCGGCGGCGGGTCGCGTCGGGTGGCGCCTCGGCTCGGCGGACGGGTCCTGTGTTGCTCCACCGGACCAACTTAGGTCGGTTTATGTGCCGAATCGGGTGTCGGACACGCCGGGGGCCCGAGCTTGGCCATCCGTTCGACAGGTCCGCCGGGCCGCGTCCGCGCACGCCGTAAACTGGTGGACCGGTCGGCCCTCCGCCCCCTGGCCCTCGCCTCGAGGGAACCGGCCCCCTGGCCCTCTCACTACGGGAAGTCGCAACGTGTCGCTCACGATCGGAATCGTCGGCCTGCCGAATGTCGGCAAGTCGACCCTGTTCAACGCCCTGACCAAGAACGACGTGCTGGCGGCCAACTACCCGTTCGCCACGATCGAGCCGAACGTCGGGGTGGTCGGCGTCCCCGACGCGCGCCTCACGAAGCTGGCCGAGATCTTCTCCTCCCAGCGCATCCTCCCGGCGACGGTCGACTTCGTCGACATCGCGGGCATCGTGCGCGGCGCGAGCGAGGGCGAGGGCCTGGGCAACAAGTTCCTCGCGAACATCCGCGAGTCCGACGCGATCTGCCAGGTCATCCGCGCCTTCAAGGACGAGAACGTCGTCCACGTCGACGGCAAGGTCTCGCCGAAGGACGACATCGAGACGATCAACACCGAACTGATCCTCGCGGACCTCCAGACGATCGAGAAGGTCCTGCCCCGCCTCCAGAAGGAGTCGCGGATCAAGAAGGACGTCGTCCCGAAGGTCGCGGCCGTCGAGGCGGCGAAGGAGATCCTGGAGAAGGGCGACACCCTGTTCTCCGCGGGCATCGCCCAGGGCTCCGGCAAGGAGGAGCTCCTGCACGACCTGCACCTCCTGACCACCAAGCCGTTCCTCTACGTCTTCAACGTCGACGAGGACGAACTGGTCGACGAGGACTTCAAGACCGAGCAGCGCGCCCTGGTCGCCCCCGCCGAGGCGATCTTCCTCAACGCCAAGCTGGAGCAGGACCTCGCCGAGCTGGACGAGGAGGACGCGATGGAACTGCTGGAGTCGGTCGGCGCGGAGGAGCCCGGCCTGGCCACCCTCGCCCGAGTCGGCTTCAACACCCTCGGCCTGCAGACCTACCTCACGGCAGGCCCCAAGGAATCCCGCGCCTGGACCATCAAGAAGGGCGCCACCGCCCCCGAGGCCGCCGGCGTCATCCACACCGACTTCCAGAAGGGCTTCATCAAGGCGGAGGTCATCTCCTTCGCCGACCTGGTGGAGACCGGCTCGGTCGCCGAGGCCCGAGCAAAGGGCAAGGCCCGCATGGAGGGCAAGGACTACGTCATGCAGGACGGGGACGTGGTGGAGTTCCGCTTCAATGTGTGATCGGTTCCTCACTGCGAGCTAGGCAGTTCGTCAAGTTCGCAGGTGGCAAGGGGTCGACTCTTTCGGGAGTCGACCCCTTGCCGGTTCCCGTGCCGGACGGGTGCTGGACTTTCCGACGTGTCATCACCTGGGCGTGGAGCCCTGGTCGGTAGGCGGTTCGAGCATCGGCTGGAAGAGGGCGTCCTCCTCGTCGAGAACGTACGGGAGGAAGCCGTCGGGGACGGTGCGGGCGGCTGTGGCGAGGAAGCGGTCCAGGACTTCCGGGTCGTCGGCCGGGGGAAGCTTCAGGGCGGCGAGGAGCCGGCCGCGGACGACGGGGTGGTCCGGGTGATCGTCGAGGTAGTCGGAGTTGAGGGCCGGAGGGCGGAAGCCGGCCAAGGCGTCGTGCCAGGACGGGAGGACGATGGCGAGGGTCAGGGCCTCCGCAAGGGACTCGGCGATCAGCGAGGCCTGACCCTCGGAATCGGTGTAGAGGACGGGGCGGCGGCCGTCGGGAACGGCCGGGCCGCAGAGGTAGTGGGTGCCGCCCGCGTTGCAGCCGGCGACGGGCTCCGTCGGGAGGCTGTTGGGCAGGGCGATCGGCTCGATCGGGTCGGTGCGGGCGAGGTCGAACTCGCCGTCGCAGGCCAGGTAGGCGGTGACCTCGGGATGCGCGGCGATCCTGCGAAGCAGGGCGTCGTCCGAGAGGGCGGCAGGGTTGAGGGCCGCGGCGATCGCAGGGGTGAGGGGATGCCCGGCGAGGACGTGGCGAACGGCTTCGAGGGGGACGGGGCGCTCGTAGTAGTCCTCGAAGTAGGCCTGGACGGCCTCGGGGGAGGGGTCGGAGAGGAGCTGGAAGAGAAAGCCGGAGCCGTCCGGGTCCTCGCTGCCGGCCGGGAAGGCGATGGTCGAGCCGGCGTGCCAGGTTGTGTCGCCGGTCTCCCGCCACAGGCAGGCGGTGACGCGAGGGGCGTCGATGCCCTCGTCGTGGAAGGCGGGTTCGTCGAGGAGTGGGCGCAGCGAGGCGGGCACATCGTCGATGACACCGGGCCAGACCTGCTCGTTGTCCGTCCCGTACGGACTCATCTCCGACTCGTGGGCGAAGCCGCGTATGAGCACGCCGGCCGGCGTGAAGAGGACGGAGAAGTCGTCCCCCGAGCCGTTGTCCATCAAGGCCGCTTCCTTGCCGGGTCCCCAGGTGGCGTCGAAGGCGTAGCAGCAGAACTGCGGATCGTCGCAGATCGCGGCGTCCAAGACGGCCAACGCGCGCAAATGGGTGCGGAGTTCGGCGGGGCCGGGGAGGTGGGCGGCGGTCTCGTGCACAGTGCTCATGGCGTCATGAAAACAGCCACCACTGACAACCCGGCACGGCCGGTTCGGGCATCGGCGCCGCTACCTCCAGCGGATTCTGGCCCACCGCAGGTGTTCCCGGCGCAGGATCAGGCGTCGTGAACGGTGGAGCGATGCCCTATGCGTACGACCCACACGACCAGCTCACCGTTGTCGATCGTGTAGACGACGCGATGGTCGCCCACTCGTAGACGGCGGCGTTCGGGCTGGGACACGAGTGCGGTGGCACTGAAGCCGAGCGGGTCGCTCTCCAGCCGCCGCAGACGTCGGAGTGCTGGACTGGTTGGCTGGTCAGCGTTGTCCGCGGGCCCTGCGGCGGGCGTCTCGTAGTGCTCGTAGGGTGCCCGGCAGCGGTGGGTTCGCGGAGCCCTGGAGGAGGGCGGCGCCGCAGGTCAGGGCTGCTTCCGCGGTCAGGAGCTCGATGTCGATCACCGCGGCCAGCAGGGCCTGGTGGGAGGTCGCGACCAGGGTGGGCAGTTCGCGGGCTGTGTGCAGGGCCGCGCGGGCGGTTTCGACCTCGTGGGTCACCAGTTCGCCCAGGGCCGGCGACTGCACGCCTGCCGTGAGGTCCTCCATCGACACCGAGAACCGTTCCAGGGTCTGGGTCGGGATGCCCAGGTGGCCTTCCCGCAGGTCCTCGGCCAGGTCGTTGACGAAGTCCAGCCGTTGGCTGCCGTCGATGAACGTCCGGCACAGCGCCCGGTAGCGGCCCGCGTCGGTCTCCGGTTCCAGCAGTACGGCGACCAGCCAGAAGGCGGGCAGCGAGTAGGCGTCCACATAGGCCTGGTAGTCGGACTCGGTGGTGAAGCCGTTGAAGTCCAGATCGGTGTCGGCCGTGGACAGGTACTCCTCCAGCGCCGGTCGCAGGCGCGGGTTGTCGGTGATGGTGTGCAGCAGCGCGCGGATCAGGGGGACGTCGGCCTCGCCCGTCTCCAGTGCCTTGCGCAGCTGCTGCTCCCAGGACGCCCAGGCCGCGATCCGTTGTGGCTTCGGGCCGGTGTCCAGGACGTTGTCGCTGTGGTGCATCAGGGCCGTCGCGGCCACCACATGGGGCAGCACGGGCCGTGGCAGCAGCAGTCGGGCCGCCAGATAGGAACTGCGGCGGGCGCGTGCGACGAGTCGCCGCTGGGCGGTGTAGTCGCGGCGCAGCTGCGGCTCCCTGATTCCGGCCGCGTCCAGGCTCTGCTTCCACATGTTGAACTCCGTTTGTCTGTCTGCCTGTCTGCCGGTCAGTGGAAGGGCTTCGGTTCCGTGACCCATCCTGCTGCCAGTACCAGTCGGGAGTGGCGGTGCAGGGCGAGGAAGCCGAAGGGGCGGTCGAAGCGGGCTGTGAGCCTGGTGGTGGTCCAGCGGAGGTGGGGTACCGCACCGGCTCCGACGGGGGCGAAGGCCGTCACCGCGGACGCTCGGAAGCCCTTCGCGCCGAACTCCGCCATCGCGGACTGCCGAGCCGAACCGATGGCCAGCGGGAGGGCGCTGATGCCGGGGAAGTGGCCCTCGTCGGTGTCCCGGGCGGTCGTGAGGCCGAACAGTTCGTGGTGCGCGAGCAGATCGTGCTCGGCGGTGACGCCGAACGCCGCCGTCATGACGTCCAGCGTCGGCGGGTCGGGCGTCATGGAGCGCACCTTCTCGACGCGCAGGCCGGGACCGACGTCCCCGTAGGGAAGCATCGTGCCGGGTACCACCGGGTGCCGGCCGGCGAGCAGGCCCACCCCCGCGCCCAGCACCTGGCCCGGCGTCATCTGCTCCTCGCCGAGGAGCAGATGGACGTCGATGCCGTCGGTGCCGAACACCTTCAGCTCGGTGAGGTGTCCGTCGGGCGTGTCCGCGACGCCGATGCGGTCCAGCAGGAGGGTCCGGCGTCGCAGGCCGAGCAGCGTGGGGTCGGTCCGGCCGGGCCAGTGCGGGCTGTACAGGGGGACCTCGTCGAAGGGGCGCAGCCACTTCGTCCGCAGGGTCAGTGCGCTGGCCAGCACCATCTCTGTCTCGTCCGTCAACACCACCGGCATCCGCTCGATCAGCCCGCCGGTCCGCTTCGCCGCCCAGGCGTTCAGGGCCTGCTGGTCGGCGACCGGGTCGGCCGTCAGCGCGCCGTGCGCCTCGGCCGGCAGCCCCGCCTCCCAGGCCTCGCGCAGTTCCAGAGTGCGTTTGGTCCACAGCCCGAGGGCCGTGTCGAGACCGCGCATCGACGCCATCGTGGCGAGCAACTCCCGTGCCGCGGGGGCGGCTTCGCCGGCCGGTACGCCGAGGGCCTCCGCCAGCTCCTTGCGCGCCGGGCCCGTCGCCCCGTCCGCGAAGAACGCCAGCAGCGGCCACACCCCCGCGGCCGAGAAGACCGAGCCCTCGTCCACGACCCCGGCCCATCGGCCGGTCAGCGCGTTGACCGCCCGGATCGTTGCTTTCGTGACCGCCATTCCGCCCGCCCCCGCTCGTACCGCGCTTACGATGCGCCCAGTCGTACACCAGTTCAGCGCAACTGTCAGAACCCCCTGTCAGACTGACCCAAGCACCTGCACGGCCGCTTGACCGACCGCTCGACCGACTGTCGCGAAGACTGCCTCGACGACTGACCGACAGCCGTCGTGACAGCCGTCTCGACAACTGACTGACAACCGCCTGACAACTGCCTGAACCGTCTGAACCAGGAGCACGGTACTCGTGTCCATACCTCCGCCTCCCGGGCCCCACCAGCCCCAGGACCCGTACCAGCCTCCGCAGCCGCAGAGCCCGTACCCGGGAAGCCCGTATCCGCAGGACCCCTTCGCCCCGCCCCCGCCCCCGCCCGTGCCCGACCCGTACGCCCAAGGGCCGCAGGGGCCGCAGGGGCCGTACGGGCCGCAGGGTCCTCTCGGCCCGCAGGGCCCTCAGGGGCCGTACCCGCAGGCTCCCTACGGGATGGCGCCCTACCCGGGCTGGGGGCAGGCGTACAACCCCTACGGGCAGCCCTCGCCCATCAACGGCGTGGCCATCGCCTCCCTCGTCCTCGGCATCCTCTGCTTCCTGCCGGCCGTCGGCCTGGTCCTCGGGATCATCGCGCTGGTGCAGATCAAGAAGAAGGGCGAGCGCGGCAAGGGGATGGCGATCGCCGGCTCGATCCTGTCCTCCGTCGGACTCGCGCTGTGGGTCCTGGCGTTGGCCACCGGCGGCGCCTCCGACTTCTGGGAAGGGTTCAAGGAGGGCGCGAGCGCCAACTCCAGCTTCTCGCTCGCCAAGGGCGACTGCTTCGACGTGCCGGGCAAGACCTTCGACGAGGACGTCTACGACGTCGACGAGGTGTCCTGCTCCGGTGAGCACGACGCCGAGGTGTTCGCGTCCGTCCCGCTGTCCGGCAGCGACTACCCGGGCGACGACCGCGTCACCGACGTGGCCGACGACAAGTGCTACGAGTTGGAGGACGCCTACGCGATGGACCCGTGGGCGCTGACCGACGAGGTCGACGTCTACTACCTCACGCCCACGTCCGAGAGCTGGGCATGGGGCGACCGCGAGATCACCTGCGTCTTCGCCAACGTGGACGAGAGCAAGACCCTGACCGGCTCGCTGCGCGCCGACGAGACGACCCTGGACGCCGACCAGTTGGCCTTCCTCAAGGCGATGGCCGCCGTCGACGAGGTGCTCTTCGAGGAGCCGGAGGAGTACGCCGAGGAGGACCTGGAGAGCAACCGGACCTGGGCCGGGGACACCGGGGACGTGACCGGCGCGCAGGCGCTCGTGCTGGGTGCGCACAGCTGGTCCGCGGCGGCCGAGGCGCCCGTCGGGGCGCTGGTGAAGGACATGCAGACCGCGAGCAAGGAGTGGGCGGCGGCGGAGAAGGCCACCGACGCCGACGGCTTCTACGAGCACTACGACACCGCCTACGAGTACGTCGACGGCGACACCACCGTCACCGCACGCGAGGCTCTGGGGCTGGCCACCACGCCGCCCACCTACGACGAGGACTCCGGCGGCGGGAGCGGCGACACGGGCGGGGGCGACAGCGACAGCGGTCTGGATGTGTGATCGCGTCCGTAGTGGGGAGAAAGCGGGGAGAAAGTGCCTGGCTAATGCGTTTCCCGGGCACTTGTCATCACATCGAGTGATTCTCTGGCCTTCGCTTGCACGGCACAACCCACGGTTGCCAGGCTGTAGCTGTCTGTACAACCTGATGGGAGTGGCCAGTGACATTCGGTGAGCAGCCGGCGTATCTGCGTGTCGCGGGTGATCTCCGCAAGAAGATCGCCGACGGGTCGCTGCCACCGCACACCCGCCTTCCCTCGCAGGCGAGAATCCGCGAGGAGTACGGGGTCTCCGACACCGTGGCCCTCGAGGCGCGCAAGGTGCTGATGGCGGAGGGCCTGGTCGAGGGCCGTTCCGGTTCGGGAACGTATGTGCGTGAGCGGCCCGTGCCGCGCCGGATCTCCCGCTCCGGCTATCGCCCTGTCAGCGGGGCCACGCCGTTCCGTCAGGAGCAGGCGGAGGCGCACACGCGGGGCACATGGGAGTCCAGCAGCGAGCAGGTCGAGGCGAGCGTCGCGGTCGCGGAGCGGCTGGGCATCCAGTCGGGCGACCGTGTGATGTGCACGAAGTACGTCTTCCGGGAGGCCGGCGAGGTGATGATGCTGTCCACCTCGTGGGAGCCCCTCGCCGTCACCGGCCGCACGCCGGTCATGCTGCCCGAGGAGGGCCCGCTCGGCGGCATGGGCGTCGTCGAGCGGATGCGGGCGATCGACGTCATCGTCGACAACGTCACCGAGGAGGTGGGGGCCCGTCCCGGCCTTGCCGAGGAACTGCTCGCCCTCGGTGGCGTTCCGGGGCATGTCGTCCTGGTCGTCCAGCGCACGTACTACGCCTCGGGCCGCCCGGTCGAGACGGCCGACGTGGTGATTCCGGCGGACCGCTACCGGGTCGCGTACCACCTGCCGGTGAAGTAGCCCCGCCGGAGCGGGCGGCGACGAGCGGGGTGGGGAGGGGCGGGGGAGTGGGCAGGGGCGGTAGCGCATTCGCTCGGACGGCGCACACCCTTCCGGCAGTTGCCCCTGGTATCCGCGTGCTGCGGGCCCGTCCGCGGGCCGTCGGGATCCGGTCGTTTCCGGTCGTTCTCGCAGGTCGCCCGGTACGTGCAAAGAACCCCGCCAACCGGACGCATTGCGGCGCGCGGACGGCGCGTTCGGCCCCGTGCGCCCCCTGCGTCTTGGCTGGTTGCGTACCTCTTTGTGCAAAGCCGTGTTCGGTGCGTAAAGGTAAGGCGTACGCTCGGGCATATGCGGATTGCGGTTTCCTTGGAAGGCGGTGCGCGAGGCGTGCCGCGGACGGGATCCGGGCGGGCCGGGGCGAGAAGGGGGCGTGGGGCGCGATGAACGACAGCACCATCTCTCTGCCTTGGCACGTCATACGGCAGGACGACAACGGCAACCGGTACCGCGTGGGCCGGTACGCGACCCGGGCCGAGGCCCAGAAGATCGCGGACAGCCTCGATGCGCGCGGCCACAAGCAGCTCTACTGGGTCGAGCGGGTGGGCCAGGGTGTGGGCCAGGGTCAGACCCCGGCGCAGTCCCAGCCCCAGGCGCAACCTCAGGCCCCGGTCCAGGCGCAGAACGGGGGAGAGGGCGCCCGGAACTGACGTGCCCGGTCCCGTAGGCTCCGGCGCATGACGGAACGGATCGTGGTGGTCGGAGCCGCCCTGCTCGACGGCGGCCGCCTGCTCGCCGCGCGCCGCAGCGCACCCCCGGAACTCGCCGGGCGCTGGGAACTGCCCGGCGGCAAGGTCGAGAAGGGCGAGGCCCCCGAGGCGGCCCTCGTGCGCGAACTGCGCGAGGAACTCGGCGTCGAGGCGGAGACCGTCGAACGTGTCCCCGGCGAGTGGCCCCTCAGGTCGCCCTACATCCTCCAGGTATGGACCGCCCGGCTGCGCCCGGGCTCCCCCGCCGCCCGGCCCCTCCAGGACCACGACGCGCTGCGCTGGCTCACCCCGGACGACATCTGGGACGTCGACTGGCTGGACCAGGACGTCCCCGCAGTACGCGAAACCCTCACGAGGTTCCCCACCGAAACCCGCTGAACGGCGGTTGCCGCAGGGCGCGCGTGGCGGTCCCGGTTCGCCCCGGGGGCGCGTTGATCGCCGGGTGGGGCGGACGGTACGCCGTTTGTGCCACTGTGCGCCCTGTCTTGCGGTACTGGCTCGCGGATATCGGGTATGTGCTCCTTAACCCTATGAAATCGGACATGGGGTCTACTCGCTGGCCTGGGAAGTGATCGGCGTGATCGACACCGAAGGCGACCGCGCCGAGTGGACGTTTCCCGCGGAGCCCGGTGCCGTGCGCACCGCCCGCAGCGCCGTCCGGAACCAGTTGCGCGGCTGGGGCCTCGACAGCCTGGGCGACATCACGGCTCTGCTGGTCAGTGAGCTGGTCACCAATGCGTTGCGGCATGCGACGGGTCCCATCGGGGTCCGGCTGGTCCGCCCCGAGGGCCTGGCCGACGTGCTGCTGGTCGAGGTCTCCGACCCGCTGCCGGACCCGCCCCGCGAGCGCGTCGCCCGGCCCGAGGACGAGAGCGGACGCGGGCTGCAGCTGGTCGCCTCCTCCTCGCGCCGCTGGGGCACCCGGCCCGGGGACACCGGAAAGACGGTGTGGTTCGAACTCGCGGTGCCGGGTTGACGGCGCGTGACGGGGGGATGAGCCCGGTGTACAGCGGGGGCGGCGGTGTCATCCGTCCGGTTCTGGTCGCCGACCGGTTGTGGAAGGTGTGATTCGACGACGTGTCCGCTGGTTAGAAGACTGGAAGTGTTGTCGCGGAACGGGCCAAAAAACGCCTGGACCGTGCTGTGATCGTGAACACCGTGTCGTGCGGACCCGTAGTGCTGGATACTGCGGGCAGCCGCCGCCGGTGACCGGTGCCGGACGCGGTGAGCTGGAGGGGACGGTTCGCGTGAGCGAGATACCAGCGAAGGCCACGGAGTCCGAGGACCCGTCGGGCGGCGCGAGGGCGAAGAGTTCTGGCGTGCTCGCCGCGGACGCCGTGCTTGCCGCAGACGCCGCGCACGACCCGGCCGACCGCGTGACCGACAGCCCGGCCGACCGCGTGACCGGCGGCCCGGTCGACGGTGTGGACGACAGCGTGGGCGAGGCGGCGGCGCACGGTGACGCCATGTGGCAGAGCAGTCCGCCCGGCTCGATCTACGACTACATCAAGGTCGCCTCGTTCTCGATCGGCCCCGACGGCCTCGTCGACCAGTGGAGTCTGCGCGCCGAGCAGATCTTCGGCATCTCCGCCGACAAGGCCGTCGGCATGGACCCCATCGACGCCTTCGTCGACCCGGACCTGCGTGAACGCGGCCAGCGCAAGATGGCCGAGATCCTGGACGGCCGTGAGTGGACCGGCGTCGTGCCGTTCCGGATGCCGGACCCGGTGCCCGGCGGCGGACGCGGCGAGCAGGGCCTCGCCGAGGTGTACGTCATGCCGACGCAGAGCCTGGACGGCGAGAAGGCCGCCGTGTGCATCGTCGTCGACGTCCGCACGCTCCGCAGCATCGAGACCGACCTCGCCGCCTCGCAGGCCATTTTCGGTCAATCCCCGTTCGGGTTCCTGCTGATCGACCCCGACCTGCGGATCCGCCGAGCCAACCACCGCTTCTCCTCCATCTTCGGCGGCGACCCCGACGACCACCGGGGCAAGGGCGTCCACGACTACCTGCCCCGGCCCGAGGCCGAACGGGTCAGCGCGACCCTGCGCAGGGTCCTGCAGACCGGCGAATCCATCACGGACATGCACGTCACCGGCTTTGTGCCGGGCTCCGAGGAGCGCCGCCACTGGTCGATCAACCTCTACCGCGTGCACAGCGGCAGCGGCCGTCCCATCGGCGTCGCCTGGCTCGGCACCGACATCACCGCCCGGCGCGCCGCCGCCCGCGAGGCCGCCGCCGCACGGCGCAATCTCGCCCTTCTGAACGAGGCGGGAGCCCGCATAGGGAACTCCCTCGACCTGGAGACGACCGCGCGCGAGCTCCTCGACGTCGTCGTGCCCGGCTTCTGCGACCTCGCCACCGTGGACCTCTACCAGGGCCTCCTGGCCGGCGACGAGACCCCGCCCGGCCTCGCCGACGGCAGCGCGGAACTGCGCCGGGTCGCCTTCTCCTCCGCCGTCTCCGACGCCCCCTTCGCCGGCAGCGGCGCGCCCGTCGCCGTCGGCGCGGTCCACCACTTCCCGTTCAACTCGCCCTGCGCGGACGCCCTGCGCACCGCCCGCCCGCAGCTCATCCCCGGCGAGGAGGGCGGCCTCGTGCAGTCCACCCTCGCCGTCCCGATGGTCGCCCACGACACCGTCGTCGGCCTCGCGCAGTTCTCGCGGACGAAGGGCAGCGAGCCGTTCGGGGACCGGGACCGCGATCTGGCCGTGGAGCTGGCCGCCCGCGCCGCCGTCTGCATCGACAACGCGCGGCTGTACCGGCGGGAGCACGAGCGGGCGTTGATACTGCAACGGTCGCTGCTGCCGCCCGGCGACCCGGTCGCCTCCGGACTCGACATCGCCTGTCGCTACCTCCCCGGCAACGCCTCCACCGGCCGCCCCAGCGAGGTCGGCGGCGACTGGTTCGACGTCATCGAACTCCCCGGGCACCGGACCGCCCTGGTGGTCGGCGACGTCATGGGCCGCGGACTGCGGGCCGCCGTCGCCATGGGCGAACTGCGGACCGCTGTGCGCACCTTGGCGTTGCTGGACCTCGAACCCGCCGAGGTGCTCTCCGCGTTGGACGAGATCGCGCGCGGCCTCGGCACCCCCGGCGGCGTCCAGCAGGCCACCCGTGCCGCCCGCCGCCCCCGCGAGGCCGACCTGTCCGAGGTGTACCTCGCCACCTGCGTGTACGCGGTCTACGACTCGGTGACCCGGCGCTGCACCTTCGCCAACGCTGGCCATCTGCCCCCGGTCCTCGTCGAACCCGGCGAGCCGGCCCTGATGCTGGACGTGCCGCCGGGCATGCCGCTCGGCGTGGGCGGCGAGCCCTTCGAGGAGGTGGAGGTCGAACTCCCCGAAGGCGCGCTGCTGGCGCTCTACACGGATGGACTGGTCGAATCGCGGGACCACCCGCTGGACGAGGGCCTCAATGCGTTCGTCGGAGCGCTGACGGACCCCTCCAGGCCGCTGGAGGACGTCTGCGACCACGTCCTGAACACCCTCGACACCCACCACGGCGAGGACGACCTCGCCCTGCTGATGGCACGCGTCCAGGGCCTGCCCGCCGACTCGGTCGGCGACTGGACCCTGCCGCGCGAGCCGCGCAGCGTGGGCCGGGCGAGAGAGCACGCGCGCCGGCAGTTGCTGTCCTGGGACCTGGAACCCCTGGTCGACACGACGGAACTGCTGGTCAGCGAGCTGGTCACCAACGCCCTGCGGTACGGCGAGGGCGAGATCAGACTCCGGCTGCTGCTGGACGGCACGCTGGTCTGCGAGGTCTGGGACTCCGGCCTCGTCCAGCCGCGCCGCCGCCGCGCCCGGGACACCGACGAGGGCGGCCGCGGCCTCCAGCTAGTCGGCCTCCTCTCGGCCGCCTGGGGCTCGCGCCGCACCCCGCGCGGGAAGACGGTGTGGTTCGAACTCCCGCTGCCGGACGGCGAGACGGGCCTGACGGACCCGGCGGAGGCCTTGCTGAGCCTGTTCTGACGCGCGGTCAGCCGGGTGCGGGTCCGGCGAAGCCGGGCGGCGTTCCGCTGCCGGGATCCTCGGCCGGGACGATGCCGCCGAGGACGGCCCCGCCGACACCGGCCGCGCCGGGTCCCGCGTACGGGTTCCCGTGCGCCCGCACGTCGAGTTCGGCCAGCTCCCGCGCCTCCAGGGCGAGGGCGTCGGCGGGCGGACGGTCCGCAGGGTCCCCGGTGGCGAGCAGCCGTTCCGCCTCCGCCAGCCGGGTGCGTGCGGCGGCCCCCACCGCACCGCGGTGCGTCGCGACGAAGTCGGCCGCGGCGGCGACGGCGACGCGGGCGGTGAGCAGCGCGGCGGCCGGCAACACCCCGGCCCGCCCCGAGGCGACCGGCGCGGTCGCCCGCACGATCCGCCGCAGCACCCCGACCGGGTCATGGAGCTGCCCGCGGGTCAACTCCTGCCGCACGGACGCGAGCACGGCATCGGCATGCGCCAGCCGCGAGTGCAGCTCGCCCGGGGGCGTGGCGGCGAGGTCATGGGTCGTCTGCCGCGCGGGCGCGGCACCCCCGGCCGCCCGTTCCTGTTCCTGATCCCGTTCTCGTCCCCGTTGCCGTTCCCGGTTCTGTTCCTGGTCCCGGATCCAGGACAGCTCGGTCTCCGCGCCGGTGAGGGCGGCCGGCACCGTCTGTTCGGCCGTGCGCAGCTGCGCGGCCAGTCGGTCGACCCCCTCGACGAGGACGGCCGCCTGGTCGACCGCGCCCTCTGCCGCACGCAGGTGCCGGGCCGCCTGCTCGGGTCGTCCCGAGTCGGCCGACTGGCGGGCCTCGTTCAGCAGGGAGGTGGCGAACACCAGCCGGTCCTTTGCCTGTTCGACGTTCCCGGTGACCGAGGCGGTGGCGGTGGGCGCGTACCGGGTCCGGAGCCCGGCGAGGACGGCTTCCGAGGCCCCCGCCCGCCCCGCCAGTTCCCGGAAGCGGCCCTCGGCGACCCCCAGAGCCTCACCCAACCCCCCGTGTTCCAGTCCGCGCAGCCGCTGGAAGTCGTCGGCCACGGCGTCCAGCCGCCGTCCCGCCTCCTCGCAGCGTCCGACGATCCCGGCGAGCGCGTGTCCCCGGGCCGCCGCCTCCGCCGGCACCCCCTCGTCGTAGCGCTGCCGCATCCGGAACGCCGCGGCGAGTTCGTGCTCCGCCTCGCGGACGGCCCGGCGGAACTCCGCCACGGCCTCCGCACCGAACAGCGCCTCGGCGAAGCCGAGTTCGGCGCGCGCCGCCCGCATCCGGTTGTCGGCGGCGACCAGCGCCGCGCAGGCCTGCTCGTCGGGGACGGCGAGCGGCGGCGACGACGTCCGCGGCGGTGGGCTGCCGGTCCCGCCGGGGGTCGTCCGGTCGCGGGTGCGCCGGACCCGGCGTATGTACGCGTACCCGGCGACCGTGCCCGCCACGGCGACGGCGGCCAGCGGCAGCACCAGATCGACGGTGGACCTCTCGTCCTCCTGGGCCACGGCGGCGCTCGCGGCGGGCGTGGGCCCCTTGATCGCAACCGGAGCGTCGGCGCCGGACGTCATCCCTGGCAACACCAGCCACACGACCCCGACCGCTCCGCCCAGCGCGGCATGCGCCACCCGCACGGATATGTGCGATGCGGAACGCCGCGGCCGGCCTCGGAGCAAGGAAGAGGTCACATTTGGGAGCGTATGGCCGCGAATACGGCCACGCGACCGGGATACACCCGAGACGGGGGCGGTGGGGCGGAACAACACGGGAGGGGGAACCGCGGTGGAACGCGCAGTGGGGCAGCCGGGGACGGAAGCAGGGGCGGAGACGGAGGCGGCGGCCGAGGGGGTGCCCGAGACGGCGGGCGAGGGGGAGACGCCACCCGCAGTCGATGATACGGCCGATCACGCAGCCGAGGCGGGTAAGCCACCGGAGGCCGAAGACGCAGCCGAAGACGCCGCTGATGACGCCGCTGATGACGCGGCCGATGACGCGGCCGAGGCGGCCGCGGTCCCTCGGCGCAGGCGTCGCCGACGGCTGCTGCTCCGCGTCGCCCTCGGCCTCGTCCTGCTCCTCGTCGTGCCGGTGCTCGCCGCCCTGACCGCCCTCCGCGTGAACTACCTGGGCGACCCGGCCGACGGCACGTACACCCGCGGCAAGGACGCCATCTGGCTGGGCCACGCCTGGGTCGACGGCCGTAAGAAGGACGCCGACGTCAAGGCGCTGGCCGACCGGCTGCGGGACACCGGCATGCGGGACCTCTACGTCCACGCGGGCCCGCTGGAGCACGACGGCACACTGCCCGAGTCCGCGTACGCCAACGCGCGTTGGTTCATAGCCGCCGTCCACCGGGAGGCGCCGCAGCTCCGGGTGCAGGCCTGGCTCGGCGACGTCCTCGCCAGCGAGAGCCCGAACGGCATGCGGCTGGAGCGGGCGGCGACCCGCGCCGCCGTCGTCCGGTCGACCCGGGAGATCCTCGCCGTCGGTTTCCAGGGCGCGCACTTCGACCTGGAGCCCCTGCACTCCGACGACGCCGACTACCTCACCCTTCTGGACACCCTGCGCGCCGTCACCCGTGCCCACGACGCCCGGCTCTCCGTCGCCGCCCACCAGATCGACCCGGTGCCCGGCTTCCACTCCTTCTGGGGCACGACCACCGGTCACCCCAAGTGGTGGTCGCAGAAGTTCTTCGGCCAGGTCGCCCGCCGCGTGGACCAGATCGCCGTGATGTCGTACGACACCATGCAGCCGCTGGAGGGCACGTACGGCGGTTACGTCGCCCAGCAGACCTCCCTCGCCCTGGAGGTCACCCCGCCCGGCACCGATCTGCTGATGGGCCTGCCCTTCTACCGAGAGAACCGGTTCGGCCACTGGGCGCACGCCGAGACGGTCGCCGCCGCCGTCCGGGGCGTCCGGCTGGGGCTGTCCCGGACCGACGCCGACCGTGCGAACTTCGGCGTCGCGGCGTACGTCGACTTCACGGCCACCGAGCAGGACTGGACGTCGTACCGGGAGGGCTGGGTCCGGTAGGACCCAACTCTTCCCCGTCCGCAGGCCATCGTCGGGTCAAATCCCTTGCGCGTACGGGAGTTGCTGGGATCCTGAGCGCATGTACTGGGCACTGGTGGGGACGATGGTCGTCTGTGTGACGGTCATGGCGGCGCTCGGCATCGCGGCCGTCACGCGGGAGTGGATGCCGCCGCTCCGCCGCCGCTCCGTGCTGCGGCCGCGACTGTGGGGCGCCGGCGCCCTGATGAGCGCCCTGGGCCTGAGCCTCTTCGTGTTCCTGGGCCCACTGGCCCCCGGCGGCCCGGCGGTGCACTACTACATCCCGCTCGTCGGAATGGCCGTCAACTTCGCCGGGCTCGGCGTCCAGGCGCTCGCGCGGCGTCCCGGACGCACGCCCCCGCTGCCCCCGACGGCTACGACGACCGCCTCCTGATCTTCGACCCCAGCCACACCAGCGGGTCGTACTTGCGGTCGACCGCCCTCTCCTTCAAGGGGATCAGCGCGTTGTCCGTGATCTTGATGCCCTCGGGGCAGACCTCCGTGCAGCACTTGGTGATGTTGCAGTAGCCGAGGCCGTGTTCGTCCTGGGCGGTGCGTTTGCGGTCCAGGCCGCTCTCCTCGGCCCCGTCCAGCGGGTGCATGTCGAGCTCGGCGACCCGCATGAGGAAGCGCGGGCCCGCGAACGCCGGCTTGTTCTCCTCGTGGTCGCGGACGACATGGCAGGTGTCCTGGCACAGGAAGCACTCGATGCACTTGCGGAACTCCTGCGGACGGTCCACGTCCTCCTGGAACATCCGGTACTCGCCGGGCCCGACCCCCTCCGGCGGCACGAACGACGGGACCTCCCTGGCCTTCTGGTAGTTGAAGCCGACGTCCGTGACGAGATCACGGATCACCGGGAAGGCGCGCAGGGGAGTGACGGTGATCGTCTCCGCCCGGTCGAACACCGACATGCGCGTCATGCACATCAGCCGGGGCCGCCCGTTGATCTCCGCCGAACACGAACCGCACTTGCCCGCCTTGCAGTTCCAGCGGACGGCGAGGTCGGGGGCCTGTGTGGACTGGAGACGATGGATGATGTCCAGCACCACCTCGCCGTCGTTGACCTCGACCTCGAAGTCCTTCAGGCCGCCGCCGTCGACGTCGCCCCGCCAGACCCGGAAGCGGGCCTCGTAGCTGCTCACTCGTACAGCTCCTCTTCGGTGAGGTACTTGACCAGCTCCTCCTTCTCGAAAAGGGCGAGCAGGTCGGGGCGGATGGGTTCGGTGGTCTCGCGGGTGAGGGCGATCTGGCCGCGGACGGGGTCCGTCGCCACCAGGTCGCCGGTCGCGTCGACGAGTGCGCACAGCAGGTTGGCGTTGCGCCAGCCGCGGTCCATCGTCGGGTGGTCCTCGCGGGTGTGTCCGCCGCGTGACTCCGTGCGTTCCAGGGCGGCCCGGGCGACGCACTCGCTGACCAGGAGCATGTTGCGCAGGTCGAGGGCGAGGTGCCAGCCCGGGTTGAACTGGCGGTGGCCCTCGACGCCGGCCCGGCGCGCCCGTACCCGCAGTTCGGCCAGCTTCTCCAGGGCGTGCTCCATCTCGCCCTCCCGGCGGATGATGCCGACCAGGTCGTTCATGGTCTGCTGGAGTTCCTGGTGAAGGGTGTACGGGTTCTCCGGCGGCTTCCCGGTGGGCTCCTCGCCCTCCGCGGAGAACGGGCGCAGCGCCTCCGCGGCCGCCGCGTCGATCTGGGCGTCGTCCACCGTGGGGCGGGCTCCGTCGAGGTCCGCCGTGTGCCGTGCCGCGTGCAGTCCGGCCCGGCGGCCGAAGACCAGCAGGTCGGACAGCGAGTTTCCGCCGAGCCGGTTGGAGCCGTGCATACCGCCGGCCACCTCGCCGGCCGCGAACAGCCCCGGCACCCCGCGGGCGGCCGCCGTGTCGGAGTCGACGGCGATGCCGCCCATCACGTAGTGGCAGGTCGGTCCGACCTCCATGGCCTCCGCGGTGATGTCGACGTCC
The DNA here is from genome assembly GCF_040635845.1 of Streptomyces sp. NPDC006872. Classification (NCBI taxonomy): domain Bacteria; kingdom Bacillati; phylum Actinomycetota; class Actinomycetes; order Kitasatosporales; family Streptomycetaceae; genus Streptomyces; species Streptomyces sp. NPDC006872. The sequence goes on from NZ_JBEYIL010000001.1 coordinate 695,573, forward strand.
GCGAGCTCCTTGAACTGGTGGTACATGGAGGGGAGCCGGCGCTTGATCCGTTCGGCCGGCATCCGGGTCGACACGTCGAGGAAGACTCCGCCGTGCGGGGAGCCGCGGCCCGCCTTCACCTCGGAGTTGATGGCGCGGGCCACCTCGTCACGGGGGAGCAGCTCGGGGGGACGCCGGTTGTGGTCCGGGTCCTCGTACCAGCGGTCGCCCTCCTCCTCGGACTCGGCGTACTTCTCCTTGAAGACGTCCGGGACGTAGTCGAACATGAAGCGTTTTCCGTCGGAGTTCCGCAGCACCCCGCCGTCGCCGCGGACGGACTCGGTGACGAGGATGCCCTTCACCGAGGGCGGCCAGACCATGCCCGTCGGGTGGAACTGCACGAACTCCATGTTCAGCAGGGGTGCGCCGGCGAGGAGGGCCAGGGCGTGGCCGTCGCCCGTGTACTCCCATGAGTTCGACGTCACCTTGAAGGACTTGCCGATGCCGCCGGTCGCGATCACCACGGAGGGCGCCTGGAGGACGAAGAAGCGGCCCGTCTCGCGTTCGTAGGCGAAGACGCCCGACACCCGGCTGCCGTCTTTGAGGATCCGGGTGACCGTGCACTCCTGGAAGACCTTCAGCCGGGACTCGTAGTCGCCCGTCTCGCGGAAGTCCTCCTGCTGGAGGGAGACGATCTTCTGCTGGAGCGTGCGGATCAGCTCCAGGCCGGTGCGGTCGCCGACGTGGGCGAGGCGCGGGTACTCGTGGCCGCCGAAGTTGCGCTGGGAGATGCGGCCGTCCTTGGTGCGGTCGAAGAGGGCGCCCCAGGTCTCCAGCTCCCACACCCGGTCCGGGGCCTCCTGGGCGTGCAGCTCGGCCATCCGCCACTGGTTGAGGAACTTGCCGCCGCGCAGGGTGTCGCGGAAGTGGACCTGCCAGTTGTCGTGCTCGTTGGCGTTGGCCATCGCCGCCGCGATGCCGCCCTCGGCCATCACCGTGTGCGCCTTGCCGAACAGCGACTTGCAGATGACGGCCGTGCGGGCGCCGCGCTCCCGGGCCTCGATGGCGGCACGCAGCCCGGCGCCTCCGGCGCCGACCACGACGACGTCCCACTCCTGGCGGTCGACCACGGACATCAGAAGGCCCCACTCGTCTCGCGCAGCTCGCGCATCTAGAAAAACCTCGGATCGTCGAAGACACCGGACGCGACCAGGTACACGTAGAAGTCGGCGAGGGCCACGCTCACCAGCGACGCCCAGGCGAGCTGCATGTGACGGGCGTTCAGCTTGCCGACGAACTGCCATGCCGCGTAGCGCACGGGGTGCTTGGAGAAGTGCTTCAGCTTGCCGCCGACGATGTGCCGGCAGGAGTGGCAGGAGAGCGTGTACGCCCAGATCAGCGTGATGTTGAGCAGGAAGACGAGGGTGCCCAGGCCCATGTGGCCCCAGTTGTAGTGCTCGTCGCGGAAGGCGAGCACGGTGTCGTACGTCAGGATCCCGGCGACCACGATCGCGGCGTAGAAGAAGTACCGGTGGATGTTCTGCAGGATCAGCGGGAAGCGGGTCTCACCGGTGTACTTCGCGTGCGGCTCGGCCACCGCGCAGGCCGGGGGCGAGGCCCAGAAGCCCCGGTAGTAGGCCTTGCGGTAGTAGTAGCAGGTCAGGCGGAAGCCGAGTGGGAAGATCAGGATGATGATCGCGGGGGAGATGCCCCACCAGCCGCCGAGGAGATCCGCGTTGGGGCCGTGGCGCATCGTGTCGCAGTTCTCCGCCAGACAGGGCGAGTAGAACGGCGAGACGTACGGCGCCGCGTAGTAGTCCGCGTTCGCGAAGGCCCGCCACGTCGAGTAGACGATGAACGCCAGCAGACCGGCGGCGGTGGCGGCGGGCGCCAGCCACCAGCGGTCGGTCCGCAGATGGGGCGCGGCGATCGCGGCGCGGCCGGCGCCGCGGACGCCGCTTCGGGGATGGGGGTCGGTGGGTGGAGGTTCCGTACCAGTGGCCAACTCAGGACTCCGGTCGGGTCAGGGTGCGTGTCGGTCCCGGGCGCCGAGTCCCTCGTCGTCGGTGTCGATCCACAGGGAGTCGTCGTACGGGGTGTCGGGGATGGTGACCAGCTCGGGCTTGCGCGGTGCGTGGGGTTGGGCCGCGGCCTCGCGCAGCAGGGCGACGCTCTCCTTGAGATGGGCGGCGTCGGTGCGGACGCGGCGCATCTCCAGGCCGCCGCTGCCGAGCTGCTGTTCCAGGCGGCCGACGGACCGGGAGAGGTCGTCGAGACAGCGCTGGACCGTTGTCAGGTCGTCGTGCACGGACATGACATGACCTCGCTTCCGTGGGCGGTGCCCTGGACGGCAACGTTCATGCGCCTGCGAGTGTTGCGCGTCACACCGGTGAATGTGAAGGCGTGTGCAGCGATTGGCGGGTGCGTTGCTCCGCACGGGTGGCCTTGGACGCGCCCGCCGCCGTGTCGCTCCCGGCAGGCGAATCCTTTCGTCTTCAGTTCCTCTTCAGAGAGCCGTAGATCTGATCAACTCCAAAATACCGCCAAACGTGATCAAAACGCACCCGCGTCACCGGAGGTACCAGAGATGTCCCACGACGGCGTCGGTCCGCGCGCGGTGCTGCGCTCGGTCGCCTTCCTCACCGCGGGCGTGCTCGCGGTGCCCCTGCTGACCGGCTGCGGCTCCGCCGACGAGGTCGGCAAGCCGCTGGCCCGCCAGGACATCGCCCCGGCCGCCCGCGCCCGGATCGCCGAGGGCGGCACCCTGCGCTGGGCGGTGGACGCGGTGCCGGAGACCTTCAACACCTTCCAGGCGGACGCCGACGCCACCACGACCCGGGTCGCCCAGGCCGTGCTGCCGACGATGTACCGCATCGACGCGAACGGCAGGCCGCAGCGCGACGCCGACTACCTGGAGTCCGCGAAGGTCGTCGACACCGAGCCCAAGCAGGTCGTGCTGTACAAGCTGAACCAGCAGGCCGTCTGGAGCGACGGCCGGGAGATCGGCGCCGCCGACTTCGCCGCCCAGTGGCGCGCGCTGGCGGGCAAGGACACCGCGTACTGGACCGCCCGCAACGCCGGCTACGACCGCATCGAGAAGATCGAGCGCGGCGAGAACGACCTGGAGGTCCGGGTCACCTTCAGCCGGCGCTACGCCGACTGGCGGTCGCTGTTCTCCCCGCTGTACCCGAAGGACGTCATGGGCACGCCCGACGCCTTCAACGACGGGGTGCGGCGCAAGCTGAAGGTGACCGCCGGGCCGTTCCTCGTGAAGCAGATCGACCGCAAGAAGAACGAGGTGCGCCTCACCCGCAATCCGCGCTGGTGGGGGCGTCCGGCCAAGCTCTCCGAGCTCGTTCTGACGGCCGTCCCCAGGGACGAGCGGGCGACCGCGCTGGCCGCCGGGAAGATCGATCTGGCCGAGGTCGACCCGACCGCGGCACAGCGCATCGAAGGCGCCGCGAACGGCTCGGCCGGACCGCTCGCCGGCCCCGGTTCCGAGGTCGGCGCGGCGAAGGCGCTGCGCTCCTGGGCGCTCGCCCACGGCTCCGACGAGGAGGCGGCCGACGACGAGGACGAGAACGAGGACGCGGACGACAACGAGGACGAGGCCCGCACGAAGCTGCGCAGCGCGATCGCGCAGTGGCAGCAGCAGCAGAAGGCGCTGCGCGGCTTCGAGGTGCGCAGATCGTTGGAGCCGGCCTACACCCAGCTGGCCCTGAACGGCTCGGAAGGGCCGCTGGCGGACGAACGGGTGCGCCGCGCCGTGGCCAGGGCGCTGGACCGCAAGGAGCTGGCCCGGCTGGTGCTGAAGCCGCTGAGGCTGCCCGCGCAGCCCGTCGGCAGTCACCTGGCCCTGGCCGGACAGGACGTCTACGCCGACAACAGCGGGGCGCTCGGCGGCCAGGACACCTCCGAGGCGCAGGCGCTGCTCGCGGACGCGGGCTGGGTGGCCGGCGGCCCGATCAAGGAGAAGGGCGGCAAGGCGGCCGGCTCGGCGGGCAGGAAGGCCGACGACGACTCCGACGACGACTCCGCGGACGGCGACGACGGCACCTACATCGTCGGCGAGGACGACAAGGCACCGGCCGAGACCGATCGTGAGGAGAAGCACACCGCGGCCAAGGGCGAGAACGCGCAGAACAGCGCGCACAAGAGCGAGAACGGCGGGCGGCAGCTCGCCCAGGACGGCAAGCAGTACAAGCAGCCGCACCAGGGCGGCGCCCCCGGCGCCTACGCCCCGAAGGGCACCGCGGCCCCGGACGCGACCCCCGCGCCGGCCGGCTCCGCCGCGCCCGCCGTGGCTCCGGCGAAGGCGCTGGCCAAGGACGGCAAGGCGCTCGACCTGCGGTTCGTGCTGCCGTCCGGCCCCGGCTCGGAGTCCCTGGCGGCGGTCGCCGAACGGATCACGAAGATGCTGGCCAAGGTCGGCATCCGCACGGAGATCACCAAGGTCTCCGACGAGAGCTACTTCAAGGACCACATCGCCTCCGGCCAGTACGACCTCGCCCTGTACTCCTGGCCCGCCTCCGCCTTCCCCGCCACCGACGCCCGGCCGATCTACGCCAAGCCCGTCCCGGCCGCCGACGGCTCGCTGAGCGTCGAGCAGAACTACACGCGGGTCGGCACCGACCAGGTCGACCAGCTCTTCGACCAGGCGATCGGCACCCTGGACGAGGGCGAGGCGCGGTCCTTGCTGCGCAAGGCCGACTCCCGGATCTGGGCGGCTGCCGGATCGATTCCGCTCTATCAGCGGCCCCAGCTCACGGCCGTCCGCAAGAACGTGGCGAACGCGGGCGCCTTCGGCTTCGAGACCCCCGTCTACGAGGACATGGGCTTCCTGAAGAAGGGGGCGAGCGGCGCGAAGGGCGCCTCGACACCCGCCCCGAACTCCTCCGTGAGCCCCTCCGTGAGCCCCTCCGAGGACTGAGCCGGAACCGGCCGAGTGGCCCTGCGGAGGCCGTCCGTCGCAGGGCCACGTACCATGGGGTGAGGCCGTGGCGTGTCAAGCCCGGCAGGGCCCGCGTAACACAGACGTACGCAGCAGGGTCGCCCTCACACTCCGGGAGAACGCCGCTATATGGCCACGCGCCACGACATCCGCAATGTCGCCATCGTCGCTCACGTCGACCACGGCAAGACGACCTTGGTCGACGCCATGCTCAAGCAGGCCGGTGCCTTCGCAGCGCACGCCGCGGAGTCGCTCGACGACCGCATGATGGACTCGAACGACCTGGAGCGTGAGAAGGGCATCACGATCCTGGCCAAGAACACGGCCGTGAAGTACCACCCCAAGGATGGCGGCGAGGTCGTCACCATCAACATCATCGACACCCCCGGCCACGCCGACTTCGGCGGCGAGGTCGAGCGCGGCCTGTCGATGGTGGACGCGGTGGTGCTGCTCGTCGACGCCTCCGAGGGTCCGCTGCCCCAGACCCGCTTCGTGCTGCGCAAGGCGCTGCAGGCCCGCCTGCCCGTCATCCTGTGCATCAACAAGACGGACCGCCCCGACTCCCGCATCGACGAGGTCGTCAACGAGGCCTACGACCTCTTCCTCGACCTCGACGCCGACGAGGACCAGATCGAGTTCCCCATCGTCTACGCGTGTGCGCGTGACGGTGTGGCCTCGCTCACCAAGCCGGAGAACGGCACGGTCCCGCAGGACAGCGACAGCCTGGAGCCGTTCTTCTCCACGATCCTGTCGCACGTCCCGGCTCCGGAGTACGACACCGAGGCCCCCCTCCAGGCGCACGTCACCAACCTGGACGCCGACAACTTCCTCGGCCGTATCGCGCTGCTCCGCGTGGAGCAGGGCGAGCTGCGCAAGGGCCAGACCGTCACGTGGATCAAGCGCGACGGCACCATGTCCAACGTGCGCATCACCGAGCTGCTGATGACCGAGGCGCTCACCCGCAAGCCCGCCGAGAAGGCCGGCCCCGGTGACATCTGCGCCGTCGCGGGCATCCCGGACATCATGATCGGCGAGACCCTCGCCGACCCGGAGAACCCGATCCCGCTGCCGCTCATCACGGTCGACGAGCCGGCCATCTCCATGACCATCGGTACGAACACCTCGCCGATGGTCGGCCGCGGTGCCACCGGCAAGGGCGCGGACAACAAGGCCGCGGTCAAGGACCGCAAGGTCACCGCCCGCCAGGTCAAGGACCGTCTGGACCGCGAGCTGGTCGGTAACGTCTCGCTGCGCGTGCTCGACACCGAGCGGCCGGACGCCTGGGAGGTCCAGGGCCGTGGTGAGCTCGCGCTCGCCATCCTGGTCGAGCAGATGCGCCGCGAGGGCTTCGAGCTGACCATCGGCAAGCCGCAGGTGGTCACCAAGGAGGTCGAGGGCAAGACGTACGAGCCCGTCGAGCGCATGACGATCGACGTGCCCGAGGAGCACATGGGCCCGGTCACGCAGCTCATGGGCGTCCGCAAGGGCCGGATGGACAACATGTCCAACCACGGCTCCGGCTGGGTCCGCATGGAGTTCGTCGTCCCGTCCCGCGGCCTCATCGGCTTCCGTACCGAGTTCCTCACCGGTACGCGCGGCACCGGCATCGCGCACTCCATCCACGAGGGCCACGAGCCGTGGTTCGGCACGCTGACGACCCGTAACAACGGCTCGCTCGTCGCCGACCGCTCGGGCGCCGTCACCGCGTTCGCGATGACGAACCTCCAGGAACGCGGTGTGCTGTTCACCGACCCCGGCACCGAGGTGTACGAGGGCATGATCGTCGGCGAGAACTCGCGCTCCGACGACATGGACGTGAACATCACCAAGGAGAAGAAGCTCACGAACATGCGGTCGTCGTCGGCCGACTCGTTCGAGGCGATCGTCCCGCCGCGCAAGCTCTCCCTGGAGCAGTCCCTGGAGTTCTGCCGCGACGACGAGTGCGTCGAGGTGACCCCGGAGGCGGTCCGCATCCGCAAGGTCGTCCTCGACCAGCGTGACCGCGCCCGCACCGCGAGCCGCGCCAAGCACGGCTGATCCTCGGCCACTTGACGGCCACTTGACGGCCGCTCGACGGCCTTTTGCCGGCCGCCTGAGCCCGGGCGCCCCCATGACGGGGGCGCCCGGGCTTTTTCGGCCCCGCCCCAGCCTCTCCCCGACGCCGTCTATGCCTGCGTCGATCCGCGCGCAAGGCTGTCCTAGGCCGGTTTCCGGCCCGCCTGTCGTGAGGGGGTTCGTCGTGACCACGGTGACCGAGGACGCCGGGGAGCCGGAGCCGGAGCCAGGGCCGGAGCCGATGCCAGGGCCGGTGCCAGGGCCAGGGTCCGAGCCGTCCGGACCGGCCGACGCGGGCGCGTTCCTCTCGGTGCGGGACCTGCACGTCGGCTTCACCACGCAGGACGGCGTCGTCCAGGCCGTCGACGGGCTCTCCTTCGACCTCGCACGCGGCCGCACCCTGGGCATCGTCGGCGAGTCGGGATCCGGGAAGTCCGTCACCGGCCTGACGATCCTCGGCCTGCACAACCCGATGTTCACCACCGTCGAGGGCGAGATCCTGCTGGAGGGGCAGGAGCTGACGACCGCCCGGGAGTCGGAGCTGGAGCGGCTGCGCGGCAGCAAGGTCGCGATGATCTTCCAGGACCCGCTCACCGCGCTGTCCCCGTACTCCACCGTGGGCCGGCAGATCGCCGAGCCGTACATGAAGCACCGGGGCGCATCGAGGAAGGCCGCCTGGACGCGGACGGTCGAGATGCTCGACAAGGTCGGCATCCCCGACGCCCGGGAACGGGCGAAGGACTACCCCCACCAGTTCTCCGGCGGCATGCGGCAGCGCGCGATGATCGCGATGGCGCTGGTCTGCGACCCCGACCTGCTGATCGCCGACGAGCCGACGACGGCGCTCGACGTGACGGTCCAGGCGCAGATCCTCGACCTGCTCAAGGACCTCCAGCGGGAGTTCGGCACCGCGATCGTCTTCATCACGCACGATCTCGGGGTCATCGCCGACATCGCCGACGACGTCATGGTGATGTACGCGGGCGGCGCGGTCGAACGCGGGACGACCCGGCAGGTGCTGCACTCACCGCAACACCCGTACACCTGGGGCCTGCTGAACTCCATGCCCCGACTGCACTCGGACCTGGGCAACCCGCTCGCCCCCATCCCCGGCGCCCCGCCCTCGCTGCTGAACCCGCCGTCCGGCTGCCGGTTCCACCCCCGCTGCACCTTCCAGCACCGGGTCGGCGGCGGCCGCTGTGTCACCGAACGCCCCCTGTCGGCCCCGGACCGCGCCGCCGCCTGCCACCTCACGGCGGAGCAGAAGCGGACCATCTTCCTGACCGAGATCAAGCCCCGGTTGGCGTAACCGGAGTAGGAGGACCACGTGGAGAAAGAGGAAGCGACGCTCCCCGCCCCGCGCGAGGCCGACGCCGAGACGGCTGGGACGGCCGTGACGGCTGGGACGGTCGCGACGGCTGAGGCCGCCGACCCGGCCGGCACGGCTGACCCGGCCGACAGTCCCGTCGACGGGGAGCCGCTGCTCGTCGTCGAGGGACTCACCAAGTACTTCCCGGTCAGGGGCGGCTTCCCGATCCGGCGCACGATCGGCCAGGTGCAGGCCGTGGACGGCATCGACCTGAGCGTGCGGGTGGGCGAGAGCTTCGGCCTGGTGGGGGAGTCGGGGTGCGGCAAGTCCACGACCGGCCGGCTGATCACCCGGCTGCTGGAGCCCACGGCCGGCACGATCACCTACCGCGGGAAGGACATCGGCCACGCCACGCGCAGAGAGCTGGCGCCGATCCGCTCCGAGATCCAGATGATCTTCCAGGACCCCTACTCCTCCCTCAACCCGCGGCAGACGGTCGGCAAGATCGTCTCCGGGCCGATGGAGATCAACGGGATCCAGCCCGAGGGCGGCCGGGAGAAGCGGGTGCGCGAACTGCTGGAGATCGTCGGTCTCAACCCCGAGCACTACAACCGCTTCCCGCACGAGTTCTCCGGCGGTCAGCGGCAACGTATCGGCGTGGCCCGGGCGTTGGCGTTGGAGCCGAAGCTGATCGTGGCCGACGAGCCGGTGTCCGCGCTCGACGTGTCGATCCAGGCACAGGTGGTCAACCTGCTCCAGAACGTGCAGCGGGAGCTCGGCATCGCGTTCCTGTTCATCGCCCACGACCTGGCCGTCGTACGGCACTTCTCGCAGCGCGTGGCGGTCATGTACCTCGGGAAGATCATCGAGATCGGCGACCGCGAGTCCATCTACACCCGGCCGCGGCACCCGTACACCCACGCCCTGCTCTCCGCGGTCCCCGAGGCGAAGGCCACGGACGGGGAGGCGTCGGCGCGACAGCGGATCCGGCTCGCCGGGGACGTGCCCTCGCCGATCGCCCCGCCCTCCGGCTGCCGCTTCCGCACCCGTTGCTGGAAGGCGCAGGACAGGTGCGCGGCCGAGGAACCGCCGCTGGTCCGGATCCCGGGCAACCACGAGGGCCACTCGACGGCCTGTCACTTCCCCGAGGAGCCGACGATCGAGGCCCGTGAGGAGGACATCGTGCTGGACCCGGCGCTGGTGGCCTTGGAGGAGAGCGGGAGCAAGAACGGCTCGTCCGGCGATTGAGGCGAGGCCCGGTCGGTCAGGGCCGACAGCGGGGGTCCGGGGGCCGTAAGCCCCCGGGCAACGCCCGCATCGGCCTCATCTGTCCAGCCTCATCTGTCCGGCGTCACCACGGTGATGATCTCCGGACTGGTCGAGGTCAACGGCCCCCGCCCCCAGTCCCCGTACTGCTCCACCACCCGCAACCCCGCCTCGGCGAGGAAGCCGGAGAGAGCCTCGGGGGCGAGGAAACGGAGCGTGGTCCGGCTGACGCGCCGGCGGAGCCAGTCGCGGGACTCGAAGGTCTCCGTGAACGTGACCCGGTCGCCGGCCGGCGGGTCCTCGACCTCGTGCCAGATTCGTACGACACGGCCGTCCGCGTCGCTGACCTCGCGCACCCGGTCCGGGGTCCAGGTCTCCCAGGCCCGCGTCGCCGGGTTGCGGGTCTCGAACACGAACCGGCCGCCGTCGCCCAGGGCGGACCGGACGGCCCGCAGCGCGGTGCGCAGTTCGTCGTCGCCCAGGAGCACCTGGAAGGCGTGGCCCTTCATCGTGACGAGGTCGAACTCGCCGTTCCACAGGCGGGTGCGGAGGTCGCCGAGCAGCCACTCCACGCCGGGCGCCCGGCGCCGGGCCTGGACGAGCATCGCGGCGGCCGGGTCGAGGCCGGTGAGCCGCCCGGGGTGGCGGTCCGCGGCGGCCCGCGCGAGGAGCCGGCCGGTGCCGCAGCCGACGTCCAGCACCGCGTCGGCGGATCTCACCAGGTCCAGGTAGAAGTCGTCGTCCGGCCCCCACGGGTTGATGGTGTCGTAGAGGGAGGCGAGGGTGAGATCCGCGAACGAATGATCGACCACCGCGGCAGTCTGCCACACCCCGATGTGACACACGACAAGATCCACAACATCGGAATCCTTATCCGGAATCCCCATCCGGAGTCCCCTTCGGACTCTCATCCGGATCCCCTGCGGAATCCGTTCGACAGACGGGCCGGCGGGGGACATGCTCGTCCGCGATGACGAGAACAGACGACATGCCCCCCGCGTGGGACGAGCGGACCCAGCTCACCACCTACCTCGACTACGCCCGGGACACCGCCCGCGCCAAGTGCGAGGACCTCTCCGACGCGGACGCCCGCAAGGCGCCCCTGCCGGGTTCGCCGCTGATGACCCCGAGCGGCCTGGTCAACCATCTGCGCTGGGTCGAGTACTACTGGTTCCGGGTCGTGTTCCTCGGCGAGGAGGACGAGGGGCCGTGGACCGACGAGGACCCCGACCGCGAGATGCGCATCGCCGTCGATCTTCCGCTCGCGCGGGTGCTCGACGAGTACGCCGAACACGCGGAGAGCCACCGCGAACTGGTCGCCGAGCACGACCTCGACACCAAGGCGCGCACGGCGACCCGGGACGGCCGTCATGTGGACCTGCGCTGGATCCTGCTGCATCTGATCGAGGAGACGGCCCGGCACAACGGCCACCTCGACATCCTGCGCGAACTGATCGACGGCCGGACGGGCGTGTAGCGGTAACCCGAGCAGGCCCTGGGTGCGCTGTGCGGGACGGCAGCGCCCTGAAGGGGCGCGGGGCTGCATCGACTTGCGGCTCCGCCGCGGGGCGCGACCGGCCACGGCGGCCCCGCTGACGATCGACGACATGTCCTCGACGGCATGTCTCGGCGATTCCAGCGGAGCGCTTACTCCTCGCGGATCGCCTCCACCGCCTCCCGGACCTCCGGGTCCGGGTCGGCGGCGAGGCGGTCCAGCAGGTCCGTGACGCCCGGGGTGGACCAGCGCGCCACCGCCCAGACCAGGTCCTCCCGCACCGACGGGTCGGGATGCCCGGCCAGCTGCGCCAGTTCGGCGAGCGGGCCGCGCCCGCGCATGCCGAACCAGTGCAGCGCCTCCCGCAGCACGGCCGGGTCCCCGGGATCACCGGCCGCCGCGATCCGCGCCAGCAGCACGCGCGGCGGCGGGGGCGGGCCGTCCAGCGGGTGCGGCAGCCGTTCGAGCAGTCTGCGGGCGCCGTAGCCGCCGCGCACGCGGCAGCCGAAGCAGGTGCACGGCTTCGTTCCGTGCGCGTTCGGCAGATACCGCCAGCCGACCACCTGCGGCGCCCTGCGGATCCGGTGCACCTCGCGGGGCCGGATCGCCCGGGGCACGAACACCTCCCACCCGCGCGGGTCCTCCAGCGTCGCGATCCGCCGTACCGCCTCGGCGGCGGTGATCTGCGACCCCTCGTCCCGGGGGCGGTCCCGGTAGTGACCCGCCGACACCTCCTGGGCGTCGTCCAGTCGCACATGGACGGCGACCAGCCCGCCCCGGCTGCCGAACCGGGCCAGCTCGCGCAGCCACTGGTGGGTGAGGGTGTACGACGGCAGCACCGGGAAGCAGTGCACTCCGCGCGCGCCGCCCTGCCCCTGACCGCTCGCGCGGATGCCGGACCGCCGGATGCGCGGCGCGTTCGCCGCGGACGTCAGGTGCACGAACATCGCCATGAGACGCATGCTAGCGAGGGTTTCCGCTGGTCGGGCGGTGCTGAAAGACGGATGAAGGAACGCCGAAGGAGCCGGGAAAGTCGGCCGGCGGAGACTGTTGGTGCGGGGCGGGCATCAACGGGGGAAACGCGGCGCCCGCCCCGCTCCACTTCACTTGGCCACCTCGCTTCGCCACCGCGCTTCGCCGCCTGGCGTATCGGCGACGGCAACCGCGGCCCTGGTCCGCCATATTGGCCGGATTCCGACCCCCGCGCGTCCCAGCGGTCACCGTTGGTGAGGGTCGGCGTTGCCCGGCCGTTGTCCCTGGACTACGTTCTGTGAATGCTCTCCCCACGGCCCCGGTTCCGCCTGCTCGGACCCCTGGACGTCGAGATCGACGGGCGGGCCGTCGTGCTCACCGGCCGGCAACGGGCGCTGTGCGCGGTGCTCCTGCTCCACGCCAACCACGTCGTCTCCGTCGACCGGCTGATCCAGTGCCTGTGGGACGACCGTCCGCCCGGCGCCGGCGCGGCCCGCGTCCGGGCCCTCGTCGCCGAGGTGCGGCGCGCGCTCGGGCCCACCGGACCGGAGCTGCTGACCACCCGTCGGCCCGGCTACGTCATGCACGCGAGCCCCGACGAACTCGACCTGCTCGCCTTCGAGAACCTCATCAGGGACGGCTCCCGGGCCGCGGCCGACGGCGACTGGCGGGCGGCCCGGCGCAGCGGCGAACAGGCCCTCGCGCTGTGGCGGGACGAGCCGCTGACCGATCTGTCGGAAGTCGCGGTGCGCGAGGCCGAACGCCAACGCCTCGGCGAACTGCACCTCGTGGCCCGTGAGGGCATGGCCGAGGCCGAGATCGAGACCGGCCGGCACCGGGAGGCCATCGCCGAACTCCTCCGGCTGACCGCCGCCCACCCGCTGCGCGAACGCCCGCACGGCCTGCTGATGCGCGCCCTGCACCAGGACGGCCGCAGCGCCGAGGCCCTGGAGCTGTACACCGCGCTGCGCCGACGCCTGGTGGACGAACTCGGCATGGACCCCTCGGCCGACCTCAGGGAGCTGCACCAGCGCCTGCTGCGAGGCGGCGGCGACGCGGGCGGCGGCATCTCCAGCAGCGGCCCGCCCCGGCGCGCGCCCGCCGCCGCGCCCGAGCGTCCCGTGCCGCGCCAACTCCCGCCCACGCCCCGCCGTTTCGTCGGCCGCGGCCAGGAGCTCGAACGCCTCGACTCCTGCCTGCACACGGCCGAACCGCTCGCCGTGATCGTGGGACCGGCGGGCGTCGGCAAGAGCGCCCTGGCGCTCAACTGGGCCCACCGGGCCGCCGACCGCTTCCCCGACGGGCAGCTCTTCCTCGACATGCGGGGCTTCGACAACGCCGAGCCGATGACCCCCGAGGAGGCCCTGCCGCTGCTCCTCCAGGGCCTGGGCTGCGCCCCGCGCGACATCCCGCTGGGCGCCGAGGCGCAGACCGCGCTGTACCGGACGCTGCTGGCGGACCGCCGGGTGCTGGTCGTCCTCGACGACGTGGCCGACGCGTCGTACGTACGCCGGCTGCTGCCCGCCTCGTCGGGGTCACTGACGCTGGTGACGAGCCGCGACAAGCTGAGCGGCCTGGTCACCCTGGACGGCGCGTTCCGGGTCTCCTGCGACGTCCTGGACAGCGCCGCCGCGCTCGAGCTGATCAGCGGCGCGGTCGGCGCGGAGGCGGTGGCCGCCGATCCGGAGGCGGCCGCGCGGCTCGTCGAACTCTGCGACCACCTGCCGCTCGCGCTGTGCGTCGCCGGCTCCTGGATCGGCGACCGGCCAGGCAGTATCCGGGCATACGTCCGTGACCTCGCCGACCGGGGACGGCTGGCCCGGCTGCACGTCGAGGGCGAGGAGTCCGTCGCCGTCCGGGCCGCGCTCGACCTGTCGTACGGGGTGCTGCCGGACGAGGCGCGCCGGGCCTTCCGCTCGCTGGGCGTGCTGCCCGGCACCGGCCGGTCGGTGCCGGCCGCCGCCGCTGCCGCCGGGACCGACGAGCGCAGCCTGGCCGACCTGCTGCGGCTGGCCCAGCGCGTGCATCTGCTGCGCGACGTCGAGTACGGCCGCCCGGCCTGGCACGACCTCGTGCACGAGTACGCCCGTGACCGCACGGCCGCCGAGGACGCCCCCGAGGAGCGGGCCGCCGCCGTCACCCGGACCCTCGACCACTACCTCCAGAGCGTCGTCAACGCGGCCGCCACGCTCGGCCTGTACGTCATGCGCAACCGCCCGGACGCCGTCGAGGGCTCCCTGCCACGGGAGTTCGGCACGACGGAGGAGGCGTACGCCTGGTTCGACGCGGAGTGGGACGACATCGCCGCCGCCATCGGGCACGCCGCCGAGCACGGCCCCGCGCCGTACGTGTGGTGGCTGGTGGACGCGCTCCAGGACCTCTTCCACCACCGCCGTCCGCTGTCCGACTGGATGCGGCTGGCCACCCTCGCCCGGGAGGTGGCCGCGCGCGGCGGGGACGACGTCGGCCAGGCTTCCATGTGCCTGTCCCTGGGCAGCGCCCGCTGGCGCAACGGCGACCTGCGGGGCGCCCTGGCGGAGTACGAGGAGGCCGAGGAGCTGGCGCGCCGGGCCGGCTGGACGTACGGCGAGGCCGGCAGCCTCCAGGGCAAGGGCGTCACCCTCAAGCTGCTGGGCGAGCTGCACCGCGCACTGCCCTGCTACGACCGTGCCCTGGCCCTCTACCGCACCCTGGGGAACGTCAGGAACGAAGAGATCATGCTGATCAACACGGCCTCCCTGAACCTCACCCTGGGCCGCCTCGACGCGGCCGAGGAGGCGGCGTGCACGGCCCTCGACCTGATCGGCGACACGGCCCACCACAACCGTGCGATGGCCCTCGTCAACCTCGCCCTGGTCCGCCAGAAGCAGGCCCGGTTCGACGAGGCGACGGCGGCGCTGCGCACCTGCTTCCTCGTCTCCCGCGACTCGGGCTCCACCTACACCGAGGCGGTGGCCCTGGAGGCGCTGGGCCGGGTCCGCGCCGACACCGGCCGGGACGACCGCGCGCTCCTCGCCTACGAGGACGCCCTCGCCGTCTCCCGACGGGTGGAGAACCGCAACTGCCAGGTCGACAGCCTGGTCGGGATCGCCTGCGTGAAACTGCGCGCGGGCCGGGCCGAGGAGACGGCCGAACACCTCGACGCCGCCTTCGAGATCGCCGAGCGCACCGGGCACCGCGCGGGCCTCGTCGAGGTCCTGCTGGCCCGCGCCGACCTGGCCCGCGCCCAGGAGCGCCCCGCAGAGGCCCTGGACTGCCTGGAGCGCGCCGAGGGCCTCGCGGCCGACGGGAACCCCCTCACCCTCCCGCGAGTCCATCTGACTGCCGCCCTGGCCCTCCTGGACACCGACAGCGCGGCCCGCGCCGGCGCCGAGGCGACCCGCGCGGCCGACCTGGCCCACGCCTCCGGCCAACGCCTCGTGCACGCGCGCGCCGTCGCCGCCCTGGCCGCCGCGCACGAGGCCCAGGGGGATGCCGGGGCGGCGCACACGGCCAGGGCGGAGGCGGAGTCGTTGTACCGGACGATCGGCCTTGGGCCCGAGCCCGATGCGCCGCTGCCCCACCACCGTCATCAAGAGCTCCCTCCGGACGCGGAATCCAGACTCACGCTGTACCTGACCGAACACTTCGACGGCTGAGACGGCTGAGACGGCTGAGGCGCTGAGGCGGCTGGCGCGGCTGCCACGGCCGACCGGCTGACCGGTCGGCCGTGGCAGCCGGTCGACTCACACGGCGGACGTCGCGTACGCGCTGCCGAGCCGCAGCCGCGGGTCGCGGGCGAGGATCCGTTCCTGCAGGGAGCGCAGGTCCGGACCCGGTTCACAGCCCAGCAGGTCGACCATCCGCAGCCGCAGCAACTGGAAGCAGTCCAGCGCGTCCGCCTGGCGTCCGCCGCGGTGCAGGGCGAGCATCAGCAGGCCCGTGACCTTCTCGTCGAAGGGGTGCATCTCGGCCAGCCAGTGCAACTGCGGCAGGCACTCCTCGTGCCGCCCCGCCCGCAGAAACAGCTCCGTGCTGCCGATCAGCGCCTCCCGGTGCTCGCGCCGCAGCGCCACCCGCGCCGACTCCGCCCAGGCCGTGCGGACGTCCGCCAGCGGCTCGCCCCGCCACAGCTCCAGGGCCCGCCCGTAGTGATCGAGGGCGAGGTCGGTCTCCCCGCCCCGGGCGGCCTGCTGAGCCCGACGCACCAGACCCCGGAAGCGCGCGGTGTCCACGCTCTCCTCCTCGACGGCGAGGAGGTACCCGCCCCGCTTCCGCACCAGCTCGACCCCCTCGGCCCGCTGCCCCCCGTCGGCCCGCAACGCCTTCCGCAGCCGGGTCGCCTGGATGTACAGGGCGTCCCGCGGACGCTGGGGCCGACGCTCCTGCCACACCCGCTCGATCAGCGCCTCGTCGGCCACGAAGCCGCCGGGGGTCCACGCCAGCGCCGCCAACAACAGCTTGGTCCCGTGCGGAAGCGGCAACTTGTCCCCCGACCTCGCCCGCGCCTCCACACACCCCAACAACTGAATTTCCATCACGCACCCCCGTACCTGGAACCACTCGAGCCACCACTGTGCGCACGAACTGTTCGGCTGGCGCATGGATACTGCACGGCTTTCGACACCCAAGGAACGCCGAAGGCCCGCGCCGGGTGGGCGGGGGCCTTCGGTGCGAAGCGGTCGGGCTGTCGGCTACGAGTTCTTGGCGAGGCGGGCCGCCGGGACCGTGGCCGGGGTGGCGTCCGCCGCCTCCGTCGTCTCGGGGTAGTGGCATGCCGTCAGGTGGCCGGGCCTGTTGCCGGAGGCCTGTACCAGCGGCGGGGCCTCCGACGCGCACTTGTCCGTGGCCTTCCAGCAGCGGGTGCGGAAGCGGCAGCCGGAGGGCGGGCTGATCGGCGAGGGCACGTCGCCGGTCAGACGGATGCGCTCGCGCGGGGTGTCCTCCACCGTGGCCTCGGGCACCGCGGACAGCAGCGCCCGGGTGTACGGGTGGCGCGGGTTGCCGTACAGGTCCTCACGGTCGGCGATCTCGACGATCTTCCCGAGGTACATGACCGCCACGCGCTGCGAGAAGTGCCGTACGACGGCCAGGTCGTGGGCGATGAAGACGAACGCGATGCCGAGGTCCCGCTGGACCTTCTGGAGCAGGTTGACGACCTGCGCCTGGATCGACACGTCGAGCGCGGAGACCGGCTCGTCGGCGACGATCAGCTTCGGCTCCAGGGCGAGCGCCCGGGCCACGCCGATGCGCTGGCGCTGGCCGCCGGAGAACTCGTGCGGGAAGCGGTTGTAGTGCTCGGGGTTGAGACCGACGATCTCCAGCAGCTCACGGACGCGCTTCTCGCGCCCGCCGGCCGGGTTGATGTCGTTGATCTCCATCGGCCCGGAGACGATCTTGCCGACCGTCTGCCGAGGGTTCAGCGACGCGTACGGGTCCTGGAAGATCATCTGGATCTCGGAGCGGATCGGCGCCAGCTGTTTACGGCTCGCGTGCGAGATGTCCTGGCCGCGGTAGGAGACCGTGCCGCTCGTCGGCTCGAGGAGCCGGGTGATCAGTCGGCCCGTCGTCGACTTGCCGCAGCCGGACTCGCCGACCAGACCGAGGGCCTCACCCTCGGCGACCTGGAAGTCCAGCCCGTCGACGGCCTGTACGGCGCCGACCGTACGCCGGATCGGGAAGCCGCCCTTGATCGGGAAGTGCTTGGTGAGCCCGGAGACGTCCAGGAGGGGAGTGGTGCTGCTCATGGTGGTGAATTCCCGTCTCTTGAACGTCAGTTCGTCGCGCTGTCGGCGAGGTCGGAGAAGTACTCGGCGCGCTGGGCCGAGGTGAGGTGACAGGCGGAACCCCGGCCGTCCACGATCTCCAGGAGCGGCTGCTCCGTGGAGCACAGGCCCCCCTCGACCTTCTCGGCGAACGCGCACCGCGGGTGGAAGCGGCAGCCCGACGGCGGGTTCAGCAGCGAGGGCGGCGAACCCGGGATCGGGTTGAGCGGCACGTCCACCGGGTGGTCCAGGCTCGGCATCGAGCTCAGCAGGCCCCAGGTGTAGGGGTGTTGCGGGTCGCGCAGCACTTCCTGCTTCGTCCCGCGCTCCACACACCGGCCGCCGTACATCACCAGCACGTCGTCCGCGATGTCCGCGATGACGCCCAGGTCGTGGGTGATGAAGATGATCGCGGTGCCGAACTCCTGCTGGAGGTCCTTGAGGAGGTCCATGATCTGCGCCTGCACGGTCACGTCGAGGGCCGTGGTCGGCTCGTCGGCGATCAGCAGTTCGGGGTCGCAGACCAGCGCCATGGCGATCATCGCGCGCTGGCGCATACCGCCGGAGAACTGGTGCGGGTAGTCGTCCACCCGCATCTCCGGCTGGGGGATGCCGACCCGCTTCAGCATCTCGATCGAGCGGGCCCGGGCCTCCTGCTTGGAGCAGCCCGTGTGCTTGCGGTACGTCTCGCCGATCTGCCGGCCGATGGTGTGGTAGGGCGACAGCGAGGCCAGGGCGTCCTGGAAGATCATCGCCATCTTGTTGCCGCGGAGCTTCTCCAGGGTCTTCTCCGCGGCCCCGTTCAGCTCCTCGCCGTCGAGGACGATGGAGCCCTCGATCTTGGTGCTGTCCGGGTTGTGCAGGCCCAGGATGGTCAGGTTGGTGACCGACTTGCCGGACCCCGACTCACCGACGATGCCCAGCGTCCTGCCGCGAACGAGGTCGAAAGAGAGGCCGTCGACGGCCTTGACGGTGCCGTCCTCGGTCGAGAAGTGCACCTTCAGGTCCTTGACGGACAGGAAGGGCTGCTGATCGGTGCTCGTCACGGGGACGCTCCAGTGGGGGTGATGCGAGGGGTAGCCGACGGGGGCGGGTGGGGGTCAGGCGAGGCGGATACGCGGGTCGATGAGCGCGTAGCAGGCGTCCACGACGATGTTGGCGAGCACCACGAAGGACGCGGTGATGACCATGATGCCGAGCAGCATCGGCAGGTCGCTGGTGAGGACGGACTTCACCGCCAGCAGGCCGACGCCCTGAACGCTGAAGGTCTTCTCCGTGATCATGGCGCCGCCGAGCAGCACGCCCATGTCGATGCCGAAGATGGTGACGATCGGACCCATCGCGCCGCGCCAGGCGAAGCGGAAGAAGACGGTGCGGCTGGACAGACCCTTGGCCTTGGCGGTGCGGACGTAGTCCTCGCTGAGCGTCTCGACCATCTGGGAGCGCGTCATACGGGTGTAGTTCGCGGTGAAGATCAGCGCGAGCACCAGCCAGGGGAGCAGCAGTCCGTTGAACCAGGCGGCCGGGTTGTCGGTGAAGGGGGTGTACGACGGCTGGTCCAGGATGTGCAACTGGTACACGAAGACGTAGAGGGCCAGCGTGCCCACGAAGTAGATCTGCATCGACGAGGCGAGCAGCGAGGCGCTGCTGGCGATCTTGTCGAGGGGCTTGCCCTGCTTGACGGCGGCCAGCATGCCCGTCCCGACGCCGAAGACGAGGAACACCACGGAGGCGCCGAGGGCGAGGGAGATCGTGGTCGGGAACCGGTCCATGATCGTGCCGAGCACGGGCTCGCGGTTGACGAACGAGTAGCCCAGGCACGGGGCGTCGCAGTGTCCGAAGGAGGCGAAGTCCCGGCCGGCGAAGACGCCCACCAGCCAGTGCCAGTACTGCACCGGCAGCGAGTCCGTGATCCCCATGTTGTGGCGGATGACCTCGAGGGTCTCCGGGGTGCACAGCTTGCCGCAGGCCAGCCGGGCCGGGTCGCGCGGCACCGCGTAGAAGAGCATGAACGTGACCGCGCTGATGATCAGCAGCGTGATCGCGGCGCCGAGGAGTCGGCGGGCTAGGAAGCGAAGCATGGGGAGTGGCTTTCCTCGGAGGGCCGTCGTGTGGTTCGGGCCGGGCCGGGGTGACCGGCGGTCACGGTGGACGAGCCGAGGGTGGGGCGGCCGAAGCCGCCCCACCTCTCAGGTGTGGATCAGGACTTGACGTACAGCTTGTAGAGCATGCAGCCGTCGAAGTTCGGGTCCATCTTCACGTTGCCGAGCTTGGAGCCGTGCATGTAGATGCGCTTCATGTACACGTCGGGGATGAACGACGCGGTCTCGGTGACCTGCTTGTCCAGGGCGGCCCACATCTTGTTGGCCTTGGCCTGGTCGGGCTCGGCCGTGGCGGCCTTGATGGCGGCGTCGACCGCGGAGTCCTTGAGGTGGCAGTAGTTCGAACCGCCGTCGGTGATGCCCTTGCTGTCGAACAGCGGCTGGAACACCGAGAAACCGGTCGGCCAGTCGGAGGACCAGCCACCCCAGTAGATGTCGAACGGGTTGGCGACCTTGCCGGTCTCGTCGTACCAGGTGGTGGAGTCGATCGGCTTGGTCACGACGTCGAAGCCGGCCGCCTTCAGGGCGTTCTGGATGACGACGGTGATCTTCGACTGGGTGTCGTCCTGCTGGTACGCGTAGACGATCTTGGCGCCGGTCTTGCCGGCCTTCTCCAGGATCTTCTTCGCGGCGGCCGGGTCGCCGGCCGGGTTCTTCAGCTTGCCCCACACGTCCTGCGACTCGTAGCCGGCGACGAGCGGGCTCATGATGCCGGTCGCGTAGTCACCGCGGACCGCGCCACCCTGCAGCTGACGGATCGCGGCGGTCGGCCAGGCCTTGATCAGGGCCTCGCGGACGGCCTTGTCGGTCACCCGGGTCTGGTTGATCCAGTAGACGCTGACGCCGCTGCCCAGGCCGCTGAAGACCCGGTCCTTGGCCTCGGTCTGCGCCTTCTGGACGCGCTCCTGCGGGATCGTGCGCCAGCTGACGGCGAACTGGTCGTTGCCGGAGTCGGCGAGCAGCCGGTCGATCGCGGTCAGCTGCTCGATGCCGAAGGAGAAGTTGAACTGGTCCGGGTAGGCATTGCGGATCGGGTCCGTGGCCGCGTCCCAGTGCTCGTTGCGGACCAGGACCATCGACTTGTCGGTGACGTGCGTCTGGACCTTGTAGGGGCCGTTCGACACCGGCTTCTTGTCGTAGTTCTCCTTGGTGTCCTTCTTCACCGGGGTGGGGGCGTAAGTGTTCATCGCCACCACGTAGTTGAAGTCGGGACGCGCCTCGGCAAGGCGGAACGTGATCTTCTTGCCGCTGGTCTCGATCGACTTCAGGTGCTTGCCGCCGTACGGGCCCGGGTACGACTTGCGGTACTCCGAGCTGCCCGTCAGCCACTGCTGGAT
Source organism: Streptomyces sp. NPDC006872 (assembly GCF_040635845.1). Classification (NCBI taxonomy): domain Bacteria; kingdom Bacillati; phylum Actinomycetota; class Actinomycetes; order Kitasatosporales; family Streptomycetaceae; genus Streptomyces; species Streptomyces sp. NPDC006872. Next base: position 716,783 of record NZ_JBEYIL010000001.1, read on the forward strand.
GTACATGGCGCCTTCGGTGATGAAGCTGGCGAAGGCACGCTCGAAGCCGTGACGGACGTCGTCGACGGTGACGTCGGAGCCGTCCTCCCACTTGACGCCGTCCTTCAGGGTGAAGGACCAGGTCTTGCCGCCGTCCGTCATGGTGCCCGTGTCGGTGGCGAGGTCGCCGACGAGGGTCATCGAACCGTCGTCCGCGATCTTGTAACCGGTCAGCGTGCGGTTGATGACGATCGAGCCGAGCGAGTTCCAGGCGTAGTAGATGCGCTGCGGGTCGAGGTGCGAGAAGTCGTCGTCGTTCAGCAGGTAGACGGTGCCACCCTTCTTCGCGCCGGAGACCTCGGGGGCCGGACCCTTGGAGTCCTCGGCCGTACCGATCTTGACCGTGGTCGCGTTGGCCTTGGCGGCGTCCTGCTTGCCACCGGAGCCGCTGTTGCTGGTCGAGTCCCCACTGCTGCACGCGGTCAGCACGGAGCCCGCGGCGGCGGCGACACCGGTGGCTATCAGGAAGTTTCTGCGCGAGAAGGACATCGCATCCTGCCTTGAGGTGAGAGTGATGAGAGAGGGTTCCGGCACCCCGGCGCCTTTGCCGTGGTCCTGAAAAGGGCCGGAGTCAGCGCTTGGTCTTCGGATCGAGTGCGTCGCGTACCGAGTCTCCGAGCAGGTTGAACGCCAGTACGAAGATCACCATGGCCAGGCCCGGGAAGAGCAGGTAGGTGATGTCGTCCTGGTAGACCTGGGCGGCGCGTCCGATCATGACGCCCCAGTCGGGGGTCGGATCCTTGATGCCGACGCCGAGGAAGGCGAGGCCCGCTTCCGTGGTGACCATCAGAGGCAGGTTGAGCGTTGCCTGAATGAGGATCGGAGTCCACAGGTTGGGCAGCAGCTCCTTGAAGATGATGCGCGCCGGAGACGCTCCCGTGACCTTGGCCGCCTCGACGAACTCCCGCTCGCGCAGGGCCAGTACCTGGCCGCGCAGGAGTCGGGCGATGGACGCCCAGCCGAAGACGGTCAGCAACAGGACGAGGGAGCCCACGATGAGCCACATCGGCGTGTTCTCGTCGGGCCGCACGAAGATGGCGAGCACCACGGGCGTGAAGGCGACGAAGAACAGCTGCGAGGGGAAGGCCAGCAGGATGTCGATGACCCGGCCGATGAACCAGTCCGTCTTGCCGCCGACGTAGCCGGCGGTGACGCCGAGCACGACACCGATGATCACCACGAGAAGGGTGATGGCCGTCGCGATCAGCAGCGAGTTGCGGATCGCGTACAGCAGGAAGGTGAAGACGTCACGGCCGAGGCCGGGCTCGATGCCGAACCAGAACTCGCTGTCGATGCCGCCGTTGGGCTTCACGGGGTAGCTGTTGTCGCCGAGCAGTCCGGGCGTGTTGAGCCCGTAGGTGGTGTACGGGTCCTTGCCGTACAGGCTGGCTATGAGCGGCGCGGCCAGCGCGATCACGAAGAAGGCGATCACGATGAACGCCGAGATGACGCCCGTGCGGTCCCGCTTGAAACGGCGCCAGGCGAGTTGCCCGGGAGACCGGCTCTCGTTGACCTTCGGAGCGTCGGAAGTGGTCGACTTCGCGACGTTCTCGTCGGTCACCTCGAGCGGTGCAGCCGCTGATGGAGTTGGGGGGGTCATGGTGCTCCTGGCCCAAGGGAGGGTCTGATGACTCCGCAGGGCACTCCCCTACGGGCTACGCGGGACTTTTTCAACGCAATTCGTTCAAGGTCAATAAATTCTGGTCTCCCTTGGTCTTCTCTTTACCTTCTTTACCCGGCCTTGACCGTACCGTAGCTACGCGTGTAGCGCGCCGTAATCGTTCCGTGTCCAGATTCGGGCCAACTGCGCAAAGCGGGCAACGAGTTCGATATGCGGACGCCTCAGTGTCGGAATGCGTACATCTTGTGGTCGCAAGCCAACGGTTCGGCATCGGATCCCGGAGACCCGTTGCGCACTACACCGAAGATCCATTGTGACCTGCGCAGAAGATCCTTTTCGACCCCCCAGCAGGAACCTGCTGTCGGCAGTAGATGCACTTGCGCCATCCCCCGAATAGCCCCCTGGCGGCCCTCCGTTGGGCGCGGCCCGAGTGCGATATGCACTCTTTAAGTTGATATTGACCGTTAACGGATCAGTGTTTCGACGTCTCGACGCTGACGGTGGAGCGCTCAGGTAAAGGCGCGGTCAATGAGGAGGCATCCATGCGCGGAGCCACGCACGCCAAGTGGGCCGTATGCGCGGCGGCGGCAGCGCTCGCGGCGACGGCCTGTGGGGGCGGGGGGAGCGACAGCGGGGGCGGCGACGGCGGCGCGGTGCTCAGCTCCTCCTGGGGAGACCCGCAGAACCCGCTGGAACCCGCCAACACCAACGAGGTGCAGGGCGGCAAGGTCCTGGACATGATCTTCCGGAGCCTGAAGAAGTACAACCCGGAGACCGGCGCCGCCGAGGACATGCTGGCCGAGAAGATCGAGACCACGGACTCCCAGAACTTCACCATCACCGTCAAGGACGGCTGGACGTTCAGCAATGGCGAAAAAGTGACGTCCAAATCCTTCGTCGACGCCTGGAACTACGGCGCCAGTCTGAAGAACAACCAGAAGAACGCGTACTTCTTCGAGTACATCGACGGCTACACCGCGGTCCATCCCGCCGACGGCAGCGCCCAGAGCGCCGGCGCCCTCGCCGGGCTCAAGGTGGTCGACGACAAGACCTTCACCGTCAAGCTCAAGCAGAAGTTCTCCACCTTCCCTGACACTCTGGGCTACCCCGCCTACGCCCCGCTGCCCCAGTCCTTCTTCACCGACCACGCGGGCTGGCTGAAGAAACCGATCGGAAACGGCCCGTACACGATCGACTCCTACGCTAAGGGTTCCCAGATGGCCCTGAAGAAGTGGGACGGCTACCCCGGCACCGACAAGGCGGAGAACGGCGGTGTGACCCTCAAGGTCTACACCGACAACAACACCGCCTACACCGACCTGCTGGCCGGCAACCTCGACCTCGTCGACGACGTGCCCGCGGCCCAGCTCAAGAACGTCAAGAACGACCTCGGCGACCGCTATCTGAACACCCCCGCCGGCATCATCCAGACCCTGGCCTTCCCCTTCTACGACAAGAAGTGGAACACCACCGGCTCGGACAAGGTCCGCACCGGCCTCTCCCGGGCGATCGACCGCAAGCAGATCACCGAGACGATCTTCCAGAAAACCCGCACCCCCGCCACCGACTGGACCTCCCCGGTGCTCGGCGAGGAGGGCGGCTTCAAGGAAGGCCTGTGCGGAGACGCCTGCGAGTACGACCCCGACGCGGCCAAGAAGCTCATCGAGGAGGGCGGCGGGCTCCCCGGCGGCCAGGTCAAGATCACATACAACGCGGACACCGGATCCCACAAACAGTGGGTCGACGCCGTCTGCAACTCGATCAACAACGCCCTCGACAACGACAAGGCCTGCGTCGGCAACCCGGTCGGCACCTTCGCCGACTTCCGCGGCCAGATCACCGACCGGAAGATGAGCGGCCCGTTCCGGGCGGGCTGGCAGATGGACTACCCCCTCATCCAGAACTTCCTCCAGCCGCTCTACTACACCAACGCCTCCTCCAACGACGGCAAGTGGTCCAACGAGGAGTTCGACAAGCTCGTCGACCAGGCCAACGCCGAGACCGACACCGCCAAGGCCGTGGAGACCTTCCAGCAGGCCGAGGAGGTCGTCCGCGACAACATGGCCGCCATCCCCCTCTGGTACCAGAACGGCAGCGCCGGCTACTCGGAGCGCCTCTCCAACGTCAAGCTGAACCCGTTCTCCGTCCCGGTCTACAACGAGATCAAGGTCAGCTGACCCGCCATGGGCCGGTATGTGATCCGGCGTCTGCTCCAGATGATCCCGGTGTTCATCGGCGCCACGCTGCTGATCTTCCTGATGGTGAACGTGATGGGCGACCCCGTCGCGGGCCTGTGCGGCGACCGCCAGTGCGATCCGGCCACCGCCGCCCAGCTGGAGAAGGAGTTCGGCCTCGACAAGCCGGTCTGGCAGCAGTACCTGACCTACATGGGGAACGTCTTCACCGGAGACTTCGGGACGGCGTTCAACGGACAGCCCGTCACCGAGCTGATGGCCACAGCGTTCCCGGTCACCATCCGGCTGACGATCGTGGCGATCCTCTTCGAGATCGTCATCGGCATCGCCCTCGGTGTGGTCACGGGCCTGCGTCGGGGCCGGCCCGTCGACACCGGGGTCCTGCTGCTCACCCTCGTCGTGATCTCCGTCCCCACCTTCGTCACCGGCCTGCTGCTGCAACTGCTGCTCGGCGTCGAATGGGGCTGGATCAAGCCGTCGGTCTCCTCGGAGGCCACCTTCGGCGAGCTGATCGTGCCCGGCCTGGTGCTGGCCTCGGTCTCCCTCGCCTACGTCACCCGCCTGACCCGCACCTCCATCGCCGAGAACAAGCGCTCCGACTACGTCCGCACCGCCGTCGCCAAAGGGCTGCCCCGCCGCCGGGTCGTCACCCGCCACCTGCTGCGCAACTCGCTCATCCCGGTGGTCACCTTCATCGGCACCGACATCGGGGCGCTGATGGGCGGCGCGATCGTCACCGAGCGCATCTTCAACATCCACGGCGTCGGCTTCCAGCTCTACCAGGGGATTCTGCGCCAGAACACCCAGACGGTCGTCGGCTTCGTGACGGTGCTGGTCCTGGTCTTCCTCGTCGCCAACCTGCTCGTCGACCTCCTGTACGCCGTACTCGACCCGAGGATCCGCTATGCCTGAGCCGACGCCCGGGGAACACCACCTGCAGGGCGCGGCCCGCACGCCGGAAGAGGGCGTCATCGCCGACACCGGCATGGGCGGCACGATGGACCTGGCGACGGCAGAGGGCGAAACGCTCGAGACGACGCCGGACGGCCCCCAGGGCACCGGCCCCTCGGAGAAGCCCCGCTCCCTCTGGTCCGACGCCTGGCGCGACCTGCGCCGCAACCCGGTGTTCATCGTCGCCGGTCTGATCATCCTCTTCCTGGTCTTCATCTCGCTCTGGCCCGGGGCCATCACCTGGGAGAGCCCCCTGCAGTGCAACCTCGCCAAGGCCCAGGAGGGCTCCCAGCCCGGCCATCCCTTCGGCTTCGACGGCCAGGGCTGCGACGTCTACACCCGCACCGTCTACGGCGCCCGTACGTCCGTCACGGTCGGCGTCCTGGCCACGCTCGGCGTCGCCCTGTTCGGCAGCGTCCTCGGCGGACTCGCGGGCTTCTTCGGCGGGGCCGGGGACTCGATCCTGTCCCGGATCACCGACATCTTCTTCGCCATCCCGGTCGTCCTCGGCGGACTCGTCCTCCTCTCCGTGGTGACCAGCAATACGGTCTGGCCGGTCATCGGGTTCATGGTGCTGCTCGGCTGGCCCCAGATCTCCCGGATCGCCCGCGGCTCGGTGATCACCGCCAAACAGAACGACTACGTCCAGGCCGCCCGCGCCCTGGGCGCCTCCAACTCCCGCCTGCTGCTGCGCCACATCACCCCGAACGCGGTCGCCCCGGTGATCGTGGTCGCGACCATCGCGCTCGGCACGTACATCTCGCTGGAGGCGACCCTGTCCTACCTCGGCGTCGGCCTGAAGCCGCCCACCGTCTCCTGGGGCATCGACATCTCCGCCGCCTCCCCCTACATCCGCAACGCCCCCCACGCCCTGCTCTGGCCCTCGGGCGCCCTGGCCGTCACGGTCCTGGCCTTCATCATGCTCGGCGACGCGGTCCGCGACGCCCTCGACCCGAAGCTGAGGTGACGACGGATGCGCGTGCACGTACGTGATGCGAGGGCGGGGTTCCGCTCCCGGTCGGGGCAGTGGCCGCCGGCCGCCGTGCCTGGCGCGGGGGTGTGTTCGGTGATGCCGGTGGGCAACGCCTTCGAACCGAAGCTGAGGTGACGACGGATGCTGCTCGAAGTGCGTGATCTGCACGTGGAGTTCCGTACCCGGGACGGGATCGCCCGGGCCGTCAACGGCGTCAGCTACGGCGTGGACGCGGGCGAGACGCTCGCCGTGCTCGGCGAGTCCGGGTCCGGGAAGTCCGTCACCGCTCAGGCGGTCATGGGCATCCTCGACATGCCGCCCGGGCGGATCACCGGCGGCGAGATCCTCTTCCAGGGCCGGGATCTGCTGAAGCTCAAGGAGGAGGAGCGCAGGAAGGTCCGGGGCGCCGAGATGGCGATGATCTTCCAGGACGCCCTGTCGTCCCTGAACCCCGTGCTGTCGGTCGGCGACCAGCTCGGCGAGATGTTCACCGTGCACCGCGGGATGTCCCGCAAGGAGGCGCGGGCCAAGGCCGTCGAGCTGATGGACCACGTCCGCATCCCGGCCGCCCGGGAACGGGTCAAGGACTACCCGCACCAGTTCTCCGGCGGTATGCGCCAGCGCATCATGATCGCGATGGCGCTCGCGCTCGAACCGGCGCTCATCATCGCCGACGAACCCACCACCGCCCTCGACGTCACCGTCCAGGCCCAGGTCATGGACCTGCTCGCGGAGTTGCAGCGCGAGTACCGGATGGGGCTCATCCTCATCACCCACGACCTCGGCGTGGTCGCCGACGTCGCCGACCGCATCGCCGTCATGTACGCGGGCCGGATCGTCGAGTCGGCCCCCGTCCACGACATCTACAAGGCCCCGGCCCACCCGTACACCCGCGGCCTGCTCGACTCCATCCCGCGCCTGGACCAGAAGGGCCATGAGCTCTACGCCATCAAGGGCCTGCCGCCCAACCTCATGAACATCCCGCCGGGCTGCGCCTTCAACCCGCGCTGCCCGATGGCCCAGGACGTGTGCCGCACGGACGTGCCCCCGCTGTACGAGGTCGACGAGTCGGACGCGGACCGGACGGACCGCACCAGCGCCTGCCACTTCTGGAGGGAGTGCCTCCATGGTTAGTACCTCGGCCGCCGAGCCGATCCTCGAAGTGAGCGGGCTGGTCAAGCACTACCCGCTCACCCGGGGCATCCTGTTCAAGAAGCAGATCGGAGCGGTGAAGGCCGTCGACGGGGTCGACTTCACCCTCCACCGCGGCGAGACCCTCGGCATCGTCGGGGAGTCCGGCTGCGGCAAGTCCACGGTCGCCAAGATGCTGGTCAACCTGGAGAAGCCGACGGCGGGGGAGATCCGCTACAAGGGCGAGGATCTGACCCGTCTGTCGGGCAAGGCCCTGCGGGCGGTCCGCCGCAACATCCAGATGGTGTTCCAGGACCCGTACACCTCCCTCAACCCCCGGATGACCGTCGGCGACATCATCGGAGAGCCGTACGAGATCCACCCCGAGGTGGCCCCCAAGGGCGACCGGCGCCGAAAGGTCCAGGATCTCCTGGACGTCGTCGGCCTCAACCCCGAGTACATCAACCGCTACCCGCACCAGTTCTCCGGCGGCCAGCGCCAGCGCATCGGCATCGCGCGCGGCCTCGCCCTGCGCCCGGAGGTGATCGTCGCCGACGAACCGGTCTCCGCGCTGGACGTGTCGGTGCAGGCGCAGGTGATCAACCTGCTGGACCGGCTGCAGAGCGAGTTCGACCTCTCGTACCTCTTCATCGCCCACGACCTCTCGATCGTCCGCCACATCTCGGACCGGGTCGGGGTCATGTACCTCGGGCGGATCGTGGAGATCGGCCGGGACGCCGAGATCTACGACCACCCCACCCACCCGTACACCCAGGCCCTGCTGTCCGCGGTCCCGGTGCCGGACCCGGAGGCGCGGGAGCACCGGGAGCGGATCATCCTGACGGGCGACGTCCCGTCCCCGACGAACATCCCCTCCGGCTGCCGCTTCCGCACCCGCTGCTGGAAGGCGCGGGAGCGCTGCGCGCAGGAGGTGCCGGCGCTGGCGGTCCCGGCGGAGTTCCGGCTCGCGACGGGCCCCGCGGCCCACGACTCGGCCTGCCACTTCGCGGAGGAGAAACAGGTGGTCCCACCGGAGGACGATCATGGTGAGGGGATGTCATAAGGCACCAAACGCACACCAACCGCGTTAACACGCAGGCAACTTGGCTGACCCGATTCCGATATACGGACGCGCCAGTCTGAACAGCGTACGGCCGTGCGGGTGCCGTAAACGGGCCGGGAGCGCCATGTCTCCCGGCCCGTTGCCGTGCCTACGGCGCCACGGGCCTACGCCGGCCCCAACGAGCGCTTCAGGAAGTCCACCTGGAGCAGCAGCAGGTTCTCCGCGACCTGCTCCTGCGGGGTCATATGGGTGACGCCCGACAGCGGCAGCACCTCGTGCGGCCGCCCGGCGGACAGCAGCGCCGAGGACAGCCGCAGGGCGTGGGCGACGACCACGTTGTCGTCGGCCAGTCCATGGACGATCATCAGCGGGCGGTGGGGCTCGGCGGGGGCGGAGAGCCCCTCGTCGGTGATGAGCGAGCTCTTCGCGTACGCCTCCGGGGAGGCGGCCGGGTCGCCGAGGTACCGCTCGGTGTAGTGGGTGTCGTAGAGCCGCCAGTCGGTCACCGGCGCGCCCGCGATGCCCGCGTGGAAGACGTCGGGGCGGCGCAGTACCGCGAGGGCCGCGAGCCAGCCGCCGAAGGACCAGCCGCGGATCGCCACCCGGGAGAGGTCGAGGGGGTGGCTCTTGGCCAGATCCTGGAGGGCGTCGATCTGGTCGTCGAGGCTGACCGTGAAGTCGTGGTGGATCGCCTTCTCCCAGCCGGGGGAGCGGCCCGGGGTGCCCCGGCCGTCGGCGACGACCACCGCGAAGCCCTGGTCGGCGAACCACTGCGAGGTCAGATGGGCGTTGTGCGCGGCGAGCACCCGGGGCCCGTGCGGACCGCCGTAGGGGTCCAGCAGGACGGGGAGGAGGGGGCCGGACGAGGAGGATGAGGTGTCACCGGGGTAGTCCGTAGGCATGAGCACGGCGCACGGGACGCGCCGTGCGCCCCCTTCGATGAGCCGCACGCGGGGGGACAGGCCCGGATCCTGCGCATATGACCGGACGATCCCCGTCGGCTTCCCGTCCTTCAGCACCCGCGCCACGCTGCCCGGCCGGTCCGGCACCGCCGACACCAGAACGGTCACGTTCCCCGCCCGCACCGCCGAGTGCACACCGGGCTCCTCGGACACGCGCGCGACGCCCAGTTCGTTGACGCGGTAGACATGCACCTCGCCGATTTCCGGCGCGGCCGCGTCCTCCCCGGCCGAGGCGGAGACCAGTACGTCGTCGGCCGTGACGTCCAGCACCGCCCGTACGTGCAACTGGGCTCCCGTCAGCGGACGTTCGCCGACCGCGAGGACCCGGGCGCCGCCCTCGTCGGCGATCCGGACCAGCTGTCCGGAGGGGCTCCAACAGGGCACTCCAGGGAAAAGATCCAGCCAAATCAGATCTTCGTCCGCGTGCACCATCCGGGTCGTCCCGGAGTCGGTGTCCACGGCGAGGAACAGTTGACTGCGCTGATCGCGCGCCTGTACGAGCAGCAGCGGCGCCCCCGCCCCTGACCAGTGCACTCGCGCCAGATACGGGTAACGCGCCCGGTCCCAGACGACCTCCGTGCGCACCCCGTCGAGCCCGAAGAGGAACAGTCGTACGTCCGCGTTGGGCGTCCCGGCAGCCGGATAAGGCACGTGTTGTGGGTCACGTTTCGGCTGCGCCGGATCGGAGATCCACCAACGCTCCACGGGCGTGTCGTCCACCCGCGCCACGAGCAGCCGATCCGACTCCGGGGCCCACCAGAACCCGCGCGAGCGACCCATCTCCTCGGCCGCGATGAACTCGGCCAATCCATAGGAAACCGTCTCCGATTCCGGTTCCACGACCGCCCGGTCGTCCGCACCCTCGGCGCCGACCACCCGCAGGGCGCCTCCGACAACGTAGGCGACGAGCCGGCCGTCGGGGGAAGGACGGGGGTCGATCACCGGTCCGGGGACCGGCAGTTCGGCGGCCGTCCCGGCCCGCAGCTCGGCCGTGAAAAGCCGCCCTGACAAGGCGAAAGACGCCAGCTCGACGGCCTCGTCGGTGGCATAGCCGACGATCCCGGCACCGCCCTCACGGCTGCGTTCACGACGCGCCCGTTCCGCCGGGGAGAGGTCCTCCGCGGTGCCTCCGAGCAGGGCGGGCGGGTCGGCCGCCAGGCGTTCCGTGCCGTCCGCGGGGTCGAGGACCCACAGTGCGCCCGCGCGGTCCGTGCCGGAGCCTGAACGCAGGAACACGACCCGGGAGCTGTCGGGAGCCACCGTGAACGAACGCGGCGCGCCGAGGGTGAAACGCTGGGTGCGGGCGTGCCTGCGGGGGAAGGAGTCGGACTCGGTCGTCATGGGCCGACCATATTGGCCATGCGCCCCCTTGTGCGGCCGTGCGCCGAGAGATGCGCACGTACTGATAGTTATGATCACTAGCGCACTGTGGGTATGAACCTGCTGGCAGTTGTATGGATTTACAAGTTGTCTCGCTCTGTTTTTGCCCCCACGTTCCCGGGTTCTTGGAGGTGAGCCGCCGTGGCACTCTCGATTTCGGCGGTGGTGCTGCTGGCGATCATCGTCTTCTTGTTGATCAAGAAGTCAGGACTGAAGGGCGGTCACGCTGTCGTCTGCATCCTGCTCGGTTTCTATCTGGCGTCCTCGACGATCGCGCCCACGATCAGCGATCTGACCACGAGCGTGGCGGACGTGATCGGCAGCCTCAAGTTCTGACGGGTCGGCCGCCTCGTAGGGTGGCCCCATGACGGAACTGCCCGGCCGGCGTCTGTTGCTGGTGCACGCGCACCCGGACGACGAGTCGATCAACAACGGCGCGACCATGGCCAGGTACGCGGCCGAGGGCGCTCACGTGACCCTGGTCACCTGCACCCTCGGCGAACGCGGCGAGGTCATCCCGCCCGAGCTGCGGCATCTGACCGGCGCCGCCCTGGGCGAGTGCCGGCGGCGGGAACTCGCCGCCGCCATGGCCGAACTCGGCGTGCGGGACTTCCGTCTGCTCGGCGGCGCCGGCCGCTACGGCGACTCGGGGATGATGGGCATCCCCGACAACGACGACCCCGCCTGCTTCTGGCAGGCCGACGTCGACGAAGCCGCCGCGTTCCTCGTCGAGGTGATCCTCGAGGTGCGCCCCCAGGTGCTCGTCACCTACGACGAGCACGGCGGCTACGGCCACCCCGACCACATCCAGGCCCACCGCGTCGCCATGCGGGCGGTGGAGCTCGCCGAGAGCGCCGGCCGGCGCATCCCCAAGGTGTACTGGAACCGCGTCCCACGCTCCCTCGCCGAGGCCGCCTTCGCGCACCTGCGGGAAGAGCTTCCGCGGCTGCCCTTCGCCGAGGCCGGCGCCGTCGCCGACGTACCGGGTGTCGTCGACGACGACCGCGTCACCGCCGAGATCGACGCCACCGCCGCGTACGCGGGCGCCAAGGCGGCCGCGATGCGCGCGCACGCCACCCAGATCGAGGTCGCCCCCGACGGGCGGTCCTTCGCCCTGTCGAACGGACTCGCCCAGCCCCTCTTCACCGCCGAGTACTACGAACTCGTCCGCGGAGCGTCCGGCGGCGAGTCCGCCGAGAAGAGGGAGACCGACCTGTTCGCCGGTATCGGCGACGAGGAGGTGGCCTGATGTCCGACCGTGGCTCGATGCTCGCCCAGCCGCTCCAGCTGCCCCCCGCCGGACGGGCCGTCGCCTACGTGGGACTTCTGCTGCTCGGCGCGGTCACCGGACTCGCCGGAGCGCTCGTCCAGGCCGGCTGGTTCCCGGGCGGCCTGCTCCTCGCGCTCGCCGGCGCGGCCGGGCTGTTCATCGGCGGGGCGCGGGCCCTCGACAGCCGCGGCGGGGCCGTCGCGCCCGCCGCCGGCTGGATGATCTCCGTCATCCTGAGCACCGCGGGCCGTCCCGAGGGAGACTTCCTGTTCGGCGCGGGAGGCGGCTCCTACCTCTTCCTGCTCGGTGGCATGGCACTTGCTGTGATCTGCGCCACCATTGGTTTGGGGCGGCAACCGGTCGGCGACGACGTCCGACTTGGCAAGTGACGTACCACTTCACCCTGGGGTACCGGTGGGAGTCCCGTGTGGGTTTCCCTGACGGTCGTGGGATACGGGCCAGAAGTGGCCAGTATGGTGGTGCGCGCCGCCGAGCTGCCCGTGAGGCCGTGGCGGGCGGCGGAGCCAACCTGGAGAACCTGCCTTGAGTCGTGAAACTGACAGTCCGTCCTCCGGGCCCAACGGGCGCGGCGGAGCCGCATACCCCTCGGGCACGCCGCCGTACGGCACCCCCGTGGTGTCCGACGGCGGTACGGACGCGGGCCGTTCGGCCGCGCGGCCGGAGGAACGCAAGACCGAGACCACGCTGACGACCCGGATCCGCATCAACATCCCCGGATCGCGGCCCATTCCGCCGGTCGTCGTGCGCACCCCCGTGGCCGACGCCGAGAGCACGGGCGACGACAGCCCCGGCCCCGGCGGCAACCCCCAAGCCGACCCCGGCGCCGACGCGCCGCCGCCGGCAGCTGCGGGCGCCGCCGGCTCGGTCTCGTCGGAGACCGGCTCGTTCAGGCTGCCCGGCGAACCCGCGCCCTCCGCGGAGGAGAAGAGAAGCGACTGGTTCGCGCCTCGTAAGTCCTCGGCGGGCAAGGGCGGTCAGGGCGGCGGCGCCACCAACGGAGCCGGAATCCCGGGCGGTTCGGCCGCCGGGGCGGGTACGCCGCCCGCGAGCGGCCCGGCGGCCGGAACCGCGGCCGGGTCCGGTACCGGCGCGCCCGGCGGTGCGCGGCCGGGCGCCGGGCGTCCTGGTGGCGTGGTCGGCTCCATGAGCCTGTCGGGCGGTCCCCGCCCCGGCGGCACCAACGGTGCGGGGCTCCCCGGCGGCGCCACCGGAGGTCCCGTGGCTCCGGGGCACGGCGGCGGAACCGGCTCCTTCGACGTGACCGAGGCGCTGGCCGTGGGCCCGCTCGGCAACGGCCCCCGTCCGGGCCAGGCACCGGGCCAGGGCCAGGGTCAGGGCCGCCAGGGTCAAGGTCCGGGCCAGGTGCAGGGACCGGGCCAGGGCCAGGGCCAGGGCCCGGGGCAGGTTCAGGGCGGCGGCCCCGCCGAACCGCGCCGCGACAACCTGCCGTACTTCTCCGACAACGGTCAGAACGGCCAGAACGGTCAGAGCGGCCGGCGCAGCCCGAACGGGCTCGGCGGTCCGCAGGGCCAGACCGGTCCGAACGGCTTCGGCGGCTCCTACGACTTCAACGGTCCGGACGGCCCCGGCGGCCCCGGTGGCCGAGGCGGCCCGCAGGGCGGCCCCGCGGGCCCGACCGGCGGCCCGGTCACCGGCGACGGCCCGATGGTGCCCCCGGTGGCCGGCGCCCCCGCCGCGACCCGCCCGCCCGGCGCCCCGCGTTCCGCCGGCCCCGGCGCCGGACCAGGCACCGCCCCCGGCACCGGTCGTCTCCCCGGCGGTGGTCTGAGCGACGACACCGCGATCCTCACCCCGCAGAAGCCCGCCCCCGAACCGGGCGCGGGCGGCTACGGCGGGCGGCCCGTCGACAACGTCTCCGGGCACACCGTCACCAGCGGCATCCCCGTCGTGCCCGCCGGCGGCCAGCCCGGGCCGGGCGGATCCTTCCCGCCGGGCCCCGCACGCACCGACGGGCCGGGCACCCCGCCGCACGGTTCGGAGCAGGTCAGGCCGAGCCCGGCCGCGGGCGACTCCAAGAAGAAGAAAAAGAAGAAGGGCCGCAGCAAGGCCCCCCTGCTGGGCGGCCTGGTGGTCGTCGCGGGGATCGGCCTCTACGGCGCCGGCCTGCTGATGAACCACTCCGACGTGCCCAAGGGCACCACCGTGCTCGGCGTGGACATCGGCGGCGGCACCCGCGACGACGCCGTCAAGAAGCTCGACGACGCCTTCGAGAAGCGGGCCGTCACGCCGCTGAAGCTGTCCGTGGACGGCGCCACCGTCACCCTCAAGCCGGACCAGGCGGGCCTGCAGTTCGACATGCCGGCCACGGTCGACGCCGCCGCCAAGAGCGACTACAACCCGATCTCCGTGATCGGCTCGCTGTTCGGGCAGCACCGTGAGGTCGAGCCCGAGATGCCGGTCGACGAGGAGAAGCTCCAGGCGGCTCTGGCGACCGCCGCGGGCGGCTCCGGCTCGGCCACCGAGGGCACGATCAAGTTCGAGTCCGGCAAGGCCGTCGCCGTCTACGGCAAGGCGGGCAAGGGCATCGACGCGGCGAAGGCCGCGGATTCCGTCGTGGCGGCCTACCGCGCCCAGGTCGACACGGGCACGACCACCCCGGTCAAGGTCCCGACCACGGCCAAGCAGCCGACGATCACCGACGCCGAGGTCGACCGGATGATGAAGGAGTTCGCCGAACCGGCGATGTCCGACAGGGTCACGGTCGAGACCGACGCGGCGCACTCCGTGCCGATGAGCCCGAAGAACTCCCTGTGGAAGTTCCTCGGCGTCAAGGCCGTCGACGGCAAGCTGGTGGAGAGCTACGACCAGGCCGCCCTGAAGGAGCTGTACGGGAACGCCTTCGACGGCGTCCTGATCACCCGCGGCACCGGCCAGAAGACCGCCGTCACCGTCCAGGACGTCATCAGCGCGCTGCGCCCGGCCCTGGTCAGCAAGACCGACCGGACCGGCGTCATCGACACCGACCCCAGCTAGGACCTGTCCGACGCCGCGGTGCCGTATGACATCTGTCATGCGGCACCGTGGACGGCCGACACTGCCGCCCGCCCGGTACCCAGGACGACCATTGCCGTCATGACGACGACAGCACCGGTGGTCGGGTTCGACCAGGTGACCAAGAGCTTCGGGGACGTACGGGCCGTGGACGGCCTGACCCTGGCCCTGCGCCCGGGGGAGACCGTGGCGCTGCTCGGGCCCAACGGCGCGGGCAAGTCGACCGCCCTCGACCTGCTGCTCGGCCTCAAGCACGCCGACAGCGGCACTGTCCGCCTCTTCGGCGCCACCCCGCGCGAGGCGATCGTCACCGGGCGGGTCGGCGCGATGCTGCAGAGCGGCGGCCTGATGGACGAGGTGACGGTCGCCGAACTGGTCCGGCTCGCCTGCGCCCTGCACCCGAGGCCGTACCGGCCCGCCGACGTGCTCGCCCGCGCGGGCGTCACCCAGATCGCCGACCGCAAGGTCGACAAGCTCTCCGGCGGCCAGGCCCAGCGCGTCCGGTTCGCCCTGGCCACCGCCGGCGACAGCGACCTGATCGTCCTGGACGAGCCCACCACCGGCATGGACGTCACCACCCGGCAGGCGTTCTGGGCCACCATGCGCGAGCAGGCCGACCAGGGCCGCACGGTCCTGTTCGCCACCCACTACCTCGAAGAGGCCGACGCGATCGCCGACCGGGTGCTGGTCCTGCACCGGGGCCGGCTGCTGGCCGACGGCA
This sequence comes from Streptomyces sp. NPDC006872, assembly GCF_040635845.1. Classification (NCBI taxonomy): domain Bacteria; kingdom Bacillati; phylum Actinomycetota; class Actinomycetes; order Kitasatosporales; family Streptomycetaceae; genus Streptomyces; species Streptomyces sp. NPDC006872. The sequence goes on from NZ_JBEYIL010000001.1 coordinate 732,122, forward strand.
CGGCGGCCGAGATCAAGGCCAAGGCGGAGGCGCGCAGGATCGCCTTCGACCTGGACGTCGACCTGGACGCCGGCCCGGCGGGCGAGATCGACGAGGCCGCCCTGCGTGCCCTGCCGTTCCTCACCGCCCTCGACGTCTCGGGCCGGACCGTCCGCATCCAGTCCACCGACGCCGACGCCACCGTCCACGCGGTCTACGGCCTCGGCCTCTACCCCCGCAACCTCGAGGTCGCCGGGCTCGGCCTGGAACAGGCCTTCGTCGCCCTCACCACCGCCGAGGAGGCGAAGTCGAAGTGAACGGCCTGATCAAGCTGGAGCTCACCCGCGCCCTGCGCAACCGCAAGTTCCTGTTCTTCTCGGTGATCTACCCGTCCGTGCTGTTCCTGCTCATCGCGGGCAGCGCCGACGGCACGGAGAAGGTCGACGGCACGGGCCTGACCCTGCCCACCTACATGATGGTGTCGATGGCCTCCTTCGGCGCCCTCACGGCCGTCCTGATGGGCAACAGCGAGCGCATCGCCAAGGAGCGCCAGAGCGGCTGGGTACGCCAGCTGCGCCTGACGACCCTGCCGGGGCGCGGCTACGTCCTCGCCAAGACGGCGAGCGCCGCGGTGGTGAGCCTGCCGTCCATCGTCGTCGTCTTCGCGGTCGCCGCGGCCGTGAAGGACGTCCGGCTGGACGCCTGGCAGTGGCTCGCGCTCACCGGCGCGATCTGGGCCGGCAGCCTCGTCTTCGCGGCCCTCGGCGTGGCGATCGGCTACCTCGCGAGCGGGGACGCGGTCCGCCCGATCACGATGATCACCTACTTCGGCCTGTCGATCCTCGGCGGCCTGTGGATGCCGACGACGACCTTCCCGACCTGGCTGCAGGACATCGCCAAGTGGGTGCCGACGCACGCGTACGCTGCCCTGGGGCAGGCGATCGAGCAGAGCCAGGCCCCGCACGCGAAGGACATCGTCGTCCTGGCCGTCTTCTTCGTCCTGTTCACGGGCGGTGCGGCCTGGCTGTACCGGAAGGACACGCTGAAGGCGTGAGCGGCATGACCGACGACCAGCTGTCCCAGGAGGCCCGGCGGGAGCCGCTGATCCCGATCGGGCAACCGGCCCGCAACCGGCGCGAACTGTGGCGGCGCAAGGCGCTGTGGATCGGCGTCTGGCTGGTGTTCCTCAGCTCGCCGGTCCACGACCTCGTCTCCGGCGACCACACCACCGGCGGCACGGTGGCCGGCTGGCTGGGCCTGGCGGTGTTCGTGGCCGGCTACCTCTCGCTCCTCTTCCGGGACATGGGGGCCACGCCCTACCCGTCGAAGCTCATCGGGGCCCTCATCGGCTCCTTGGCGGTGCTCGCCACCGTCCTGTCCCTCACCCTCGGCTCCGCCTGGCTCGGCCTGTACTGCTACGTCTCCGTGGCCTGCGGGATGGTGCTCCCGCTGCGGGTGGCGTTCTGGACGATCCCGGCCACGGGCGCGACGCTGCTCCTCGTCGGCCTGCGCACCGACGAGGAGGAGGCGCTCAACCTCCTGCTGCTGGTCCTGCTCATCGGCTTCGCGATGACGGGCGTGAGCCAACTGGTGCGTACGACGATCGAGTTGCGCCGGGCCCGGGCCACGGTCGCCCAGCTCGCCGCCAACGAGGAGCGCCTGCGCCTCGCCCGGGATCTGCACGACCTCCTCGGCCACTCCCTCTCCCTCATCACCCTCAAGAGCGAGCTGGCCGGCCGGATGCTCCCCGACCACCCCGACAAGGCCGCCCAGCAGGTCGCCGACATCGAGCAGGTCAGCCGGCAGGCGCTGGTCGACGTCCGCGAGGCCGTCACCGGCTACCGCCGCCCCCGCCTGGCCTCCGAACTCGCGGGTGCGCAGGTCGCGTTGACGGCGGCCGGCATCACCGTCGCGATCCCCGCCGAACCGGACCTGGACGGCGTCCCCGAGGACAGCGAGTCCGCCCTCGCCTGGGCCCTGCGCGAGGCGATCACCAACGTCGTCCGGCACAGTGGCGCCGACCGCTGCACGGTGGACCTCGTGCGCCGCCAGACCCTCGACGGTCCCGTCCTGGAACTCTCCGTCGAGGACGACGGCGCCGGCGGCTCCGGAAAGGGCCCCGGCAACGGCCTCACCGGCCTCACCGAGCGCCTGGAGAAGGCGGGCGGCGCTCTGGAGACGGGCGGTGGCAAGCGAGGCTTCCGGCTGACCGCCCGGGTCCCGGCCGGTCCGGTGCCGGACGTAGGATCCCGCTCATGAGTGGTGGCACGATCAGGGTCCTGCTGGCCGAGGACCAGTCGATGGTCCGCGAGGCCCTGGCGGCCCTGCTCGGCCTGGAGGACGACATCGAGGTGGTCGCCCAGGTGGCGCGCGGCGACGAGGTCCTCGCCGCCGCCCACGCCCACGACGTCGACGTGGCCCTCCTCGACATCGAGATGCCGGGCGCGACGGGCATCGAGGCGGCGGCCCGACTCCACCGGGAACTCCCGCGGTTGAAGCTGGTCGTCCTCACCACCTTCGGCCGCCCCGGCTATCTGCGCAGCGCCATGGAGGCCGGCGCCGACGCCTTCCTCGTCAAGGACGCCCCCGCCGCCCAACTCGCGCAGGCGGTCCGCAAGGTCCTGGCGGGCGAGCGGGTCATCGACCCCACGCTCGCCGCCGCGGCCCTGGCGGAGGGCGCCAACCCGCTGACCGACCGCGAGCGGGAGGTCCTGCGCGCGGCGGCCGACGGCTCCACCAACGCGGAACTGGCCACGGCCCTGCACCTGTCCCAGGGCACGGTCCGCAACTACCTGTCGACGGCGATCCAGAAACTGGCGGTACGCAACAGGGCGGAGGCGGTACGGATCGCCCGGGACAAGGGCTGGCTGTAACAGCCCTGCGGCTGGGCTCAGTTCAGCATCGCCCGCGCGGCGAACGCCTCTTTCCGCACCCGTTCCGCGGCTCCCTCGTCCACGACCTCCACCAGGTCCGCGTACTCCTCCATCTCAGCCGCCCCGCCCAGGAAATCGCCCCGCCGCACCAGCAACTGCCCCCGCTCGTACCGCAACCGGGCCGGGTGCGAGGGAATGGTCAGCCCCAACTCCACCGCCCACAGGGCGACATCGGACCGCTCCGGCCGGGCCGCCGCCCACGCCCGGACGTTGTTCAGGATGCGCACGACGACGTCCAACGGCTCGGCCGGCGTCAGCATCGACGCCTCCAGCGGCGCCCCCGTGGCCCCGACGACCAGCGACGACGTGTCCTCGTCCGTCAGCAGCCGCCCCCCGTCGAAGGGGTCGACGAGCACCTGCCGCTCCGGGTCCTCGGGCGGCCCGAACCCCACCACGAAGTGCCCCGGCAACGCGACCCCGTACACCGGCGCCCCGGCCCGCCGCGCCACCTCCACCCACACCACGGACAGCAGGATCGGCAGCCCCCGCCGACGCCTCAGCACCTGATGCAGCAGCGACGACTCCAGCCGGTCGTAGTCCGCCGCAGACCCGCGAAACCCGTACTCCTCGCCGAGCAGGTCCCGCAGCGCCACGGCCCACGCCCGCGGCCCGCCCGACGGCCGGTACGGCAGTTGCCCCGCCAGCCGGTCCAGCTCGATCTGAGCGGCGTCCAGCCCGGCCTCGTCCAGCTCGGCATCCGCCTCGGCGCCGATCAGCAGACACAGCAGCGCCAGATCGGGCCGCTCGGCCCGCACCTCCTCCGCGAACCGCCGTACCGCCTCGCCGCCCTCGAACCCGCTCACGCCGCCGGCTCCCGATAGTGGTGGTACGCGTGATGCGCCGCGAAGCCCATCCCGGCGTACAGCGCCCGCGCCCCCGCGTTCTCCTCCTCCACCTGCAGCCAGGCGGCCGACGCCCCCTCCGTCAGCGCCCGCCGCGCCAGCGCGGCCATCACGGCCGTGGCGAGCCCCCTGCGCCGCTGCGCCGGATCGACCTCGACGGCGCCGAACCCGGCCCACCGCCCGTCCACGACACACCGTCCGATGGCGGCCGGAGCCCCGCCCTCCGGTCCGGGCACGGAGGCGAACCAGACCGACGGCCCGCTGCCGAGCACTTTCAGGGCCACCTCGTCCACGCCCTTGCGCTGGTACCGGGCCAGCCAGGCCGCGTCGGCCTCCCGCGCGAGTGCCACGCTCTCCGCCTCCGTCGCCAGATCGGCGACCGGCGCCAGCGCTCCGACCCACAGCTCGGCCGTCACCTCCCGCACCCACCCGCGCCGCTCCAGCTCCGCGCACAGCGGCTCCTGGGCGCCCTCGGCCCCCGTCGCCGTCTGCACATAGGCCGGCAGCCCACGCGCGCCGTACCAGCGCCGTACGACGTCCAGGGCCTCGTCGAGCGGGACGCCCGGCTCGCCGAGCGGCAGCACCGAGTTGGCCCGGCGCGTGTACCCGGCGGCGGCCCGCAGCTCCCACCCGCCGAGCCGCTCGCTCTCCACGGGCCGCCAGCCCCGGGCGGCGACCCGGGCGAGCTCCTCGTAGGAGGCGGCAGGACCCCGACGGCGGGCCGGGGCGGCCGGGACGACCTTCCCGGCGACCAGCGAGGACTCGTCAATGCGGACGCTCTCGCCGCTCTTCCGTGTGATCGCGAGCACACCGTCGTCCCATGATGTGAGAACACCCACCGTGTCGGTGAATTTCCCCCCGGTCTCTCCAGGGTCGCTCAAGCGGCGCACAGAGACACGTTTGCCCACGTCAGCAATGGTGAGGCGGACCTCGAGGCGTCCGGCGGCCGAGATTTCCACAGGTCTGTTCACCCCTCCTGTTCGGATCATGCCCAAGAACGGAGATACTAGGGGCGGGCATCGACGACGCCGCGCTCCCGCGCGCCAGGCGGCGGAGCCTGAGGAGGCCCGCCAGCGCCCTATCGAGGAGGAACGACAGCGTGACCTACGTCATCGCGCAGCCTTGTGTCGACGTCAAGGACAAGGCGTGCATCGAGGAGTGCCCGGTCGACTGCATCTACGAGGGCCAGCGGTCCTTGTACATCCACCCGGACGAATGCGTCGACTGTGGCGCCTGTGAGCCGGTCTGCCCGGTCGAGGCGATCTTCTACGAGGACGACACTCCGGAGGAGTGGAAGGACTACTACAAGGCGAACGTCGAGTTCTTCGACGAGCTCGGCTCCCCCGGCGGCGCCAGCAAGCTGGGTCTGATCGAGCGCGACCACCCCTTCGTCGCCGCGCTGCCGCCGCAGGCCGAGTAATCCCCGTCAGCGGTCCGCACAACGTGCCGCCTCGGTCCCGTACGGCCTGATCGCCCTTGATCGCCGTACGGGACCGAGGCGTTTGCCGTACGTACGAAAGTGAGCCAGTAACCGTGTCCTCCGTAGTCTCCGACCGCCTCCCCGCCTTCCCCTGGGACAAACTGGAGCCGTACAAGAAGACGGCCGCAGCGCACCCGGACGGCATCGTCGACCTCTCCGTGGGCACCCCGGTCGACCCGGTCCCCGATCTGATCCAGAAGGCGCTGATCGACGCGGCGGACTCCCCGGGCTACCCGACCGTCTGGGGCACCCCGGCGCTGCGCGACGCGATCACGGGCTGGCTGGAGCGCCGTCTGGGGGCCCGTGAGGTCACCCACCGGCACGTCCTGCCGATCGTCGGCTCCAAGGAGCTCGTGGCCTGGCTCCCGACCCAGCTGGGCCTCGGCCCCGGCGACCGGGTGGCCTACCCGCGCCTGGCGTACCCGACGTACGAGGTGGGCGCGCGCCTCGCCCGGGCCGACCACGAGGTCTACGACGACCCGACCGAGCTGGACCCGACGGGCCTGAAGCTCCTCTGGCTGAACTCCCCGTCCAACCCGACGGGCAGGGTCCTGTCGAAGGCGGAACTGACCAGGACCGTCGCCTGGGCCCGCGAGCACGGGGTGCTGCTCTTCTCCGACGAGTGCTACCTGGAACTGGGCTGGGAGGCCGACCCGGTCTCGGTCCTGCACCCGGAGGTCAACGGCGGCTCGTACGAGGGCATCGTCTCGGTGCACTCCTTGTCGAAGCGCTCGAACCTGGCCGGCTACCGAGCGGCCTTCCTGGCGGGCGACCCGGCCGTCCTGGGCCCGCTGCTGGAGATCCGCAAGCACGGCGGCATGATGACGTCCGCGCCCACCCAGGCGGCGGTCGTCGCGGCGCTGGGCGACGACGTCCACGTCCGCGAGCAGCGCGAACGCTACGCGGCCCGCCGCACCCGGCTGCGCGAGGCGCTCCTGTCCCACGGCTTCCGCATCGAGCACAGCGAGGCCAGCCTCTACCTCTGGGCCACACGGGACGAGTCCTGCTGGACGACGGTCGCCCACCTGGCCGACCGAGGCATCCTGGTGGCCCCGGGCGACTTCTACGGCGAGGCCGGCGAGAACTTCGTCCGAGTGGCTCTGACGGCGACGGACGAGCGGGTGGCGGCAGCGGTCGAGCGTCTGGCGCGGTAGCCGCGCCCGGACGCGCAGAGCGACGGGGCCCGGGGAATTCCCCGGGCCCCGTCGCTCTGTGTGCCTGCGTGGGCGTGGCTCAGCCGAGGGGCAGGCCCTTGACCGGCAGGGTCTCCGCTCCCGGCAGCCCACCCTTGGTGAGCGAGTCCGTCGGCAGCCCGCCCTTCGTGGCGGTCGACGCGGTGTCCCCGAGGATGCCCCCGGCGGAGCCCGCCGCCTCGCCGGCCGTCTTCTGCGCCGCGGGCGCGGCCTTCTTCACCGCCTTGCCGCCGGTCTTGCCCGCGGCCGGGACCGCCTGCTTGACGGCCTTGCCGCCGGTCTCACCCGCGAGCCCGGTGACGTGCTGTGTCGCGCCGTCGAGCGTGTTGCCGACGCCCGCCGCGTCCAGGGCGGTCAGACCGCCGAGGCTCGGAGCGGCGGGAAGGCCGGGGGCCGCACTGGCGGAGCCGGCCGCACCGACCCCGGCGGCCGCTCCTGCAGCGACGAGCAGCGCGGCACGGGCGATCCGGCGGGTCAGGGGGAGGGACATGGTGCTCCTTCGACGGGAGAGAACAAGGACTGTCTGTGACTGCTGTGACTGTCTGTCTGTCCGGGCCCGGACGCAGTGACTACCGCTCGAAGCCCGCGAAGGTTGCGCACGGCCGACGTAAAGAGTTGGCAATGCGTCGCATTATCGGCTGTGGATAAAAACGGGCAAAAGCGGCCCGATGTGAAAGTCCGTCAAACCCTCGAAGCCCTTTGTTCGCAAGGATCTCCCCGGATACGAGGGTGACGGCGCGAAAACCTGAGCTCCCGGCCGCCCGGCCGCCCGGCACATGACCCGCCCGGGTGAAGGCCCGTACTGCTGCACGGGTCCGCTGCTCGGTCTACTGCGCGGTGACGATCCGCACGCTGTCGGCGCTGCCGCCCGCCGACGAGCCGCCGGCGGCCTCCGCGGTGGTCGAACCGGTCGCCCGCCACTGGCTGCCGCTGCTCCCGGAGACCCACACCCGGCCGGCGTACGAGACGCGCTCGATGCGCAGCGCCGAGGCGTTGGCCACCGCCCAGTGCGCCAGCTGCCAGCCGCGCTCGCTGACACTGCGTCCGCCCGCGGTGGTGTCCTCGGTCACCGGCAGCGTCACGGTCCGCCCGCCGCTCTCGGCGGTCGGCGGGGCCGTGTCCTTGTCGGTGTCCTCGTCGGCGACTCGGCCGAAGTCCCGTGCCAGTGCCGCCTGCACCGCGGCCGGGCCGGTGGTCGTCGTGGGGCCCGAGCGGCCGTCGCAGGTCAGCGAGGCCGCCGAGGTCCCGGTCAGCGCTGCGGCCAGCACGGTGGCGTCCGGCTCGTGCTTGGCGTACGCCTCCGGGTAGCCGCTGCGCTGCACGCGCTGCGCGGCGACGGTGAGCGGGAGTTCGGTGTAGTCGTCGACCTTGGCGAGGTGCTCGTAGAAGATGTCCGCCGAGTACGCGGGGTCCGTGACCTGTTTCACGGTGCCCCAGCCCTGCGAGGGCCGCTGCTGGAACAGACCGAGCGAGTCCCGGTCGCCGTGGGTCAGGTTGCGCAGCCCCGACTCCTGGAGGGCGGTCGCGAGCGCGATGGCGACGGCCCGCTCGGGCATCGCCCGGTCGGTGCCGACGGCGGCGATCGTGGCCGCGTTCACCGCCTGCTCCGGCGTGAACTCGTACGTCTTCCCGGTTCCGTCGCCAGAAACGACTCTGCAGCCCGGATCTCCGGTGCCACCGGCGACGTACTGCACCACGACATAGCCCGCGACGGCGGACAGGACCACGCAGGCCGCCCCGAAACGGAGGAGGCGGCCGCGGCGCTTGGGGGAGGGGGACTGCGTCGGCACGCGTACAAGGTACTGGAGACTACTGAGGAGTAGGAGGCCCTTGCGCACAGCGGGGAAGAGCGGTATCGACAACTGGCGCGTTAGGGTCGACGGCATGGCCGACACCCCGCTTGACCTCACTCTGGACGCCGCCGCACTCACCGCGCGGCTCGTCGACTTCCGTTCGGAGAGCGGCGCCGAGAAGCCGCTCGCGGACGCGATCGAGACCGCCCTGAGCGCGCTGCCCCACCTCACGGTGGACCGTTACGGCAACAACGTGATCGCCCGCACGAACCTGGGCCACGCGGAGCGCGTGGTCCTCGCCGGCCATATCGACACGGTCCCGATCGCGGACAACGTCCCCTCGCGGCTCGACGAGGACGGGGTGCTCTGGGGCTGCGGCACCTGCGACATGAAGTCGGGGGTGGCGGTCCAGCTGCGCATCGCGGCGACGGTCCCGGAGCCCAACCGCGACCTGACGTTCGTCTTCTACGACAACGAGGAGGTCGCGGCCGACCTCAACGGCCTCAAGCACGTGGCCGAGGCCCACCCGGAGTGGCTGGCGGGCGACTTCGCGGTCCTCCTCGAACCCTCCGACGGCCAGGTCGAGGGCGGCTGCCAGGGCACCCTGCGGGTCCTGCTCAGGACGAAGGGCGAGCGGGCCCACTCGGCGCGCGGCTGGATGGGCTCCAACGCGATCCACGCCGCCGCCCCGATCCTGGCCCGTCTGGCCGCCTACGAGCCGCGCCGTCCGGTCATCGACGGCCTGGAGTACCGGGAGGGCCTCAACGCGGTCGGCATCACGGGCGGGGTGGCCGGCAACGTCATCCCGGACGAGTGCGTCGTCACCGTCAACTTCCGCTACGCGCCGGACCGGAGCGCGCAGGACGCCGTCGCCCATGTCCGCGAGGTCTTCGCCGACTGCGGGGTCGAGGAGTTCGTGGTCGACGACCACAGCCCCGCCGCCCTCCCCGGCCTCTCCCACCCGGCCGCGGCGGCCTTCATCAAGGCGGTGGGCGGCACCCCGATGCCCAAGTACGGCTGGACGGACGTCAGCCGCTTCTCCTCGTTGGGCGTCCCCGCGGTCAACTACGGCCCCGGCAACCCGCACTTGGCGCACAAGCGGGACGAACGCGTGGAGACGGCCAAGATCCTGGCGGGCGAGGAGCGCCTGAGGACCTGGCTGACGCTCTGAGGGGACGTTCGGCGCGGCGGCGCTCCATGGCGGACACGCCGACGTCCCCCGCACGTAACCGGCGTAGATCTACGCTGAGGTGGAACCACTGCAAGCGGAGGGAGCTCACATGGCTACAGGGAACCCCGAGGGCAAGAAGCAGCCACCGGAGGAACAGCGCCTGGGACCTGTCCTCCGGAGGCGGGGCCAGGTCACGGCGAGCACGACCGACCAGCGCCTGCTGGACGCCGGCGGCCCGTCGGACTGGGTCCACACGGACCCCTGGCGGGTCCTGCGCATCCAGTCGGAGTTCATCGAAGGCTTCGGCACCCTCGCCGAACTCCCCCCGGCCATCAGCGTGTTCGGCTCCGCCCGCACACCGGTGGACTCCCCGGAGTACGAGGCGGGCGTCCGGCTGGGCAGCGCCCTGGTCGACGCCGGCTGGGCCGTGATCACGGGCGGCGGCCCGGGCGCGATGGAGGCGGCCAACAAGGGCGCGTGCGAGGCGGGCGGCATCTCCGTCGGCCTCGGCATCGAGCTCCCCTTCGAGCAGGGCCTCAACCCGTACGTCGACATCGGCCTCAACTTCCGCTACTTCTTCGTGCGGAAGATGATGTTCGTGAAGTACGCGCAGGGCTTCGTGGTCCTGCCCGGCGGCCTCGGCACCCTGGACGAGCTCTTCGAGGCGCTCACCCTCGTCCAGACCCAGAAGGTCACCCGTTTCCCGATCGTCCTCTTCGGCACGGAGTACTGGGGCGGCCTGATCGACTGGCTCAAGAACACCCTGATCGCCCAGGGCAAGGCCTCCGACAAGGACCTCCTCCTCTTCCACGTCACGGACGACGTGGAGGAGGCGGTGGCGCTGGTGTCGAAGGAAGCGGGCCGCTAGGGCCGTTGGACGCCTTTCGAACGCCGGGCGGGGGTCTGTCTTTCAGCCCGTCCGGCGTTCGAGGACGAGGCCCCTCAAGGGCCGATCGGGGTCCAGGGGGCGGAGCCTCCTGGTACGGCGCATGAGGCCTACGCCAGCCCGCGCCGGGCCACCGCCGGAGGCCGGTGCCCGGCGATGGACGCGACCATGTCCAGCACCTGCCGGGTCTCGGCGACCTCGTGCACCCGGTACACCTGCGCCCCCAGCCACGCCGACACGGCAGTCGTCGCCAAGGTCCCCACCACCCGCTCCTTCACCGGCCGGTCCAACGTCTCCCCGACGAAGTCCTTGTTGGACAGCGACACCAGCACCGGCCATCCCGTCTCCACCATCTCCCCGAGCCGCCGGGTCGCCTCCAGGCTGTGCCGGGTGTTCTTCCCGAAGTCGTGCCCCGGATCGATCATGATCGACTCCCTCGGCACGCCCAGCGCCGCCGCCCGCTCCGCGAGCCCCACGGTCACGTGCAGGATGTCGGCCATGACGTCGTCGTACGTCACCCGGTGCGGACGCGTGCGCGGCTGCGCGCCCCCCGCGTGTGTGCACACCAGCCCGACCCGGTACCGCGCCGCGACCTCCGCCAGCCCCGGATCCACGCCGCCCCACGCGTCGTTCAGCAGATCCGCGCCCGCCTCGCAGACCGCCTCCCCGACCTCCGCGCGCCAGGTGTCCACGCTGATGATCACGTCCGGGAAGCGCCGCCGCACCTCGGCCACGAAGCCGACGGTCCGCCGGGCCTCCTCCTGCGCCGTCACCTCTTCGCCGGGCCCGGCCTTGACCCCGCCGACGTCGATGACGGCCGCGCCCTCCGCCACCGCCTGCTCCACGCGCGCGAGGGCAGGCTCGTCACGGAAGGTCGCCCCCTGGTCGTAGAAGGAGTCCGGGGTCCGGTTCACGATCGCCATGATCACCGGCTCGTGCGCGCCGAATTCCCGCCTGCCCAGCCTGAGCATCCCCTGTGACCTCTCCTAGTACGGCCTGCACATCCACCGCCTGCGACCCTAACCGTCCGACCCGCATGGCACGATCGGACGCACACACATCCACTCCGAGCACACCGAGTGTGGGGGCCCACCGATGGTTATGTTCTTGTTCCTGGTCATCGCGCTCGCCGTCGTGGTCGCCGCGGTGACACTCGCCGTGGTGGGCGGCGGCGAGGGCACCGGCCCGCTGCCGGAGGTCGCCCCCGAGCGACTGCACGACCCGCTGCCCCCGGACCGCCCGGTCGACCGGGCGGACATCGACCACCTCCGCTTCCCGCTGGCCACCCGCGGCTACCGCATGGCGGACGTGGACGACGCCCTCAACCGCATCGCCGCCGAACTCGCCGAGCGCGACGCCCGCATCGCCGACCTGGAGTCCGCCCTGTCCGGCGCGCACACCTCGGCCGTCTCCTTCGAGAAGCCCGCCCCCGAGGACCACCAGTGAGCGACGGCACGGCCCTCCCGGGCGAGGGCGGCGCGCTGCGCTGCCCCTGGGCCCTGTCCACGCCGGACTATGTGACGTACCACGACGAGGAGTGGGGCCGCCCGGTCCACGGCGACGACGCGCTCTTCGAACGCCTCAGCCTCGAGGCCTTCCAGTCCGGCCTCTCCTGGATCACGATCCTGCGCCGCCGCCCCACGTTCCGCACCGCCTTCGCCGACTTCAAGATCGCCTCGGTGGCCGGCTTCACCGACGAGGACCGCGAACGCCTCCTCGTCGACCCGGGCATCATCCGCAACCGGGCCAAGATCGACGCCACCCTCGCCAACGCCCGCCTGCTGGCCGACTGGGCCCCGGGCGACCTGGACGAGCTGATCTGGTCCCACGCCCCGGACGCGGGCCCGGCCCCGAAGACGCTGTCGGACGTCCCTGCCGTCACCGACGAGTCCACGGCCCTGTCGAAGGCCCTGAAGAAGCGAGGCCTGAGGTTCGTGGGCCCGACGACGGCATACGCCCTGATGCAGGCGTGCGGCCTGGTCAACGACCACCTGGAAGCGTGCGCGAGCAGACCCGCCTAGGGGCGCGGGGCGGTATCCGCCCGCGCCACGGATCGTCAGCGCCCCAGATACTTGGGCTTCTCCTTGTTGATGAAGGCCTGCACCGCGATCCCGTGGTCCTCGGACGCCCCGGCTCGCGTCTGCAGCTCGTCCTCCTTCTCCAGCGTCTCGGAGAGCGAGTGCGAGAACCCGTAGGCAACGGCCTCCTTGATCGCCGCATAGGCCACCGTCGGACCCGAGGCCAGGGCACGAGCCACCTTCTCGCCCTCCACGCGCAGCTCCGCCGAGGGAACGACCCGGTTCGCGATGCCGAGCTCGTACGCCTCCTGCGCCTTGATGCTGCGCGGGAACAGCAGCAGATCGGCGGCCCGCCCGGGGCCGATCACCCGCGGCAGGGTCCAGGACACCCCGGAGTCGGCGGTCAGCGCGACACCCGCGAACGAGGTGTTGAAGGACGCCGTGTCGGCCACGACCCGGTAGTCCGCGGCCAGCGCGAACCCGAATCCGGCGCCCGCGGCGACGCCGTTCACCGCGGCGACCACCGGCTTCCGCGCCTCCGTCAGCGCCCGCACGATCGGGTTGTAGTGCTCGGCGACCGTGCTCATCACCTGCTTCGAGCCCTCGGCCAGCAGCCCGATGTGCTCCTTGAGGTCCTGCCCCACGCAGAACGCCCGCTCACCCGCGGCGGTCAACAGCACGGCCCGTACGGCCTCGTCGGCCGCCGCGGACCCGACCGCGTCCCGGAGGGCGACCTTGGTCGCGATGTTCAGCGCGTTCATCGCCTCGGGGCGGTTCAGCGTGATCGTCGCGAGCCCGTCGCTCACCTCGTAGAGCACGGTGTCGGCCATGGCGTTTCCCCTCCGTGTCGCGGCTCCGACGTACTACTGGTCGGTACGTCCGGTGTACGAGGACAGCATGGCGGAGATCGCCGTCCACGGACCGGACCCGACATGTGACCTGCGTCAAAGAATTCGGGACGGTTTCCGGGCGGGGGGAGTCCGTGCGGCGGCGCAGTATCGCAGTCACATCGCCGAATTGAGTGGTTTTGCTCGCGCGCGTTGCCCAAGCGATGCCGACTGATGTTGGTCATCGGGTCCTGAGATGCGGGATAATGGCTTGGAAGCAATGTGTTCGATGCCGGTGTCGCGTGTCCCACGCTGGACTGCGGCTGCCCTCCACGGGCCGTCGGCTTTGGCGATGAGCTGGTTTCAGGAAGGGGAACGAGCATGGCGGCCATGAAGCCGCGGACGGGTGATGGCCCGCTCGAGGTGACCAAGGAGGGGCGGGGCATCGTCATGCGCGTTCCGCTCGAAGGCGGCGGGCGGCTCGTCGTCGAGCTGACCCCTGACGAGGCCGACGCGCTCGGCGACGCCCTCAAGAAGGTCGTCGGCTGACGCGCAAGCGACCCTGTTCTTTCGACTGCTCCGGCATCCTTCGGGATGCCGGAGCAGTTGTTTTCTCATGTCTCTCGGGGTTTGCCGCGGCCGCCTGCCTCAAAAGGCCCAAGGTCGGCCTGCGGCTCGAGACCTAGCGCTTGACCGCGCACAGCAGGCCGTCGCCGACCGGGATCAGCGACGGCACCAGCTCCTGGCTCTCGCGCACCGCCCGCAGCAGCTCCCGGATCCTTATGACCTCCGTGGGCTGCGGCCCCGAATCGACCGTGCGGCCGTTGGCGAAGACGCCCTCGAAGACGACCAGCCCGCCCGGCCGCAGCAGACGCAACGATTCAGCGAGGTACTCCATCAGCTCCAGCCGGTCACCGTCGCAGAAGACGAGGTCGTAGCCGGCGTCGGCGAGGCGGGGCAGGACGTCCAGGGCGCGGCCCGGGATGAAACGGGCCCGGTTGCTGGCGAAACCGCAGGCGCGGAAGGCCTGCCGGGCGAACTGCTGGTGCTCCGGCTCGGGGTCGACGGTCGTCAGGACGCCGTCGGGGCGCATCCCGTACAGCAGGTGGATCCCGGAGACGCCGGTTCCGGTACCGATCTCCGCGACCGCCTTGGCGTCCGCGGTGGCGGCGAGCATCCGTAGGGCCGCGCCCGTGCTGGGCGACACCGAGCGCAGCCCTGCGTCGCGGGCCCGGTCACGGGCCCAGAGCAGCGCTTCGTCCTCGGCGGCATAGGCGTCGGCGAACGCCCAGCTTGCCTGCCGGTTGCCGGTAATGACCCTCTCCTGTCCCCGTGGTTGCCTGGGCGTGACTGTATCCGTTGCCGCCGGGAACCCGCAGATGGGACCGGGCGTTTGAAGGGGTGGGAACGATGACGGGGGGACACAGTTGGATCACGATGAGGGACCGGGTGTCGAGCAAGTGCTGACGCAGCCGTATGAGCCGTATCAGCCCAGATCAATTTCTCGTAAAACCGCTTATCCGGAGCTAACGGGCGAGGTGGCTATGGTAGGGGCTCCACTGGACACCACCAGAGCCGACAGGGGAGGTGCGGCTGCGCCTGTGGATCGGGGAGGAGTGCTGCGGCGCTTTCTCGGTTCGGCAGGCAGGCCGAAATCCGTGAACGACACCGCTGCTGACCCCAGCCACGCCGCCGGCATCGCCGACGGCCCAGCCCAGACCGCGACCTTCTCCACCGACGCGGACGGGCAGGCATGGACTCCGCCCACGTGGGAGGAGATCGTCAGCATGCACAGCGGCCGGGTCTACCGGCTCGCCTACCGGCTGACCGGCAACCAGCACGACGCCGAGGATCTCACCCAAGAGGTCTTCGTCCGTGTCTTCCGTTCCCTGTCGACGTACACGCCGGGCACGTTCGAGGGCTGGCTGCACCGCATCACCACCAACCTCTTCCTGGACATGGTCCGCCGCAAGCAGCGCATCCGTTTCGACGCGCTGGGCGACGACGCGGCCGAGCGGCTGCCCAGCAAGGAGCCCAACCCGCAGCAGGTCTTCAACGACGCCCACTTCGACGCGGACGTCCAGCAGGCCCTCGACACCCTCGCACCCGAGTTCCGCGCCGCGGTCGTCCTCTGCGACATCGAAGGCCTTTCCTACGAGGAGATCGCCGCGACCCTGGGCGTCAAGCTGGGCACGGTCCGCTCGCGCATCCACCGCGGCCGTTCGCAGCTGCGCAAGGCCCTCGCACACCGCTCGCCCGAGGCACGCGCGGAGCGACGCTCCTTCGTGCCCCGCGTGCCCGCTCTGGGAGGAGGGGGCGCGACCGCGTGAGTGGAACCGGATCCCGAAACAACGCAGCCGAGAGGCTCCTCGCGGAGCAGCATCTCGGTGACCGGCTCTCGGCCCTGGTGGACGGCGAGCTCGGTCATGACACCCGCGAGCGGGTGCTGGCGCATGTGGCGACCTGCCCCAAGTGCAAATCGGAGGTCGACGCGCAGCGCCGGCTGAAGAACGTCTTCGCGGAGGTGGCCCCACCGGCCCCCTCGGAGAGCTTCCTGGCCCGTCTCCAGGGGCTTCCCGGGGGCGGCGACCCCGGCGACGGCGGCAGCCCGCTGGGCGGCGGAGCCTTCACCGAGGGAATCCCCGGCGGAGTCTTCGGAATGAGGGGCAGACGGGACGAGCCGTTCGAGTTCGGCTATGTGCCGACCCGCGACCACGGCTCCGTCCTGTCACCCGCTTCGGACCGGGGTTTCCGCATCCACCCGGTCGGCCGTGGCGGCGACCGCAGCGACGCCGAGCGCTCGCGCAGCATGCGGTTCGCGTTCGTCGCCGCCGGCGCGGTGTCGCTGGCCGCGATCGCCCTGGGCGGCATGACCACCGTCGCCCCCATCGACACGACCGCGGACGGCCGTGGCGGCTCGGGTTCCGGGAGCAATGTGACGCCGGCCCGCACACCGGGCTCGGGCACGGGTTCCTCGGCGACGCAGGAGAACCAGCGCCGTCGTGCCGTCGGCCCCCTGCTCTCCCAGGGCGGCCAGCTCGGCGACACCCCGGTGGCCCCGACCGAGGTGTCCGCGCCGCTGCTGCCCGGCGTGCCCTCGCCGGCCGGCGGTCAGGTCGAGCAGGCCCTGCACCGGCTCACCACGCCCATGGTGGCCGGCGCGGCGGTCATGTCCCCGCTGATACGCCCGCTCGGCACGCAGCCGCCGATCGCTCCGACCGCGCTCACCGCCTGGACCAACGGGACCGAGGCCACCGCTCCCGGTCTGCTCGCCGCACCCGTCCCCGACGCCACCTCCGCTCCCGGCGGCTCGCCTTCCTCGCAGAACACCCGCTGACCCGGGCCCTGCGTCGGCCCGCCTCGAACCTGGTTGAATCCAGGGTGGACCGTGCCCTGCCTGGAGTCAGCCGGGTCGGGGCTGGGGCTCGAGCGTGGGGAGAGCATGGACGAGGGGAAGCCCACGGGGGCGAAGTGGTGGAGCCGGCCTCGACCGCAGGCGTCCTCGGAGCGACAGAGCCCCGCGGACCCGCGTCCGGAAACGGCCGCGAGCCCGCCCGCTGATACGAACGAGGGCGACTTCGAACTGGCCCGCCCGACGCCCACGGAGCCCGTGCCGGAGTCGGTAGAGGCGGCGGAGTCGGCAGGCTCAGCAGGCTCGGCGGCTCTCATCGCCGCCGGGTCGAGCCAGTCCGTGGCGGTCCAGGACGGTGCGGGTTTCGGCGAGGCGGGTCCCGTGGAGTCGGGGCCGGTCGCCGGGGAGCGTCCCAAGCCGTTGCACGACCCCGACCCCTACAGCACCCCGCCGTACGGCGAGCCGGGCCCCTGGGCGCCCGCGCCGCCCGTCCAGCACCCTGCGGTCACGCCCGCGCACGGCACCGCACTGCCCCCGCCCGGACCCGTTCCCCCCGCGATCCCGCCCCAGGCCGCCCCCGGACCGCCCGCGTCCCCCCTGATCCCGCAGCAGTCCGCGACCGAACCCGTCGACCCCTGGCACCGCTACGACCCCTGGGCTCCCGCCCCGCTCGCCGGAGCACACGGGGCCGGGGCCGCCCTCGGCGGGCCGTTCCAGCAGACCGGGGCCGGGGTGGACACCGAGGCGGAGCGGCGCAGGCGGGTACGGGGGAGGCTGGTCGGGGGAGCGCTGGCCGTCGCGCTGGTCTCCGGCGGGCTCGGCGGAGCCGTGGGCACCTATCTGGAGCGCAACGGCGGGCTGAACCCCGTACGGCTGCCGCAGGCCTCCGCGGAGCCCACCGGGCGGGCCGCGGACAGCGTCGCCGGGATCGCCGCACGGGCCCTGCCCAGCGTCGTCACGCTGCATGTCAGCGGGAGCGAGGAGTCCGGCACCGGAACCGGCTTCGTGCTCGACTCGCGCGGCTACATCCTCACCAACAACCACGTCGTCGAGCCCGCCGGCGGCGACGGCGAGATATCCGTCGTCTTCAACGGGGGCCAGACCGCCGAGGCCGAGGTCGTCGGCAGGGACAGCGGCTATGACCTCGCCGTGGTGCGGGTGACCGGGGTGAAGGGCCTGCAGCCCCTCCGGCTCGGCAACTCCGACAACGTCCAGGTCGGCGACCCGGTCGTCGCCATCGGCGCCCCCTTCGATCTGGAGGGCACCGTCACCTCCGGCATCATCAGCGCCAGGGAGCGGCCCGTCGTCGCCGGGGGCGAGAGCGGGGACGGCAGCGACGTGTCGTACGTCGACGCCCTGCAGACCGACGCGCCGATCAATCCCGGCAACTCCGGCGGCCCCCTGCTCGACGCGCAGGGTCATGTCATCGGCATCAACTCCGCCATCCGCTCCGCCGACGACGGCACCGACTCCGGCAGCGCCCAGGCCGGTTCGATCGGCCTGGGTTTCGCCATCCCGATCAACCAGGGCAAGCGGGTCGCCGAGGAGCTGATCAACAATGGCAGGGCGACCCACCCGGTCATCGGCATCACCCTCGACCTGGACTACGCCGGTGACGGCGCCCGGGTCGGCGCGGCCGGCGGTGACGCAGACGCGCCGGTCACCGCGGGCGGCCCCGGCGACCGGGCCGGCATCCGGCCCGGAGACGTCGTCACGGAGGTCGACGGGCAGCGCATCCACTCCGGTGAGGAGCTGATCGTCAAGACCCGCGCCCACCGCCCCGGCGACCGCCTGGAGCTGACGATCCAGCGCGACGGGCAGGAACGCACGCTCACGCTGGTCCTGGGCTCGTCCGACGGCTAGGACAGGGTCGGGAGCCCGGTCCGGCCGGGGCGCTGCCAGCCCGCTCCCATCGATTGACAGAAACGTCACAGGTCAGACCGCGAAACGCGGTCCCACAAGGCAAACAACGCGAAAAACCGGCCGCCTACACGCATTCGGGGGCCTCGGGACGGTACCGGTCGGACAGGTGCGACAGGTACCGTGGACCCGGCCCGGACCACGGAAGACCCGCACTTGATCACTCAGGGCCCGAGGGCCGAGGACCGCGGACATCGCGCAAGGAGCTTCAGGTGTTCAATGACATAGGACCGCTCGAGCTGGTGACGATCGCCGTCCTGGCCGTGCTCGTCTTCGGTCCGGACAAGCTCCCGAAGGTCATCCAGGACATGATGCGTACCGTCCGGAAGATCCGTGAGTTCTCGGAGAGCGCCAAGGCGGACATCCGCAGCGAGCTGGGACCGGAGTTCAAGGACTTCGAGTTCGAGGACCTCAACCCCAAGACGTTCATCCGCAAGCAGCTGGACAACGACGAGCTGGGGCTCAAGGAGATCCGCAACGGCTTCGACCTGAAGAAGGAGATGGCCGAGGTCACGGACGCGGTCCACAGCCGCGACACGGACACCGCGGCCTCGGGATCGTCCTCTTCGTCCTCGGGGTCGTCCTCGTCCGGCGACGGTCGGATCGACATGACCAAGAAGCCCGAAGAGCCGGGCAAGGACGACCGCCCGCCCTTCGACGCGGACGCCACCTAGGGCCTGCCCCGAGTCACCCGCGTCCCCCGATGTGAGGGGGCGCACGCCCCACGCGCCGGGTGGATTCCCGGCAGCCCGGAGCGGGGTGGCTATGCTGCCTGGTTGTTGTGCGAAGCGGACGAGTACGCCCGAAGGGGGGCGGGCCGGTCGCTTCGTCGAGAACGAGGAGGCGTCCGGGCACATGGAGACGACGAGTCGGGCAGTCGCGCAGACGCCGGACGCGGAGGGCGGACAACAGGTCCCCTCCGCCCGGCGTACGGTCGACGGCTACTTGGAGGCACCCTTCCCCTGGTACGGCCTCGACGAGGCCTTCACAGGGCCCCGCTGGCTGATGCAGGTGGGTACGGCGGCCGACGGGGCCGTCGAGCACGGTTCCATCGGACACGGTGACGAGCCCTCCGTACGGCACGAGACGGCCGGCGAGGACCGCGGGAAGTTCGCGGTCGTCGTGACCGTCGCCACGAACCCCGTACGGCGCAGCGCCGACGGCACGGGCCTGCTGGAGGCCACCTCGGTGTCCTCGGCGGCCTGGCTCGCGGGGGTGGGCCTGCTGTCCTTCACCTGGCCGGGCCAGATGGACCACAGCCTGCGCGACGACTGGCTGGACCAGCAGACCGAGACGGCGTGGGTCCTCGCCGACGACCTCTCGGGATCGGACTGGTCGACGCTGTCCCTGCCGGTCGACGGCGTGCCGACGCCCTTCCACTACCGCGAGTCCGAGTTCGGCTGGGTACTGGCCGGCTCGACCTCGGAAGGGGTGCACGTGGGGGCGTACGGGAGGGGCATGAGCGCGTACGGGCTCGGCTTCGCCATGATCAAGGACATCGCCGAGTACGCCTAGGACAGGTCCTGGACACGACGAAGGGTGCCCCCCGACCGGTGGGCACCCTCACGGCGTTGGCCTCGAGCTCGTGGCCTCAAGGCCGTGGCCTCAAGCTCGTGGCGCTAGAACTTGTTCCTCGGAGTGATCCCCAAGGACAGTCCCGAAAGGCCCCGCTGACGGCCTCCCAGCTTGCCCGCGATCGCCCGCAGGGCCGCGCCCGCCGGGGAGTCGGGGTCGCTCAGGACCACCGGCTTGCCCTCGTCGCCGCCCTCGCGCAGCCGGACGTCGATCGGGATGGAGCCGAGGACCGGGACGTTGGCGCCGGTCGTGCGGGTCAGTCCCTCCGCCACCGACTGTCCGCCGCCCGTGCCGAAGACGTCGACCATCTCGCCGCAGTGCGGGCAGGGCAGGCCGGACATGTTCTCGACCACGCCGACGATCTTCTGGTGGGTCTGCACGGCGATGGAGCCCGCCCGCTCGGCGACCTCGGCCGCGGCCTGCTGCGGGGTCGTCACGACGAGGATCTCGGCGTTCGGCACCAGCTGGGCCACGGAGATCGCGATGTCGCCGGTGCCCGGCGGCAGGTCCATCAGCAGCACGTCCAGGTCGCCCCAGTACACGTCGGCCAGGAACTGCTGGAGGGCGCGGTGGAGCATCGGGCCGCGCCAGACGACCGGCGCGTTGCCCGAAATGAACATGCCGATGGAGATGACCTTCACGCCCTGCGCGGACGGCGGCATGATCATGTTCTCGACCTGGGTCGGACGGCCGTCCGCGCCCAGCATCCGCGGCACGCTGTGGCCGTAGATGTCGGCGTCGACCACGCCCACCTTGAGGCCGTCGGCGGCCATCGCCGCCGCCAGGTTGACCGTCACCGACGACTTGCCGACGCCGCCCTTGCCGGAGGCGACCGCGTACACGCGGGTCAGCGAGCCCGGCTTGGCGAAGGGGACCTCGCGCTCGGCGGTGCCGCCGCGCAGGGCGGTCGCCAGCTCCTTGCGCTGTTCGTCGCTCATCACGTCGAGGGTGACGTCGACGCGGGTGACGCCGTCCACCCGGGAGACCGCGTCCGTCACGCGTTGCGTGATCGTCTCGCGCATCGGGCAGCCGGAGACCGTCAGGTACACGGTGACCGCGACCGCCCCGTCCGCGCCGATCTCCACCGACTTCACCATCCCCAGTTCGGTGATGGGTCGGTTGATCTCGGGGTCGTTCACCGTCGCCAGTGCCTCGCGCACCGCGTCTTCGCTAGCCATGAGGTCGATGGTACGGCTGTCGGTGGGGGCCCCGGTAAGCCCGTCACCGGTCTTCTACGTCACGTCTGCGCGACCGTTCCGCCGGGAATACGGCAGGTTCGCGGTGCCCGTCGACCCGTTCCTCCAGTTCCTTGACCATGTCCTGCAGCTCCGAGCGGATCCAGTCCCGGGTGGCGACCTCGCCGAGGCCGATGCGCAGAGCGGCGATCTCCCTGGTCAGGTACTCGGTGTCGGCGATGGACCGTTCGTTCTGCTTGCGGTCCTGCTCCAGGTTGACCCGGTCGCGGTCGTCCTGCCGGTTCTGCGCGAGCAGGATCAGCGGGGCCGCGTAGGAGGCCTGCAGGGACAGCATCAGGGTCAGGAAGATGAACGGATAGTTGTCGAAGCGCAGGTCGCGCGGCGCGAAGATGTTCCACAGCACCCAGACGATGATGACGACCGTCATCCAGACGATGAACCGTCCGGTGCCCAGGAAGCGGGCGATGCGCTCCGACAGCCGTCCGAACGCCTCCGGGTCCCACTCGGGCAGCAGCGGGCGCCGGCGCGGCCGCGGCTGGTCCAGACGGGGGCGGTGCCGGCTGGTCGCCGTCGCCCCGACCGGGATGCGCTCCACGCGGCCGCCGCTCTCGCGCTCAGGAGCCATGGGAACCAGCCCCCTCGGCCGTCGCCCCGGCGTCCGTCGCGTCCTCGGCCCCGGTCGCGTCCTCGGGCTCGTCCTGGAGGTGGAACTCGGTCTCCCGCCAGTCCTCCGGCAGCATGTGGTCCAGGACGTCGTCCACGGTCACCGCGCCGAGGAGCGACCCCGCTTCGTCCACGACGGGCGCCGCGACCATGTCGTACGTCGCGAAGAACCCGGCGACGACCGGCAGCGCCGCGTCCGGCGCCAGGGCCTGCAGATCGTCGTCGAGCAGCGCGCTGACCAGCGTGTACGGGGGGTCGCGCAGCAGGCGCTGGAAGTGGACCGTGCCCAGGTACTTGCCGGTCGGGGTCTCGTCGGGCGGGCGGCAGACGTAGACCTGGGCGGCGAGCGCGGGGGAGAGATCCGGGTTGCGGACGCGCGCGAGGGCGTCGGCGACGGTGGCGTCGGGGCGCAGGACGATCGGCTCGGTGGTCATCAGCCCGCCCGCGGTGTGCTCCTCGTACGCCATCAGCCGCCGCATGTCGGCCGCGTCCGCCGGCTCCATCAGGCTCAGCAGCCGCTCCTTGTCCTCCTCGGGGAGCTCGGAGAGCAGGTCGGCCGCGTCGTCGGGGTCCATCGCCTCCAGGACGTCCGCCGCGCGCTCCTCCTTCAGCTTGCCGAGGATCTCGATCTGGTCGTCCTCCGGCAGCTCCTCCAGGACGTCGGCGAGGCGGTCGTCGTCCAGGGCGGCGGCGACCTCGGCGCGCCGCTTCGGCGACAGATGGTGCAGGACGTTGGCGAGGTCGGCGGGGCGCAGCTGCTCGAAGGTGGCGAGAAGGCTCTCCGCGCCCTGTCCCTGCTCCTCCAGCGAGAACCCGGTCACCGAGGACCACTCCACGGTCAGCGTCTCGCCCTTGGCCCGCCGGAAGGCGCTCGCCTTCCTCCCCTTGCGGACGAAGACCCGGTCGATCTCCCAGTCCCGGCGGGCCGGCAGCTGCCGCACCGACACATCGAGGACGTTGACCTCCTCGCCGGTCTCGACGAGCGTGACGCGCCGGTCGAGCAGCTCCCCGAACACCAGCCGCTCGGTGGGCCGCTGCTCGAAGCGCCGGACGTTGACCACACCGGTGGTGATGACCTGGCCGGACTCGATGCCCGTCACCCGGGTCATGGGCAGGAAGATCCGGCGCCGCGTGGACAGTTCGACGACCAGCCCGAGCACCCTCGGCGGCCGCCGCCCCACCCGCAGCATGACGACCAGATCGCGCACCCGCCCCACCAGGTCGCCGTTCGGATCGAAGACGGGGATGCCGGCGAGATGCGAGACGAAGATCCGCGGGGCGCCCGCTGCCATGACCGCACCTCCGCCCTTGTCCCGATTGCCCGCCGTTGCGGGCTTCAGGCTAGCCCGTCCCGATCGGATACGCCCTGGTGGGCGGTCCGGACGGACCGGCTCCGTTCGGGGCCCGCGACCCCGGTACGCTGCCGTACGCCGCTCAGCACACCCCCGCAGAAAGGCAGCCTTCTCTGTGACTGCGATTCCCCACGGTCGTACTCGCCGGACCCCGTTGGTGAGCGCGCTGTGCGCACTGGTCGTGGGAAGTACGGGACTGGCGGGGTGCAGTGAGGATCCGGACGCGGGCACGAACGGGGTGGGCAAGCTGCCGGCCGCGCAGATCCAGTCGAAGACGACGGCGGCCGCGGCCGCCGTGGACGCCGTGCGGCTGTCGGGCAGCGTGGTCACCAGCGGGCACACGTACAAGCTCGACATGAGCCTGAAGGCGGACGGCGGCACCGGGTCGGTCACCGCGGAGGGGGTCGCCTTCCATCTGCTGCGGGTCGGCGAGCAGCTGTACCTGAAGGCCGACGCGTCCTTCTGGAACAAGGAGGACGGCAAGGCAGGCGACGGCTCGGACACGGCGGCCGCCGACAAACTCGACGGCAAGTACGTGAAGGTGCCGACGGGCGACCCCTCGTACAAGAAGTTCAGCGGCTTCACGGACAAGGACCTCCTCCTCGACGGTCTGCTGACGCTGCACGGCTCGCTGGCCACGGACGGTCACCACGAGCAGTCCGGCGTCCGCACGATCCGCATCACCGGCGACGGCGGCTCCGGCGGCAAGCTGGACGTGTCGCTGGAGGGCAAGCCGTACCCGCTGCGCCTGGAACGCGCAGGCGGCGCGGGCACGCTGAGCTTCTCCGCCTGGGGCAAGGACTTCGACCTGGAGGAACCGGCGAAGGACGAGACGGTGGACTACGGCAAGCAGCTGCCGTCCTCGTGACTCTCGTGGCTCTCGTGACTCTCTAGCAACCGGTTACTTGCGTTTGCGCTTCTTCAGCAGCAGCTTCGGCAGTCCCGCCGGGACCGGCTCACGGGTGGTGGCGGGCGAGGGCACCGGCCGCGCCGCCAGATCCCCGTCGGGCAGCGGCAGGACGGTCCCGGTCGGCTCCAGGCGCAGCACCCGGCACTCCCGCGCCCACCGCCCGGTCATGGCCTCGCCGTCGGGCGCGTTGAGCCGCTTGCCCTTGAGCTCGGCGACGGCCGCCTCCCACGCCTCGGAAGCAGGCTCGAGCTGCACGACGCGCGCCGTCCAGGAGACCAGCCGGCCCCCCTTGTCCTTGCTGCGGACGGTGACCTCGGCCGACCCTCCGCCGACGAGCCCGGACAGCGGCTGCTCACCGGGCCCGTCGCCGACCAGACAGGCCGCGCCCTCGTGCCACACGTGCCACAGCGCACACGCGGCCGGTTCGCCGGCGCCCTGGACCCAGATGAGGCCGGACTTCTTGGTGGCCTCCTCGATCAGGGCCTGCGTGACGAGGGCCTGGTCGAGCAGCTCGCTTGTCATGGCGCTCAGCCTATCCAGAGCGCCGTCAGAGCCAGCCGTTGCGCTTCAGCGTGCGGTGGATGCCGAAGCAGAGGGCCACCATGGCCGACATCACCACGGGGTAGCCGAACTTCCAGTGCAGCTCCGGCATGTAGTCGAAGTTCATGCCGTACACCCCGCAGACCATGGTCGGCACGGCGATGATGGCCGCCCAGGACGTGATCTTCCGCATGTCCTCGTTCTGGGCGACGGACGCCTGCGCCAGGTTGGCCTGGAGAATCGAGTTGAGCAGCTCGTCGAAGCCGACGACCTGCTCCTGGACCCGGGCGAGGTGGTCGGCGACGTCCCGGAAGTACTTCTGGATGTCGGGGTCGATCAGCCGCATCGGCCGCTCGCTCAGCAGCTGCATCGGCCGCAGCAACGGCGACACCGCACGCTTGAACTCCAGCACCTCACGCTTGAGTTGGTAGATCCGGCCGGCGTCCGTGCCGCGCGGGCTGCCCTTGCGCCCGGGCGAGAACACCTCCGTCTCGACCTCGTCGATGTCGTCCTGCACGGCGTCCGCGACCGCGATGTAGCCGTCGACGACGTGGTCCGCGATGGCGTGCAGCACCGCGGAGGGACCCTTGATCAGCAGCTCGGGGTCGTCCTGGAGGCGGTGGCGCAGGGCGCGCAGCGAGCCCTGGCCGCCGTGCCGGACCGTGATGAAGAAGTCCTTGCCGGTGAAGCACATGACCTCACCGGTCTCGACGACCTCGCTGTTGGCCTCGAGCCGGTCGTGCTCGATGTAGTGGATGGTCTTGAAGACCGTGAAGAGGGAGTCGTCGTAGCGCTCCAGCTTGGGCCGCTGGTGCGCCTGCACCGCGTCCTCCACGGCCAGCGGGTGCAGCCCGAACTCGGCTGCGATACCGGCGAATTCGGCCTCGGTCGGCTCGTGCAGACCGATCCACACGAAGCCTCCGTCGCGCCGCACCTGGCGCATGGCCTCCTGCGGGGTCGGCGACTGTGTGCACGCGACGCGCGAGCCGTCCCGGTAGACGGCGCAGTCGACGACGGCCGACGGGGTCGCGGGGTCACGGGTGGTGTCGTACGCGCTGCCGTCGATGCGCCCGCCCCCCTTGCGCAGGGAGGGGCGGGCGGGGCGGACGACGGCACGGAGGTCGCGGATCATCGACATGGCAGGCTCCTTCGTGACAGGCAACGAAAGGCCGCCGACGACGGGTGGAACTACCCGGAATGGGGACGTCCTGACTGCGGAGGTTTGGCACGTCCACAAAGCGGGGAGCACCGCTCCGTCGCGGTGGCGAGCTTCGCTACTGATTCAGATCAGAGAGATCTGGCAGATCAGACAGATCAGGTCAGACAGATCAGGCAAAAAACGAAACGAAGTGCTCTTCCGCATGAAGATGAGCGCGAGAGGTGGCGACCAGCCGAGGGCCAAGAAGCCGGAGCAGCTGCATCAGCGGCCGGAAGAGCGAGTGGTACTGCACGGGTGACTTCGATCCATGACAGCCCCACCTCCTCCAGCCGGTCCCTCGTAAGGGAGTCTCGTCTGCGTCGAGGCAAGATAGCGACGCTTCTGCGTGCTGCCCCGAACCACCGGGCCAGACTACCAGCCGAGTGAAGTGTCAAGGCGCTGCTTTGCCCTGTGCCGATGAGTTCTATGCTCGCCGCATGGCTGATGTTCTTCCTCTGGTCGAGGCTCGTTTGCGCTCCGCGCTGGGCGAGCCGGACGCCCGCGCCGCGGTCACCTTCCTCGGTACGGACCGCGTCGAGGTACTCCGTTTCCATGAGGGCGACATCGTCCGCTACGCCACGCTCGGCATGTCCGCGCAGCCGATGAGCGACCCCACGGCGGTGCTCGCGGATCCGGTCGCGGGGCCGCGCGCCGAACTGGTCCTGTCGGTCCGGCCGGGCGTGGCCGACACCGACAAGGTGCTCCGTCCGCTCGCCGTGCTCGCCGCGTCCCCGCAGGTCGAGGGCGTGGTCGTGGCCCCCGGCGCCTCGCTCGACGTCGGCGAACCGCTGTGGCCCGGCGCACCGTTCACCTCGGTCCTGGTCGCCGAGCCGGGCGGTCTGGTCGAGGATCTCGACCTCGACGAGCCCCTCGACCCGGTCCGTTTCCTGCCGCTGCTCCCCATGACCGCGAACGAGGCCGCCTGGAAGCGCGTGCACGGCGCCCAGGCCCTCCAGGAGCGCTGGCTGACGAACGGGACGGACCTGCGGGATCCGTCCCGCAGGTCCGTCCCGCTCGACTGACGCCTCGTATGACGTTTCGTGAGGAAGGTCACCAACAGGTGGCCGAAGGCGTTCAGTTGGCGAAGACGGTGACCGAGTCCTCGGCCGCATGCCCCGGTTCGAGCTCCTCGACGTCCTTCGTGAGCGCCTTGCGCCGTACGGCGACCACGGCCGCGCCGAGCACCGCCGTCGCCGCCGCGACGACGAACGGCACGTGGATGTCGGTCCATTCCTCGATCTTCGGCGCGAAGAACGGCGCGGCCGCGGCCGCGAACCACCGCACGAAGTTGTATCCGGCGCTCGCCACCGGCCGCGGGGCGTCCGAGACGCCGAGCGCCAACTCGGTGTAGACGGTGTTGTTCACGCCGATGAACGCGCCCGACAGGATCGTGCAGACGATCGCCGTGGCGTGCTCGCCGTAGCCGAGGACGAGCACGTCGACGGCGAGCAGCAGCAGCGAGCCGCCGAGCACCTTGAGCGAACCGAACCGCTCCTGCAGCCGCGGCGCCACGACGACCGAGCAGACGGCGAGCAGCACACCCCACGCGAAGAACACCGCCCCGGACCTGTAGGGGGTCATGTTCAGCACGAACGGGGTGAAGGCCAGCACGGTGAAGAACGTGTAGTTGTAGAAGAACGCCGAGGCCGCGGCGGAGGCGAGACCGCCGTGCCCGAGCGCCTTGAGGGGGTCGAGGACCGAGACCTTGCGGGCGGGCTTCGGCTGCTCCTTCAGGAACACCGTGATGCACAGGAAGCCGACGGCCATCAGGAACGCGGTGCCGAAGAAGGGGTAGCGCCAGCTGGCGTCGCCGAGCAGCGCGCCCAGCAGCGGCCCGCAGGCCATGCCGAGGCCGAGGGCGGACTCGTACAGCAGGACGGCGGCCGCGCTGCCTCCGGCCGCCGCGCCGACGATCACCGCGAGGGCGGTGGAGACGAAGAGGGCGTTGCCCAGTCCCCAGCCGGCCCGGAAGCCCACCAGTTCGGCGACCGAGCCCGAGGTGCCCGCGAGGCCCGCGAAGACGACGACGAGGGCGAGGCCGAGCAGCAGCGTCCGGCGGCCGCCGATGCGGCTGGAGACGAAGCCGGTGACCAGCATCGCGAACGCGGTGATCAGGAAGTACGAGGTGAACAGCAGCGAGACCTGGCCGGCCGTGGCGTCCAGTCCCTGGGCGATGGACGGCAGGATCGGGTCGACGAGGCCGATGCCCATGAAGGCGACGACGGACGCGCCGGCCGTCGCCCACACCGCTTTCGGCTGCGCACCCCTCATGAATATAGTTGGCATATACACACGATAAGTTAGCTCACCTAATTAATGCAAGCTGCATCTAAATGGTTCCGGTCGATCGGTTTCCGCCCGGACGGGTGATCGTCCTTGACGTGGGCGGGCTCGGGTAGGACCGTGGGGCTCTATGAGGGGCGAACCCAGTTGCCCGAAGTGTGGTGGCCGGGTCAGGGCTCCCGGACTCTTCGCCGATTCCTGGCAGTGTGATGTGCACGGGACGGTGCATCCGCTGCAGCCCGTGATCCCGCCCAGCGTCGAGGCCCTCAGCGTCGCCGTGCACCGCACTCAGGTGCCGTTGTGGATGCCGTGGCCGCTGCCCGTCGGCTGGCTGTTCACGGGCGTGACATACGCGGGGGACGACCGCAGTGGCGGTCGCGCCACCGTCGTGGCCTGCTCCGGACCGGGGCCGCTCGGCGGGATGGGCGAGCTGATCCTCGTCGCCGAGGAGCTGGGCGTCGGGCTCGGCGCGCGGTACGCCGGTGTCGACGGGCCGGATCCGGGTCCGTACATGAGCGTCGAGAAACCTCCGCAGGCGAAGGTCCTGGCCGCGGGCCGTCCCACCCCGCTCTGGCATGTCTCCGCCACCCCGGACGACCGCGCGGTCTTCGCCGGCGAGGCGCGGGGGTTGTGGCTGTGGGCCGTGGTGTGGCCCGAGCAGTCGGGGCTGCTGATGTACGACGAGCTGGTGCTGACGGATCTGCGGGATGCCGGCGCGGAGCTGGAGTTGGTGCCCTGCGGGGCGCTGTCGCCGCGCCTGCTCAAGCCGTAGCGGGTCGTATCAAGCCGTGGCGGGTTGCAGGGCCGGGCGGCGGGGCCTGTGGATGTAGGGGGTGCTCCAGGCTTTTGGGTGTGACAGGGGCGGTGTGATGAGCCGTTATGCTGGAGCGTCCGCTTCCGTCCCGTAGCTGTCTGGAGTCCGCTCGTGCGTGTCGATCTGCACTGCCACTCCACTGCCTCCGACGGGACGGACACCCCGGCCGAGCTGGTCCGCAACGCTGCCGCCGCCGGTCTGGACGTCGTCGCGCTGACCGATCACGACACCACCCGTGGGCATGCCGAGGCCATCGCCGCGCTGCCGCAGGGGCTCACCCTGGTCACCGGCGCGGAGCTGTCGTGTCGGATCGACGGCGTCAGCATGCACATGCTGGCCTACCTGTTCGACCCCGAGGAGCCCGCGCTGCTCGCCGAGCGCGAGCTGGTGCGGGACGACCGGGTGCCCCGGGCGCGCGGGATGGTCGCCAGGCTCAACGAGCTGGGCGTGCCCGTCACCTGGGAGCAGGTCGCGCGGATCGCGGGGGAGGGGTCCGTCGGTCGGCCGCACGTCGCCACCGCCCTGGTCGAGCTGGGCGTCGTGCCGACCGTGAGCGACGCCTTCACCGAGGACTGGCTCGCCGACGGCGGCCGGGCCCACGTCGCGAAGCACGAGACCGACCCCTTCGAGGCGATCCGGCTGGTCAAGGGCGCGGGCGGGGTCACCGTCTTCGCCCACCCGGGCGCGAGCAAGCGCGGTCGTACGGTGCCGGAGTCGGCGATCGCCGAGCTGGCCGCGGCCGGCCTCGACGGCATCGAGGTCGATCACATGGACCACGACGCGGACACGCGGGCCCGACTGCGCGGGCTGGCCGCCGATCTGGGGCTGCTGGTCACCGGCTCGTCGGACTACCACGGCAGCCGCAAGACGTGTGTGCTCGGCGAGTACACCACCGACCCCGAGGTGTACGGGGAGATCACCCGGCGTGCCACCGGCGCGTTCCCGGTGCCGGGGACCGGCGGAGCCTGAGGCTCACCCTCCGCCCACGTTCGCCCTCTTCCCCGCAAGGTCTGTGCACTGATGTTCGACGTCGCCGTCTTCGGCTCTCTCTTTCTCACCCTTTTCGTCATCATGGATCCCCCGGGGATCACCCCGATCTTCCTCGCGCTGACCTCCGGGCGTCCCGGCAAGGTGCAGAAGCGGATGGCCTTCCAGGCGGTCTGTGTGGCGGGCGGTGTGATCGCCGTCTTCGGGCTGCTGGGGCACCAGATCCTCGACTATCTGCACGTCTCCGTGCCCGCGCTGATGATCGCGGGCGGACTGCTGCTCCTGCTGATCGCGCTCGACCTGCTCACCGGCAAGACCGACGAGCCGAAGCAGACCAAGGACGTCAACGTCGCGCTCGTCCCGCTGGGCATGCCGCTGCTGGCCGGACCGGGCGCGATCGTGTCCGTCATCCTCGCCGTGCAGAAGGCCGACAGCGTGGCGACGCAGGTGTCCGTCTGGATGGCGATCCTCGCCATCCATGTCGTGCTGTGGCTGGTGATGCGGTACTCGCTGCTGATCATCCGGGTCATCAAGGACGGTGGTGTGGTCCTGGTGACCCGGCTCGCGGGCATGATGCTCTCCGCGATCGCCGTGCAGCAGATCATCAACGGGGTCACCCAGGTGATCCGCGCGAGCTGACCGGATCCCCGGTCGTATGCGCAGAGCCCCCTACGGCATGGCCGTAGGGGGCTCTGAAAACCTGTAAGGGACCGTGTCCCGTGTTACGAGGCCGTGGGGTCGGCCGGACGGATCCACAGCCGCTGCCCGATGGCGGCGGCCTGCTGAACGATCCGGTTGACGGAGGCGGCGTCCACGACGGTGCTGTCCACGGGTGTGCCGTCGACGTCGTCGAGTCGCATGATTTCGAAGCGCATGGCTTCTCCCTTCGTCTGGTCATCCTCCTGAGGAGAACTACTTGGTTACGTAGGTAGTCAACGGGATGCGTGTTACAAACATTCCCTACGCTAAAGAAATTTTTCGAACGACTAATTACTAACGAGTAAGCCGGTTTGTGGAGACTGAACGGGACCGGTTGTGTTCGCAGCGTGACCACCGGGACAATGGAGGTGATGAACGACGACCTGCCGGACCTCGCCGCCCGCATCGACCGCACGAACGAGCTGCTCACGCGCATGCTCGCCGAGGTGGCCAAGACGCCCTCGACCCACGCGATCTTCGTCGACGCGGGGTATCTGTACGCGGCCGCGGGGCGCCTGGTGGCAGGTACCGAGGACCGCCGGGCCTTCGACCTCGACGCCGAGGGCCTGATCGAGGCGCTCATCGACCGCGCCCGCTCGATCTTCGCCGACAGCCGACTGCTGCGCGTCTACTGGTACGACGGCGCCCGGCGCCGTATCCACACCTCCGAGCAGCAGTCCATCGCCGAACTGCCGGACGTGAAGGTGCGGTTGGGCAACCTGAACGCCAACAACCAGCAGAAGGGCGTCGACTCGCTCATCCGGACGGACCTGGAGTCACTGGCCCGCCACCGCGCCATCAGCGACGCGGCCCTGCTGGGCGGCGACGAGGACCTGGTCTCGGCGGTGGAGGCCGCGCAGGGGTACGGCGCCCGCGTCCACCTCTGGGGCATCGAGGCGCCGGAAGGCCGCAACCAGGCCGAGCCGCTGCTCTGGGAGGTCGACAGTCAGCGCACCCTCGACCTCGACTTCTTCAAGCCGTACGTCTCCCGGCGCACCGCCGCCGCCTATGAGACGACCGGCGCGAACCGTCCCACCCGCGAGGCCGTCCGCTTCGTCGGTGCGCAGATCGCGGCGAAGTGGCTGGCGGCGCGGGGCAGAGAGGCCCTGGCCGAGCTGCTGCCGGGCCACCCCTACCTCCCCGGCTCCGTCGACCAGGACCTTCTGGTGGAGGCCGAGGGCATCCTGCAGTACTCCCTGCGCGGCCAGGCGGACCTGCGGCGCGCGCTGCGCGACGGCTTCTGGGAGCACGTGCAGACGCAGTACTAGCGGTACCAGGGCCTGTCCGCCCGGCGGTACCGGCTATCCCGGGTGACGGTCCCAGAAGTCGGCCAGCCCATGGGCCGTCGGCAGCGGCTTGTCCAGGTTCGGTGAGTGCTCGGCGCCCGGCACGACCGTCCGGTGCGCACGCAGGTCCACGGCCATGTCGTCGAGGAGGGGCACCGGCCAGGTGTCGTCCCGAGCACCCGACAGGACATGGAGCGGCAGCGGGACGGCGGCGAGCTCCGCGACCCGGTTCGGCTCGACGCACAACCGGCGTCCGGCGACGAGGAGTTGTGCGGGCTTGTGGTTCAGCCAGCGCAGCTCCAGCTGTTCCAGCTTGCCGAAGCCGCGGGCCGGACCGCCGACCTCCTCCGGCGGTCCCATCGCCTGCATCGCCGCCCACACCTCCGGCATCGTCATCACCGCGAGCGCGTCGTGCAGCAGCTTCACGCGCTGTTTCTGGGACTCCGAGATCTCGGCCGGGCCCGAGGAGACCAGCGTGAACGAGACGAAGGGCGAGTGGTCCAGAAGGACGGCCGCGCGGGCGACCTGGCCGCC
This sequence comes from Streptomyces sp. NPDC006872, assembly GCF_040635845.1. Classification (NCBI taxonomy): domain Bacteria; kingdom Bacillati; phylum Actinomycetota; class Actinomycetes; order Kitasatosporales; family Streptomycetaceae; genus Streptomyces; species Streptomyces sp. NPDC006872. The sequence continues at coordinate 764,553 of NZ_JBEYIL010000001.1, forward strand.
CATGGAGTGCCCGGTGAGATGCAGCGGCGTGCCCAGGGCGGCCGCCTGCGCGAGCACATCCCGCGCCAACTCCTCCTGTGCGTACGGGGATTCGTCGTCGGCCGGTCCGTCGGACTCGTTCTGTCCACGCCCGTCCACGGCGACGGTCCGATAGCCGCGGGCCGCGAGGGGCTCGTGCAGCCGGTGGAAGTCCTCCTTGCTGCCGGTGAAGCCCGGCAGCAGCAACGCGACCCCCCTCGGCTCGACGCCGGCGGCCACGGGCGAGTCGACGACGGCGAACTCACCGCGCTCGGTGCGCAGGGCGTACGAACGTGCGCCGGGGGGCGGCGGGAAGGGGGTCGACCTGGTGGGCTTGGACACGGGGGGAGATTACCCGGCGTTCCTCTTCTCGCCCTCGACCGGGGCGGCTGTCGAGGAGACGTCCGGCAAACGCCGAGGGCCCGGCCCACACAGGTGGACCGGGCCCTCGGGTGTGACCTCAGCTCTCCGACGGCTCCACGGCGGCCGCGGTCTTGCGAGTGGTGCGGCGGCGGGGCCGGGCGGCCGCGGTCTCCGCTTCCTGCGTGGCCTGGGCCGGGATGTCGGCCGTGGTGGCCGTCGTCTCGGTCTTGGCGGCGGTCTTGCGGGTGCGGCGGGGCTTGGCCTCGGTCGCTTCCGCGGTGTCGACCGCGGTCTCTGCGGCGGCAGCCGTCTTGCGGGTGCGACGCGGCTTGGTCACCGCGGCCTCCGCGACCGGCTCCGCTTCCGTTGCCGTGGCGGTCGTGGCGGTCGTGACGGTCTTGGCGGCCGTCTTGCGGGTGCGGCGCGGCTTCGTCTCCGTGCCCTCGGCCGTGTCGACCGCGGCCTCGGCCGGAGCCGCTGCCTTGCGCGTGCGACGGGGCTTGACCTCGGCCTCGACGGCTTCCGGAGCCTCGACGGCCGCGGTGGCCGTCGCTGCCGTCCTACGGGTGCGTCGCGGCTTGACCTCGGTGGCCTCGACCGTTTCCACGGCGGCCTCCGCCGGGGCCGCCGCCTTGCGGGTGGTGCGGCGACGCGGCTTGGTCTCCGTCGGCTCCACGCCCTCCGCCGTGTCGAGCGCGACCACGGCTTCGGCCGGGGCCGGGGCGGTGGCGGCGGTCTTGCGGGTGGTGCGGCGGCGGGGCGCGGCGGCCGGGGTCTCCGCCTCCGGTTCCTGCGTGGCCTGGGCCGGGATGTCGGCCGTGGTGGCCGTCGTCTCGGTCTTGGCGGCGGTCTTGCGGGTGCGGCGGGGCTTGGCCTCGGTCGCTTCCGCGGTGTCGACCGCGGTCTCGGCGGCGGCAGCCGTCTTACGGGTGCGACGCGGCTTGACCGCAGGCTCGACCGTCTCGACGACCTCGACGGCCTTGACTGCCTCGACGTCGACCGCGACCGCGGCTTCGGCCGGAGCCGTCGCCTTGCGGGTGCGACGGCGCGGCTTGACCTCCGCCGTCTCCTGCGTGTCGACGACCGTCTGCACCGTGTCGACGACGGCTTCGGCAGCCGGCTCCGGCACGGTGGTGGGCGTCACGGTGGTGGCCGGCGCGGCCTCCGCGGTCTTGCGGGTGCGGCGGCGACGCGGCTGCTCCGGCGTGTCGAGGGCGAGGCCCTCCGCCGTCGCGACGGCCGCTTCCGCAGCCTGGACGACCGGCTCGACGACCACCGGGGTGCTCGCCGCGACGGCGGCCTCCTGCCCCGATCCGGCGCGCGTACGGCGGCGACGGCGCGGGGTGCGCGGGCCGGCGGCCTCCTCCGTCACCTGCTCCGGCGCCGTGGTCGCGGCCGGGGCCGACGTGGCGTCGACGGGGGCGCCGTTGCGCATCCGACGACGTCGGCGCGGTGTACCGGCCGAACGCTCACGCTCGTCGGAGCGCTCGCTGGTGCGCTCGTTGGAACGGGACTCGCCCCGGCCACCGCGGTCACCGCGACCGCCTCGGTCGCCACGACCGCCCCGGTCGTTGCGACCGCGTGCGCCTCGGCCGCCCGGCTCGCCCAGGTCCTCGAGCACTTCCGCGTCGAGCCCGGCGCGGGTGCGCTCCGCGCGCGGCAGGACACCCTTGGTGCCCGCGGGGATGCCGAGCTCCTCGTAGAAGTGCGGAGAGGTGGAGTACGTCTCCGGCGGGTCGCTGAACTCGAGCTCCAGCGCCTTGTTGATGAGCTGCCAGCGCGGGATGTCGTCCCAGTCGACGAGCGTGATCGCGATGCCCTTGGCGCCCGCGCGGCCGGTACGGCCGATGCGGTGCAGGTACGTCTTCTCGTCCTCGGGGGACTGGTAGTTGATGACGTGCGTGACGCCCTCGACGTCGATGCCGCGAGCGGCGACGTCGGTGCAGACGAGGACGTCGACCTTGCCGTTGCGGAACGCGCGCAGCGCCTGCTCACGGGCGCCCTGGCCGAGGTCGCCGTGGACCGCGCCGGAGGCGAAGCCACGCTGCTGGAGCTGGTCGGCCAGGTCGGCCGCCGTGCGCTTGGTACGGCAGAACACCATGACCAGGCCGCGGCCCTCCGCCTGGAGGATGCGCGCCACCATCTCGGGCTTGTCCATGTTGTGCGCGCGGTACACGTGCTGCTTGGTGTTCGCGACGGTCCTGCCCGCGTCGTCCGGCGACGTGGCGTTGATGTGCGTCGGCTGCGACATGTAGCGGCGGGCCAGGCTGATGACCGCGCCGGGCATGGTCGCCGAGAACAGCATGGTCTGGCGCTTCGCCGGAAGCAGGTTGATGATCTTCTCGACGTCGGGCAGGAAGCCCAGGTCGAGCATCTCGTCGGCCTCGTCGAGGACGAGCGACCTGATGTGCTTGAGGTCGAGCTTCTTCTGGCCCGCGAGGTCCAGCAGTCGGCCCGGGGTGCCGACGACGACGTCGACGCCCTTCTTGAGGGCCTCGACCTGGGGCTCGTAGGCCCGGCCGCCGTAGATGGCGAGGACGCGCACGTTGCGCACCTTGCCCGCGGTCAGCAGGTCGTTGGTGACCTGCGTGCACAGCTCACGCGTGGGGACGACGATGAGCGCCTGCGGGGCGTCGGTGAGGTCCTCGGGCTTGGCGCGGCCGGCCTCGACGTCGGCGGGGACGGTCACGCGCTCGAGGAGCGGGAGGCCGAAGCCCAGCGTCTTGCCGGTGCCGGTCTTGGCCTGTCCGATGACGTCCGTGCCCGTCAGGGCCACGGGGAGCGTCATCTCCTGGATGGGGAAGGGACTGATGATGCCGACGGCCTCAAGGGCCTCGGCGGTCTCGGAAAGGATTCCGAGCTCTCGGAACGTCGTAGTCAGGGTGCTGCCTCTTCTGTGTGCGCGGTGCGAGGCGAGCGCGGGGGTCGTTGACGGACCGTGCCGGGGGGACGTCGGCTGCCTTACGAGCCAACCGCTGGGGCAAGCCGTATGGCACGGGACCTCTGCCGACGCTCTAGCGCTCGTACCGCTGAGGGGGTCCCTCCGGGTTCCGTACGCACCGTGACTGCACAGTGCTTTACGGACGAGGAGGGCTGTCGGGTCGGAGCCGATCGGGCCACCGACCGGGCATCCTCATACGTGCGGCCCGTCGAATATTCGGCAGGCGCATTACCACCATACCCCGGAATCGTGCACATGCGATGGCCGATTCGGTCACGTTGTGGTTGTCACAGTGCCTGGCGTGGTCCCGTACGTCTTCGTTGTCACACTGATTGACCAGGGACTTCCACCCTGCGGTGAGCGGGCTATTGTGCGCTGCATGACGACCTCTGACAAGCCTGAGAACACCGCCACCGCCACCGGTATCGCCGCGCAGGACTGGGCGAAGGCCGCCGCCGACCCGCAGTACCGCGCCGCGGTCGTGGATCTGCTGGGTGCGCTGGCGTACGGCGAGCTGGCGGCGTTCGAGCGGCTCGCGGAGGACGCCAAGCTGGCGCCCACGCTGGAGGACAAGGCGGAGCTGGCCAAGATGGCGTCGGCCGAGTTCCACCACTTCGAGCGGCTGCGGGACCGGCTCACGGAGATCGGTGAGGAGCCGACGCGGGCGATGGAGCCGTTCGTCGCCGCGCTCGACGGCTTCCACCGGCAGACGGCGCCGTCGGACTGGCTGGAGGGCCTCGTCAAGGCGTACGTCGGCGACTCGATCGCCAGCGACTTCTACCGTGAGGTCGCGGTGCGTCTGGACAACGACACCCGCGCGCTGGTGCTGGCCGTGCTCGACGACACCGGTCACGCCGGCTTCGCCGTGGACCGGGTGCGCGCCGCGATCGACGCGGACCCGCGCGTGGGCGGACGGCTCGCGCTGTGGGCGCGGCGGCTGATGGGCGAGGCCCTGTCGCAGTCCCAGCGGGTGGTCGCGGACCGCGACGCGCTGTCGACGATGCTCGTGGGCGGCGTCGCGGACGGCTTCGACCTCGCCGAGGTGGGCCGGATGTTCTCCCGGATCACCGAGGCGCACACCAAGCGGATGGCTGCGCTGGGGCTCGCGGCGTAGCGCGGGCGGTCCGGCGCGGGCGGTCCACGGCGGGCGGTCCGGCGTCGGCGGTCCAGAGCGGGCGGTCCGGCGTCGGCGGTCCAGAGCGGGCGGAGCGCTGCGGCTACGCCGGGACCGATCGTCGCCGGAGTCTTCCGGCCGGACGCAGCAGCAGGGAGAGCGAGGCGGCGGAGACGATCGCCGCGCCGAGGAGGCTCGGCAGAGCGGTGCCGGGGCCCAGCGCGCTGTGGGTGACGAAGTCACCGAACAGGGCTCCGGCGACGCCCGTCGCGAAGACGAGGGAGCGGACGGGCATGCGGTGGGAGAGGCGACGTACCGCCACCCATGCGAGCACGAGACCTAGCGCAGCGGAGCCGAGCGCTTCCAAGATCATGTGGGTCCCTCCCAGACGGCGGGGCTGTGCACCGGGGTCGTAGCCCGTCATTACCCGTGACCTGCGGAATGCAATCCTCCTCTGTGGTCGGGTTGTGCTCCATCTGTGGAGAACACGCTGACAGCGAAATCCACGGCGAAGAGGGTCGGCGAAGAGCGTCGGCCAAGAGGGTCGGGAAGAGGGTTGGCGAAGAGCGTCGAGGAAGAGCGTCGGGGAAAACGGAGCGGGGCCCGGCGATCGAACGATCGTCGGGCCCCGCTCCGTCGCTTCGCCTAGAGCGCGCCGAAGCCCACCTTGCGCGGGGCGGCCTCGCCCAGCTCGACGTAGGCCAGGCGGTCGGCCGGAACCAGGACCTTGCGGCCGTGCTGGTCCACGAGGCTGAGCAGCTGCGACTTTCCGGCCAGGGCCTCGGCCACCACGCGCTCGACTTCCTCGGGAGTCTGACCGCTCTCCAGAACGATCTCGCGGGGTGCGTGCAGCACGCCGATCTTGACCTCCACGGCTATGTCCCTCCGACGGTCATGGGGTGCGCGGGCGTCCGCGCCGTACGCTGCACACATTAGCCCGGTGAGGGGACGTACACGGTCCGGCCGTCCACGCCAGGAGCGAACAGCGGGCGGGAACAAACGGCCGGGCGCCCCCACGGGTCAGTGCTGATCGGTTCCGTGCAGCGGGAAACCGGCGATGCCCCGCCAGGCCAGGGAGGCCAGCAGCTGTACCGCCTGGTCGCGCGGGACGCTGCGGTCGCTGTGCAGCCACGACCGGGCCACGACCTGCGCGAGGCCGCCCAGACCGGAGGCGAGCAGCATCGACTCCGCGCGCGAGAGGCCCGTGTCCTCGGCGATGACCTCGCAGATCGCCTCGGCGCACTCGGTGGTGACCTTGTCGACGCGCTCGCGCACCGCCGGCTCGTTCGTCAGGTCCGACTCGAAGACCAGGCGGAAGGCGCCGCCGTCGTCCTCGACGTAGGCGAAGTACGCGTCCATCGTGGCCCGGACGCGCTGCTTGTTGTCGGTCGTCGACGCGAGCGCGCCGCGCACGGCCTGGATGAGCGACTCGCAGTGCTGGTCCAGCAGGGCGAGGTAGAGGTCGAGCTTGCCGGGGAAGTGCTGGTAGAGCACCGGCTTGCTGACGCCGGCCCGCTCGGCGATGTCGTCCATCGCGGCCGCGTGATAGCCCTGTGCGACGAAGACTTCCTGGGCAGCGCCCAGCAGCTGGTTCCGTCGGGCACGGCGCGGCAGGCGAGTGCCCCGCGGGCGCGCCGCCTCTGTCTGCTCGATGGCTGTCACGCCGCCTCCCAAAGTCGTCCTCTTGCGGTGAGCGCCGCGCCGCCATCGTACTTTTCAGTAACCGTGGTGTGCGCGGTGCGAGCGCAGAATTTCACGGACTGGACGACGGAAGTAGCGGCAGAGACAGTTTTGAAACGGGATCTTCCGGGCATGCTCCGGCCCCGCTCCGGCTCGGCGTCCGTCAGCGGTAGTCGTCCTCGTCGAGCGAGACGACGCGGGCCTGTTCGGCGAGGTCGGCCTCGTTGGCCCGGGCGGGGTCCGCGTCTTCCAGGGAGTCGTCGCGATCCGGTGTGACGTCCGCGTACTGCTCGGCTGCGTCGTTCTCCGGCGCCTCGACGTCGATCTCTCCGAAGTCGTCGTCCTCTTCGAACGTCTCCGGGTCGGTGGGGTCAACGGCCATGGTGGGCTCCCTTCCTACGAAAGTCCCTGCGAGTTGCAGGGGCCACAAGCGGGTGCCCTCGGTATGAGCCTAGGAGACACCCGTTTCGGACGCTATGCGATCGGTGTGCGCTGTGCCCCCGATTCGCGCCGGTATGGCATCGGTGGGGGGTCGGCCGGAGGTCGATGTCGATATCTGTTCGACCCGCGCGTGTGACGGCGAACACACAAAGTCGCGCGTGATCGTCTCGTAACATTGCCGCATGTCTTCGACCGAGTTGCCCTCAGTGCCGCCCGCCAGCGTGCTGCCGAAGGTGACCGCCGTGCGGGTCGCGGAGGGCGAGCGACTCCGGTCGGTCGGGCTGCCCGGCGTCACGCTGGCGGTCCGTTCCAGGCCTCCCGTGCGCGAGGGGCTCCAGCCCGCCCTGTACGTGCACGGCCTGGGCGGTTCCTCACAGAACTGGTCCGCGCTGATGGCGCTGCTCGACGGGGTCGTGGCCAGCGAGGCCGTCGATCTCCCGGGCTTCGGCGACTCCCCGCCGCCGGACGACGGCAACTACTCGATCACGGCACACGCGCGTGCCGTGATCCGCTACCTCGATGCCGCCCAGCGCGGGCCCGTCCACCTCTTCGGCAACTCCCTCGGCGGCGCGGTGTCCACGCGCGTCGCCGCGGTCCGGCCCGATCTCGTGCGCACCCTGACCCTGGTCTCGCCCGCACTGCCGGAGCTGCGCGTGCAGCGCACCGCGGTCCCCACGGGCCTGGTCGGGCTGCCCGGGGTGGCCGCGCTCTTCAGCAGGTTGACCCGGGAGTGGACGGCCGAGCAGCGCGTCCGGGGCGTCACGGCGCTCTGCTACGGCGATCCCGGGCGGGTCAGCCCGGAGGCGTTCCGGCACGCGGTGGAGGAACTGGAGCGGCGGCTGCAGCTGCCGTACTTCTGGGACGCGATGACGCGCACCACGCGCGGGCTGCTCAGCGCGTACACGCTGGGCGGCCAGCACGGGCTGTGGCGGCAGGCCGAGCGGGTCCTCGCCCCGACACTCCTCGTCTACGGCGGCCGCGACCAGCTCGTCGGCATCCGCATGGCGCAGCGGGCCGCCCGCGCCTTCCCCGACTCCCGCCTGCTCACGCTGCCGGACGCCGGCCACGTGGCGATGATGGAGTACCCCGAGACGGTGGCGACGGCGTTCCGGGACCTCGTCGCTGAGACGGCTGCCGCGACCGATACAGCAAGGGGCTGAGGCCGTCGTGGGACGCCACAGCCGGCGTGGGCCTGCGCCCAAGGGCGCCGCCAAGGGCACCGCCTCCCAGGGTGCGCCCGAGGGGGCCCAGGGGCCGCCCCAGGGGGCCGCGCGGGGGGACATGCGGGGCGCCCGCGTCCAGGCGCCGCCCCAGGGCTCGGACGGCACTCCGTCGCACGGAGTGCCCCGCTTTCCCGTACCCGACGGGACGCCCGCCCACGGGTTCCCGCAGGTGCGCGGCGGCCACCCCGAGCAGCGCGAAGCCGGGGGCGGCTGGGGCGACCTGAGGGGACGTCAGGCAGGGGCCGGGCCGGGTGCCGGGCCGGGTGCCGGACCGCCCGTGATACCGCGTCAGCGCCAGGCGCCTCCGGGCGGCCCGCGCCGGGTCCCCCGTCAGGACTACCTCGACGCCTTCGAGGAGGACGACGTCTTCACGCGCATGCGTGAGCAGGATCGGTACGCCTCCTTCGCCTCGGTCCCCGACTGGGACACCATCTCCGGTGTGACAGCCCCACCCGAAGTCGAAGTGGCCGCCGACGCTCCGCCCGCCGGGGAGCCCCTGCCCGCCAAGGGCGCCAAGGGGCGCACTTTCGCCGGCATCGCCGCCGCTGCCGTCACCACGGTGCTGGCCGTCGTGGTGGCCGGGCAGGTAACCGGCGGGCGGGACGAGGACTCCGTCCAGTCGCAGTCCGCGACCGACCAGGCCCGTGACGCCGTGGACGACACCACGCGCGGGGACGACCGGCCGAGCCCGTCGGCGTCCGCGTCCGCCTCGCCCAGCCCCGTCACGCTGACGTACGCGCAGAAGATGGACGCGAAGTACGTGCTCGGCCCCAAGCTCAAGGGGTCGGGGAAGTTCGACGCGATCGCCGGCATCGACAAGGCGCCCGGCAAGGGACAGAAGTTCACCTACCGGGTGGACGTGGAGCAGGGCCTCGGGCTCGACGGACAGCTCTTCGCCGAAGCCGTGCAGGTGACGCTCAACGACGACCGCAGCTGGGCCCACAACGGCGCCCGCACCTTCGAACGGATCCACTCGGGCACCCCCGACTTCGTGATCACCCTCGCCAGCCCCGGCACCACCGCCGACTGGTGCGCCAGGTCGGGCCTGGACACCACCGAGGACAACGTCTCGTGCGACTCGGCCTCCACCGAGCGCGTGATGATCAACGCCTACCGGTGGGCGCAGGGGTCGGAGACCTTCGGCGACGCGATGTACGCCTACCGGCAGATGCTGATCAACCACGAGGTCGGCCACCGGCTCGGGTACAGCCATGTCACCTGCGACAAGGACGGCGAGCTCGCGCCGGTCATGCAGCAGCAGACGAAATTCCTCGACCACGACGGGATCCACTGCCTGCCCAACGCCTGGCCCTATCCGGGTAACTGACGCGGCTTCCGGCATGAGCTGAGGCGGCGTCCGGCGTGAGGCGCGGCGCGCCATGGGTGTACGCGATGGACGTGTGCCATGGACGTGCGCCATGGACGTGCGCCGTGACGCATGCTGTGATGTCCGTGCAGTAACGTTTCGCAGTCGAATGATCTCTTAGCGCGACCGAACGCGACCCGCACGGGAAAGTTACGACCGTTCACCCCTTTTGGTGGTGCGACGGACAACCGTCCATCGCACCCCCGCCTTGTCCGCATACGTTCGTCCCGCTGCGAGCCGCCGGGTCAACGGCGGCTCCCCAAACGGGAGATCGGGGGTGCGCGTGCGCATCGGACTGCTTACGGAGGGTGGCTATCCGTATGTGAGCGGTGACGCCGGGCTCTGGTGCGATCGGCTCGTGCGCAGGCTCGGGCAGCACGAGTTCGAGGTCTACGCGCTCAGTCGTGCGGAACACCAGGAGGAATCGGGCTGGATCGAGCTTCCGCCGCAGGTCAGCCGGGTGCGTACGGCGCCGCTGTGGACGGCCGAGGACGACGGGGTGACCTACGGCCGACGGGCGCGTCGGCGCTTCGCGGAGTTCCACGGCGAGCTGGTGGCCGCGCTGTGCGAGGGGGAGCCGCCGGCCGCGGCGGACCCTTCCGGCGCCGGTTCAGCCGCTCAGGCGGACCGTTTCGCCAACGCGCTGTACGGCCTCGCCGAACTCGCCCGGGACGAGGGCGGGCTGGTGGGAGCGCTCCGCTCGGAGAGCGCCGTGCGCACGCTGGAACGCGCCTGTCGTGCGCCCGGCGCACTGCGAACGGCGCGCGAGGCGCGCGTCCCCGACCTGCTTGCCGTCTCCGCGCACCTCGAACACGCCCTGCGCCCCCTCTCGCTCGACTGGTACGAGGACGCGCTCGGCGACGGCGGCGAGGGCCTCGGCTCGGTCGACCTGTGCCATGCCACGTCCGGCGGCACCGCGGCCCTGCCCGGGCTGCTCGCACGGCACTTCTTCGACGTGCCGCTCCTCGTGACCGAGTACGGCGTACGGCTGCGGACGCACTACCTGAGCTCGGGGAGCGGGACGTCGCCCACGGGCTCCGGGAGCCCGTCGTCCGCCGAGGCCGCACCCGCCGTACGCGCCCTGCTCGCCGCCTTCCACGGCCGGCTCGCGGCCGAGGTGTACCGGCAGGCGGCGTGCATCACGCCCGGCAACACGCACGCCCGCCGCTGGCAGGAGCGGTGCGGCGCCGACCGCGCGAAACTGCGCACCGTCTACCCGGGCATGGAGGCGTCCCGCTTCGCCGAGGTGGGCGACTCACCGGACGCCGCCGACCCGCACACCCTGGTCTGGGTCGGCCGGGTCGAACCGGCCAAGGACCTGGTGTCCCTGCTGCACGCCTTCGCCGAGGTCCGCAAGGAGGAGCCCCGGACCCGCCTGCGGATAGTCGGCGCGGCGGCCGGCGCGGAGGGCCGGGCCTACCTCGGCCACTGCCGGATGCTCGCCGCACAGCTCTTCCCCGACGAGGCGGACGGACCGCACGCCGTCGGTGACAACCCGGTGTCCTTCGAGGAGATCGGCGGCCCGGAGGCGCCCAGCCTCGCCGAGGCGTACGCGGCCGGCGCGGTCGTCGTCCTGTCCAGCGTGGTCGAGGGGTTCCCGGTCGGTCTGGTCGAGGCGATGTTCTGCGGCCGGGCGACCGTGTCGACCGATGTCGGCGCGGTGGTCGAGGCCATCGGCGGCACGGGACTGGTCGTCCCGCCGCGTAATCCGCGCGCACTCGCGGAGGCGTGCGTGGCGCTGCTGCGCGACCCCGAGCGCCGTGCGCGCCTGGGCGCTGCCGCCCGCGCACGCGCCCTCGAACTGTTCACGGTCGAGCAGAACGTCGCGGCGTTCCACGACATCTACCTGGAGCTCGTCTCCCAGGCCCCGGTGAGCCGGTTCGTCTTCGACGACGACGGCGATCCCCGGCCGTTCGCCGTCCCGGCCGAGGCGCGTCTGCCGGGCCTCTGGACCACTCCGGGCGCGCGGGTCGGCACCGGGCGCGGCCCGGGCTGGGCGGCGGGGCCGCCGGTACGGGGCACTTCGCCGGTCGCTGCGACGGAGGGAGCACGATGAGCGGGCTCGACGAACTGGACCGGTCAGGACTGGACCGGTCAGGACTGGACAGGCCTGAAGTCGGCCGGTCAGGACTCGACCGGCCTGAAGCCGACAGGCTGGAAGCCGGCCGACCGGGACCGGAAGTCGACCGGTCGGCACTCGGCACGCAGGGCGGGGGCAGCCCGCGGCGCGGTGCGGGGGACCCGGTGAAGGCGCTGATGCACCGGCACCGCGAGCTGTGCGAGCGGGCCGTGGACCCGCTGGAGATCGCGGCGGGCCTGGAGGCCCACGGAGTCACCGACCGCACCGCCGCCCGCTTCCGGCACCGGGACGTCTTCTCCCTGGCGGAGGAGATGTACGCGCGCGTGCCCCGCGACGGCGAGGCGCCCCCGCTCACCACGCCCACGGAGATCCTGCGGCCCCGCCTGGACTGGGCGCTGCTCACCCTCCTGCCGGGCGCCCTGTGCGCCGCGACCGTGACCGGCGTCCGCCTCACCCACGGACGCACGTGTCTCCTCGTAGCCGCCGCAGGCCTCCTCGCCGTGGCCCTGGCCGTGCACGCGGCGCTGCGCCGGGGCCCGTTGAGTCCGCAGCACGGCGCCCACCCCGGCCTGCACCGGACGGAGGCCTGGACCTGCTGGCTCCTCGGCTACGCGGCCCTCGGCGACAGCCTGCTGCGCGCAGCCGTCGGCGGCGGCCCCGACGGCCTGCCCGACGGGACGGCGAACGGCCCCTGGCCGGTGGCCGCCGCCCCCCTGCTGGCCCTCGCCCTGGCCTGCGCGCCCGCCGCCTGGAGCGCCCACCTCCTCGCCGCGCACGCCCGGCGCCGCCTGAACACCAGCCGTGGCCTGGAGGAGTTCGCCGCCTCCGTGCAACCGCTGCTGCTCGGCGCCTGCACCCTGTTCATGTGCGCGCTCGCCGCACTGGCCGCCCTCTGCGGCGCGGCCCTGGGCGAGCCCGCCGGCTACGCGCACACCCTCACCCTGGGCGCCCTCCTCTTCCTCGCCCGTCTGCTCACGGTGCACGGATTCGCCCACGCCCCGGCGGTCGCCCTCGGAGTCGTCGGCGCGGCCGAGGTGCTCGCTCCGGCCACGGTGTTCGCGGGTCGGCTGCCCGGCTGCGGCTTCCTGGCCACCCCCGTGGAGACCCTCGTGGCCGCCTGGGGTCCGGCCGGCGTCCCGTCACTCGTCTGCGGAACCGCCGCCCTGACCCTGCTGATCCACGCGAGCCGCACGCTGACCAGGGCCTCGGCCCACGCACGAACGGACCGGCCGTGCTGACTCGACCCCCGACCCGAAGCCGTCCCAATCCCCGTCCCCGTCCTAGTCCTAGTCCTAGTCCTAGTCCCCGTCCGTGTCTCTGTCGGTCGTACCGGCCTTCGCACGCAGCGCAGCCCCCACCGTGCCCCGACGGCACGCCGCACGCGCTCCTCCACCCAGCCGCAGCCCACCGCAACACCCCTGAAGGAGAGACCAGATGACCACCTCCCGATCCGGAGCGACCGGAACCACCGGGGCACCCGCGGCCACAGGAGCACCCGGAGTGCTCGGAGCACCCGGAGCACCCGGGGTGACCGGAGCCTCTGCAGCCCCGGCGGCAGCGGTGACCCCAGCGCACACCCCGGGAGCCGCACGATGAGGGTCCTGCTGATCGGAGCCAACGGCTACCTCGGTCGATTCGTCGCCGACCGGCTGCTCGCCGACCCGGCCGTCCAGCTCACCGCGCTCGGCCGCGGCGACGACGCCGACGTCCGCTTCGACCTCGCGTCCGGCAGCCCCGGCGCGCTCACCCGCTTCCTCGACGCGGTCCACCCCCAGGTCGTCGTCAACTGCGCGGGCACCACCCGCGGCGGCGCCCGCGAGCTCACCCGGCACAACACCGTCGCCGTCGCCACCGTCTGCGAGGCCCTGCGCCGCAGCGGCTGCGGCGCCCGGCTCGTGCAGATCGGCTGCGGCGCCGAGTACGGCCCGAGCCAGCCCGGTTCCTCCACGGCCGAGGACGCCGTGCCCCGCCCCGGCGGCCCGTACGGCGTCAGCAAACTCGCCGCGACCGAACTCGTCCTCGGCTCCGGTCTGGACGCTGTCGTGCTCCGGGTCTTCTCGCCCGCCGGTCCGGGCACGCCCGCCGGCTCCCCGCTGGGCCGGCTCGCCGAGGCCATGCGCCGCGCCATGCAGTCCGGCGACGGCGAGCTCAAGCTCGGCGGCCTCGGGGTGCAGCGCGACTTCATCGACGTCCGTGACGTGGCCCGCGCCGTGCACGCCGCCTCGCTCTCCGCCGCCCAGGGCGTCATCAACATCGGCTCGGGCCGTGCCGTGCGACTGCGCGACGCCGCCGCGACCCTCGCGCGCGTGGCCGGATACGGCGGCGCCCTCCACGAGCTCGACGGGCAGCCCGGCAGCCACCTCAGGCCCGCCATCGGCCATCCCCGCCCCGAGCCCGACCACGGGGGCCCGGTCGCATACCCGTACCCGGACGGCTGTGGCAGCTGGCAGCAGGCCGATGTGCGCACCGCCCGCGACCGGCTCGGCTGGCGGCCCCGGATCAACCTCGAGGAGTCCCTCGCCGACATCTGGATGGAGGCGGCGTGTCGTATCTGACCGGAACTCCGGCGGGCACCGCGAGCGCCGGGACCACCGGCGTCCGCACCGGCCTCGGCGTCCCCGGCCTCGCCCATCCCCTCGTCGCGCCGACCGAGTGGCGCGAACTCGCCCGTCCCGACAGACCGCTGCACTGGGTCGTCCTCGACGTCGCCGACGGCCCCGGCGTCCGCCCCGATCCGCGCTGTCTGGAGTACGCGGGCCGACTGCGCAACGCGGGCGTGCGCGTCCTCGGCCGCCTCGACACCCTCTACGGCGCCCGCTCCTTCGCCGAGGTGATCTCCGACGCGCAGCGGTACCTCGACTGGTACCAGGTCGACGGCTTCCTCCTGGACCACTGCCCGACCGAGCGCACCGCGCTCCCCGAACTGCGCCGCACGGCCGGCGCGCTGCGCACCCTGCACGACGCGCCCCACCTCGTTCTCGGCCACGGTGCCCACCCCTACCCGGACTACGCCGAGCACGCCGACCAGCTGGTCACCTTCTCCGGGTCGTGGAACGACTACCGCTGGTCGCAGGCGGCCGAGTGGACCGCGGAGCATCCGCCCGAGCGCTTCTGCCACTTCGTGCACGGTGTGCCGCGCGGGCACCTCGACGAGGCGCTGCGCATCGCCCGCTGGCAGGGCGCCGCGACGATCTGGTTCACCGACGGAACCTGCGGCGCCGACCGCGGCGGCCCGGGCAGGCCCTGGGAGAGCATGCCCGGCTACTGGGACGAACTCGTCTCGCGGATCGGAACGGGTGTCTCGGAATGAAGAAGGCCATGGCAGTGTTACGAGGAGAACAACTGTAGTGATAGACCGACCAACGGAGTCCCCGTGTCGCTGCCACCCCTGGTCGAGCCAGCCTCTGAGCTCACCGTAGACGAGGTTCGCAGGTACTCCCGCCACCTGATCATCCCGGACGTGGGGATGGACGGGCAGAAGCGGCTGAAGAACGCCAAGGTGCTCTGTGTGGGCGCCGGCGGCCTGGGCTCGCCGGCGCTGATGTACCTGGCCGCGGCGGGCGTGGGCACGCTCGGCATCGTGGAGTTCGACGAGGTCGACGAGTCGAACCTGCAACGGCAGATCATCCACAGTCAGGCCGACATCGGCCGCTCCAAGGCGGCGTCCGCCCGTGACTCCGTCCTCGGCATCAACCCGTACGTCAACGTGGTCCTTCACGAAGAGCGGCTCGAGGCCGAGAACGTGATGGACATCTTCAGCCAGTACGACCTGATCGTCGACGGCACGGACAACTTCGCGACCCGCTACCTGGTCAACGACGCGTGCGTGCTGCTGAACAAGCCGTACGTGTGGGGCTCGATCTACCGCTTCGACGGACAGGCGTCCGTCTTCTGGTCCGAGCACGGCCCCTGCTACCGCTGCCTCTACCCGGAGCCCCCGCCGCCGGGCATGGTCCCCTCCTGCGCCGAGGGCGGCGTCCTGGGCGTGCTGTGCGCGTCCATCGGCTCCATCCAGGTCAACGAGGCCATCAAGCTCCTCGCGGGCATCGGCGAGCCGCTGGTCGGCCGCCTGATGATCTACGACGCCCTGGAGATGCAGTACCGCCAGGTCAAGATCCGCAAGGACCCCGACTGCGCGGTCTGCGGCGAGAACCCGACCGTCACCGAGCTCATCGACTACGAGGCCTTCTGCGGCGTCGTCTCCGAGGAGGCTCAGCAGGCGGCGGCCGGCGCCACGATCACTCCGAAGCAGCTCAAGGAGTGGATCGACGACGGCGAGAACATCGAGATCATCGACGTCCGCGAGCCGAACGAGTACGAGATCGTCTCCATCCCGGGCGCCAAGCTGATCCCGAAGAACGAGTTCCTGCTGGGCACCGCCCTGGAGGGCCTGCCCCAGGACAAGAAGATCGTCTTGCACTGCAAGACGGGTGTCCGCAGTGCGGAAGTCCTCGCCGTGCTGAAGTCCGCGGGCTTCTCGGACGCCGTGCACGTCGGCGGTGGCGTGATCGGCTGGGTCCACCAGATCGAGCCGAGCAAGCCGGTCTACTGACCCGACCGCCCGCTCTGCCCACCGGGCTTCCCGGTTCGATCGGCGGGGGCTTCGCGTACCACGAGTGCGCGAAGCCCCCGCCGTCGTCATGAGCAGACCGTGCCGTCCTTCGGCACCGTCCCCTTCAGCAGGTAGTCGTCCACCGCCGAGTCGACGCAGGAGCTCCCGCTCCCGTACGCACCGTGCCCCTCGCCCTTCCAGGTGAGCAGTACCCCGACGCCCTTGCCGAGCTCGTCCGCCATCTTCCGCGCGCCCTCGTACGGCGTCGCCGGGTCCCCGGTGTTGCCGACCAGCAGGATCGGCGCCGCGCCCGCCGCGCTCACCTCCGGGGTGTCGTACTGCCCCGCCACCGGCCAGTCGTGGCACCAGCCGGCCGTGTCCCAGCCCAGGAAGTCCCCGAACACCGGCGAGATCTGCTCGAACTCCGGCAGCAGCTTCTTCGTGGCCTCCGCGGTCGGCCGCTGCTTGTCGTCCAAGCACGATATGACCCGTTGGGAGTGGGTCGTCGTGCCGTAGTGCCCCGAGGTGTCCCGCTCGTTGTAGCCGTCGGCGAGCGCCAGCAGCTCCGAGCCGTCCCCGTCCTGTGCCGACTCCAGAGCGCTGGTCAGGCTGGGCCAGCTCGCCTTGCTGTACAGCGGCAGGACGATGCCGGTGACCGCGAGCGTCTGGGTCAGCTTCCGTCCGTCCGACGTGGACAGCGGCTTGCTGTCGAGCCCGTCCAGCAGGGCCGCGATCTTCTTGCTGCCTGCCTCGGGATCCTCGCCCGTCGACTTGAGGTAGTCGTCGAGCGCCCGCTGGAAGCCGCGTGCCTGGTTCTGCGCGTGGCCCACCGAGTCGGCGCTCGGGTCGACGACCGCGTCGAGGATCAGCCGCCCCACGTTCTTCGGGAACAAGTGGGCGTACACGCCGCCCAGTTCGGTGCCGTAGGAGATGCCGAAGTAGTGCATCTTCGGGTCGCCGAGGACCTGGCGCATCAGGTCCATGTCGCGGGCGGTGTCGGTCGTCGACACATGGGCCATCAGCTCGCCCGCGGCCTTCTCGCAGCCCTTGCCGAAGTCGGTGGCGTCCTGGAGGTACGCCTGCTCCTCCGCCGGGGTGTCCGGGGTGGAGTCGAGGGGCTCGGCGGCCTGGATCTCCTTGTCGGTGCGGCAGCGGACGCCCTCGCTGGCGCCGACCCCGCGCGGATCCCAGCTCACCAGGTCGTAGCTCTTGCGCAGCGAGGAGAACGTCGAGCCGTACGCGGGGAGCGTCGACACGCCCGAGCCGCCGGGGCCGCCGAAGTTGAACAGCAGCGAGCCGGCCCGCTTGCTTCCATCGGCGCTGGACTTGGTGCGCACCAGGGCCAGATCGATCGTGTTGCCGTCCGGCTTCGACCAGTCCAGCGGCACCTTCAGCGTCGCGCACTGCCAGTCGCTGCCCGGCGCCGCGGAGTCCGCAGTGCCCTCGCAGCGACCCCAGTCCAGCTTCTGCCCGGTGAGGGAGGCGGGCAGGGCCCCCGTCGTGGCCGTCGACCCGGAGGAGTCGGTCGAGGGTCGTGCGTCGGCCGAGGAGCCCTTGCCGTCCTCGCCGCCGTCCGACCCGCCGCTGCAGCCTGCCACCAGCAGCGCGGCGGCGGCCCCCAGCGCCGTCCACCGTACGAATCGCACCATGTGCACTTCCCCCCTCGCAGGCCGTCCGCACTCGGCGGCGAACGGCTGTCAGGCCATATTAGGCGGCTGGCGACTCGACCGTCGGTGCCTGTGGATAACCTTTTGACCTGCGGGTTTTCCGGGAATTCGGGAGGGGAGTCAGGAGCAGACGGTCCCGGCGGCGGGCACCTTGCCGCTCAGCAGATAGCCGTTCACCGCCGCCTGCACGCACTGGTTCCCGCTGCCGTACGCACCGTGCCCCTGCCCCTTGTACGTCAGCTCGACCCCGACCCCGCGGCCCAGCGCCGCCACCATCTTCCGCGCCCCCTCGTACGGGGTGGCCGGGTCGCCGGTGTTGCCCACGACCAGGATCGGCGCCGACCCGGGCGCGCTCACGTCCGGGTGGTCGGCGGCGCCCGGCACGGCCCAGTCGGTGCAACCGACCAGGCCCCAGGCCAGGAAGTCCCCGAACAGGCTGGAGGCGGCCCGGAACTCGGGCAGCTTCTCCGCCACATAGGCGGTGGAGTGACGCGCCTTGTCGTCGGAGCAGTTGACGGAGACGTTGGCGGCCGCGATGTTGCTGTACTCGCCGTTCTGGCTACGGCCGTTCATCAGGTCGGACAGCAGCATCAGAATCCTGCCGTCCCCGGCGTAGGCCTGCTCCAGGCCCTCGGTGAGGTACTCCCAGAAGTCCTGCGAGTACAGGGCCTGCGCGATGCCGTTGGTGGCGGCGCTCTGGGTCAGCGGGCGCGGGAAGACGCCCGGGATCGGCTTGCCGTCGAGGTCGGTCAGGAGCCGGGCGATCCGGTCCTTCACGTCCTGTGCGGTGTCTCCGACGGGGCAGTCCTCCGTCTTGGACGTGCAGTCCTCGGCGAAGTTGTCGAGCGCGAGCTGGAAGCCCTTGGCCTGGGCGAGCGAGCCCTGCTCGGACGTCTGCGTCGGGTCGACGACGGCGTCGAAGACGGCCCGACCCACGTTCCTCGGGAACAAGTGGGCGTACACGCCGCCCAGTTCGGTGCCGTAGGAGATGCCGAAGTAGTACAGCCTGTCGTCGCCGAGGACCTGGCGCATCAGGTCCATGTCGCGGGCCGCGTCGGTGGTCCGCACATGCGGCAGCACCTTCCTGGAGTTCTTCTCGCAGGCCGCGTTGAAGTCCTTGGTGTTGTCCAGCAGGGCGGTGCGCTCGCCGGCGTCGTCGGGCGTGGCGTCCTGCTGGAAGTACGCGTCGAGCTGCTGGTCGTTCTCGCACCGCACACCGGCGCTGCGGCCGACTCCGCGCGGGTCGAAGCTCACCAGGTCGTAGCGGGTGCGCAGCGCCGCGTACTCGTCGCCGAAGGCGGGCAGGGTGGAGACGCCCGAGCCGCCGGGCCCGCCGAAGTTGAAGACCAGCGAGCCGATCCGGCTGCTCTCGTCGCCGCCGGCCCGGGCCCGGATCAGTGCGATGCCGATGGTGTCGCCCTCGGGGTCGTCCCAGTCGAGGGGCGCCTTCATCGTGGCGCACTGCCACTGGTCGCCGTTCGGCAGCGGGGACGGG
This sequence comes from Streptomyces sp. NPDC006872, assembly GCF_040635845.1. NCBI lineage: Bacteria > Bacillati > Actinomycetota > Actinomycetes > Kitasatosporales > Streptomycetaceae > Streptomyces > Streptomyces sp. NPDC006872. The sequence continues at coordinate 783,493 of NZ_JBEYIL010000001.1, forward strand.
GCGCTGCCGCCGCCCTCCGCCTGGGACGGGGCCGGGCAGTCCTTCCAGCCGAGCTGCTGCGCCGTCAGATCCTCGTCCTGCGCGTCGTCTCCGCAGCCGGTCACCAGGGAGGACAGCAGCAGGGCGGTGACGGTCAGGGCGGCGGCGCGCAGGCGGGAGGGGTTCGGCATGATCTCATCCTGCGGTCGCGTGCGGGCACGCGCGCGGGGCGCGGTCCGTACGAGGTACGGGCGCGCGACCTCCTACAGCGCGCCCTTGCGGCTCAGGTGGTTGAAGGCCAGCCAGCCCGGCAGCACGGGCAGCCACAGCGTCAGGAGTCGGAAGAGCAGCACCGCGGGAGCGGCGACCTCCTTGGGCAGGCCCACCGCGATCAGACCGACCGTCAGAGTCGCCTCGACGGCCCCGACTCCGCCCGGGGTCGGGGCGGCGGAGCCGAGCGCGTTGCCGGCGAGGAAGACCACGGCGACGCTGGCGATGCTCAGCGAGGTCGTCTCGTCGCCGAAGGCGCGGATGGAGGCGTCCAGGCACATCACGAAGCAGGCGGTGAGCAGGAGCATGCCGCCGATGCCGGTGACCAGCTTCTGCGGCCGCTGGAGCACGTCCAGCATGCGCGGCACGACGCCCGCGAACAGCGAGCGCACGCGCGTGGAGACGAATTTCCGCAGGAACGGCACCGAGGTCACCACGAGCACGAGCACCGCCACCGTGAGCAGACCGGCGATGACCGTGCGGGACGGCGACAGCGACGGCGTCTTCTCGGTGCCGGTCAGATAGCCGAACGACAGCAGCATCACGATGTGGCAGCCGAGCCCGAACAGCTGAGAGGCGCCGACGCTGGCCACCGCGAGACCGGGTCGCACCCCCGCCCGCTGCAGGAAGCGCGTGTTGAGGGCGACCCCGCCGACCGCGGCCGGGGCCACGATCTTCACGAAGGACCCGGCGACCTGCGCGGCCACGGTCCGCGGGAACGGCACCCGCTCCGGCACGAACCCCAGCAGGCTCATCGCCGCGGCGACGTAACTCAACGCCGAGAACACGACGGCCGCGGCGACCCAGCCCCACTCGGCGTTGGCGACGAGCGGACCGAACTCGATGTGGGTGAGCTGCGTCAGCAGGAAGTACGCGCCGATGGCACCGGCGATCAAGCTCATCAGGGTGCGCGGCCGCACCCGCTCCAGCCGGGCGGGCTCGACCGGCGCCTGGGGCCGGATCAGCAGCACCTCGTGCCGGATCTGCGTCAGCAGATCCTCCTCGCGTGCCTCCTCCAGCGCGTCGTCGATGGCCCGCTTCTCGGCCCGTGCCTCCGCGCGCACGGTCTTCTTGTCGGGCTTCTCGAGGGCGACGGTCTCCGTGTCGTTCCCGGTCGACTCCAGCCGGGCCTGCTTGGCCTGCTGAGAGGCCTCCAGCACCGCCTCGCGTTCCCGCTGGGCACGCTCGCGTGCCAATCGGCGCAGCGTCGCGCGCGTGGAGCGGGTCAGCGCGATGGGCTGGAGCATCGGCAGACAGTCCGCGACCGCGTCCGGTCCCAGCACGTCGACCGCGGAGATCACCGCGCGTTCGGCGCCCACCAGCAGGCCGAGCGTCGTCACCAGCTGGGCGACGTCCATGCGCAGCAGCAGGTCGCCGGCCGCGATCTCGCCGCCGCGCAGGTCGGTGAGGATCACCGTGCCGGAACGATCCACCAGAATCGCGTCACCCGCGAGCCGGCGGTGTGCGATGCGCCGCGACTGCAGGGCCTGCACCTGGTGCCAGGTGTTGCGCAGCAGCTCGTCGGTGATCTCGTCGTCCGTCAGGGAGTCGAGGGTGCGGCCGCCGGTGTGCTCGTAGACGAGCATCACCGCGTCGGGACCGAGTTCGGAGGTCGCGATCAGCTTGGGCGCGTTGGCGCCGGCCGCGATGGCCGCGTAGGCGAGCAGCGCCTCCTGCTCCAGCGCCTGGCGCAGCGACTGCAGGCTGCTGCGGGTGGCGAAGCCGCGCAGGGTCAGATTGCGCCACGCGCGGTAGAAGAACCCCTGGGCCTGCTGTTCCCGGTCGACGACCGTGACGTCCAGCGGTGGACCGTCCTCCAGGGACACGAAGTAGCGTCTGCCCCGGTCGCTCTCCGCCGCGTCCGCCCCCTCCTCGCGGGCCGCGCTCACCGGGTGGAACCCGACGTGCCGCAGGCCTGCCATCAGCGTCCGTCCCGTGGGACGCACGTTCGGCGAGCCGACCGCGTAGAGCGTGCCGTACGCCACCGTCCAGCCGATCAGGACGGTGAGGATGATCGAGAACGGCGTCGTGTAGCCGGTGACGAGCATCGAGAAGGCGTCCAGGAGCAGCACGATCCACAGCACCGAGCGCCAGCGCGGCCGACGGGACATGCCGACGGCCGTCATGTACGCGATGACGGGCGCCAGGTAGCCGTGCACCGGATCGGTGAGGGCGTGGATGTCACCGGGGGAGGGCTGGGTGAGCGCCTCCTGGATCGAGTTCGGCGCGGCCTTGGCGACCCACAGGTCGGTGGCGAGGGTCACACCGTGTGCGAGGACCGCAGCGAGCACGCCGTCGGCGATGCGCAGCCCGTCCCGCTTGATCAGCCGCTCGATGGCGAACGCGACAGGGACCAGCAGGATCGCGATGCTGGAGGCCAGCCCTGCGATCTTGATGAGGAGATCGGGGGCCTGTCCGGTGCCCTTGTTGATGTCCTGTTCGAGGCCCGAGGTCGTCCCGTGTGCGAAGGCGGCGATGCCCAGGAGCAGGACGACGGCGAGTACCCCGACCAGCAGCCGCATGAGGTCGGAGGGGCGGTGCACGCGCGCGGGGAGCAGTGGTTCGTCGCCCTCGACCTCGTCGATGCGCGCCTCTTCCTGTGGCTCTTCGGCGGTGTCGGGGCGCGACGCAGCATCAGAGGTGCCTTCCGCGTCCTCAGGATGCACGCCCTGCTGCTTCATCGTCTCTTCTTGATCTCGTATCACCGGTCACCGCCTGCACGATGGTGGCATGCCCCACCGACACACGGGGGCATCAGGGTGCAAACGCGGGGGCGCACAGTCTGCCTGAAGCACCGGCCGGGAGCGAGGGTCACACAGGGTCGTGGACCCGTCGCATTGTCGGTGCGGTGGGGCAGGATGGGGCGGATGAGCGAGCAGAGCCTTCCGGACGACGCCCGACCGGAGTACGAAGACGCCCGCCCGGAGCACACCGAGGCACTGCCGGAGTACGCCGAGCGGGTTCTCGAGGTCGCGGAGCTGATCCCGCCCGGGCGCGTCATGACGTACGGGGACGTCGCGGAGTGGCTGGAGGAGGGCGGTCCCAGGCAGGTCGGCCGGGTGATGGCCCTCTACGGGGGCGGGGTCCCGTGGTGGCGTGTCGTGCGCGCGGACGGGGTGCTGCTGCCGGGTCACGAGCTGCGGGCGCTGGACCGCTACCGGGCCGAGGGCACGCCTCTGAAGCAGGCGAGCAGGTCCGCCGAGGGCCATGTGCCCCGCCTCGACATGAAGCGGGCGAGGTGGGACGGCGGCGAACGCGCGGAAGGTCACACCTGACAGCTTTCGCCATCGGACTGAATCGGGGGGATCTTGCTGCCCGTTCGGGGGAATGGGGGCAAACGGGGCACGTCGGTGGCATGGCGTACGTTCGAGGGGCGAGGGACGTGCGTGGCATACGGGCCGAGAGGGCTGTGAGGGTCTTGAGGGGATCAAGTGCCTCGAGTGCCCTGAGCGCCTCAAGGGAAGAACCGGAAGCAATCCTTCCGGGCCGCCCGTCGGCGTAGCGTCGGCCGCACGCGTCCCTCTCATCCCGGGCTCACCGCTCTCCCGAAGCGGCGCTCCGTCAACCAGCACACCCACCAGGACCGGCGAACCACGTGAGCTCCTCTTCCTCCACCAGGCGCCTGTCGCACCCCCAGGGGCGACAGGGGAACCGTGGCGCTTACCGACTGGTCCGTACCCCGCCGGCCCGGCCGGATCCCCCTCGTCTGGACGCCGCACAGCGCTCCGTGGTTGACCACGGCGCCGGCCCGCTGCTCGTCCTCGCAGGCCCGGGCACCGGAAAGACCACCACGCTCGTCGAGTCCGTGGCGGCCCGGATCGCTCGCGGGGGCGACCCCGCACGCATCCTGGTGCTCACGTTCAGCCGTAAGGCGGCCGTCGAGCTGCGGGACCGGATGGCGCAGCGCATGGGCGCCGCCCGCGCGCCCCAGGCGACCACCTTCCACTCGTACTGCTACGCCCTGGTCCGCGCCCACCAGGACGCCGACCTGTTCGTGGAGCCCCTGCGGCTGCTGTCCGGCCCCGAACAGGACGTGGCCGTCCGCGAGCTGCTCGCCGGCCAGCTCGACCTGCAACGGCTCGGCCTCGCACACGTGCGCTGGCCCGACGAACTGCGCGCCTGCCTCACCACCCGGGGCTTCGCCGACGAGGTCCGCGCGGTGCTGGCCCGCAGCCGCGAACTGGGCCTCGACCCCGCAGCCCTGGACGCCTTCGCACACCGCATCGGCCGCCCCGACTGGCGCGCCGCGGCCGCCTTCCTCGCCGAGTACCTCGACGTGCTCGACCTGCACGGCGTGATCGACTACGCGGAACTCGTCCACCGCGCGGTCCTCCTCGCCCACCGCCGCGAGGTCGCCGAGCGGCTCGCCGCGCAGTACGACGCCGTGTTCGTCGACGAGTACCAGGACACCGATCCGGCCCAGGTACGGCTGCTGCACGCCCTCGCCGGCGGTGGCCGCACCCTGGTCGCCTTCGGCGACCCCGACCAGTCGATCTACACCTTCCGGGGCGCCGACGTGAACGGCATCCTGGACTTCCCCGGGGCCTTCCCCCGCCCCGACGGCCGTCCCGCCCCCGTCGAGGTCCTGCGCACCTCCCGCCGCTCCGGAGCGGCCCTCCTGGCCGCCACCCGGCTGGTGACCCAGCGGATGCCGCTGACCCGCCTGCCGGCCGAGAAGGTCCGCGCCCACCGCGAACTGGCCGCCGCACGCTACGGCGGCCGGGTCGAGGTCTACACGTACCCGACCGCCGGTACCGAGCTGGACAACATCGCCGACATCCTGCGCCGCGCCCACCTGGAGGACGGCGTGCCCTGGAGCGAGATGGCCGTCCTGGTCCGCGCCGGCTCCCGCACCATCCCGACGGTCCGCCGCGCGCTCACCGCCGCCGGCGTCCCCCTCGACATCGACGGCGACGACCTCCCCCTGCGCCACGAACCGGCGGTGGCGCCCCTGCTGTCGGCCCTCCGCGCGGTCGCGACGGCGGAGGCCTCGCCGCCGCCGACGGCGGATCAGGACGCCGAGGGCACGGACGCCTGCTGGCTCGACACCGAAACCGCCCTCGCCCTTCTCGCCTCCCCCCTCGCCGGCATGGACGCCGCCGACCTGCGCCGCCTCGGACGCGCCCTGCGCGAGGAGGAGCGCGCCGCGGGCAACGCGCTGCCGCCGCCCTCCGACGAGCTGCTCACGCGCGCCCTGGCCGAGCCGGAGCGGCTGGTCACCCATGACCCGACGTACGCGCGCGGCGCCCAGCGCCTCGGCGCGCTGCTGGCGACGGCCCGCGCGCGGCTCGCGGGCGGCGGTACGGCCGAGGAGGCGCTGTGGGACCTCTGGGACGGCACGCCCTGGCCCGCGCGCCTGGAGCGGGCCGCCCGGCGCGGCGGCGCGGCCGGCCGCAACGCCGACCGGGACCTGGACGCCGTGTGCGCGCTGTTCGCCACCGCCGCGCGCGCGGAGGAGCGCACCGGCGGCCGGGGCGCCCTGAACTTCCTGGCCGAGATCGAGGCCGAGGACATCGCCGCCGACACCCTCACCCGGCGTGCCCTGCGCCCCGACGCCGTGCGCCTGATGACCGCCCACCGCGCGAAGGGCCTGGAGTGGGGCCTGGTCGTCATGGCCGGCGTCCAGGAGGGCCTGTGGCCGGACCTGCGCCGCCGCGGCTCGCTCCTGGAGGCCGACCGCATCGGCCGCGACGGGCTCGCCGAGCCGCTCACCCCGGGAGCGCTGCTCGCCGAGGAACGCCGCCTCTTCTACGTGGGAGCCACACGCGCGCGCGAGCGTCTCGTCGTCACCGCCGTCAAGGCGCCCGCCGACGACGGCGACCAGCCCTCCCGATTCCTGACCGAACTCGGCGTCGAACCCAAGGACGTCACGGGACGCCCGCGCCGCCCCCTGTCGGTCGCCGCGCTGGTCGCCGAACTGCGCGCCACGACGGTCGACCCGCGCGCCTCCGCCACGCTCCGGGAGGCCGCCGCCCACCGCCTCGCCCGGCTGGCCGCGCTCGCCGACGAGGAGGGCAGGCCCCTGGTGCCGTCCGCCCACCCGTACCGCTGGTGGGGCATGTTCGAGCCGACCGAGAGCAAGGTGCCGCTGCGCAACCGCGACCAGCCCGTCGTGCTCTCCGGAAGCGCCCTGGACCAGCTCGCCAACACCTGCGCCCTGCAGTGGTTCCTGGGGCGCGAGGTGAAGGCCGACGCCCCCGCCACCGCCGCCCAGGGCTTCGGCAACGTGGTGCACGTCCTCGCCGACGAGGTCGCCTCTGGGCACACCCCGGCCGACCTCGACGTCCTCATGGAACGCCTCGACTCCGTGTGGAACGCCCTCGCTTTCGACGCGCCCTGGAAGTCCACGCAGGAGAAAGCACACGCGCGCGTGGCGCTCGAACGCTTCCTGCAATGGCATGTGATGGACCGCGCGGGTCGCACGCCGGTCGCCAGTGAGCACGACTTCGACGTCACCCTCGAAGCGGGCGACTACGAGGTCCGCGTCCGCGGCCAGATGGACCGAGTCGAGGCGGACGGCGACGGCCGCGCCTACGTCGTCGACTTCAAGACGGGCAAGCAGACGCCGACCGCCCGCGAGGTGGAACGCCACCCCCAGCTCGCCGTCTACCAGCTCGCCGTCCGCGAGGGCGCCGTCGACGAGGCGTTCGACGGCGTACGGCCCGCACCCGGCGGTGCCGAACTCGTCCAGCTGCGCCAGGGCGCCGCCAAGAAGGACGGCGGCGACACCGTGCCCAAGGTCCAGGCACAGGAGGCGCTGGAGGGGGAGTGGGTCGGCGAGCTCCTCGCCACGGCGGCCGGCAAGGTCCTCGACGAGCGGTTCACCCCGACCGCCGGCCAGCAGTGCACCCACTGCGCGTTCCGCGCCTCGTGCAGCGCCCGGCCCGAAGGACGGCACGTGGTCGACTGACGGGCCGTCCGCCCGGCACGCGTGTGACGGACCGCACCAACCGTGCTGACCTGCGCTTCTCCCGGTCGGGGCGGGCGATTTGTCATCGACTGTCAGTGCCCGCCGCTAGCCTCTCACCATGCCCGCCCGTATCAGCGATCCCGAGCAGCTCAAGGAGCTCCTCGGGATCCCCTTCACCCCGGAGCAGACGGCCTGCATCATCGCGCCGCCCGCCCCGCAGGTGATCGTGGCCGGAGCCGGGTCGGGCAAGACGACGGTGATGGCCGCGCGCGTGGTGTGGCTGGTCGGCACCGGCCAGGTCGCCCCCGAACAGGTCCTCGGCCTGACCTTCACCAACAAGGCCGCCGGCGAACTCGCCGAACGCGTCCGCAAGGCACTGATCAGGGCGGGCGTCACCGACCCCGACCTCATCGACCCCGACCGTCCGCCGGGCGAGCCGGTGATCTCCACCTACCACGCCTTCGCGGGCCGCCTCCTGACCGACCACGGCCTGCGCATCGGCCTGGAGCCGACGGCCCGGCTGCTCGCCGACGCCACCCGCTACCAGCTCGCCGCGCGCGTGCTGCGCGAGGCCCCCGGCCCCTACCCGTCGCTCACCCGCTCCTTCGCCGACCTGATCAGCGACCTCCTCGCACTCGACGCCGAACTCGCCGAACACCTCGTCCGCCCCGAGGAACTGCGCGCGTGGGACGCCGGACTGCTGCACACCCTGGAGGGCGCCAAGCTCACCAACGCCGACCTGCGCAAGGTGCCCGAGACGGCCGCCGCCCGGCGCGAACTGACCGACCTGGTGCTGCGCTACCGGGCCGCCAAACGCGAGCGCGACCTGCTGGACTTCGGCGACCAGATCGCGCTTGCGGCGCAGCTCGCGCAGGTTCCCGAGGTGGGCCCGCTCCTGCGCGACGAGTTCCGCGTGGTCCTGCTCGACGAGTACCAGGACACGTCGGTGGCCCAGCGCATCCTCCTCGCCGGCCTGTTCGGCGGCGGCACCGGCCACCCCGTGACCGCCGTCGGCGACCCCTGCCAGGCCATCTACGGCTGGCGCGGCGCCTCGGTCGCCAACCTCGACGACTTCCCCGAGCACTTCGCGCACACCGACGGAAGCAGGGCGCGGCGCCAGTCGCTCAGCGAGAACCGGCGCAGCGGAGGCCGCCTCCTGGACCTCGCCAACGGCCTCGCCGAGCCCCTGCGCGCCATGCACGCGGGCGTGGAGGCCCTGCGACCGGCCCCCGGCGCCGAACGTGACGGCGTGGTCCGCTGCGCCCTCCTGGCCACCCACGCCGAGGAGATGGACTGGATCGCCGACTCCGTCGCGCACCTCGTGCGCACCGGCAAGGCGCCCGGCGAGATCGCCGTCCTGTGCCGCACGGCCACCGACTTCGCGGAGATCCAGGGCGCGCTGGTCGCCCGGGACATCCCCGTCGAGGTGGTGGGCCTGTCCGGACTCCTGCACCTGCCCGAGGTCGCCGACCTCGTCGCCGTCTGCGAGGTCCTCCAGGACCCCGGCGCCAACGCCTCCCTGGTCCGGCTGCTCACCGGCCCGCGCTGGCGCATCGGCCCACGCGACCTCGCCCTTCTCGGCCGCCGGGCCCGGCTGCTCGTCGGCCACGCCCGCGCGGGCGGCGACGACGACCCGGACCGCCGCCTCGCCGAGGCCGTCGAGGGGGTCGACCCGTCCGAGGTGATCTCGCTCGCCGACGCCCTCGACACCTTCCTGGAGACGCCTCTGTACGGCGACGGCGGCACCCGCGCCGCGGGCGACGACGGGCTGCCCTTCTCGCCGGACGCGCGCGTGCGGTTCGCGCGGCTCGCCACCGAACTGCGCGACCTGCGCCGCTCCTTGGCCGACCCCCTGATGGACGTCCTGCACCGCGTCCTCGCCGTCACCGGCCTCGAGGTCGAACTGTCGGCGTCCCCGCACGCCCTGGCCGCCCGCCGCCGCGAGACCCTGTCCAACTTCCTCGACATCGCCGCGTCCTTCGCCGCCCACGAGAGCGAGGCGAGCCTGCTGGCCTTCCTCGGCTTCCTGCGCACCGCCGCCCAGTACGAGAAGGGCCTCGACAACGCTCTGCCCGGCGGCGAGAACACCGTCAAGGTGCTCACCGCGCACAAGTCCAAGGGCCTGGAGTGGGACGTCGTCGTCGTTCCCGGCCTGGTCACCGGCACCTTCCCCAGCGGTCAGGGCCGCGAGAAGTGGACCGCGCAGGCCAAGGTGCTGCCGCACGGACTGCGCGGCGACGCCGACACGCTCCCCGACCTCGACTCCTGGGACGCACGGGGCATGAAGGCCTTCCACGAGGCCATGAAGGACCACCAGCACACCGAGGAACTCCGCCTCGGCTACGTCGCCTTCACCCGCCCCCGATCCCTGCTCCTCGGCTCCGGCCACTGGTGGGGCCCCACCCAGAAGAAGCCCCGCGGCCCGTCCGACTTCCTGAACGCCCTCTACGACCACTGCGCGGCCGGACACGGTGAGATCGAGGCCTGGGCGGACGAGCCGGCGGAGGACGCGGAGAACCCCGCCCTGCACCGGGCGACGATCGACCAGGTCTGGCCGCTCCCCCTGGACGACGACGCCCTGGCCCGCCGCCGCGCCGCCGCCGAGACCGTCCTCGCCCACCTGGAGGCCCTCGCCTCGCACGAGGACGGCCGCCCCGACGCCGTCCACGACCCGGACACCTACGACGACCCGGACTGGCCCCCGCCACCCGACGAGGACCAGGACGAGCCGCCCCACGACGAGGCCGACCCGTTCGAGTCCGACCCGTTCGACGATGCGCCGTTCGACGACGCGCCTTTCGATGACACCCCTCTCGACGACACCCCTCCCGAGGCCCGCCCCGCCGTGCCCCACCAAGGCACGGCCCCCGAGGTCCCCGTCACCCGCCCGCGCGGGAACCGCCTCACCCCTGAGGAAGCCCGGGCCGTCGCCTCCTGGGACCGCGACCTCGACGCACTCGCCGGAGAGCTCCTGCGCGCCCGTCAGAGCGTCACGGAGGTCCCCCTGCCGACGACCCTGACCGCCTCGCAGGTGATGCGGCTGGCCGACGACCCGGACGGTCTCGCACAGGAGCTCGCGCGCCCCATGCCGCACCCCCCGCAACCGGCCGCGCGCCGGGGCACCCGATTCCACGCATGGGTGGAGGCCCGCTTCGAGGAATTGACGCTTCCGCTGCTGGGACCGGACGAGCTGCCCGGGGACGACGACGTCGAGATCGCAGACGAGCGCGACCTGGAAGCCCTCAAGGACGCCTTCGAGCGCACCGAGTACGCCCACCGCACGCCCTACCGCGTCGAGGCCCCGTTCCAGCTCGCCCTCGCCGGGCGCGTCGTGCGGGGCCGTATCGACGCCGTCTACAAGGAGGGCGACGGAGCCTCGGCGACCTACGACATCGTCGACTGGAAGACCCACCGCGCCCGCACCGCCGACCCCCTCCAGCTCGCCCTGTACCGGCTCGCCTGGGCCGAGCAGCAGGGGGTGCCCGTGGAATCCGTCACAGCGGCGTTCCTTTATGTACGCACCGGCGACGTCGTACGACCGGAGGGTCTGCCCGATCGTGCCGCGCTGGAGCGCCTGTTGACCGGGGAAGAGAGCGCCGACGGCGACCGCGACGGACCGGCCGCGCAGGTAAACCCTGCGCAAGGGCCCGGCCAGGATGTCGGTGCGGGCCGATAGGCTCGTGACCATGAGCCATCCCGTTGACAGTGCCGTCAGCGCCGTCCGCACGTACATCGAGCAGCACCGCGCCGCCTTTCTCGACGACCTCTGCGAGTGGCTGCGCATCCCGTCGGTGTCGGCACAGCCCGACCACGCCCCCGACGTCCGGCGCAGCGCGGACTGGCTCGCCGCCAAACTCAAGGAGACGGGTTTCCCGACCGTCGAGGTCTGGCACACCCCGGGCGCACCGGCCGTCTACGCTGAGTGGCCCTCCGACGATCCCGAGGCGCCCACCGTCCTGGTCTACGGCCACCACGACGTGCAGCCCGCCGCCCGTGAGGACGGCTGGGACACCGACCCCTTCGAGCCCGTCGTCCACGGAAACCGCCTCCACGCGCGCGGGGCGGCCGACGACAAGGGCCAGGTCTTCTTCCACACCCTGGGCGTCCGCGCCCACCTCGCAGCCACCGGCCGCCCCGCCCCGGCCGTCCGTCTCAAGCTGCTGATCGAGGGCGAGGAGGAGTCCAGCTCCCCGAACTTCCGCGCCCTGGTCGAGGAGCGCAGCGAGCGGCTCGCCGCGGACGCCGTGATCGTCTCCGACACCGGCATGTGGTCCGAGGACACCCCCACGGTGTGCACCGGCATGCGTGGGCTCGCCGAGTGCGAGATCCGGCTCTTCGGCCCCGACCAGGACATCCACTCGGGCTCCTTCGGCGGCGCGGTGCCCAACCCGGCCACCGCGGCCGCCCGCCTTGTGGCGGCCCTGCACGACGAGCACGCACGCGTGGCCGTGCCCGGCTTCTACGACGGCATCGTCGAGCTCACCGAACGCGAGCGCGAGCTCTTCGCCGAGCTGCCCTTCGACGAGGACCGGTGGCTGCGCACCGCCCGGTCGCACGCCACCCACGGCGAGGCCGGACACACCACCCTGGAGCGCATCTGGGCCCGCCCCACCGCCGAGGTCAACGGCATCGGCGGCGGCTACCAGGGCCCCGGCAGCAAGACGATCGTCCCGTCCTCGGCGTTCGTGAAGCTGTCGTTCCGGCTCGTCGCCGGCCAGGACCCCGCGCATGTGGAGAAGGCCGTGCGCGCCTGGGCGGCCGAGCAGCTGCCCGCCGGGATCCGGCACGAGATCACGTTCAGCCCGGCCACGCGCCCGTGTCTGACCCCGCTGGACCACCCCGCCCTGCAGTCCGTGGTCCGCGCCATGGGACGGGCCTTCGAAGGGCCCATCCGCTTCACCCGCGAAGGCGGCTCGGGACCCGCCGCCGACCTTCAGGAAGTCCTCGGCGCCCCGGTGCTCTTCCTCGGCATCTCCGTCCCGTCGGACGGCTGGCACGCCCCGAACGAGAAGGTCGAGCTGGATCTCCTTCTCAAGGGCGTCGAGACCACCGCGTACCTCTGGGGCGATCTCGCCGAGAACTGGCGTCATGCGCCCTGACACCCCCGATCGGTCCGGAGGGGACACGCGCGCGGGGCACACTGGACAGACCGCCCCGCACCGCGACACCGCCCCGGAACCGGTCGTCCTCTGCCGTACGTCCCGCTGAATCGCCCGCCGAAACAACCGTTCCACCGGGGGAGTTGGAAGTACCCGTGACCACCTGGACCGACCAGAACGCCGATCGACCCATCTCGCTGACCGCACCGAGCGGCCTCGACCGGGCGGCCCACCACCGGCTCGACGAGGCCTGGCTCGCCGCGGCGTGGAGCCACCCGACGACGCGTTGCTTCGTCGTCTCCGGCGGCCAGGTCCTCATCGACGAGACGTCCGACGGCCGCACCGAACTCGTCATGACGCCGTCCTTCGAGGCCCCCCTCACCGAGGCGCACCGCTACTTCCTGGGGACCGACGACGACGGCGTCAGCTACTTCGCCCTCCAGAAGGACACCCTGCCCGGCCGGATCGACCAGTCCGCGCGCCCGGCCGGGCTGCGCGAGGCGGGCCTGCTGCTGTCACCCCGGGACGTGGGCCTGATGGTGCACGCGGTCGGCCTGGAGAACTGGCAGCGCACCCACCGCTTCTGCTCCCGCTGCGGTGAGCGCACGGTCATCGCGGCGGCCGGCCACATCCGCCGCTGCCCCGCCTGCGGCGCCGAGCACTACCCGCGCACCGACCCCGCGGTGATCATGGCCGTGACCGACGACGAGGACCGCATCCTCCTCGGCCGCCAGGTCCACTGGCCCGAGGGGCGCTTCTCCACCCTCGCCGGTTTCGTGGAGCCGGGTGAGTCCATCGAGCAGTCCGTGCGCCGGGAGGTCTTCGAAGAGGCCGGCATCTCCGTCGGCCAGGTCGAGTACATCGCCAGCCAGCCCTGGCCGTTCCCGTCCAGCCTCATGCTGGGCTTCATGGCCCGCGCCACCTCCACCGACATCGACGTCGACGGCGACGAGATCCACGAGGCCCGCTGGTTCTCCCGCGACGAACTCGGCGCCGCCTTCGAGTCCGGCGAGGTGCTGCCGCCCTACGGCATCTCCATCGCGGCCCGTCTGATCGAACTCTGGTACGGCAAGCCGCTGCCGACCCGCACCTTCATCTGACCCGGCGCACGCAGATCCGACCCGGCGCATACAGAAGGGCGGGGGCCCCCCCCCGCGGGCCCCCCGGGGGTTTGGGCGCGTGTGGCCCGGAAGGAGTTAGCA